>JAEUNM010000100.1 GCA_016791105.1 Rhodocyclaceae bacterium | reverse complement strand
CCGCCCGGCGTTGGGGTTCCTGTCGTCACCCCAACCTACGTAAGCTGGCCACTTATTGCGCCGCTGTCACGCGCCGAGACCGCTTTTGTAGGTTGGGGTGAGCCTGCGAACCCCAACAACCCACGCATATTCGACGGCCCGGCGTTGGGGTTCCTGTCGTCACCCCAACCTACATAAACTGGCCACTTATTGCGCCGCCGCCACGCGCTGAGACCGTTTTTGTAGGTTGCGGTGAGCCAGCGAACCCCAACACCGCACGCTTATTCGACTGGCGGGCCTTGGAGTTTCGTCGTCACTCCGAGCGACGCGGGTACAAACACATTCAGGTGAACCAGACGCTATCCGCCAGAACAGGCGTTTGGCGCAAACACAATTGCTCTTCCGCTTACGTCGCACTCGGTATGCGTCGTGCCAACAGTGGATTCAAGACCACTCAATCGTTTCGCCTGGTCATTCGCAGGGCGACTTTCCGCCCAGGGAAATTCAGCTTAAAAAGTGCTTGGGACTTTTTCATGCGCCAGGTATGCGGCGCCGACGCGCCGGACTTTGCCGGGACATGCTTGATTCACGGCTCCCTTCGGTAGAAAATACATGGCAGCAAAGATTATTTGTCAAATTTCTCCGGCGTCACCCGTGCAGAGGGAGGGCAAAACGGGTGCCGCGGCCTTACAACGCACGGCTAGGATTCCGGTTCGCAAGCTGGCCGGGGCTTGGCGTCACCCGGCGGCGTGTGGTGCGTGCCCGCTCGGTATACCGCACGCAGGCTGGCCGGGCAATGTTGCCCGCTGATTTTGCGCGGTATGGCAGTGCAGACCGCGCGCTTTTTTTGCCCCGTCGCGGCGCCGGTGCCGAATTGGGGCCGACACGCGGGTGCGACGCAACACGCAGCCAGGAGCCTGAGCCATGCCTGATGCCACCAACCGAAGTTTTGCTCACACCACACGGCCTGCGCTCCCGCGATGGTCCGGGGAGTGTACCGTGCAGGTCGCGGGCGTACCTGCTGCGCCTGAGCACTCGCATGCATCCATGCCTATCTCCGGCCGCGGCCCGGCAGCCCCGGCGGTACGGGTGGGCGCGCGTGCAATCCTCGCCATGTTCGGCCTTCTGCCGCTATCCCTGCACGCTGCGCCGGACCAGCCATCCAAGCAGGAAAGTGTCATTACCGAAGCGCAGCCTGCCAAAGCTGGCGCGGAAGGCGAGGTGAGGGTGGCGATCGTCAATAGCAGCGCCAAGGCGCTCGATATTTACCAGATCGACGATCAGAACCAGCCGCAATACCTGGATACGGTCGAGCCGGCGAAAGTGCGCATCCTGGCCGTCAAACCTGGGGGCTTGTTATTGTTCGGCGACCAGGGCGTGGAAATCGATCGTTACGAAGTGACGGCCGCGGCCGACCAGGCCCACAGCATCGTTGCTCAGCAGCTTGCCGCCGAGCCACCGCCGCCGCGTGTTACCGAGCCGGCCATCACCAAGCCAGGCGACCAGCATTGGCGGCAGGTTGCCGGCTTGCGCCCCGGGCAAGCCACCGAGTCCGGTGGAATGCGCACGGAATTCAAGCTGCGCGACGACATGGCCGGCCATGCGCGGGTGCTGGACGGACATTTATTGACCATAAGGCTGCTGCCGAAAATATGGGCCTGGCGCGAGAACGGCACCACCTATGTGCGCATAGACACCAAGGATTCGCGCGCCTCGCTGACGGATTCCGGATCCACCAAGGTGGATTCGGGCGTGTTCATCCGCAGCGTGGATGTGGCGGTCAGCGTGCCTTACCCGTTCAGCGTTGCGGAATATTTCCCGACCAACAAGATGGGCTCGACCGCGGTGTCGCAATCGGCCGGGTTCAGCGTCGGCGCCAATGCCGGACCCAGCCCTTACACCACCTCGGCCAATCTGGGCTACAACCAGATGACCACCACCTCCCGCAATGCGGACGACTATGAGGTGGCGGTGAGCGAATCTTCGCGCAGGCTGAATTTTGAATGGCGCCTGTGCGCCATAGGCTCGGCGGATAACCAGGCACGGCTGTGCAACTATAACGAGCCGTGGAATCTTGGCGTCAAGGTGGCCGGCCAGCTTAGTCAGATTTACGAATTGCCGCCGATCACGCGGCAGTTCGATGCCATGCGCAATTCCCTCGTGCTTTCCGCCCCCAATGTTCCGATCGGAGATTTGAAGCTTGGACTGACCATTACCGTAACCGTAGAACGGGTATGGCTAACCGGCCAGGTGCGGGCCAAAGATCCGGTCGGTCAGGCGGTGGAAGGATTCGGCCGCGGCTTCATCGGTCTGTTCCACCCCGACACCTACAAAGGTGAACTGCTCTACAAACTGCACAGCAAGTCGGACCGGAAGGCGCTGACTTTCGACCTGGTGTTCAATACGGAGGCGATCAACCCATGAGTCCGAACTTGCGTTCGTTGCGGCGTCATTCCGTTCCCGTGCGCAACTGGATTGCGCTTTCATGCGTGCTTTTTGTCGGCTTGTTCGGCAGCAGCGCGCCGGCGGGTGGCACAACCCCGCCCAAACAACGCCCCCCATCCGTAGTTCAGGAACCGGTGCCGGACGCAGGGCCCACCCAGCCGCCGCCTGGCAGGCCGCCGCGTGGCGCGCCGCCCGGCGCGCACGATCACGCGGGGACGGAGCTGCCGGAACCCGGCGAGGGTGCGTCCGGCAGTCGCATTCCGCCGCGGCTCGTGAAACCCAAGCCAGGGCCTGCTGCCACGCCGTCCGATGCGCCGGAAACCAGCCCGCCCCCGGCGGCCGGAAGGCCATCGACGGGTAGCAATGGCTCGCCGCAACGCAAGCCGCCCGGCGGCTACGGGCATCTGCCGGCGCCTGCGGCCGCCAGCTCGTCCGCGCGCCCACCTGCGGGCGGACCCGAGGGGGTGCCACTGTCACACGATCAGATCACCCGCTTGATCGGCATGCAGAAGGGCGCAAGACCGGATCCCAAAAGCTACCTGCCGGCGGAGTACATCGAAAAACACCTGGCAAAATTTACCGACGGCGTGTCGCGCATCAAGGCCGGGCCGCCGCAAGGAACCGACGGCCCGCCGGGTGGCGCGTACGTGATGCCCAAGGCGGTTGTCGCCAAAATGATCGATCTGGCCGGTGGGGATGTGGCCTTTCTGGAAAAGGAGCTGGGCCTCAAGTCCGGAGCTTTGGGTGCTAACCCGGTGGTGGTCGATATTGCGCGTCCGCAGAATCTGCGCATGCCGTCCGGCAACGAAGTGGGCGCCAATGAAAACTGGCGCCCCGGCGGATACACCAGCGGCGGCACCCCGGAAGCCGTAATCGATGCCGCCGGTGAAGGCACTTACACCGTGACGCCGGCATTTCAGCCCAAACCATAGCCCGGAGCTGAAACATGGAAAAAATCTTGTCCGAAGCGTATGGCTGCGTAGTCCTGGTGCGCGACGGCAGCTATTTCATCCGCTACGACAGCGGCGAATCCGCCGGCGCACGCCTGGTGGAAAACCGCATCACCCGTGACGAAGCCGACAAGGCCAGCCGGTCCGAGCAAGCAGCGTTCGAAGTCATCCTGGCCGCGCAGGCGCGGGAACGAGCGAAGCCCTTGGCCGGCTGAGCCGGCAAGCGGGCAAAGGCCAAGCGCCGGCCAGAACCGGCTGGGCGCGGTCCCCGCAAGGGAAATGTGCTAACCGCGAGCTCATGCGGCGCGTTGCCCTGGCTTGACACGCAGGCATCGTGCTGCCGTCGGCGCAGCGGAATCAATCAAGCGGTGACGTTGAGGCAACGGAAATCGATCGGGCCCGTGGTGCGTGCCCTATTACGCGCAAGCAAATTGACGGAGTAAGGAAAGTTCCTTACCATCTGGGTGTCCTGCGCCAGGAGTATTGCCATGCCAGAAATCCATGAAGTCGCAACGCTTACGTCCAAGGGCCAGATCACCGTGCCCAAGCCGATCCGGCAGGCACTGGGTGTCGAAGCGGGCGGAAAAATAGCTTTCGACTTGCGCGGCGGTGAAGTCGTCGTAACGCGGGCCGAGGCACAACACGAAGACCCGTCGATCGGGGCATTCCTGGACCTGTTGGAGGCAGACATTCGGGCCGGCCGCAATGTCCAGTGCTTGCCGGACGAACTGGCGCGGAGCATGCTGGCAAACGCGGGCTACGCGGTCAATCTCGATGAAGACATCGACGGCGCCGTGGAACTGTAATGCAGCGCCATGGCTGGACGCTTTTGTTCCATGATTGCGTGGTCGAGCAGTTGCGCAAACTGCAGGCGGCGGCGGAACGCGCCGAGCGGGCGGACCGGCATGGGTGCGACAGCAACGCAAACGTCAAGCTATATCGCGCTTTGAGCAAGTTGATGATGGACGTCGTGCCTGGAGATCCTGCGCGCGATGAGTACCGTCAAGGCAACACTCTGGGACCGGCATATCGCCACTGGCGGCGCGCAAAAATCGGCCGTCGATTTCGCCTCTTCTTCCGCTATGACGCGCGTGCAAAAATCATCGTATACGCTTGGGTGAACGACGAACAGAGCTTGCGATCAGCGGGTGCCAAATCCGACCCCTATGCGGTGTTCGAGAAAATGCTGGGGCGTGGAAACCCGCCCGACGACTGGGCCGCACTGGTCGCCAAAAGCCGAGATAAATAGGTGACCGGCGAGGCTTGATTCGATGTCGCGTGGAAGTTCGAATCGGTTCTGAAGCAGGGTGGCAGAACATCAGAGCAGGGCAAATAAGGCTTGCCCGCCTGCTTAATACTGATGCAGTGGTTTGCGTGCTTGACACGGGCCGGTTAAATCCTGTTCCGTGTACTGTCGGCGTCCTGTTCGGCGCCCCTCAGCGCAATGGCTGCCGCTGTTTCCATTGCTCATGCCAGGCCGCCAATTCCGCTGGCGGAACTGGACGCGAAATGAAGTAACCCTGGGCTAGGCCGCAGTTTGCCGAGGCCAGGAATTCCCAGTCTTTTTCGTCTTCCACCCCCTCGGCCACCACCTCCATACGAAGTTGTTTTGCTATTTCCAGACTGCCCTCGAAAATTGCCCTAAGCCGGGCATCCTGGCCGGCTTTATGAGTGAAGCTGCGATCTATTTTCAGTTGATCGAATGGCAGGTCGCGCAATTGCGCGAGTGAGGAATTGCCCGTGCCGAAATCATCGATCGACAGCCGGAAGCGTTTGAGACGCAGACGCGAAAGAATATGTAGCGCTGTGGCGAAGTTCTGCATCAGCCTGCCTTCCGTGATTTCGAGAACGATGGATTTGGGCGGCACGCCATGTAGGTCCACCTGCTCGATGGCAAAATCGGCGAACGCCACGTCGGTCAGATCATCCATCGAAACGTTTATGGCCACGCTAAGTTCCAGGCCCTGATCACGCCAGATGCGTGCCTGGCGAATGGCGTCTTTCAGCACGGTTCGAGTCAGGTCTCCAATCAGTCCGGCCGCTTCCGCGCTGGGTATGAACTGATCCGGGAATACCAATCCGTCCTGAGGATGCTTCCAGCGGACCAGCGTTTCGACACCTATCCACTCCCCGTTCGGGATGGCGACCTTGGGCTGATAGAAGTTGATTAGTTCGCCTTTGTCTATCGCGGCACGCACTGCGGCGGCATCATAAATTTTGACTGCCTGTTTCATTGCCGGCCGGGCGGCAACGGATTCTTTCGGCTGCAATTGAGTAAGTAGTTCGATCAGACGCTCGGGCAGGGGGGGCTTCTTTACCGAGCCGGGCACGAACAGCTTGCTTTCCCGCGCAAGTTTTTCAGTGGTGCGCAGCATCAATTCGTCTTCACCGCTTACGAGGATGAGGCTGCCTGAATAGCGGCGCTGCGCCAGTTGTTCGACCACTTCGATGCCGTCCATGCCGGGCATGTTGATGTCCAGCAAAATGACGTCCGGCTTGTTGCCGGGGCCATCCAGTACCGCCATTGCATCGGTCCCGCTCTCGAAGCAGGTGACGTCTGGGAGGTTCAACTCTGCCAGCATGCAGGTCATCAAGTCGTTCATGAAAGGTTCGTCGTCGATCACCATGATGGACAACTGAGGTAGGTCCGGCGCTTGCGGCTGCGGCAGGCGTTCTTCGATTTTTGTTTGCAATTCGGCCAAGGGGACAGGCTTTGCCATGTAGCCGTCCATGCCGGCGGACTGGCAACGTTCCGCCTCGCCCTTGAGCACGTTGGCGGTCAGGGCCAGAATCGGGATGCGCCCGGCGCCCCCCTTGGCTTCTTCCTGGCGAATTGCCTGGGCCAACTGATAACCGTCCATGTAAGGCATGTGGATGTCGGACAGGATCAGACCATAGTCGCCGCTCAGCCACTGGATGAACGCCTCGCGTCCGTCCCGCGCAATATCGCATCGGTACCCCAGCATGGCAAGTTGCTGCCGGATCACTTCCTGGTTGGTGTCGTTGTCTTCTGCGACAAGGATGAGGCGGCCTTGGCGGATGGCCTCCTCGCGAGCGGGGGCAATTGCCTTTGGCAGTGCAAGTTCCTTCACGTCGGTTGCGGTGAGCAGCCTGGCCTCGTCGGCGCGCGCAAAGGGCAGGCGGGCCGTAAAGGTACTACCGGCCCCTGGGCTGCTTTCGGCGTGGATTTCTCCGCCCATCGCCTCGGCCAGCCGCATGCTGATCACCAGCCCCAGGCCGGTACCGCCGTATTTGCGCGTGGTAGACGTGTCCGCCTGGGTGAAGGGATGAAACACCCGTTCCAGCGTCTGCGCGTCCATTCCGATGCCGTTGTCGCGCACGAAAAGTTCGATCCAGACCTGGCCGCCGGCTTCATCCGCCATGCGCGCGCCAATCTCGACTTCGCCGCGGTGCGCCAGACCGCTGGAAAACTTGATGGCGTTGGTGGTGAAGTTGGTGATGATCTGACGCACCCGGAGCGCATCGCCTTCAAGGGCGCGGGGGACGGCCGGATCTATCGTGTGGCGCAGCACGACATCCTTTTGCTGGGCGAAACCGGCGAGCGCGGCGCAACTCGAGTCGACCACCTCGGCCAGCCTGAAAGGCTCCGTGGACAGGACCATCTTGCCCGCCTCGATCTTGGAAAAGTCGAGGATGTCATTGAGTATGCCCAACTGCGCCTGTGCCGCGTCGCGGATGGTGCGAGCCATGCGTCGCTGCTCATTGTCCAGGGATGTTTTGAGCAGCACTTCGGTCATGCCGATCACACCGCTCATGGGGGTGCGGATTTCGTGGGACATATTGGCCAAAAACTGACTTTTGGCCTGGCTCGCGACGACCGCTGAATTTTTCGCGCGCAGCAATTCCTCCTGGATTGCCCGTAGTTCAGCTTCGGCCTTCATGCGGCGGCTGATTTCGCGCGTCAGTTCGACGGTTCGGTTGGCCAGCTTGTCATACATGCCCATCACGGTGTTGATCAGAACGCGGGTCGCACCGGCCATTTCCTCGTTCGCCTGTTCCTTTGCGCGCTCGAGCGAAATTCCGGAAGGCAGCGCCAATACCACCTTGGCCATGCGCTTGTCGGATTCGATGATATGCAGGGCGAGCCAATGGGTCAGGAAGCTCACGATTTCCGCGATCACGTCATCCATGGGGAGCGCGCTTTCCTTGCTCTTTATTTCCAGAACCCTGGCGATGAAATCGCTGTGGGCACCTTTGTGCCACTCCTCCCAGGGATCATGCTTGAAATGTTCGTGCCAGATTCGCTCTTCGGTCGAAAAATGCACGACCGTATAGGCTTTCAGCTCATCGAATATTTTGTTTAGAGCCGGTGCGTCGGCGTTGAACGCGAGATGGCTGACGAGGACATTGAGCAAATTCACCAACTGCCTGTGCTGCGCGTCAATTTGCTCAATCCCGGTGGCGAAGTTTTCGTTCCAGGGAAAGATTTCGAGGTCCGGCGTAATCATTCGTTTACCTGTCGGCAGATTCGTCTGGGTGGAGCAAGCCGATTGCCTCATTGGCCGCTGCAAATGCGGCATCAAACTCGGCCAGATGCGCCCTGAGCGCATTCAAGTCTCCAGCCTTTCCAGCATGTTCCAGTTGTTCGCAAAGCGTGCCCAGGCGCATCGCCCCCACAGAGCGGGCGTTGGATTTGAGGCCATGAGCAACATGGCCTGCGGCGCCGGCATCAGCGTCCGCGATGGCGGTGCGCAGATTGCCGGCTTGTTCCGCGGCACTGGTCTGGAATCTTGCCAGGAGGCGTTTGTGTGTCGACGGATTATCACCCACCAGGCGCCTCAACATGCCGGGGTCGAACACCGGTGCTTCAGCGCAATGTTCCATTACGACCGGCTGCACGGTCTGCCCGCCGGGCGATCCGGGCGGGGCGGCAGAGGGAAGTGGTAACCAGCGTGCAAGCTGCCCCGCCAGTTGCGACAATGCAACCGGCTTGGCCATGTAGCCGTCCATGCCGGCGGCCAGGCAGCGCTCGGCTTCGCCCTTGAGTACATTGGCGGTCAGGGCCAGAATCGGGATGCGGTCGCCGCCACGCTCGGCTTCCGCCTGGCGAATCGACTCCGCCAACTGATAACCGTCCATGCAGGGCATGTGGATGTCCGATAACACCAAACCATAGTTACCGCTCGACCACTGGTGGAAAGCTTCCTGTCCGTCCGGTGCGATGTCGCACCGGTAACCCAGCAAGCCGAGCTGCTTTTCGATCACCACCTGGTTCACCTTGTTATCTTCGGCCACGAGAATAAGACTGCCTTGCCGGATGGCTTCTTCACGCGACGGGGCGCCTGCTTTTGGCCGTGCCGGTTCCTTGGCAGCGGTCGGCGCCGGCAGACCGGTCTCGTCGGCGCGCACAAACGGCAGGCGGGCCGTAAACGTACTGCCGGCGCCGGGGCTGCTCTCGGCGCGCACTTCCCCGCCCATCGTCTCGGCCAGCCGCATGCTGATGACCAGCCCCAGGCCGGTGCCGCCGTATTTGCGTGTGGTCGATGCGTCCGCCTGGGTGAATGGATGAAACACCCGTTCCAGCGTCTGCGCGTCCATTCCGATGCCATTATCGCGCACGAAAAGTTCGATCCAGATCTGGCCGCCGTCTTCACCTGCCAGGCGCGCGCCAAGTTCCACCTTGCCGGGGTGCTCCAGACCACTGGAGAACTTGATGGCGTTGGTGGTGAAGTTGGTGATGATCTGACGCACCCGCAGGGCGTCGCCTTCGAGCGCGCGGGGGAGCTGGGGATCGATCGTGTGGCGCAGCAGGACACCCTTTTGCTGGGCATAATCCGTGAGCGTGGCGCAAGTCAGTTCGACCACTTCGGCCAGCCTGAAGGGTTCCCTGGACAGGTCCATCTTGCCCGCCTCGATCTTGGAAAAGTCGAGGATGTCGTTGAGGATGCCCAGTTGCGCCTGCGCTGAGTCGCGGATAAGTTGCGCCAGCTTGCCCTGTTCGGCGCTGAGGCCCGTACTGAGCAACACCTCGCACAGCCCGATGACGCCGTTCATGGGCGTGCGGATTTCGTGCGACATGTTGGCGAGGAATACGGACTTGGCAATATTGGCTTCCTCGGCGGCAATTTTGGCCGCGACTAACGCATCCTCGGCCTGCTTGCGGGCGGATATGTCGGTCACGAAAGCGATCACCCTTGGGGGGCGGCTATCGCCACGATGCTGGAAGTAAGCGATCACCTCGACCGGGATTTCATGTCCGGATTCGGTGCGTCGCCCTGCCTCATATTTGAACCGCCCCTCTTTTTGCAGCTGGAAGTCGCGTTCCGCGCGTCCGCTGGCCACGTCGTCGCAATTGATGTCCCTGGCGTACATGGTAAGCAGTGTTTCCGGCGCATAGCCGAGCATTTCCGCCATGCGCTTGTTCACGTAACGTATGCGGCCACTGTCGAAGTCTTCGATTTGAATGCCTATGCCGGCGCGATCCATTGCGAACTCGGTTTCGGTCAAGGTGGCATTGAGCTTGACGAGCTCGCTGGTACGCTCGTCCACCCGTTTTTCGAAGCGTGCCGTCGTTCCGGTGGTAAGCAGCAGAATGGCGCCGACCAGGCCGGCAACCAGCGTTCCGACCACCAGCATTGCCCAGCTCTGCATGCTGTGGTGGGCGTCGATGTATGCCGCGGTGGGGGAAATCTGCACTCGGTATTTTCTGCCGCCGAACTGCAGTTCCTGCACGTAATCGGCGAGGGCCGATGCATTGTGTGCCGCTCCGTGCAGCACTTCACCCAACTGCACATCGACCATGCTTATGGTCATCCCCGAGCCCGTTGCGGCGAAGCTGGAAATGAAATCCCCCATGCTCAGGACCGTCACAACCAGGCCCGGCGTTTTCTGTGATTCGACCCGTTGCATGAGCAGCACGCCGGTCTGCGATCCTTTTTTCTGAACCAGCCGGACAGGTTCTGTTGCAACCGGTCCGCCGGTGTGCAGGGCCTCCAGGATTGCCGCCGCGCGTTCGGGACTGGATGTCAGATCGAACCCCAGCGCATCCTCATTACCGGCCAAGGGCTCAACATAAGTGACGGGATAGTGGGTGGGTCGTGCCGCGGCGCGCACCATGGCCCCTGACGCATCGCGCTCGCGGATCTGGAACTGCGGCGTGTGCTGTTTTTGTGCATTTTCGAATGCCTGACGCTGCGCTTGCGCAAGTTCCGGCACCCATTCGATGGCTTGCAGCATGGGGAATCGCTGCAGCGCGGGCTCGGCGTATGCCTTGAACTGGTCCCGCGTGACGCTGTTACTGGCTTTGGAGAAAAAGCTCTCCAGTTGATCCAGCAAATAGGCTTGCTCGTCCAGCCGGTCCTTGATCTGGGTGGCGACGCGGCCCGCCTCGAACCTGAAGGTCTGATCGATTTTCGCCATCTCGAACTGACTGGACTTGATATACGCCAGCACAACAAATAGCAGAGACAAGCCCACCGTACTGACAATGATGGGCCGGCGTTTTTTCCAGTCAGTCGCGGGCCGGCCGAAAATGGCCAACATGAGGGGGAAGAAGGCGACGACTCCCAGCGTGTCGCCAACCCACCAGGTGGACCACCCCTCGATCACCCGATCGGCTTTCATCAGCCCTAGCAAGAACAGACTGCCAATCGACAGCGTGGCGCTGACCAGGCATATCAGGGGAGGGGACGCAAGATAGCGCCCGATCTGGCTGCCTTTGTCGAGGGCGGCATCGGGCCCGATGAAGCTGCGAAGTAGATATCCTCCGGCCCAGGCTTGAAGGGTGGATGCCAGCGCAATGCTGATTGCCGCCGCGATGGCCAAGGGGTTCAGCGCAAACTGACCGACCCACAAGTTAAGTACCAGGGAGCCCAGGAAAATCCACGGGTAGGTCCAGCGGCCCCACAGATAGGCCGCCGCAACCGATAGTCCCGCGGCCGGGAACACGCCGGAGGCATAACCCGGCGGCAGCGCCAGCATCAGTCCGAGCTTGCCAGTCACGACATACGCCAGGGCGAGCAATGCACCATAAGCAGGCCAGTTTGCCGACCGGCTTGCGTTAGTCACCAATCGCAGCTCCGGTTGGCCCTTTGCAAAGGCGATGCCCGCAGGCGGGTTTTGTCGGGATCCATCGATCTGCACATCGTAGTTCGGGGTATTCAGCGCCCGAGGTGTTTGCTAATGATGTCAATCGCAGCCTCACATCCTGCCTCGAACTGCACGACGGATGCCGATATCGCGGCCAAGTCCTTCTGACGGGTGGCGCGTTCCAATTGCTCGCACAAATCGCCCAGGCGGAGCGCACCCACGGCGCGGGCGCCGGCCTTCAGCGCGTGGGTAATCTGGCCAATGCGCTCGCTGTCCTGCGCCGCATGCGCTGCCACCAGTTTGGCCCTGCATGCCTGCGCATGCGCGACAAAATTTTTCAGAAGTCGCGCGTGAGTGGCCGGGTTGTTCCCGACCATCTTCGTCAACACCGCGGCATCAAATGTCGGTGCTTCGTGGAAATGAACCGGGTCGCGGCTTGGGCTGGCCGTGGTGGAGCGGTTTGGCGCAAATGTACCGGCTGAGCCGTGCCACTGATCGAGCACCGATTTCAGTTGCACCAACTCGATCGGCTTGGCCAGGTAGGCGTCCATGCCCAAGCCGAGGCAATTGGCTTCTTCGCCTTTCATCGCGTTGGCGGTCAGCGCGATCACAGGCATGCGACTTCGACCCAGTTGCTGCTCGGTCTTGCGTATCGACGCCACGAGCTCATAGCCATCCGTGTTGGGCATGTGCAGGTCGGTCAATAGCAGGTCGTAGCGACCGGCATTCCATTTCTCGAGGGCCTGCTGGCCGTCCACCGCGAGATCTGCGCGATGACCGAGGGCGCCCAACTGGCGCCGGATCAGATCACGGTTAACCTCGTTGTCCTCCGCCACGAGGATGTTCAGGCTCGCCTCGTGGTCCGTCAGGGGCTGGTCGCTGTCGTCCGACAGCGGTAGCGCATCCGCGCGGCCAACGGCGGCCGCGACGGCTTCGAGGAAGCGGCGCCGGGTCATGGCTTCGCGATCGATCTGGACCACCTTGTCGGACAGGCGCCGGACTTTCCGCCGTCTGCCGCGCTCGACGCTCAGGTAGGTCACCTCGACCAAATTCACATCCTGGACAGGCTGCCTTGCCAGCAATTGTTCCACGATGTCCTGCGCACTATGGCGGCCTGCATCTTCCATTACGACCATGCAGACCGGTGTTTCAGGCGCCAAGCCGGCGATAAGGCTCCAGGCGGGCCCGGTGTCGTCGAATGCATGCGTGCGCGCCCCGGCGTGGGCGAGGTAGCGGGTGTAATCGGCGACGTAGCGTTCGTCGTCGGCAATGACTATGCATTCCAGCCCGCCGAGATCGTACGCGGCATCGCGGTTGGGATACGCACTGGAAAGCTTGAACGGCAGGCGCACCGTGAAGCGCGATCCTTGCCCGAGCGTGCTGTCCACGGTGATTTCACCGCCCAGCATGGAAGTCAATTTTTGTGAAATCGACAGGCCCAGCCCGGTGCCGCCGAACCTGCGGGTCGTCGTGCCATCGGCCTGCTCAAATGGCTGGAACAGGCGGGCAGTCGTGTCCGGGTCCATCCCGATGCCATTGTCCAGGATGTCGAACGTCACCCAGACGCGTCCGTCTTGAACGCGTTCGAGATCGGTGCGTACCTGGACGCGGCCGATACGCTCGAGACTGGCGGCGAATTTAACCGCGTTGCCGGTCAGATTGGTCAGGATTTGCCTTAGTCTGAGACCATCGCCCAACACTTGCTGCGGAAGCTCCGGCGCGAAGAACATGGTCAGGTCGACCTGCTTGTCCATGGCAATGCGATCGATCAGGCCGATCACGATATCCAGTTCCGACTCCAGGGAAATTTCCTGCTCCATGAGGTCCAGCTTGCCCGCCTCGATCTTCGAAAAATCGAGAATGTCGTCAATGATTCCCAGCAGGGAGCGGGCAGAGCGGCGAACGGTGTCCACCATCTTGCGTTCATCGGGAAGCAAGGTGCTGCGTGACAGAATTTCCAGCATGCCGATGACGCCGTTCATGGGGGTACGGATTTCGTGGCTCATATTGGCCAGGAAAGCGCTTTTTGCCTGGCTGGCGGCCTCCGCTGCGACCTTCGCTTGCAGCAGTTCCTGTTCGGCGCGTTTTCGGCGCGTGATGTCGGTGAGGACCCCTTCGATGGAAACGATTTCACCCGACGCGTCGGTAACGGGGTGGCTGGTCTGGTAAATGGCCCGCGTTTGTCCGGCCGGATGCACGAAGCGCAATTCCGTCCGCATGAAATCGATCCTGCCCGCGAGCAGATCGCGCACACCGTGATGCGACTTGAGCAGGTCTTCCGGGCACCACTGTATGGCATCCGCCCATGAGCGGCCCAGGATCGCTTCTTTCGGTAGCCCGAAGATGGCTTCGAAACCATTGCTCACGAAGGTGACGATGTTGTCTGGCGCAAAACTGAACACCAGAAATTCGTCACCCATGTCGTCCACCAGTCGCTGGTATTTGATCTGGGCATCGGAAAGCTGAGCCGAGCGTTCTGCGACCAGGTGCTCCAGATGATTTCGGTATTGGGCCAATTCGTCGTCTTTCTGCTTTTCGTTGGTGACGTCCTCGTACATCCCCAACACCCCGATGATTTCCTGGTCCTGGTTTTTCAGGGGGACTTTCGACGTTCGCAGCCAGACGGTACGGCCATCGGGAGTGGTTTGCGGCTCTTCATAGTTCAGCAGGGCCACGCCCGAGTCGATGATTTTCTGATCGTCGGCACGGTAGAGGGCGGCTTCGTTCGCCCAGCCCATCTGGTAATCGTCCTTGCCGACCAACTCGTCCGGGCGGATTTTCCCGGCGTCCCGGGCAAACGCGGGGTTGCAGCCCAGATAGTTCAATGCGCGGTCTTTCCAGAACACCCGCATGGGTACGTGGTCGATGACCGCCTGCAGCAGGTTGCGCGCGTTATTCAAGTTCGTTTCGGCCTGCACCTGCTCGGTGATGTCCTGAACCGTGCCGATGGAACGCAGTGGCTTACCGGCTTCGTCAAAGTCGGTCTGGCACTCTTCATGCACGTGCTTGATGCGGCCATCCGCCATACGCAGCCGGTGCCGGATCCTGTAGCGCTGTCGGGTATTGAGGGAATCCTTGTAGGCGTGATTGACGGCCTCACGATCGTCGGGATGAGTGGCTTCGAGGAAGGCGTGGTAGCTGGCACCAAACCGGGCCGGATCGATCTCGAAGATGCGGAAAATTTCGTCAGACCAGGTCAGATGATGGGTCGGGATATGCAATTCCCAACTGCCTACGCGGGCGATGCGTTGTGCATCTTTAAGATCCTGCTCGCTTGCGCGCAGGCGTTCTTCCATCTCCTTGCGTTCGGTGATGTCAGTGGATATCCCGCACAGCGCATAGATACTTCCATCCTCCCGCCGGAGCGGCAATTTGACCGACCAGAAGGTGAACGCAAGCCCGGTTTTCGGTACGCTGGCTTCTTCTTCCACACGCAAGGTTTCGCCATCGACCAGGACCTTTCTGTCGATAGCCTTTATGCCGGCGGCGGCATGGGTGTCGAAAAATTTTTCGTCGTCGTGGCCGATGATGTCTTCCATGTCGGCATGCCAGAGCCGTCTTACGGCGGCATTGGCGAACAGGTAATTCCCATCCGTATCTTTCAGATAGATGAAGGCTTCAACCCCATCGAGTATGGTTCGCAGTTCTTCCTTGCTCTGCCGTAAGGCGGTTTCGGCCCGCTTGCGTTCACTCACGTCCCGCACCACCGCGTAGAGCACGCGGCGCCCTTGCAGGGATATTTCGGACAAGGTCACCTCGGCATCGAATTCACTGCCATTGCGCCGGCGATGAACCCAGTCGAAGCGATGCAGCCCCTTCTCCTGCGCGAGACTCATCATGCGCTCGGCTTTGTGGAACGAACTTTCACCGTCCGGCTGAAGTTCCGGCGAAATATCGGCGGGGTGAACATTCTGAAAGGCGGCCTTGTCCGCGAGGCCAAGCACCTCGACTGCCGCCTGGTTGCACTCGGAAAAGCGGTGCCCCTCCATGATCCATACCGGATCCGGCGAAAAGTCGAAGAGGGTATGGAAACGCGCCTCGGAATCGATCAGACTTACTTTCTGTTCTTCGATCTGGCGGAACAGGCGCTTCACGGCCCAGACGAAAAACATCAGCAGGGCGGTCGCAAGAAACAGGGTTACGAGGGCCTGCGTGACGGTCCGGCGGCTGATGGCATCGAGACTATCCGACACGTCGTGCATGACCAGCAAGGCCCCGATCTCATCGCCATTGGACAGGCGCAAGCTGTCGAACTGCACATGAAAAGTGCGCCCGCCCAGTTCCCTGTGTTCGTGGGCATGTGGTTCGATAGGCCGCGAGAAGACCGCTTTCAATGCGTCCGCTGTAAGTGTGGGATCACGGTATTCGACGACGTGGTGTGGCAGACTGGCCCAGTCCGGCTGCCGCCCCATCGCCTGCATGCGCTCCTCCCAACTGCCACGGTCTATGATTTCCTTGTTCAGCAGCACGGCATAAAGGTAGCGGTGCGTATCGGCTGTGCGCAGGGCTGCCAGTACCGGCTCGATGTTCCTTCCCAACTCGAGGTAACCGACCTTGGCTCCGCCATTAAAGACAGCCTGCACTGCCCTCAGCGTGAGCAGGCCTGCTTTTCCCAGTTCCAGGCCCCAGGCAGCTTTGCCCGTGCGTTCCGCCTCAAGCAAGGTCGGGCGGTCGATCCGATCGCCGCGATTTTCCGGTGAATGCAGGCGTAGCTGAGCAATACGATCCGGGCCGATGAAAGAGAAGTCGGTAAGGTCGCTTTCGGCGCGCAAGCGCTCGAATACACCTTTCCAGTCGCTTTTCAGGCGCGCAGTATCCATGCGCTCGAGTGCCTGGCTGAGTGTCGGCTGAAGTCCGATAACCTGCAGCGCCTGCCGCATCCCCGCCGCCTCGCTCGCCAGTGCATTGTCCAGATCGATACGCAACTCTCGCGACCAGACGGCGGCCTGTTCATTCAAGGCTTTGTGTTCTACCTGGCTGTTGTGGACAATCGCAAAGCCTGCCGTGCCGAGGATGGTTGCTGCAATCAGCAGCAGCAGACGGCTTATGAAGCGGCGCGACAGGTTCTGGTCTTCAATGGGCATGCCCGTAAATGTTCGGAAGTAAGTGGCCAGGAGGCTGTTTCAAGCCCGCATCGAAATTCGCTGCGCATTGGGGCGCAGGGAAGGGGTGGATGAGGTGCCGCGCTTGCCTGGGCATCATTCGCAAAGGGAAGTCTGGAGCAGCATCAGTAATGAAAAACGGCCGGGCGCAACGCATTTGTGCACTATCGCCCGCATGGATTGCGTGAGGGCCACAGTGGGTCGCTGCGGCTGGCAGGCTGGCGCAGCCGCCGCCAGGTTGATCCTGCCCGGCCGATTTATGCGCGCACTCCGGGCATGGGGCTGGCGGTTCACGCTATTGCTTAGTTGTGCAGTCTGGGACGATAGGTCTGCTTCCCATGTCTTGTAGAAATGCCGGGTGGGCCGTTTGGCTTCGTCCCTCGTGCGTGGCCCGGCTGGCATCGGGCGCGGGCGTCCCGCCCTGAACCCCTCACCTGCGCGCTTCTCGATGCCTGGACCGTAAGCCAGGCCGAACGCGGCGGCGGGCGCGTGACCAGGCATTTTCCAGGCCGTTTCTCGATGTTGTGATTCTCGCGCCAGGTCACCCAACCGAAAGGGATGGATGCTCGCGGCGAACAGGCGCCGGAAGGCCGGTTCATTAAGGTGTGCGATGGAATACATTGCGCGTCTTTGCTTCAAACGGGCCGCTTCGTCCGGAAGCAGGCTTATCGGCATCAAGTACGGATGCTTGATGGCTTTTCGCGTGAGTGCAAGTGCAATTCTGCGAGCGCCGGCGTCACACTGGCGAGGCGCGTGGCTTGCTCGGATAGGCGGAGCGACAGGGCGTGAAAAACGCCGCCTGGCCCTCTGCGGGTGTTGTGCGTCGGGTCGCCGAGGCCGTCACGCCTTCGCATCTGCAGCCCTGGCACGCAGCCGCATGCAGGACAACTCGGTCGCCCGGTAAATTTCAGCGGATTCCGTGCTCCATCCGGCGCCACCCGTGTATGCGCGCAGCAAGGCACGCGCCCGCGCTTGCTTGCTGCCTGGCCGCGTGGGAGGGAAGGACCTGTAGGGCGGATAAGCCGCAGGCGCAATCCGCCGTATGGCGACCTGCAACCGCCACGGCACTTTTCCCCCTGCGCCGCTGCAGTCTGGAGGCCAAAAAGGGGCCGGCCGCGACGCTTTTCGACACCATGCCAACGTGGCAGACACGGCGGAAAAAATCGGCAATTGCGAAAATCAGGGCGAACCAAGACCGCGCCACAGCTTAGCTTCGAAGAATTTTGGTTGCAGCGCACCGTATTTCGCCGTCAGGCGAGCGGCACGGAGGCATCCAGCGCGCGGCACGCGTTGTCATGCAGCGCAACCACTTGGCGCAGGTGCTGGTCGATTTTTCCCGAGCCCAGGCTTTCGATATAGCGGCAGGCGGCATATTGGCGCGCCCGGGCTTCGTAGGACGCGATCCAGGCGCGGCGCGCTGCCAAGCGCTCGTCCGGTATGGGCCAAACTGCGCGGCGTGGCTTGATGTGCGGGGATATATCCATGCGCCACGGCTTGCCGCTCAGGCGCGCGCGGAAGCAGCGCTGGTTGATGCACATGCGCACGAATACCGGGTCGGCACCAATGGCGGCAAAAAACCCGGCGACTTCTGTGTCGTCGGACGAAAACCGGCGGTGGGTAGCGAGTAGCCGCATGCCGGCGGGCGTGCGATAGAGGCGCAAATTCCAGTCGGCGTGGCTGGCGATGAAACGGCGGATGCGCCGCCGCGCGATGCCTTCGTGACCGCCTTGAAGGCGTGTCGATATGATCTGGACGCTCGCTGCCAGACTGGTCGTACCGATCAAGGACAGGAATAGCAAGCCCGCTCCGACCATCAGGCTGTGCTGCGCGAGGGCGATGAGCAAGGACGCGCCCGCCAGTACCAGGAATGCGATGGCGCGCGCCCGCCAACTTGGCTGCGCATCGAAATCGATATCCGCAAACAGGGCATCCGGCGAATTGAGGCAGCGCGCCCCGTAGCTATTGCGGGTAATTACCTGTTCGCCGTGCCGCTCGACCACCTCTTCGCGTATCGGCACGCCTTCGGCGCCGTTGTACGCCCGTTTGCGCTCGATTCCATCGAGCTTTGCGCCGCCGAGCAGGGTGGCCAGCGCCTCGTCGGCGCGGCGATCGGCGAGCGCCTGCGCGTCTTCCTGACTCTGGCAGGACCAACCCCAGCGGCGCACCGTTATTTGCTTTCCTTTGGCGCGGTGCCGGCGGCGTGCTTCCGCCCAGAAGTCGGGTACGAGCATGGCTAAAAATGGAGCGCCACTTCGCTTGATCCAAGGGCGGCAGCGGCGCTACGACATGAGATTGAAACGGAGATTATGCCTGACGTCGCCTGCGCGGTGCGCCATCCTTTCGGCACGCGAAAACTAAACGGGCAAGGATTAATCCGGAAAGGCGGGACTAATCAGTGTCCCCGTGAGCGCTGCGACTTCCTGGGGCGCGCCACTGAACGGTATTCCGTCCGGCACTGCGGCCGGGCCGAATACATTGCAGAAACGGACGCTGGCCTATGTGGCAGGCGCGTCCTGCCCGACCCGTGCGCTGCCATCGGGCGGCAGATAAACCCATTTGTCGCCGCTGCCGCGACGACGCGTCCAGCGCTTGCCACAGTCGCCGGGCAAGTCGCAACTGGAAAGCAGGTCGCAGGCGCAGCCGCCCATGTCGGCGTCGCAGGGTAGGTCGCAGGATGCGTCGCACACGCCGGCCTGGCGGTTCAGGCGCGGTTTTGCCGCGTTGGCGCGGCGCCAGGCCACGCCGCATTTGTACAGGCGCTCGCGCAGCACGCGCAGGCCGCCCAGGAGGCCGAAGCGCCGGATGGCTCGATAGCCCAGTTCGGAACAGCCGGCACGGCCGGTGTGGTGGCGATAGGCGCAGGTAAATCCCTTGTGCGGCGACAGCAGGCGCTGGTACAGCCGTATTGCAATCAGTGCAAGGCGTTTCATCGGGCGTGAGCTTTGCTGCGTGGCGTCGCGCCGCTTCTGGCGCGGGGAGCGGACCAGGCCGGCCGCGCGCCGCGGCGCGGGAGCAGGCCAGTCACGCCAGCAAACGATTGTACGTGGTGCGCGGGTTCGAACCGCGGCAATTTCCGGACGAGCGCGAGCGTTTTTTTCTCGGTCAGCCGAATTGTTTTCCGTTCCGGCGGGTATACGGCCGGCGCAGCGACAAGGGTAGCCGAGTAGATCGATTTGCCTGGCGTACTTGCGCAGGTTCGCAAGCGGTGCTGGACCGCTCAAGGTAAGGCATAGTTTGGCGAGGCATCGCTGCGATGCGGCGGCGGCCTGTTGGGGGATTGCGCAAACGGCACACGGCTAGTGACGCAGGTGTGCTTTGGGCGGCACGGCGTGTTCTGCCGCCCGGGATTGACTTGCCCGCCCATCCGGCCGCGGCGCCGCGCCGGGACCGAAGTGCCGCGCCGGGTTATCATGCGTGCGCCGCGGAATTTTGGACCGCGGCACAGGGGGGCGGCAAGTCCTTGACTCAGGGTGGTCTGTCGTCCCGTTTCCGCATCGATCATCGATTAATCCCTGTACTCGCTTCGTATCCGATATATTACGAGGCGTCCAGGGGCCGAGGTGCCATCATGAGCCAGAATACGTCCTCCGCACAACAGGCGGCGGAATTGCTGCGTGGCAGTTTCCTGCAACAGCCCTTTGGCGCCATACGCTTCTGGCGCTTTGCGGTCGTGCGCCCGCACGATCAGGCCTACACGCTGGTGTCTACGCACGCCGACGCAGATCGCCTCGATCTTGCCTTCGTGCACGCCAGCGGGCAAGGCTTGCCGGGGCTGATTTCCGTCTGGCAGCCGGAGGGTGTCAATGTGTCGAGCCGCGGCGTGACGATCAAAACTGCGGCACGCGTGCGCATGGATGACAGCGAAGCCTGGACAGACGACGGTAGCAAGTACCACATTCGTACACCCAGGGGCGAAGGCGCATTCGACATCGGTGAGGCCGACGCGCTGACGCTCGAAATTTGATGCGGAGGTTTCAATGCAAAAATCCAAGCTGTTGGTGGTGCTAAGTACGGGCTTTGCGGCCTGCGCGCTGGCCGGTGGGGCTCTGGCCGAAGGGCTGGAACTGCCCAAAAAACTGGAGGGCAAGGCGGTCGTGCTGAAGCCGGATGACCCCGACTATGTGCGCGCAAAGGTGGACAGCGCCGTCAAGCCGGCCGGGATGGGCGGCGTATCGCAGGCGCTGGTAGTGCGCGTCACGCAGGACATTCCTGTCTATCGCATGTGGAACGGGCCCAACAAAAAAGATGCGCGCGGCAACACCAATCGCCTGGGCGGCTGGTGGTCGTATGACGCACCGCATGGTCCGGCGTCCAAATACCGCAGCGATTACGAAATCTGTGTGGCCTGGAACGACCTCACCTGGATGGCGACCTGCACGCTGAAAGCCGGTGCGGTGGTGGCGATCGGCCCGGGCCAGTCGGTCAGCGCGGAAACCTGCGGCGACCCGACCGGCAAGGAAACTTATGCCGCCAACGACAAGGACTGGCAAACTTACGTCGATAAGCCCTGGACCCGTGCAGCGGAACTGGTGTGCCCGCCCGACAGCGCCGATTATCCGGCGGCATCGAACAATATCGCCAAGGGTAATCAATAGGTTGCGACAATCCGGCGCGCTCTGCGCGCCGCGTCGCGGCGGATCGACGGAAGCACCGCTGCAGTGGCGGATTAAAGTCCTTCGCCCAGATTTAGTTGCGCAAGTTCCTCGTCCGTGAACATTCGGGCGCGCGCCTGGAACGTTTTTCCTTCCATTCCCTCCAGGGAAAAATTGCCGGGGTTGCCGTCCATCGCATCGACGATAAGCTGGGTGTGCTTCCAGTATGCGTATTGCAGGCGGCTGATATAAAAGGGCTCTTTTGAAATCCAGGTGGGTAGCGCCACCGCGGGTCAGGTCGAGACCGCCCGGGCACTTGCGGGCAGGAAAGAGCCGCTCGCCGGGGCTATAGTTTGTCGGATTTCGACAGCCGCACCGTGTCTACAAGGCTGAATGCCGCATTCAGCCGCCTTCAGCCTTGGGCCAGTGTATGTGTTCGAATGCGGTGTCAAGGGTTCGCTTCGCCGGGCAAAGCCCGCCCTTGACACCGCATTCGAACACAAAAGCGGGCACGGTCCACCCACCCGATTTTCAAGAGAGGCGGAAAATCTGTTACGTGTATTCAGTGATGTAACAGTTGTGTCGCGAATTGGCGCGCGCCAAACGCTGGGTCGCAAGCGTGGGCGCGGTGTTTGATGGGTTTAAGTGCGTCGCGGGGGGCGGCCAGGTTCGGCGGTGACCGTGCCGGCCACGGGTGCTGGAGTCACGCGGCGCGCGGCCCCGTGCGCGCCTTGTCGTGGTCGGCGCGAGTAAGCCAGGCGAGTAGCAGCGCGTAAAAGCTGTCCGGTTCCACCGGCTTGGACACGAAATCGTCCATGCCGCTTTGCAGGCAGCGCTGGCGGTCTTCCGCAAAGGCATTGGCCGTCATGGCGACAATGGGCGTGCTGCGAAAGCGCGGCTGGGTGCGCAACTGACGCGTCGCCTCCAGGCCGTCCATGCGTGGCATTTGCATGTCCATCAGGATCAGGTCGTAGTCGCGCGTGCGCGCGAGGGTCAGGGCTTCTACACCGTCGCTGGCAAGTTCGGCGACCAGGTCTACGTTTTCGACGAAATACTGCGCAATTTCGCGATTCATTTCTTCATCTTCGACCACCAGCACGCGGCGGCCGGCGAAGTCCCGTCGCAACACCAGTTCGGCCGGCAAGTTGTGTGCGGGCGGCATGATAGGCGCGTAGGGCGTGCCTTTTTTGAGTCTGGCCGTGAACCAGAAAATACTGCCCAGTCCAGGCTGGCTCGATGCGCCCGCATCGCCGCC
Organism: Rhodocyclaceae bacterium; assembly: GCA_016791105.1. GTDB lineage: Bacteria > Pseudomonadota > Gammaproteobacteria > Burkholderiales > Rhodocyclaceae > JAEUNM01. The sequence goes on along the minus strand of JAEUNM010000100.1, from coordinate 23,268 downwards.
CATCATTTGCGCGAGTTTTTTGGTGATCGCGAGGCCCAGGCCGGTGCCGCCGTATTTGCGCGTGGTGGTGTTGTCGGCCTGTTCGAAAGCCGAAAACAGCCTTGCCAGCACCGGCTCGGCGATGCCTATGCCGGTATCCTGAACTTCGAAGCGCAGCTGGTAGGCGCCCGCTTCTTCGTTCAACTGGATTACCCGTATGGTGATACTACCGTGCTCGGTAAACTTGATCGCATTGCCGGCGTAATTGAGCAATGCCTGCTGCAGGCGGGTAGCGTCGCCCAGCAGGCGGCAGGGCAGGGGCGGGGCCTCGATACGCAGGGTGAGATGCTTGGCCTGGGCACGTTCCTGCAGTAGTGCGGAAATGTTCGCAAGCAGGCCGTCGAGCCGGATTTCGGATTCCACCAGTTCGAATTTCCCGGCCTCGATCTTGGACAGATCGAGCACGGCATTCAGGACGCCGAGCAGGTGTGTGCCGGCGGATTCCAGCTTGCTCATGCGCTCGGCCTGTTGCGCCGACAAACCGGAGCGGCGTATCAGATAGGCCATGCCGGTGATGGCATTGAGCGGGGTGCGGATTTCATGCGACATATTGGCCAGGAAGGCCGATTTGGCCTGGTTGGCGATTTCGGCCGCTTCTTTGGCGGTAGCCAGTTCCCGCGTGCGCTGGTCGACCAATTGTTCCAGGTGGTCGCGGTACTGCGCCAATTGATCTTCGGTGCGCTTGCGTTCCGTGATGTCGACGGCAATGCCGCACAGCGCGTAAATTTCACCGTTGGCGCGGCGCAGCGGCAATTTCGTGGTGAGTGTGGTCATCATGCGGCCGTCGCGGGTTTTGATCAGTTCTTCGCGGCGGAGCGGATTGCCCTGCAGCACGGTGAGGTCGTCGGCGCGAATGCGGGCTGCGGTGGCGGGGTCGAAAAACTGTTCGTCCGGGTTGTCCGCGGGGCCGGGCCGAGCACCTTCCCACATTTCGCGCACTTTGCGATTGGCGAACAGGTAAGAGCGATCGGTGTCCTTGACGAATACGTAAGCTTCCAGGCTGTCCAGAATGATGCTGAGCTTTTCTTCGCTTTCGCGCAGTTGGCGTTCCACCGCTTCGCGATGCTCTATTTCGTTCTGCAATGCGCGTGCGCGCCCGGATAGTTCGTCGTGGCGCTGGTGCGACGCTGCAACGTCGGCTTCAAGCTGCGCGGTTCGCCGGTACATGTGGTACAGCCAGGTTGCAAACAGCAGCAATAGCAACGGCACTGCGCTGGCACCATATAGAAACCAGCGCGAAGTGAAACTTCCATCCAGCACCTTCTGGGGTACCAAAGTGAGCAGGGATAGTTTCGTCGATGCAATGCCATTGCGCAGCGCCAGGTCGTAATCGGCGCGCACCTGGGTGGGAATTTCGGCAGCGAGCAAATTCAGAGGCACGAGCCGGGCTTCGATCAGGCTGGCGAAAATCGGGGCGCGCATGCCTTGTAGAAGCTGCGGCCGATCCGGCGCATTCAATTCCTGTCCGGATTCAGCCAGCAGTATCTGGCGTATTCCCAACTCGCCGGCGTTGCCGGTCAGGTAGCGTGACAGCAGGTGCAGGTCGGTGACTGCCATGACGGTACCGCCCGGGGTGCCACGATATTGCACCGGCGAAGTGGCGATGATGCGGCCCTGCTGTTCGTCGATAAGAAGCTGTGCCCTGGCCGAATCGCCAGGTGCCGGCAAGGCTTCTGCAGCCCGGGCATCGCTGTCGGCCAGTATGTCGCCGTTTTCGTCGAAATACGCGAGGCGGCGTACGATGGGCGTGCCGAGCGCGTTTTGCCCATGCGCCAGTTCGCGCAATGCTACTTCGATATCGCCGAGATTGGCGTTGAGGCCGTAGCGCTCCGATATACCGAGCGCGCGGTTGGTCAAAAAAGTTTGTATTTCCGGCCGCTTGGCGAGATTTGTGACGAAGCGCGTCTGATCCGCCACGATATCGCCCAGCACGGCAGCGGTCTGACTGGTTTCCGCCTGCAAGCGCAGGGCGGCGGCATGACGTAACTGTTGCTGCGTGCGAAACGCGTTCGCCAGCATCAGAAGTGCATAGATCGTGAATACGGCAAGGATCAGGCCGACCCAGATAGCGATCCGGCGGCCAAATCCGTTTGGACCGATGTCAGCCATTGCGCGCAAAGAAATCCGGGAAGTAACGGTTGATGCCGGGGTAGTATTTTTTGACCAGCCGGTCGTAGCTTCCGTCCGCCTTTAGTTTGCGCAGGTAAATGTTGAATGCTTCGCGCAGTTGCGGCGCGTCCTTGGGGAAAGCCGCGGCGAGCACCTGTGTGTCGGAAATCGGCCCGATGATCTTGAATTTGCCCGCCCATTTCTGCATGTCCAGAATGACGTCGGGTACGTCGAGCAGTGACAATTCAGCCTCGCGGTTCAGCAGGGCCGGTACCATTTCGTTGATATTGGTGCTTTTGGTATAAGCACGCAATTCGATGCCGCGGTTCTTGAGGCCGTAATTGGCCGGATCCAGGCAGGTTTTTTCCATCACCAGCAAGCTTTGCCGTCCGATCAGCGCCTTGGTCTCGCGTATGTCCGCCTCCAGGCTGGCACTGCCCGGCACCGGCCGCAGTGGCGAATCGGCGCGCGCGATCAGCAATACCTGCGAGGGAAAGGTCGGCTCCGAATAGATTAAGACTTTTTCGCGCCACGGCAATACCGTAAAGCCGGTGGCGATCATGTCTCCCAGTACCGGAAAGTCTCCTTCAAGACTAACCTCGTCACCTCTGCGTACTACGTTCTTGCCCAGCAGATCACGAATCACGGAATAGAAGTCCGTATAAACGAGTTTGTACTGGACGCCCAGGTGGCGTGCAAAGCCCTGCACCAGTTCGACGTCGAAGCCGTCGCCGGCGCCGGTAACGAAATTCGCATAGCGTATGCCGAGGTGGCGCAATTCGCCGCGCGCCTTGATTTCCGGCAAATCTGCCGCGACCGCTGCAAGCGCAATGGCCATGGCGGCTACGATAGCGGTGAGGCCGGAAAACAATCGTCTTGCGAACATGAGGCATATCCTCCTGGTGTGGACCGCCGGCTGTGCCGCGGGCGGCCACAAGAATCGCGCCTGACCGCGCAATGTGTTGCGCGGCCGCGCCAGGGCGGGGCTGCGTAAATGGCCGTTGAGAAATCGACCCCTCGTTTGGGTAGTCCGTGTGGGTTTGGATCGCAGTACAAGCAGGCAGTGGTCGGATCCAACCAACACTGGGCGGCATCGATCCAATCGGGTCAATCGCTCGCTGAAGACATTAACGGCTCACTTTGTGCCGGCTTTAATATAAACGGCGCAAACCAGCCCGGTTTGCGCCCGTGCAGAGGGTGTTTTGGTGCGTTCTTATAACCGTAGCACGGTATCCAGCTACCAGAGGTATATACGGCGTAGCGCGGTAAAACTTGAGCCCGCGACCTGGATGACGGGCGCGGACGGTACGGCAAACACTATATTCGGGCCAGATCGGTGAGGCTTGCCAGCGAATTTCCTAGCTTCGGGCTGCCGCCGGGCGGGCTTGGCGCGAACCGCGGTCAAACACGATTTGGCCGGATACCAGGGTGTAGCGCGTGCGGCCCACCACTTCCAGGCCCAGGAACGGCGTGTTTTTGCCCTGGCTTCTGAGCGATTCGCGCGTGACGCGGTATGCCTCGTCGGGGTCGAATATGCAAATGTCGGCCGCTACGCCCGCTGCCAGGGTACCGGCGTCTATGCCCATGATGCGCGCCGCGTCCGAAGTAACCCGCGCCAGGGCCTGCACCAGCGGAATGCGCGCGCGGCGCGCCCAGGCGAGCGTGAGCGGCAATAGCAATTCCAGTCCGGTGGCGCCGCTTTCAGCTTCGCCGAATGGAAGTTGTTTGGCGTCGTCATCCACCGGCGTATGGTCGGAACACAGGGCGTCAACGATGCCGGCGGCGAGCCCGCGCGACAGCGCGTCGCGATCCGATGCGCTGCGCAGCGGCGGGTCCATGCGGCAATTGGCGTTGAAATAGCCGATGTCGTTATCGCACAGGTGCAGATGGTTGATGGAAATGTCGCAGCTTACCGGCAAACCGTCGCGCTTGGCCTGCGCCACCAGATGCAGGCCGGCGGCGCTGGAAATGCGCGGCAAATGCAGGCGCGCGCCGGTGACGGCCACCAATTGCAGCAAAGTTGCGATGGCCACTGTTTCTGCCAGCACAGGGATGCCGGTCAGCCCGAGCCGGGTCGCGACTTCGCCCTCGTGCGCGACGCCGCCGCGGGCCAGGTGGTAGTCCGAGGGCTGCAGCCATACTGCGTGCCCGAAGGTGGCCGCATATTGCAGAGCGCGCAACAACACCTGGGTGTCTTCGATATTGGTATTGGACTGGCTGAAAGCGATGCAGCCGGCGTCGGCCAGTTCGCCCATTTCGGTCAGCGTGGTGCCTTTCAGGCCGACCGTGAGCGCGCCGCGCGGATAGACGTGCGCGAGGTTGAGGCTGCGCGCGCGGTGTTTGAGCATTTCGACCAGACCGGGTTCGTCCAGCGGCGGATCGGTGTCGGGCGGGCAGGCCAGGCTGGTTACGCCGCCGGCCACTGCCGCGGCCATTTCGGATTCCAGCGTGGCGCGATATTCGTAGCCCGGTTCGCGCAGGCGGGCGGACAGATCTATCAGCCCCGGACAGACGATGAGCCCGCTCGCGTCCACGGTGCGGATGGCATGAAAACTTGCCGGCCCGTTGCCGACCGCGACGATTTTCCCCGCCACGATGTAAATGTCGGCCGTTTCGTCGCGGCCACTTGCCGGATCGATCACACGGCCGTTCTTGATATGGATTTTCAAGCGTCTGTCCTCATGCTGGCGGCCGCGACCTCGGATTGACTATGGCTGGCGTAGGTGGGCCAATCAGGCCGGTAGTGCGCGGCCTGGTCGCCCCAGGCGGTCCAGCCGGCGCGCGTACCGCGTGCGAATAACTCGATGAAGGGGCCTGGGCTGCAGCGCTCGATCAATTCGTATGCCGCATCCGGCTTGCGCGAATGTTCACGCTTTTGCGCGCGTATCACATTGACCTGGCTGCGTCCGGGCGCGAGCGTGCGCGCCGCGCGTCCGCGCACGCCGAACAGCAGCAGTTCTGTCACGTTGCGGAAATAAAAACCCACGCCGCGTCCATCCGGCCCGCCATCCTTACGGATTTTTTCCCATACCAGATTGGATTTGTACTGGTAGCCCCATGCCGCCATGACTTGCAGCCCGTCCGGCAGCAGGGCGTTGGGCACCCACAGGTACAGGTGGGCCGGCTCGGCCGCCAGTTGCGCCACCGGCAGCGCGCAAATTTCGGCCGTCGAGAGCGTGCTGTAGCGCGCCAGGCGCTTGTGCTCGGGGGCCATCTTGCCGCTGCGGTTGTCGAAGCGCCAGGGCGGATCGGCCAGCACGGTGTGAAAGCTGCGCCCGGCCGCAAAGGCGAGCAAAGCCTGTGCGGTGCAGGCGGCTTGAGCGCTGTCGGATTGCGCCACGCGCCGCTCCTCAGGTGGCCGCCAGCATGCTCATGACCGCCATGCGCACCGCGATGCCGAAGGTGACCTGCGGCAGGATGACGGCCTGGCTGCCATCGGCCACGGCCGAATCGATTTCTATGCCGCGGTTCATGGGGCCCGGGTGCAGCACGATGGCGTCCGGCCTGGCGAGCGCGAGTTTTTCTTCGGTCAGCCCGTAAAACTTGAAAAATTCCTGCCCGCTTGGCAATAGCGAGCCCTGCATGCGCTCGTTTTGCAAGCGCAGCATCATGACCACGTCCACGTCCTTGATGCCGGCGCGCATGTTGTGAAACACATGCACGCCCATGCGTTGCACGTCTGCCGGCAACAGGGTTTTCGGGCCCACCACGCGCACGTCCGGCACGCCCAGGGTGGTCAGCGCGTGGATTTGTGAACGTGCCACGCGGGAATGCAGGATGTCGCCCACGATGGCCACGCTGAGGTTGTTGAACGCGCCCTTGTAGTGGCGGATGGTGTACATGTCGAGCAGGCCTTGCGTGGGGTGCGCATGGCGGCCGTCGCCGGCATTGATCACATGGATGTGCTCGCGCTTCTGTGCCGCCAGGTGTTGCGCGATCAGGTAGGGCGCGCCGCTGGAGGCATGCCGCACGATGAACATGTCGGCCTGCATCGCGCACAGGTTATCCACCGTATCCAGCAGGGATTCGCCCTTGGACGCCGAACTGGTGGCGATATTCAGGTTGATCACGTCGGCCGACAGGCGCTTGGCGGCAATTTCGAACGTGGTGCGGGTGCGCGTGGAATTTTCGAAAAACAGGTTGAACACGCTTTTACCGCGCAACAGCGGCAGCTTTTTCACCTCGCGCTCGGCCACCTCGGTAAATGGGGCGGCGGTGTCCAGTATGCGTTCGAGTATGTTGCGCGGCAGACCGTCTATGGTCAGCAGGTGCTGCAGTTCGCCGTGGCGATTCAGTTGCGGGTTGCGCGTCATGCGGGCAGCTCGCCGGCTACTTGGCTTCGATGAGCGACAGCGACAAGCGCTCTTCTGCGTCGCGCGTGAGCTGCAGGGTTTGCCCCACCGCGAGCGGAATTTCCGCCGGGCAAAAGCGCGCCGCGATGGGCAGTTCGCGCCCGCCGCGGTCGGCCAGCACGGCCACATCGACGCGCGCCGGGCGGCCGTAGTCGAACAGTTCGTTCAAGGCCGCGCGCAGCGTGCGCCCGGTATAGAGCACGTCATCGACGATCACGATTTCCGCCCCCTCCACTTCGAACGGAATGTTGGAGCGCCGCAAATCGCGCCGCAGGGGCGCGCCGCGGCCGTAGTCGTCGCGGTAGAACGAGACGTCTATGGAGCCGACCGGCTGATCCAGGTTGAGCGACATGGCCAGCCGCTCGGCGATCCACACACCGCCGGTATAAATGCCGACTAAGCAGGTGGAAGGCCGCACATGGGGGCGCATTTGTTCGGTGAGCTGCACCAGGAGTTGTTCTGCGTCAGGAATCTGCATCGAAATACCCCAGCAGGATAAGTTGCGCCGCAACGGCGTCGACACGGTCACCGGCGCCCAGGCGCTCGGCTTCCACGGAAGTTAAGCGCTCGTCGGCGAGCGCAACGGGTAAATTCAGGCGGCCGTGCAACTGATTGGCAAAGCGGCGCGCGCGCGCGGTCATGGCGTGTTCCTGGCCATCCAGGCCGAGCGGGCAGCCCACCACCAACAGCACCGGCTGCCACTCGCGCACCAGTTTTTCGATGGCGGCGAAGCGGCGCGCGTTGTCCTCGAACGCAATCGTGGCGAGCGGATTGGCACTGCGCAATTCGAATTCGCCCACCGCCACGCCTATGCGCCGGGTGCCGAAATCAAACGCCAGTACGGTGCCGCGCTCGAACGCACGGCCCGCGGAAGACGGGTGGGAAAGTACCGCGGCGACCATTCAAGGAGCCGCGCGCGCGCCACGAACCGCCTCAGGCATGCCCGGCGACGTCCGACAGCTTCAGGAAATCGACGCCCAACAACTGCATGGCCGCCGGCAAACGTTCTTCCGGCGGCAGGCCGAAAATGATTTCCGGATCGGCTTTTACGGTAAGCCAGGCGTTTTGCCCCAGTTCGAATTCCAGTTGTCCGGCCGCCCAGCCGGCGTAACCCAGCGTGACCAGGATGTCGGTCGGCTTGCCCGACGCGCCGAAGGCCTGCAGGATGTCGCGCGAACTGGTGAGGCCTATGCTGCCTTCCACCGCCAGCGTGGATTGCCAGTCGCCCACCGGGCGGTGCAGCACGAAGCCGCGGTCGGTTTGTACCGGGCCGCCGAAATACACTGGCAATGCGGCGTGGTCCTTGGCATCGAGCTTGATGTCTATGCGCTCGAACAGATCGACCAGCGACATGTCGATGGGGCGATTCACGATGATGCCCAGCGCGCCTTGTTCGTTGTGTTCGCACACATAGGTGAGCGTGCGCGCGAAATTGCGGTCCACCATCGCCGGCATGGCGATGAGGAAATGATTGGTCAAATCCATCCGCGGGGATGTGGAACTGGCGCTCATGTTTCGATTGTAAATCCGGCTTGGGGCGCGCGACGGGCGCGGCACAAATTTTTCGGGCGCGGCGGCACGCCGCCTGGGGCTTTCGGTAAGCTGGGCGGCGCTCGATAGGCCCTCATCACTGTCATGTCTGAATCATGTCTCGTGTGGCTGCGGCGCGACTTGCGCCTTGACGACCACGCCGCCTTGCACCACGCCCTGGCACGCCATGCGCGCTGCTACTGTGCGTTCGTATTCGACACGGACATTCTGCAAGCGTTGCTCGACCAAGGGCTGCAATGCGACCGGCGCGTGGATTTCATACGCCGCACGCTGCTTGAACTGGATGCCGATCTGGCTGCCCGCGGCAGCCGCCTGATCGTGCGGCACGGGCGGCCAGTGGAGGAAATTCCTCGCCTCGCGCGCGAATTGGGCGTGGCCGCCGTGTACGCCAATCGCGACTACGAACCTGCCGCCATAACGCGCGACGATCGCGTCAGCGCCGCACTGGCCGAGGCGGGCATAGGGTTTGAAGATTTCAAGGACCAGGTGATATTCGAGCGCGCCGAAATTCTGACCGGCGCCGGCAAGCCTTATTCGGTGTTCACGCCCTATAAGGCGGCCTGGCTGGCGCGGCTTACTGCGCGCGACATCGCCCCGTGGCCGGTGGAGAACCTGCCCGGCAAGCTGGCTGAGCCGCCCATTGCGTCGCGCGCGCCGGAGTTGGCCGAGCTGGGTTTTGCTGCCAGCGATCTGGATCAGATCAAACTGCCCACCGGGGCGCGTGGCGCCGCGCAACTGTTCCAACAATTCCAGCCGCATCTTGCGAACTACAAGACCGAACGCGATTATCCGGCCCGGCGCGGCGTGTCCTACCTGTCGGTGCATTTGCGCTTCGGCACCATTTCGATACGCGAATGTGCGCGCCTGGCCCGTGCCCAGCCGGGCGAGGGCGCGCAAACCTGGCTGGCGGAACTGATCTGGCGCGACTTTTACCAGCAGATACTTTGGCACCATCCGCGTGTCGTCAATGCAGCGTTCCGGCCCGAGTACGACACCATCACCTGGGATGATGCGCCGGACTTATACGCCGCCTGGCGTGCCGGCCGCACCGGCTATCCGCTGGTGGATGCGGCCATGCGGCAACTGAATTACAGCGGCTACATGCACAACCGCCTGCGCATGCTGACGGCTTCGTTTTTCTGCAAGGATTTGTTGCTCGACTGGCGCCGCGGCGAGCGTTATTTCGCGCAACAGCTCAATGACTATGACCTGGCCGCGAATAACGGCGGCTGGCAGTGGGCGGCGTCCACGGGCTGCGATGCGCAGCCGTATTTCCGCATTTTCAATCCGGTTACGCAGTCGGAAAAGTTCGATGCTGAGGGGGTGTTCATACGCCGCTATGTGCTGGAACTGGCGCAATTTCCGGCGCGCTACATTCACGCCCCGTGGCTTGCTCCGGCCGCGGTGCAGAAAGCCGCCGGCTGCGTGATCGGGCGCGATTATCCGGCGCCCATTGTGGACCACGCCGCGGCCCGCCTGCGGGCATTGGAGCGCTATGGGCGCGTGCGGAGTGTGCCGGACCCGGGTTGAATAAAGCTCGCCGGTAGCCACGTAGGTTGGGGTGACGAAGGAACCCCAACATCGGCGCTTCCAATTGAGGCATGGCGTTGGGGTTCGCGAGCTCACCCCAACCTACGTTTCGCGGGCGTGAGCCGGATTTGTTTGGCTCAATTTTGTCATCAACCAATCCGGGCCACAATGCTTCCATCATTGGCGCAGGGCAGTCATTCGCGTCATGATCGTCGCGGCCTCGCTGCTAAACCCACGCTTTTGCGTGCCGTTATATCCATTGCGGCAACGCGTGCCTGGTCTGTGTTTGTGCGGTGCAAATACAGGCGCCGGCACTTACTGGGGCTGGGCCCGCACAGCGGGCAGGGCGTGCGAGCGATCTGCGCAAATTCTCACGCGCGGGCCGCCGCGGGAACCCAGTCCGCGGCACTTGCTGTCTACATTGGGAGGGTGGCCGACACAATCGGCCGACCCGCTTACGGAGGGCATACCATGCTCATGCACGAAGGCTCAGGCGGCAATCCCGTTCTGCGCGACATCGATCTGATCGGCATTGCCAGCAATCTGGGCGGTCCCAATCCGGGCGCTGCCGACGGTCCGGAAATTCTGCGCGAGTCCATCCAGGTGGAATTGCGCCAGACCGGCCTGGCCACGCACTGGCGCGATACCCTGTATCCCGAACCCGGCGAGCCCGCGAGCGCGCTTGCCAATCTGGCCGTGCGCACGGCGCGGCGCGTGGCAGCCAGCATTGCCGAAGGAAATTTTCCGCTCGTGCTGGGTGGCGACCACAGTTGCGCCATTGGTACCTGGCGCGGCGTATTGGCGGCCATCGGGCAACGTCCATTCGGTCTGGTCTGGATAGACGCGCACTGCGACGCGCACACGCCGGACACCAGCCCCACCGGGCGCCTGCACGGCATGCCGCTGGCGGCGCTATTGGGCCACGGCCATGCGCCGCTGGTGGGGCAGGGCGGCTTGCTTGACCCCGCGCGCGTGGCGCTGGTGGGCGTGCGCTCGGCGGAACCGGAAGAGCGCGCCCTGCTGGCGCGCCTGGGCGTGCGCGTATTCGGCATGGACGAGGTTCGCCGCGACGGATTGGGAAGCGTGCTGGCTGCCGCGCGTGCCATCGCCTGCCCGGACGGCGTCAGCCCCTGGGGACTCACGATGGACGTGGATGCACTGGACCCGCGCGAAGCGCCCGGTGTGGGCGTGCCGGCGGCAGGCGGATTGCGCCCCACCGACATGGTGGCGGCGCTGCGCGCGTGGCGCGGCGATGCGGCCCTGCAGGCATTCGAAATCGCCGAATTCGACCCGCAATACGATGTCGATGGCCGTACCGCGCACTGGGTGCGGGAAATGGCCTGCGCGTTGCTGGCGCCCTCGCAGGAACAGCTCACGGCGCTGGAGGCGCGTTACGGCGCCCGCAATTACGCTCCGCTGCCAGTCGTGCTTTCGCGCGGCAAAGCGTGCTGGGTGTGGGATCTGGACGGCCGGCGCTACCTGGACATGATGTCCGCCTATTCCGCCGTGTCGTTCGGGCACAGCCATCCGCGCCTGTTGCGCGCGCTGGCCGAACAGGCCGCACGGCTCGCCGTGCCTTCGCGTGCGTTCCGCAACGACCGCCTGCCGCTCATGATGGCAAGGCTGTGCAAAACCACCGCCATGGATCGCGTGCTGCCCATGAATACCGGCGCCGAAGCGGTCGAAACGGCCATCAAGGCGGCGCGCAAGTGGGCTTATACGGTCAAGGGCGTGGCTGCCGGCCAGGCCGAAATTATTGTCTGCGACGGCAATTTTCACGGCCGCACCAGCACCATCGTCGGCTTTTCCAGCGAAGCTCAGTACCGCTTCGGCTTCGGGCCGTTCGCGCCGGGTTTCCGCCACATTGCCTTCGGCGACGCTGCGGCCCTGAAAGCCGCCATCGGCCCGAATACGGCGGCCTTCCTGTGCGAGCCGATTCAGGGCGAAGCCGGCATACGGGTTGCGCCCAAGGGCTGGCTGGCCGAATGCGCGCGCATTTGCCGCGAAGCGCGCGTGCTGCTCATTTGCGACGAAGTGCAGACCGGGCTGGGGCGTACCGGCAAAATTCTCGCCGCCTGGCACGAAGGCGTGCGGCCGGACGGGGTGTGCCTGGGCAAGGCACTGGGCGGCGGCTTGCTGCCGGTATCGGCGTTCCTGGCGCGCGAGGAGGTGATGGGCGTGTTCCAGCCGGGCGACCACGGTTCCACTTTCGGCGGCAATCCGCTCGCCGCCGCGGTGGCCCTCGAAGCGCTGGCTGTCCTGGAAGAAGAAAGTCTGTGCGAACGCGCCGCGGCCATGGGCGCCTATCTGCTGGAAAGGCTCAAGGGCCTGCGGCATGCCGCCATCGTGGATGTGCGCGGCGTGGGCCTGTTGGTCGGCGTGGAACTGGACCCGGCAATTGCCGAGGCGCGGCCGGTGGCCGAACGTCTGCTCGCGCGCGGCGTGCTCACCAAGGACACGCACGATACGGTGCTGCGTTTCGCGCCGCCGCTGGTGGTGGAGCGCGCGCAAATCGATCTTGCCGTCGATACCCTGGCCGAGGTGCTCAATGAATTCAGCCCGCCGGTCGCGCGTGCGGCCTGATGCCCGCCGTCCGCACCACGCCGGTGGCTGCCGTGGATAGCGCCGGTCTGCTCGCGGAACTGCGGCTGGCCGGCAACAATCCGGGCGCTCTGTACGGGGCTGACGTGGAGGCGCCCGGCGCCGGCCATTTCAGCAGCGAAAACCCGGCCGGCGGCAATGTGCTGGCCGAAATCGGCCGCGCCAGTATCTACGACTACGAGCGCGTCATCGAATCCGCCGTGCAGGCGGCGGCGCGGCTAGGCGCATTGCCGGCGCCGGCGCGTGGCGAACTGGTGCGCCGAATTGCCGTTCGGCTGCGCGAACAAAAGCCACTGCTGGCCATGCTGGTAAGCATCGAGGTGGGCAAAATCCGCTCCGAAGGCGCGGGCGAAATCCAGGAAATGATAGACATCGCCGATTTTGCGGTGGGCCTGGCGCGCCAGTTCGGCGGGCGCACGCTGGCGTCGGAGCGTCCCAGTCACCGGCTGTTCGAACAATGGCATCCGCTGGGCGTGGTGGGTGTCATCACGGCATTCAATTTCCCGGCCGCAGTGTGGGCCTGGAATGCGTTCATCGCGCTCGTCTGCGGCAATGCCGTGGTGTGGAAGCCCAGCCCCAAGGCGCCGCTGGTGGCGCTGGCGGTACATCGCATCGTGGCCGCTGAAGCCGCCGCGGCCGGTATGCCGGGCGTTTTTGGCCTGCTGTTGTCGGATGAAGCCTTGCTGGGCCAGCGCATGGCCGGCGATACGCGCATTGCGCTGCTTTCTTTCACGGGGTCATCGGCAGTCGGGAAAACTGTGGCGCAGAGCGTGGCGGCGCGCATGGGGCGCAGTTTGCTGGAATGTTCCGGCAACAATGCCGTCATCGTGGCGCCGGATGCCGATCTGGAACTGGTTGCGCCGGCCGTGTTATTCGGCGCGGTCGGCACGGCCGGCCAGCGCTGCACCAGCACGCGCCGCCTGATCGTGCACGAAACGCTGTACGAGCCGCTACTGGCGCGGCTCGCCCGCGCTTACGCGCGCGTGCGGATTGGCGATCCGCTCGATGCGGCGACACTATTGGGGCCGCTTATCGACGCCCACGCGCGCGACCTGTTCCGTGCCGCCATCGCCGAAGTGTGCGCGGCCGGCGGCGAAATCGTGTTCGGCGGGCGCCATCTGGACGGGCCGGGATATTTCGTCCAGCCCACGCTGGTGCGCGCGCACGCAGACTGGCCCGTGGTACGCCGCGAAACTTTCGCGCCCATTCTGTATGCCATGTCTTATCGCGATACCGAAGAAGCCATCGCGCTCAATAATGCGGTCGAGCAGGGCTTGAGTTCATCCATTTTCACGCGCGACATCGCTACGGCCGAGGCTTTCCTGTCCGCGCGCGGCTCGGATTGCGGCATTGCCAACGTCAATTGCGGTACTTCCGGCGCGGAAATCGGCGCGGCGTTCGGTGGCGAAAAAGCCACCGGCGGTGGCCGTGAAGCCGGCTCCGACGCCTGGAAATCCTATATGCGGCGCCAGGCCGTCACGATCAACTGGGGGCGCGAATTGCCGCTCGCACAGGGCGTGCACTTCAGTCTGGACGATTGACGTCGCTAGCGGACGCAGGCAAAAGGCGCGCGGATTGATGCTCGTCAAATTCGGCAGGGTGGCATTGGTTCATCCTTGCCAGCGTCTTGCGAGTAATTAGCCTGGTCTGCGACCAATGCCGTTAAGTGAAGGGCACTCGCGGGCGAAGGCGTGACGCGCCGTGCCGCGCTGACTCGTCGAGAATTCGTCCGAAGCCGGCGATGCCTTGCAGTACGCGACAAGCGGGCGCCCCTCGCCCGCTTGCGGGAGAGGGGAGGGGGTGAGGGAAATTGGACATCAAGATTGCCGCACGAACTTAACGGCATTGGGTCTGCCCCTCGCCACGCATAATTTGCCCCCGGTTGCGCCGAGCGTTCGTTCGTAGTCGAATGTAGCGCTGCTCACAGTGCGGCCGCCACCAGGCGGGACATAGCCAGCCCACCACCCGACTAATAGCGGGACGAAAATTTTTATTGGACCCGACAGGGAGGCTGCTGCCATGGATGCCTTCGACACGCGCCTTTGCGCTGAACTGAAGCGCGATTTTCCGCTCTGCGAGCGGCCTTACGCCGAAATCGGCGCCCGCCTGGGGCTGCCCGAACAAACGGTGCGCGCGCGCCTCGCCAACCTGGTGCTGACCGGTCGCATCGCGCGCATAGGCGCGGCGTTCGCCCCGCATGCACTGGGCGCGAGCACGGTGGCGGCTATGGCGGTTGCGCCGGATTTGCTGCATGCCACCGCAGCCATCGTCAACGCCTGTGCGGAAGTTAGTCACACCTGTACGCGCGAACATCACTACAACCTGTGGTTCGTTGCCACCGCGTGTGACGCCACTGCCTTGCAGTGCTGGCTCGATCGTATTGCGTGCGATACCGGCTGCGAGGCGCTGTCGGTGCCGGTCGAAGAAGAATATTTCGTCGACCTGGCCAGCGGCGAGCCGCGCATCTGGCGCAGCATGGACGCGGCGGGCGGCCCGGTCCGGCAGCCCGCGGAGCGCCGCCTGGCGGAATTGCTGAGCACCGGACTGGAATTCGTGCCGCGTCCTTATGTACGCCTGGGTCTGCGTTCTGGCGGCATGAGCCAGGACGAGGTGATCGCGCGCATCGCCGCCTGGCGCAGTGCGGGCGTAATCAAACGCTTTGGCGCCATCGGCACGCAGGGCGCCGAGCGGGAGCAATGCAACGCCTTGTGCGTGTGGGACGTGCCGGACGCCGACCTGCCGGCGCTGGGCCTCGCGCTGGCCGCCGAGAGTTCGGTGGCCCTGTGCTACCGGCGCCCGCGCGTGCAAGCCGTCTGGCCGTACAACCTCTATTGCGTCATGCGCGGTCACTCGCGCGCGGAAATCGAATCCAGCCTCGCCGCCGTCGCGGTCCGTCACGGACTGGCGGGCCGCCCGCACGAATTATTGTTCGCGCGCCGGCGCTACGCGCTACGCCGCGTCGCCGGCTGGCGCTGGGGAACAGACTAATGCCGGTAAAAATTCAGGCCCAGCCGCGTAGGGCGGATAAGCCGCAGGCGCAATCCGCCGTATGGGGCGATCGAATTGCCATAGACTGGTGAATGGGTGTCGGTTTGGGGAATGATGTTGCGCAGGTGTGCTTGATACGCCTGCGGCGATCGCCGTTGGTTGGGGTCGCTGAACGCTCGCATACGGCGGATTGCGCTTCGCTTATCCGCCCTACGGTCCTGGGCAAGGCCCGGGGCCGGTGGGGTATTGGGCGTGGAGTCGGCTGGGTGCATCGAAATTGCTACATTGTGGGAATGGCGTCAGCTACAACCGGGCGGTGTCGGGTTGGGGGGCTGCGAACGGATTGGCGGCGGGGGATGGGGTGGTGGCGTTGCAGTGGCGAGGCGGAGAGTGGTTATGAGTAGTGATGATGTTCAGTATGCCGATTTGCCTGGGGTGCGCATCGCGTATCGGCTGGACGGGGAGGCGGGGGCGCCGGTGTTGGTGCTTTCGAATTCGCTGGGGACCACTTTGCGCATGTGGGATGCGCAGATGGCTGCTTTTACTCGGCACTTCCGTGTGTTGCGTTATGACACGCGCGGGCACGGGCGGTCTGGCCGGCCGCCTGGGGCGTATGAGATGGCCACGCTGGGCGGGGATGTGCTGGCGCTGCTGGATGCGCTGGATATCGATCGGGCCGATTTTTGCGGGCTGTCCATGGGCGGGGTGACGGGCATCTGGCTGGCCAGCCGGGCCGCGCAGCGGTTTGGCAAGGTGGTGCTGTGCAATACCGCGGCCAAGATCGGTAACGAGCAGACCTGGAATGCCCGCATCGCCGCGGTGCGCGCTGGTGGCGTTGCCAGCGTGACGGATGCGGTGCTGGAGCGCTGGTTTACGGCGCCGTTCCGGGCTGCGCAGCCGGAGGCCGTTGCGGCCGTGCGCGACATGCTGGTGGCGACGGATGCCGAGGGGTATTGCGCCAATAGTGCGGCCATACGTGACATGGATTTGCGCGCCGATTTGCCGGGCATTGCTTTGCCGACGCTGGTCGTGGGCGGAAGCGCGGATGGTTCGGTAGCGCCTGCCGAAACGCGCGCCCTGGCGGAAGCCATACCGAACGCGCGCTATGTGGAGCTGCTTGCTGCGCACATGTCGAATATCGAAGCCGCGGATGAATTCAATGCGGCGGTGCTTGCGTTCCTGCGTGGGCGGTAAGCCGGTATTGTCCGTTCGTGCAGATGCGGGAAATTCTTTCGCACGAAAGTCGTGATCGGTTGTGATCCGCGCGGGCGAGACGCCCACGCCCCCAGCGTGGGTGCGTGCATGGCGATAGGGCGGGGTGGATAGGCCGCATGCCTGGTGGGGGCTGGCTGCAGCGTGACAAACCATTGCGCAGCGGGCGGGCACTGGGGGTGCGGGCGTCTCGCCCGCATGTAGTGTCGGGCGGTGATCCGCGCGGGCGAGACGCCCACGCCCCCAGCGTGGGTGCATGCATGGCGGTAAGGTGGGATGGGTAGGCCGCATGCCTGGTGGGCGCTGGCTGCAGCGTGACAAACCATTGCGCAGCGGGCGGGCACTGGGGGGGCGGGCGTCTCGCCCGCCGGTCCGCAGGTGCGCGGGCGAGACGCCCACGCCCCCAGGGGCACCGCGTCCGACCCGCCCACGCCCCCAGGGGCACCGCGTCCGACCCGCCCATGCCCCCAGGGGCACCGCGGCCGACGCGCCCACGCCCCCAGGGGCGCTGCGGCCGGCCCGTCCGCGCCAATATCTGCCTGTGTTCGCCGACCTACTCCCCACGCCCGGAAAACGCCAGCGAGCGGTTGATTTGCTCGCCGCTTTTCAGGGTGCGGGCGCGGATGCGGGCGTGGATGCGTTCGGCGGAACTTTGTGCCAGCCAGCGCAGCAGGCGGCCGGCCCAGGGCGGTATTTCGATTGCGCCGGCATAGCGGCGGTGTGCCCAGGCGGTGGCGGTGGCGGCGTAAGAATGGAATAAATCGTCGTCCAGCGATACCAGGCTTTCGTAACTGCCGGGGTCGCCCTGGCGGCCGGCGCGTCCGTACAGTTGCCGGTCTATGCGGCGCGACTCATGAAATTCGCTCAGGATGACGTGCAGGCCGCCGGCTTCCCTTACCTCGGCGGCGAGCAATATGTCCGTGCCGCGGCCGGCCATGTTGGTGGCTACGGTGACGCGGCCGGGCTGTCCGGCCTGGGCGATGATGGCAGCTTCTTCGGCGTTCTGGCGCGCGTTGAGCAGCGCGTGTTCTACGCCGCGGGCACTTAACAGGGAACTAAGTGTTTCCGACGCCTCCACCGAGCGCGTGCCTACCAGGGTGGCGCGGCCGGCTGCGCGCATCGCGATTACACGCTCGACCACCGCCGCCCAGCGTGCGGCGTCGTTCAGGAATACGCGCTCGCCCAGCGCGCGGCGCGCGAGCGGGCGGTTGGTGGGTATGCGCACGCTGGCGAGGCCAAATACCGCGCGCAATTCCGGTGCCACTTCGGCGCCGGTGCCGGTCATGCCGGCCAGCCTTAAATAGCGCCGGAAAAAGCGTTGATAGGTGATGCGCGCAATGGTGTCGCGCCGTTTGGTCGCTTCCAGGCCTTCCTTTATTTCTATTAGCTGATGCAGACCGCGCTCCCACGAACGGTCGGCCATGGTGCGTCCGGTAAATTCGTCGACGATGCTTAATTTTCCTTCCGCCACGATGTAATGGCGGTCGCGCGCGTATAAGTGCAAGGCCGCGAGCGCCTGGCGCAGCAGTTCTTCGCGCGCCTTGCGGAAGCGCCAGATGCCCGTCATGCCTTGCGCGGCGCGGTCTATCGCGGTGCGGCCCGGCGGCAGCAGGCGTACCGTGCGTTCTTCGTGCAGCAATTCGTATGCTTCCGGCGCCAGCGTGCGGGCGATGTCCAATGCGCTCGCACAATCGGCCGCGGCGGCGGCGGCGCCGCTTTCGCTGGATATGATGAGCGGGGTGCGCGCCTCGTCTATCAGGATGCTGTCGGCTTCGTCGATAATGGCATAACAAAGCCCGCGCAAGCTGTGCCGGGGTTGCACGGTTTCACCTTCCAGGTAGCGGCTAACTGCAAGCCGCGCCACGCTGTCGTCGCCGCTGGCGGCCAGTCCGTCGCGCAAATAGTCGAATACCAAATCCTTATTGACGCAGTAAGTGATGTCGCAGGCGTAGGCGCGGGCGCGCTCGGCGCGTTCCTGCGTGGACAGGATGGCGCCCACGCTCAAGCCGAAAAATGCGTACAGCGGCTCGACTAATCGCGCGTCGCGTTCGGCCAGATAGTCATTCACGGTTACCACATGCACGGCTTGTCCGCATAGCGCCACGGTGACGGCGGGTAGCGCGGCGGTGAGGGTTTTGCCTTCGCCGGTGGCCATTTCGGCCAGGCCTCCGTTCAACAACAGATAGCCGCCCATGATTTGCACCGGATAGTGCTTCTTGCCCAACAGGCGCTGGCTGGCTTCGCGCACCAGGGCGAAACAGTTCGCCACTTCCTGTGCGGCAAGTCCGTGCCGGCATAGTCCGCGCCGCACCTCGCCGACCCGGCTTTGCAAGGCGGCGTCGCTCAGGCCGCTCAGTTGTGCACCGGCGGCTTCCACGCTGGCGGCAAAGCGTGCCAGACGCGCGCGCTCCAGTGGCGATGCCCACCAGGCCAGTTTGCCCAGGCCGCGGCCGGCGATGCGGTCCAGCCAGGAACCCATGTGGTCCTCGCGCTGCGGATAAAGGCCGCTGGCCAGTTGTTCCACGGCCCAGTCGCGATAAATGCTTTGCGGCATGCGCGGCGCTCTCGGTCAGCGGCCGGGGCAGGGCGGTGTTGCCGCCACATCGGGCAGTGCGGCAACGGTTTGTCTCATACCACAAGCCGTGCCAGCAATAGTTGCCGCAGGCGCCGATAAACCTGGACGGCGAGCGGTTGCGGCTGATGTTCGAAGCGCACATAGGCACGGGTGCCAAAACTTAAATCCGTCGCATCGGTATCCAGTTCCAGATCGAACTGGAAGGTGCGCGCCAGGGTATTCAGTCCGTTGGTGTCGCGCGGGTCGGTCGCGAAGCGCCCGCCGCCCTCCAGAGCCAGCGCGCGGCTGGGCAGTTGCTGGCTGCCGCCCGGCACTTCGCGCACGGCGCGCGCGCGCAGGCGTTCGTCCGGACGGTCGGCCAGGCGCAGCGCGATGCCGCGCGTATGGCTGCGCACCAGGTCGCCTTCTTCCTGCGTGACCACCACGCGCACTGTGCGCAGCGCGCCCGACACCACATAACCCAGAAGGGCGCCTTGCGGAAAAAAGCGGCCATCCAGGTCGCCCGCATTCGGCACCACCCAGTTGCCGCTGCGCGCGGCCACGCAGATCAGTTCGTCGGCGCGGTGCTCCAAGCGCGCCAGCACGGCGCGTTCGGCTTCCAGCGTGCGGCGCGTCAAATCGGCTTTTAATTGGTTGTTGAATGCTTGCGAGGCGAGTTGTACTTCCAGTTGATCCACCGAGGCGCGGCGCACCGCCATGTCGGCCTCCAGGTCGGGGTCGCTCAGTTGCAGCAGGGCCTGGTTTTCCGCCACCGCGGCACCCGGCCGCGCGATCACGCGCGTGACGAAGCCGCCGGCTCCGGCGCGCACTTCGGCATTGGCGGGCACCCATACCACGCCTTCGGCATTGGTCCAATCCGGCAGCGGTAGAAATAGTGCCGCCAGTATGATGAGGCCGGCGGCGGCGCCGCTCGTCAATAGTGCGCGGCGGCGCTGCCTTGCGACTGATGCGTCGGCCAGCACGAAAGACAGGCCGCGCCCGAGCGGAATGACGAGCATGCTCAGCACCGACCACAGCGCCAGTCCGACGCCGATAAAGAAATATTTGCTCGCCACGAATAGTGCGATGCTCACCATGATGAGCAGGCGGTAAATCCACGACACCGGCTGGTACAGCGCGAGCCAGAACGATTCGCCGGGGCTGTCGGAGGGCGATTCGGCCTGCCACTGGCCGAAGCCGTGGCGCTTGACCAGATAGCTCAGATATTGCCCGGAGCGCTGCGCCAGATTGGGAATTTCCAGAAAGTCGGAAAGGATGTAATAGCCGTCGAAGCGCAGCAGCGGGTTGCCGTTGAACAGTACGGTCGATACGCCGCCTATGAGCATTACGTTGAACGCCATGGCGCGCAGCAAACCGGGTTCCAGCGCCAACCACACAAATAGTGCCAGCGCGGCCAGGAATAGTTCCACCAGTATGCCGGCCGCGCCCACGCCCATGCGCGCCCACTTGCTGCGGAATGCCGACGAGGCCGAAGCGTCCACATAGGGCACAGGCGCCAGCACCAGGAACATGATGCCCAGTTCATGCACCTCGCCGCCGCCGCGGCGCACCGCGAAAGCGTGGCCAAGTTCGTGACATAGTTTGACTAATGGATAGGTGAGCCAGAGCAGGAACAAATTCTGCAGGCCCAGCACGCGATCGGATAAATTTTCCGTCAGTTCGCGCCAGTGCGCCGCCGCCGCAACCGCGGCAATGCCCACCACGGCCAGCCATAATAGTGCGCCGAACGGACTCATGAGCGGGCGCACCAGCGGCCAGGCGCGATTCAAAAAGCCCTGCGGATCCCATAGCGGCAGGCGCACCGCCATCGGGTTCAGTACGTTGCGCAGCCAGCCGGAGCGGGCAGTGCGGCGCTTGCGCTCGACCATTTCGGCGATATCCGGCGGCACGCCGGCCTGCAGCACGTCGGCGGCGTGCAAGCGGTACAGCAACTGGATCACGTCGTCCTGGCTGGGGGCGTTGTCGCCCAGCTTTTCGGCCAGGGTGGCCCATAGTTCGTCCACGCTATGTTCGCCATCCATGCCGTGGATAAGTGCATAAATGGCCGGCGTGAAGCGATGCACGCGGTTGCTGGCGCGGTCGGCCAGCAAATACCAGGCACGGCCGCGGAAGCGCTGGCGGCATATGCGCACGTGGCCGTGCAGCTTGGGCCGCAGCTCGGCCACGCGGTACCACATGTCGCTCTGAAAGGCGCCGCTCATGGTATCCAGTGCCACAGCTTGAGACGCAGCCAATCCAGAAACCCGTGCGTCCAGATCCAGACATAGCGGCGTTCGCCCACCACGATTTTGCCCACGCCTTCCATGCCGGGGCGCAGATCGCGCACCGGGTCGGCCAGTTGCGCTTCGACGCGGAACAGGTTCTGGCCTTCTTCCGGTGCGGCCACGCCGATGTTCTTGACGGTGAAGGGCAAGCTGCGATCGGACATGCCGGCCAGCACGATTTGCCCCTGCTGGCCGACTTTTACGTGGCGTATGTCGTCCTCCGACACTTTCAGGATGACGCGGTAAGCATCGAGCGGGGCCACCTCGAACAGCAGTTTGCCTTTTTCCACCGGGCTGCCCAGGTTCTGGCTCAGGTCGCCGCTTACCACCACGCCGTCGAAGGGCGCGGTGAGGCGGGCGCGCGCGATCTTGTTGTCGGTGAGGTCCAGTTGCACCTGCGCGGCGGCCAACTGGGCGGACAGGATGCGCGCGTCGGCGCGTTCGTGGCGCGCCAGCGCCTCGCGGTATTTGCGTTCCGCCTGTTCCGCTTCGGATAGCCATTTCTGGCGCTCCAGATTCAGGTCGCGGTCATCCAGCGTGGCGAGCAGGGCGCCGGCTTTTACGCTTTGTCCGGCGCGTGCCTCGGCGCTTGCGACAAAGGCGTCGAAAGGCGCGACGATGGAGCGCTGCACTTCGCCTTCCACCACCGAGCGCGCGGCGACGCGGTATGTGCCGTCGGCAAAACTCAGGAAAGCCACGATGAGCACGGCGACCAAGGCGGCGGCGCGGAAACCCGGCCGGCGCGGATCGCGCAATGCGCGCCCGCAATCGCGTGCCGCATCGCGCGCGCGGCCCGCAAACCAGTGCGCCAGTTCGCGCCGCGCGTCGATCAGCGGCGATACCAGCGCCGCCACCGCTTCCAGCGCCCGCAGCAAATTTTCGTCGCAGGCGCCGCTGGTCTGGCAGGTGATGGCGCCGAAGGCGCGCCCGCGCAGGCTGAGCACCACGCTTACGGCGGCGCCGCTGCCGGCGAGGTCGCGCTGGGCGACGGCAATATCGCCCTCGTGGCCGGGGCGCTGCGGCCAGGCGATGCTGCGGCCCTGGTCCAGCGCTTCTTCCATGGCATTTTCCAGCGCCACCGCAAAATCCGATTTGCGTTCGAAGTGCGCGGCGCCGGATACCGCGACCAGGCGCACCAGGCCGTTCTTTTCCAGGCCCAGTGCGACGCGCTCGGCGCCCAGGCGGTGGGACAGTTCATTCACCAGCAGCAGGGCGGCGGCGTCGAGCCGGTTTTGTTCGCCCACCGCGGCACAAATATCCAGCGCCAGGCGGGCACGTGCCAGGCTGGCGCTGGCGTTGTCGAGGCGGCGCTGGAACAGCAAGGTTTCCAGGCGGCCCACGCCCCAGTACAGTTCGCGCAGCGCGGCTTGCAGTTCGGCTTCGCTGCGCCGCTCCAGATCCACCACCACAGCACCCTGGACCGCGCCTGCCACTTCGATCGGATAGCCTATGCTGGTGTGGGCGCCGGCAGCGTCGCCGCGCACGATCTGGCCGCTTTGTTCGCGCAGGCAGCGCTCGGCCACCGGCCCCAGATAATGCACATCCACCTGTTCGGCGGGCCACACCGCCGCCGGCACGAAAGTGCGCGCTTCGGATTCCAGCAGCAGCAGCGCCGCGCGCGCGCCGGCCAGGCGCCCGCATTGCAGGGCCAGCCAGGCGCGGCAAAATTCCGCCGCGTCGCGCGCCGCGGAAATGCGCTGCCAGTCGTCGGTGGCGGGGCGCGGCGCGGCGGTGGCGTCACGCGCGTTGGGGCTGAGCTGGTCGACGGTCATCGGGGGGTGGGCCTGCAGGCGGTGGTGGGGCGGGCGGTGTGAGCTTGCGCGCGAAGCGCGCGGTGTGCGGTTTGGGGGCGTGGGGGTCTCGCCCGCGCGGTTTTGCACGTCACGCTTGGTTTGCGGTCGGCGTGGGTGCGGGCGTGGCGGGGTGGGGTGGTCGGGGGGGCGGCGTGCGGATAGGGCGGGGGGCTGATTGCCGGCCGTGGTGTGGTTACAAAGTCAACCCCAACAAAAACGGGCAAAATGGAATGATCGTTAGCCCGGAGCGCCCG
>JAEUNM010000081.1 GCA_016791105.1 Rhodocyclaceae bacterium | reverse complement strand
GCCGATCGCCATCGCGCCCTGGCTGTCTGCCGAACTGGCTCTGCCGATTGCATTCCTGATCGGCGCCGGCTACCTGCTCGCTTTGGCCCGGAATGTCTATCAACTGCGCGCGCAGCGCGATCAATTTGCCAGGGAAATTCGCATTCTCGGCGCAATTTTCGCCATCGCCCTGGGCGTCGCGGCAATGGGCATCCTGCAGGCGCAGTTGCCAGGCAAGCTGTTTTACGTTTTTTACGCCATCGCGATCGGTCTGGCATTCCTGCTGGTGCAAATTGCCCTTGGCTTGCGACCGCAATTGCAGGAGGAGGTGAGCGAAACCGCCAAGGCGGCCTATGCCAATTCCACGCTGACGCGGGTCGATCGGCCGGCGGCAATCCAGCGCCTCGAGGCACTGATGGAAGACGAGCGGCTCTACGAGGACGCCGACCTCAGTCTTGCCGGACTGGCGCAGCGCCTCGACCTGACGGCCCACCAGCTTTCCGAACTATTGAATGCCGATCTGGGCAAAAGCTTTTCGCGCTATTTGCGCGAGCAGCGGGTGAGCGCCGCCAAAACCATGCTTTGCGCAGAACCTACGGCTTCGGTACTGTCGGTCGGCCTGAGCGTGGGGTTCAGCGCCCAGTCCAACTTCTACGAGGCATTCCGCGAAATCGAAGGCATGACGCCGGGCCAGTTCCGCAAGCGTCATGCCCGGCCGGGCGACGCGCCCCAAGGCCGCTGAAGCCGCATCCGGTTCCGGAATGATCGTTCCGGAACAGAAAATCAGTCCGAACCTATCATTCCGAAGGTTTTTCCGCCGCTACAAGCCGACACTGCGGGCTCAACCCCTGCTTTGAGGAGCTTCGCGATGGATGCTTTCCTGTTGCTGCTGGCAAAAATCCTGATCAGCCTGGCGGCCAGTCTGACCGTGCTGCGCGTGATGGCCAAGCCGCTGCTGCACACGCTCGAACAGCTCTGTCCGGATGGACAGTCGGCCGCGTTCTGGCTCAGTTACACACGGGTGATGCTGGTCATCGCGCCCATGATGCTGGTGCTGATCATGGATTCCTTCGCCCGCCTCGGCAATCCGCTGGATAGCCTGCGCACCACTTTGCTGGCCGCACTTGCCGGTCTGCTGCTTGGACTGCACATCCTCGGCCGGCGCATGGGGCGCTTCACCCATCCCGCCCAGGCGGGAGAGCCGAAGTGAAAATTCTGCTCACCGGCGCCAGCGGCTTTATCGGGCGCAATCTGATGGCTGCGCTGAGCCGCGACGCGCACCAGGTAATTCCAGTCTCGCGCCGGCACGGCACCGACGTAACAGGCCTGCAGACGGCCGACGCCTGGCTGCCGCAGCTGGACGCGATCGATGCGGTCATCAACGCCGTGGGGATCATCGGCGAAACGCGCGCGCAACGCTTCGACACCCTGCATGCGGTGGTGCCCAGGGCGCTGTTCGACGCCTGCCAGCGTGCCGGCGTAACACGCGTGATCCAGATTTCGGCGCTCGGTGCGGACGAAACCGCCTTTTCCGCCTACCACCTGAGCAAGAAAGCCGCCGATGACCATTTGCGCCGCCTGGATTTGGACTGGTTCATAGTGCGCCCGTCCATCATTTACGGGCGGGGCGGCGCCAGCGCCGCGCTTTTTCAGCGCCTGGCGCGGCTGCCCGTGATCGGTGTGGTGGGCGACGGCGGACAGCCATTGCAGCCGGTGCACATCGCCGACGTAGTCGCCACGGTGCGGCGCTGTCTGACCGCAGCCCGCACGCGCCAGACGCTGGACCTCGCCGGCAACCAGACCTTCGGCTATGTCGACTGGCTGCAGCACCTGCGGCTGGCCCAAGGCCTGGGTCCGGCACCGGTGCTGAAAATGCCGATCTGGCTCGCCCTGGCCGGCGCCTGGCTGGGGCAAAGTTTCAACCCCTTGCTGCGTCCCGCAAACATCCGCATGCTGCTGTACAGCCGCACGGCAAACAGCGCAGCCTGGCAGGAATTTCTCGGCCGCAAGGCGCTCGATTTCCGCCCCGCACTGATCGCCGCGGATGCCTTGCAGGCGGAGGCAAATATACGGAGCGCAGCATGACCTATCTTGCGCTCAAAAGCCTGCACATCCTGAGCATGGTATTGCTGTTCGGTACCGGCCTCGGCAGCGCCTACTACAAGTGGATGGCCGATCGCAGCGGTAAGCTGCCGCACATCGCCGTCACCAACCGGCATGTCGTGCTTGCCGACTGGACCTTCACCACGCCCACAGTAGTGTTCCAGCCGATCAGCGGCGCGGCGATGGCCCACATGGCCGGCATACCGCTCACGACGCCCTGGCTGCTGCTCAGTCTGGGTCTGTATCTGCTCGCCGGCAGTTGTTGG
>JAEUNM010000049.1 GCA_016791105.1 Rhodocyclaceae bacterium | reverse complement strand
CGTGCGGGCTAACCACCTCGGCGAGAAGATTTACCCCGCCCCTGGGGGCGCGGGCGTCCCGCCCGCGATCGCACTCGCCGGGCCGCAAATGCGTGGGCGAGACGCCCACGCCCCCAACCGTGCGCGGTAAGCACCGCGGCGAGTAGATTTACCCCGCCCCTGGGGGCGCGGGCGTCCCGCCCGCGATCGCACATGCCAGGCCGCAAATGCGCGGGCGAGACGCCCACGCCCCCAGCCATGCTCCCCAAGCGCAGGGCAGGCGGTACAGCGGCGACATTGCGCGCGCCATGCGTCGCCGCACCGCGCAAGCCATGAAATTACAGGCCATTCATGGCTTTCCCAAGACCCAGAGCAGTGCGCGCTGTTGCACGAATGCAACTTCAGTGGCCAGTTTGGACCAAAAAAGCGACGCCGCACTTGCCCCCGAAGCTCGCCATCGCCAAAATTCGCTCCAACTTCTCGCAACCGAGAGGTGGATACCAGGGAGCCCGAGTTTTCGCCCCTCGTTTTATTTACTCTTCAAACTGGAGAACTTTTCCATGCAAAAGAAAATCATCGCCTTGGCCATCGCTGGTCTGGCTTCTTCCGCTGCGTTCGCGCAGTCCAACGTGACGATCTACGGTGTCATGGATATAACCCAAGCTGCCGTCAAAGCATCCGGTGGCACCGCCGCTAATAGCAATCTTTTGTCGCGCACCCGCCTGGACAGCAACTCGTCGCTGATCGGTTTCAAGGGTAGCGAAGATTTGGGTGGCGGCATGAAAGCCATTTTCCAATACGAGTCCGGTATCGCTGCCGATGTGGCTGGCGCAGTGGCTGGTGGTCGTGACACCTATGTCGGCCTGACCGGCGGTTTCGGTACGGTGTTGATGGGCACGCTGACCCACCCAATCCGCTTGATGGGTGCCAAGGTTGACATGAACCCCGGCGCGACATCCTCCGCCTTTGTTGGTTCCATCTTCGGTAAGTTCGCCGGTTTCGCGACTGGTACGGATAACCGTGCAACCAACACCTTGGCCTACGTGACGCCGAGCTTCAGCGGCTTTACCGTTACCGGCGCCTATATCAATGGCGAAGCCCGCAGCGCTGACGGCGCAGCCGTGAGTACCAAAACCAATTCCTACCAGATCGCTGGTGAATATGAAAATGGCCCGCTTTATGTAGGTCTTGGCTATCACTATGCCAAAGATCCGCAGGCTGCAGGCGCCATTGCGGTGCCTGGAACTCCTGCCTCTGGTCTGAACGGTCAGGTTGGTGCCAACGTATTCGCAAATGGTGCTTACAACGACAAGTTGAAAGATTGGCGCCTCGCTGCGTCCTATAAGCTCCCCTCCAATACCACTCTGAGCGCGCTGTGGGACTCCCAGAAGTATGACCAAAGCGCTAATGCTGCCGCCACCAATGCCAAGCGCACCGCGTGGATGGTTGCTGCGAAGCAGTCGTTCGGGGTGACGGACGTATGGCTGGAGTATGCCAAGGCGAATGATGTGTCGGGTGGTGTGTGCTCGGTTGCCGGTTTCACTTGCGGCGACACAGGTTCGCATCAATGGACGCTTGGCGCCAGCTACTCCCTGAGCAAGCGCACGATGGTGCATGGCTACTATACCAAGATCACCAACGACCGTGCTGTGGCCTATGACTTCTATGTCAATGGTGCGGGCATCACCGCGGCCAACAATGGGTCCGATCCGGAAGCTTACGGAGTTGGCATCCGCCACACCTTCTAATTCAGGCTTCGCCTAAGTTGATTGAAACAGCCGCCTTCGGGCGGCTGTTTTGTTTTTTTCCCCGATAATTGGCTCTGCGGGGAAAATAGGGGACGGGGAAAGAGGGAAAATAGGGGACAGACCCCAATTTCCGTGTTCATCGACCGGCTATCGAAGGGGCGCTGCCGCCGCAAGCCTCCGGCGCTTTAGCCCATACGCCGGTGTCGCGCGTAAAGGCGCGATGGCCGCATTGCCTTGCGGCATTTCAGTCAAGTTCCGCCCGGAGCTTCCGTAAATCTTTCAGGCGCCCGCAAAACCCTGTTGGCGCCAAGCTTCGTACAGCACCACAGACACGGCATTGGCCAGATTCATGCTGCGGCTGCCCGCGCGCATGGGGATGGTGAGCAATTGCTCTGTTTGCAGGCCGGCGTGCAGGGCCGGGGGCAGTCCCGCAGATTCGCTGCCGAACAGCAGGGCATCGCCGGGCTGGAAGCACACCTGGTCGTACATGCGCTGACCGCGTGTGGACAACGCAAACAGGCGCGCGCCCGCGAGTGCCGCGGCACAGGCCGGCCAGTCGTCGTGCACCTGGATTTGCGCGCGGTCGCGGTAATCCATGCCGGCGCGGGTGAGTTGGCGGTCGCTGAGCTGGAAGCCGAGCGGACGTACCAGGTGCAGTTGCGCGCCGGTATTGGCGGCGAGCCGCATCACGTTGCCGGTATTGGGAGGGATTTCGGGTTGGAACAGGATGATATGGAACATGCCGGATATTTTAAGCCCCGCCGCCGGGAGGCCCTGAGGCTGACTCGCGTGCCCGGTGGCGGCCCGCTTGTTGCGCCAGCGCGACATTTTCGGGTGTCACAGACCTGACATGGCCAGGCCGCAAAAAATCCGCCTCGGCGAAATGCTGTTGGGGCAAAACCTCATCAGCGAGTCGCAGTTGCAGACTGCGCTGGAGGAGCAAAAACGCAGCGGGCGCAAACTGGGCCGGGTGTTCATAGACGGTGGGCTGATCAGCGAAGAAGGCCTTGCACGCGCGCTGGCGCGCCAACTGCAGCTCGATTTCGTCGATTTGCGCCATGCCCGGCTGCGCCGCGAACTGGTCGAACGATTGCCCGAAGCGCAGGCGCGCCGCTTCCGCGCGCTGGTGCTGGAAGTGGATGGGATCGGACTTACGGTGGGCATGGCCGACCCGACCGACCTGTTCGCGTATGACGAACTGGCGCGCATCCTGAAGGCGGAAATCCACACCGTGGTGGTGCTGGAAAGCGAATTGCTGGCGGCCATAGACCGTCTTTACCGCCGCACCGACGAAATTAGCGGGCTGGCGGCGGAACTGGGCAACGAACTGGGCGATCTGCCGGGCGATTTCGGCGCCCTGCTGGGCACCGGCAGCACGATCGAAGAAGCGCCAGTCGTCAAGCTGCTGCAAACGCTGTTTGAGGACGCGGTGCGCGCGCGCGCGTCAGACATCCATTTCGAGCCGCAGGCGGCGCGGCTCACGATACGTTTCCGCATCGACGGCGTGCTGCACGTGCAGACGGAAACCGATTTGCGCATTGCGCCGGCGCTGGTGCTGCGGCTAAAGTTGATGTCCGGCCTGGATATTTCGGAAAAGCGCCTGCCGCAGGACGGCCGCTTCGAGGTGAAGGTGCCGGGCCAGGTGCTGGACATGCGCATTTCGACCTTGCCGACGCAGTTTGGCGAATCGGTGGTGCTGCGCTTGTTGTCGCACAGCAAGGATTTGCTCGATCTGGACCGCCTGGGCATGCCGCCGCGCCTGTACGCGCAGTTGAAATCGGCCATCCGCCACCCCGCCGGCATGATACTGGTGACCGGCCCGACCGGCTCCGGCAAAACCACCACCCTCTACGCCACGCTGGCCGCACTCAATTCGCCCGATCGCAAAATCATTACGGTGGAAGATCCGGTCGAATACCGCCTGCCCGGCATCAACCAGGTGCAGGTGCACGAAAAGATAGAACTGAGCTTCGGCCGCGTGCTGCGCGCTGCCCTGCGGCAGGACCCGGACGTGATTCTGGTCGGCGAAATGCGCGACCGCGAAACCGCGGAAATCGGCCTGCGCGCGGCCATGACCGGCCACCTGGTGCTGTCCACCCTGCACACCAATGATGCTGCCAGCACGCCAATGCGCTTGTTGGACATGGGCGTGGCGCGCTATATGGTGGCGACCGCGCTGCATCTGGTGATCGCGCAGCGGCTGGTGCGCACCCTGTGCGCCCATTGCACGCGCCCGCATGCGCTGGCGCCGGGCGAGCACGAATGGCTGCGCGTGGAACTGGGCGCAGCGGTGGATCAGCACGAATACCACCGCGGCGCCGGCTGCCCGCAATGCAATGGCACCGGCTACCTGGGCCGCACCGCCGTGTATGAGGCGCTTGAAATGACGCGCAACGTGGTTGAAGCCGCCAACGACGAAGACCCGGCGGCATTCGTGCGCGCCGCGCGCGAACAGATGGCCGGGCATAGTTTGCGCCGCGACGCGCTAAGGCTGGTGCTGGAAGGCCGCAGTTCGGTGGAAGAAGCCATGCGCGTGGCAAGCCAGCAGGATTGAGGGGGTTTTCGTGACGAGGCTGGTTGAGCGGAACCGCGCGAAATTCAGGACCGGCACCAGGGGGCGCGGGCGTCCCGCCCGCGTTGATAGGTGGGGTGGTGTTGA
>JAEUNM010000034.1 GCA_016791105.1 Rhodocyclaceae bacterium | reverse complement strand
CTCATCAGCTCGGACAAGACCATCTGCAATGCGACCGAGGTTGCGAATGACCAAGGGTCGAATCCGAAAAACACCGTACTGTCGCCAATCGACATGGAACCGAGGAGGACGCCACCGCTGTGTAAGCCTGCGCCGACAGCCAGCGGTGCATTAAAGCTGGCCACAAATCCGTACAAACTGAACGTGGGGTCGAAGGTGAAGTTGGCACCGACGAAACGGGTTCCGCTAATAATGGCGGATGTAACCGCGTTGGGGCCGAACGAATTAAAGAGCGCGTCCGCCGCATAGCGGGTGCCCCACGCCACGGTTTCACCAGCCAGTTCGACACCATTGCTTAACAGCGCGAAATTCGACGAATCGCCACCCCCTGCCGGTTTGCAGCAGTTGCGCAATAGATTCATCGAACAATGACCCGATTCGCCACGAAAAAGCGTGCCGTTTGCAGGGTCGAAATACACGCCGGCCTGGCGGGCCAATTCCATCGCCGTCATCACCTGCGCAAAGTCTGCGTCCGGCTGGCGGGTTGCCGGCAGGCAGTCGCCGCTCAGGCAGAACATTTGGCCGCTGCAATCCAGAACCTGCCGCGTTCGTGGTTCTGCACACTGATAGCGGTAGTCATACAGGCTGCACGTGCCGTCCGGGTTCTGGCTGGCACATGCGCCGGCAACCAGGCCGCAACGCGGATCGGTGGCCAACCGGGCGCAGTCGCCGACCATGACGTCGCTGCGGCACACATACTGCTTCTGGTAACGCCAACAGTCGCGCGTGACCGGGTAGCCTGAAATCATGCGTGTCGCGGGCCCATCGACACAAACGTCAGCAGTGCGCTGGCACGTTCCGGCCTGCCCCCATGCATGGCTTATGGCCAAGCTGGCGAGGCACAGGAGCAGCAGAATCCGGCTGACGAGCGCACAACCACCGGAATTCCCGGCTGCGTGCTCGCGCGGGTACTGCCTCGGCGCTGCGAGGTCGGCCGTCACTCGCGGGCCTCGTAGGTGGCGCACCCGTCGTCCCAGGCATCCGCCGTGTGCACAACGTTGTGCGGAAGTTCAAACGCCAGGGAAATTGACCGGACCCACGGTGCAACGCTTCGGATCTGCCCCGGCGCCTCGCCAGTGCGGGTGAAATAGCCGAGAAAGCTCTGTTCGACGCCGGTGCCGCCGTCACCATAGTCAACCTGCGTCTGGGCGTACACGGCGATCGCGCCAGGCGCACTGGCAGCCGCATGGGCGTAGCACGCGCGCGCATCGAGCGGGGCACCAAACCCTGTGACATAGGCGCCAGCACTACCTGCCAGACCACCGCCGGAACAGACGTATGATGTAGGAAAGTCCAGTGCCTGAAAGGATGGCGCGCGGCCAGTGCTGGCGAACGTATCAGCGAATGGGTCGGCGATGTTCCAAGGATGGCTCCACCGTTCTGAAAAGAACACATCCGCAGCGCATCGCGTCCCCTGGCAGCCATGCCGCTGCAAGTAAAAGTAGCTTTCCACGCACCGGTTGTCGTAGATGTCGAATCCGACCCGATCCCAGCCGAGATAGACCGGTTCCTGGTCAACGACACTGAAATCGAACGAGCGAGTAAAGGTCGGCGCGCCGCAGCGGCCCGGGTTGGTGTATGAGCCCAGCCGCAGCGGGAAAGTCGTTCCGGTCCCGAAAGTGCACATGGGAGCCGCGTAGTACTGGTTCCTTGGACGCGGGTCTACCGCCGGGCTCACCGTCCCGCTCGTAATCGGCTGTGCGACTTCGCAACTGGGCGATGTGGTGACGGTGACCGAGAGCGACTTCTGGCAGGTTGCGCTCTCGAAACTGAATTGCGTGCTGCAGGTTTCAACGTGCGCGGGTCCTGGCTCGGTAACGGTGCGGGTGACACAGGATTGGCCGCCAACGGACGGCGCAATCCCGATATAGCTTCCAGGCGCGGTGCGCGCGGCGTTGAGGTTCGGGTTGTTGATGAGCGGGTCGGTGTGGCGGTTTATCTGCACTGCCGGGCGAGCGTTAGCGACACCCTGCATCAAATTGACGGCATCGCAGTCGTATTTGTCGCGGTCGCCGAGCGGCCCGCCAGGCGTGGCACAGAAATCCCGGCGCGCCTGCCCCGGCTGGATGGGGGCGCCCTGGCCGCCGTTGAAAAATTGACTTGCCCCAGCGGCGTCGTGGTACTCCGGCATGTTGCCGCGCGCGGTCGTGTCGGTGACCGCAGCACCGACATCCTGCGATTTTCCGGCCGCCCAATCACGCCCGGCGGCGAATGGGTCCGTAGTCTGGGCTGCAGCGAGCGAAACCAGTATCGCCGCGAACAGGCCGGCGCAAGCGCCTGGCAGTAACGTGTGGCGTGTCATCACTGCACCGGCAGCCGTGCGAGGAATGGGCGCGCCAGCGCTTCCGCTTGGGGCGACGCCTGTGCGACGTGCTCCAGCGCATGGCGCAACGGAACGTCCCCGGCGACCGAGTAGAACGGCGCACACGTTCCGCCGCTTGCTTCGCATTGCTCGGACGCTGTCGTCGTGAGGACGAACGCAGGCACCGCGTCTATCCCGAAGCGCTGGAACATCTGCGGATGAATCTGCACCGTGGCGCCAGTACTCGACAGCGGTTCGAGGGCGGCGAGCGTCGCGCGCAGGCTAAGCGGCGCAGCATCCTTGCGCGTGCCGCGCAGCACCATCACCGCGCCGGCACGTGCGGCATCCGCAGCAATGCTCTGCAAGGACGCCGTCGGCACGGAAAGCGATATCAGCACATAAAGTGCGGGCGCATTTGCGATTGCCGGAGCAACCGCCACGTAACGCTTGGCCACTTCCGCGGGGTCGGCCGGACCGGCCGGTAGCGGCAGATCGCTTACCTCCGGCAAGGCGCGAACCGGGCGGCCGCCAGCAGCGGTGGCCGCCGCTGCATCGAGTACTGCACGATTGTGCGCACGGACGTCCTGACCAGGGCTGCTCTGCGTCGCGGAGGGCTCGGCATGCGCTCGTGGCATCGCGAGCGCACAAGCCGTAATGGCGGCGAGGACGGCGTGCGCCAGCGCTTTCGGGGTGCTTGTCATGGCACTCAATGGATCGCAAACGAGACCGGCGACGCGCCCATGCAGCAGTCGCGCTTCCGAAAAATCTGGTATGCAAAGTTTTCGCCGCTGACCGGAAATTCCTTTCCGGCCCCCCACAGCGTGGTGGTCCTGCCGTACGGCTGGCAGCAGCGCCCTGCGATCTTCGCGGTATTGGGCACCGGATAGACCATCTGCATCTTGTAATTGGTCTTGTCCATCACCGGTTGCGGATAAAACCCGCAGCGGCCGCCGCTACCTGCGCCCGACCACATCATCAGCTCGCGATGCAGTTTGAACGTCAGGCGCTGAACGATCAGGGCGGACGCCTGCACGCCGCCGACGTGCGCGGCGACGTGGCCGGTCAGCGGGAACATCGGACCCTGGCACCCGGCACACCAGTAGAGCAGGTTGAGCGGAAACCCGGCGCTCGCCGCGACGCAGTCGGCCGCACAGGCGGCCTGTGCGACCACGTTGGAATACAGGGCGGCATCCGGATTCAGGATGAAGGTCGCTTCGGAATCTTCCCAGAATGGATCGAGTTCCGTCAGATACGCCAGATCGAACTGACCGCGTTCAAGGCAGGTATCGTCCAGGAGCACTTCCAGCCAATACAGAATGGGATTGACATACCAGTGCGCCTGGTAAAAGGATTTGGTTGCGGTGCTGTCGTACACCGTGCGCCCGGCCCTTGGCGCCATGATGCCGGGATCGACGCGAACACCTCCCAGAGACGGGAAACAGAACGGCTCCCGCACCACCTCGGCGAGGCGGGCAGGTTCCCAGAAGCCCGCTACGACCCCGACGACGGGAACGCCGTTACTGTCGCAGGCACAGGTACGGCCGCTGGTAGAGCCGTTGTCCTCCTGGCCCAGGGCAATGAGATTGACCCCCATCAGCGTAATGGGTGCGGAACACGACCAGCAGATATCCGTGATCGGGTTCATGAAGCGGCCGTCGCAGGCGTGCGCCGGAATGGCCAGCGCGATCAGTGCGCCGGCCAGTGCAAGGAGGTGAGGTCGCCCGAGCATGTCCGTTACTCCGGCACCACTTCGTCGATACGCAGGCGCGCCCCGTCCTGCGCCACGACCGCCGGCACCTGGACGATACCGAGCGTCCGGGTAATCCGGCCTCCCTGGTCGTAATACACACGGTGGCCCCACGCCCGCGCAACCTGTGCAAAATCGCCTCCGGTCAGGATCGGCTTTACCCGCCACTGGAAACGTTCCGCGAGTGCTTTTGCATAGGCCACCTGGACCGGCTCCCTGGCATCGAAAAATAGCCAGCTGGTTGAGAGCGTCACCCTTTCGAGAGGATTCACGCGGGTGCCGGCCGCCACGAGAATCCGCCCCGCCTGGTCGGTAACGTTTTGCGGCGCGACTACGGTTGGGTCGAAGTAAAACGTACGTGGCGCCGACGTGGCGTGCAGGTGCGCAACCGGGGCCGGGTGCAAGGCGCTTTGCCGCGCCCGGCTGACTGCTTCGCGCTGCAGCCTGGCCAGCTCGCCGCTTGCCTCCTTCGCGCGCAGCGCCGCCATGATCTGCTGTAAAAAATCCGGCTCGATGACCGGATACACCGGCCCGATGACTGCTGGCATCGGGCCAGCGGCCGCGGCTACGCAGGTACCGATGGCGAAAATCATGGCGATCGCACTCCGTGCCGGCACCGGGCGTTCCTCAGTCGAGCGGATAGGCGATGCCAAGCACGTCGCTCAGCGGCACCCAGCCGATTTCGGCGTAGCGCGAATCCACGCTGTCTGGCGCGGTTCCCGCGACATATAGATGTCCGGACGGAATTACCCCGGTCGGCCCGTCAGAGAGCCGCAGCGGCCCGGTCATTACGCCCTTGCGCACGGTGCCGGCAAACACACCGTTAACGTAGTAATCGAACAAGCCGTCGGGCGCTTCCGACACGGTGCGGGTGACCCTGTCCCCGGCCCTGCCGAGTACGCGCTTGATCACCTTGAGCGGCTGCGGCCGGTCCGCCAGCCGAACACGGAAGGCGACATACTGTCCGAGCGCGGGCTCGGCTGGCGGGCCGGCCGCAGCCCGGCCGAGCCACACGAACATCCATTGGTGGGTGAGCGACTGGGTCATCACATTCCACGGCGTCACCAGCCAGAATGCGTTGCGGAACGCAAGAACCGTACAGACCAGCAGCAGCGCGGCGAATGCCGCGCCACGGCGCCGCGGGGGCGCGGCGCGCAGGACGCTACGCCACGCCTGAGGACGCACCATGTCGCGCAGGGTAAAGGTCTCCGGCGGCACCGCCGGTTGGACGTGGATGTTCATTTGCCGGGGTCTCCACGGTTAAGGAAATTGAGCGGCAGATCGGCGCCGGCTGCGGTGGTACCAGGCCCCGGGCTCGCACGGGCAGCCAGCGCGGCCATCATGTCCTGCCGCATCTTTTTGGCGTCCAGGCCGTCCTGACCCAGTGCCTGTTTGAGGGACGGCGTGTAATCCGCTAGCGGCCCGTGTGCCACCGCCCCGCGTACCAGCACCAGGCACTGACATTCCAGTGCAACCGCGCGTAGAGCAGCCTCGGTTTTCGGGCCGAACTCCAGCGCCAGTTGCGCCGCCCTGGCACGCTCCGGGTCGCCGGCGCCCGGTACGGAAATGATCTGTGTCATGCGCAGTTGCTGGACCTGGAACACTTCGTCCAGGTCCACGGTCGCGAAGCGCTGGCGCGGTATGAAATACCAGCCGATCGCAAGCGCCAGGGTGCTCGCGAACAGCGCGACGGCCACGATAAGCGCCCAGATGGTCGGATGCAGCGTCGTGGTGTGCGAGGCGGCGACCTCCGCCGCCGGTTCGTGCGGATTCGCGTCGTTCACGTCGTCTGGCCTCGGAGGGAAACCACATCGCCCCTGCGCCGCCGTGGCGTACCTTGTTCCCATCCGCGATCGGCCAGCACCTGCAGGATGGCGGCGTGTTGGGACAATCCTGCTGTCATGTAGGCGTCGATGGCATTCATGTCTTCCGGCGCGCTGCTATTGCGCAGCAGCGAATACGGATCCACCAGCAACCGGCCTACCGACCACTGGTCGCCGTGTATGACCATCATTTCGGAATACACGCCGGGTATGGTCTGCACGCTCTCGATGGCGGCGCGCTGAGCTTCGTCCAGCACCATGTCGCCCGACTTGATCATGGCCGCTATCACGTCCTTGGGCTGCTGGAGCGAGATGCGCCAGTACGAGCAGGCGTAGGCTGCGCGCGACGCGTCGGACTTCAGGTAATCCGACCACTTCTGTGTAATGGTCCCGAACGAGCCGTTGTAACGTCGGATGATGCGGTAGCCTTCCTCGATGTATGCCGCCGTATTCCCGCCATCGAGAAGCTTCCAGGCCTCGTCGATCAGCACCATCTTGCGCTGCGTCCGGTGCCGGTACGCGTACTTGTTGATCTGCTGCATCACCATCAACAGCACGACTTGCTGCAGGTCCGGCCACTGCCTGAGGTTCTGCAGGTCCAGCACGATGAAATCGGACGCGAAATCGACCGAGTTGTCGCCCACGAAAAAGCGCCCGTAAGCGCCGTCCTGCGTGAAGTTGAACAACTGCACGCCCAGGTCGCGCAGGCGCGGGTCGCACTCGGTCGCTTCCAGACTTGCCTTGGTGCCTCCCTGCGCGCAGGCTTTTTTCAGCGCATTCGCGACATCCGTGACGGTCGCCCGCTGCCCCTTGTCGCGGGCGTCCTCCCACACCATGCGTACGATGATGTTGAGCTGGGCGACCTCGTAGTCGGTCAGGCGCCGCGAAGGGCTGGCCATCTGGGCGAGCAGCGGAACGATCAGGCTGATGTGCTCTTCGATGTCATCGACGCCGGAAAACGGATCGAAGGTCAGCTCGGAATCCGGCGAACAGTCGATGTATTGTCCGCCGCAGTTGCGGCACAGGCGCTCGTAATTGCGCCCGATGTCGATGACGATGCATTTCGTGCCGCGCTGCCACTCGCGCCACAGAATTTCATTGGCCGTGAAGGTCTTGCCGGACCCGGAATTGGCCGCGATGGCCAGGTTATAGTTGGTTGCGGAGGGGGCGAACAGGTCATAGCCTTGCGCCTGGCCGCAGCGGCCGTACAGGCTGAGGACGGGCTGGCCGCAGCCGGTGGATTCGGCCAGCACCGGCATCAGGTCGGCCGCATTGGCCACCGTCATGAGTTTCAGGCGCCGGCGTGCGCGCAAAGGCTCCTGAACTCCGGCGGTCAAACTCATCGGCAATGCGGCGATGAGCGACGACAGATGCGCCGTACTATTCGGC
Source organism: Rhodocyclaceae bacterium (assembly GCA_016791105.1). Lineage (GTDB taxonomy): Bacteria > Pseudomonadota > Gammaproteobacteria > Burkholderiales > Rhodocyclaceae > JAEUNM01. Next base: position 35,755 of record JAEUNM010000034.1, on the reverse strand, counting down.
ACCATGTCGAACGCCATTTGCCGCCACACGTTCTGGGCCGCTTGCGTGGCATCGCTGATGTGATCGGGCCGGGCGAACACGATCACGTCCAGGCCGACATGCACGGAGCCGATGCCCGCGTTGCTGGCCTCGGCCATCAGCTGCCAGTCGCGGTGTTTGTCCTTCCACTCGGGCATCCAGCGCGCCAGCGGCGTCTCGGCGGCCTGCGCCGCGCGCGCCGCGCGCAGCATCGTGGTGGCGCGTGCGTCGGCGAAGTCGACCGTCCGTGCGCCAAACGACACGATGAACGGGCACGGGTAGCCCGTCATGCTGTGGCGCGGGTCGCCGATGGCGCGCGCCATCATGGCGAGCGTGGGTTCGTCCGGATAGCGCGCGACGGTGAGCGCGCGCAGGGCCACATCCGGGCCATCGCCGCCGGAAAATTCCAGCCGGTCGCGCCGCACACGTATTTCGGCGCCCGGTAGTTGCATCTGGTCGCGCAGTTCCTCGGCGGGACGGTAGCCCAGATCGGGGAGTTGTCCAGCGAATAGCCAGCTCGGATTGACGAGCTGGACCACCCACGCGATGAGTTCCTGCGGCGCCATCGGAGTCGCCGCCATCCAGAACGACTGAAAGGTGCGCACCGCGGCGTCGCGATAGGACGCCATTGCTGCAAAAGCGGCCTCGTCGTCCACACCCGATACCGGCATCGTCGCGGAAAACACCAGGCGAAACTGGCGGAACCGGAACGGCAGCGACCCGGCCGGGGACTCCGCGGTGCCGCGCCGGAAATACTCCACGCGCCGACGCGTGGCCTCTGCCGATAATTCCAGCGCCTGACGTTCGGTTTCGCTGCGCGCCACCCGACCCTGCCCGGCGCGTACATAGGCGCCGATATAGCTGTCCAGATTGGGGCTGCCGAACATTTGCACCTGAATGCTCATGCCGGAACGCGGTGCCATCGAAAACAGGGTCTGCAGCATGGCCCACATCTGTTCGTTGGCGCCGGTCTGGGGCCGCAGTTCGAGCGCAAAGCCGATCGCCTCGATCGCATCCGGTGTCTGGTCTTCCAGCAGGAACATGCCACTGTCGTCATCGAAGCCGATCCAGGGCAGCCACGGCGCCAGCGGATCCGTGATGCGGCGTGGATTCAGGTACGGTTCGTCGCCGCGACCGGTATCGTCCAGCCAGTGCAACATCTGGCTGCCGAGCGCGCGCAGGCGCGTGCGTAGACTGGTTCGCATCAGTGATTGTCCATGTCGGGAACGGGCCGGTTCATGTTGCGGATGAACTCCGCAGCGGCGGCGCCCGCATCGCGGCCAGGCGAGGGAGACGGTGCAGGCGAAGCGGCCGCGGCAGGCTGGCTTGCATGGGCTTCGGCAGGTGCGCGAACCGGACGGAATTGCTCGGCGGTCTTGGCGCGGTAGGCATCGACCAGCCAGCGGCCCGGATCGACCACCACGTACACGTACTGTTGATCGTGCAGTGCGCCGTCGCGGTCCTCCCAGGGAGCAAACCAGATGCGCAACTCGACCGCCGGGCTGTGCAGCGGCGTGCCAGCCGCTGGCGGCGGTGCGGTATCGCTCGTGCGACGCGGGTACGCTACCAGGCTGGCACGTTTGCCTTCCTTGGCTTCTTTGTCTTCGCTGCTGGCGGGCGGCGGTGCGCCGTCCGGATCGACCGAGCGGCGGTAGGCTTCCGCCATGGGGATGCATGGTGTGCCGCCGATCATCGGACATGATGTCGAGGATGACGCGTTATCCAGGCCGGTAATGGAGCCGCATGCGGTGGCTACCACAGCGGCTGCGATTGCAGTCGTGGCCGAGCGCAGGCGTGCCCGATCAGTCGCGGCGTGCATTCAGGCCTCCTTTTTCGTCGGCGGGGCGGCCGTGCTGTTCGAGGAACACCGAGAGGCGTTCCAGTCCTGGGGTGCCGTCGAGCCGGACACCATCGGTGCCGAACGTGGTGGGCGTGGCGTGTATGCCCAGCCGGTCGGCGAACGCCCGATTGCGCGTAAGCGGATCCGCACAGTCTGGCGACGCAGGCACGGTCGCGCCGCGTACCACGGCGCGCCAGGCGGCGGCCCGGTCGGGCGCGCACCAGATCGCGCGCGCTTTGGCGCTGGCGCCAGGATGCAACCCGTCCAGCGGCAGCAGAAACACATACACCGTGACGTCGTCCAACTGCTCGAACAGGGTGTCCAGGCTGCGACAGTACGGGCAGTCCGGATCGGAAAACACCGCCAATCTGCGCGTGCCCTTGCCGCGCCGGATCACGATGGCGTCGTCCAGCGGCCATGTCGCGGCGTCCGCACTTCCGAGCTTCGCCAGGACCGGTGCAGTCAAGTCCTGCAGTGTCTGCATGTCGAGCAGATGACCAACCAGGAAATAGCGTCCGCTTGGATCAACGTATGCGACGGTGTTGCCCATGAGGACTTGCGACATTCCCGGTATGGGGGATGCCTCGATCCGCGTGAATCGGGTATTCGGGTACAAGGCCCGCAGCCGGGTGGCCTCGGGTGTTTCACCGTTCGGTGCGGCGGTCGCGTGGCCGCATGCGCCGGCCAGTCCGGCCAGCATCAGAGCGGCGGCGCAACGGCGCGTGCCTTTCGGCGTGAGTTGATCCATCTATCTGCTCCTGCTCGATGCGCTGGTGGCGCCCGTGTTGTCGAACCCTTTTGCGAACACGAGGGTGACGTGCCGCAAGGCAAGAATTTCGATTACGGGGTGCATTTGGTCGGCAAGGTCGAGGTAATACTTCGAGAGGCGGTCCAGCGCTGTTCCAACACCCTGTGCGATGCCGTACTGCAATTGCTGGCCATCCTTGGTTTGCTGTACCGAGCCGACCGCCGAATTTGCCGTGGTGGTCGCTGACTGCGCCAGGCCGCGACCGACCCCGCTGGCGACGCCCGCCAGCAGGGCATTGGCGAGGGCTTGCCCCTGTTTCGTCACCACCCGGCCGGATAGGCCTTCGACGCCGTTTTCGCCCACCACATAGCCATACACCGGCATATCGACCGACCGGCCTGACGACAGCACGCAACTAAGACGGAGCAGGCGGACATGTACGATTTCGGCGCCAAGTTCGCCGTGGGCGGCCCCTTGCACGAAACAGTCCTTGACCGGCGCGCGTGTCAGATTGGGTAACTGCGCGTGATTGGTCAGACGAAATACCATCGGTGCGGGGCTCGCCTGCGCCGCGCCGCTGGTGGGTGCCAGGACGCCGTTCAGGTTCTCGGCAGCGACGAAACTGCTGGTCGGCAGATATCCGGCCGGAAACGGCGCGGCGTCAGTGGCTGCCGGTGGCAAAGGCATCGTCAGGCCCGGGTCCGGCGGCGCGCCCGCATCGTCCACCGCGAGCAGTCTGGCGGTCGTACCTTTGGCGGTTGCGGCGCTCGGGCCAGCCGGAGTGCCTCTGGCGGAATCGCTGGCCGAAGAGGTGGCTGCGTCGAAATCGACGGCAAGGATGCCTTGCGGTGCGCCGGAACCCGGCAGGCCTGTGTTGCCGGGTACGCCCGGCGGGAATAGCGACGTGCGGCCTGGCTCGGGTGGAGGTGGCAAGGGTGGCATGGCCTTTCCGCCACTGGTTTTTTCCTCCTGGCGGCCAGGTGGCGGCGCTTTGTCCCGCGCCTCTTTCTCCTTGGCGGCTTCACGGTCGCGCGCTTCGCGCCGCAGATCCTCATCGCGGTCGCGCTGCTCCAGGCGCATCCGCAGATCGGCCATGTCTTGCGCGAGCTTGTCCAGACGGCCGCCCTCGGCAGCGCGCCATCCTTTGGCCGGGTCCACGCTGACGGCTGGCGACGCGACGACGTTGACCGGGGCTGCCTGGCCGCGTGTGGCGGGGCCGGCATTTTCCTGCGACAAGAACCGCACTCCGGCCGCGAGTGCGCCGATTCCGGCGAGAAGCAGGCCCAGCACGAGTAACTGGCGGCGGCGGATACGCTTCGCGGCCGGGGAGGTGGGACGAGTGGTCGTCATGGTCGCGCCAGCGTGTCAGATCGCGCGGCGCCGCACGACGTAGACCAGCGTCCTGGCATTCGGCGGCAGCACATGGCGCCCCACGGCGACGGCAATGACATCCTCGGCGTAGAACTCCGCTTCGGCCATCACCATCTGTTCGGGCGAGGTGTTCGTCAGTTCAAACACCTCGCCCTGTAGGTCGGTCAGCGTGTAGAGCGCCAGGCGGACGAAGCGAGCCTCGCGCCACAGCGCAAATTCCGTCGCTTTGTGCGATATGTCGGCGCCGGCGATCGGCTCCCGGACGGCCAGCGCTTTGATCAGGCGCAGTACGCGTGCCTGCAGCGGCTCGGCGGTATCGCCGGTCACCGCCGCCGCCTTATTCAGCGCGCTGGCCGGCTCGCGCAGGACGATGTTTTCCGCGATGGCCGAGTCGCCCGGCGTAAGCAGCAATTGATAGGTGCGGCCGCTGGCAGCGGACACGATGAACAGAGTGATCGGCTTCGCGACGCGCGGCAGGACCAGCAATTCGTCACCCGTCGCGGCCTTGATTTCCAGATCGGCCGCCAGCGTGCGATAGCCTTTGATACGCCCTTCTGCGAACGTGATCCGGCTGATTTCCGTGCGCGGCACGTTAACCCCGATCGGGGCCGCGTCGTCGGCATCGAGATTTTGCGTGGCGTGCGCAGGTGCCATCCCCAGCCACAGCGCGGCGCACCAGATCGTGACGAGGCTGCGCTTCATCGCGTGACTCCTGCGCTGGCGGACGCCGCGCCAAATGGGTCATTTCCATCGGCCTCGACGAATTCGCTGACGGCTGCGCGCCAGTGCGACCAGCGCATCGTCAGGCGGTACACCTTCGGGTTTTCCGACACGCGCTTGTCCGCGACATAGGTGGCGAGCGTGCCGAATATCGCTACGCGGTTCTGATTGCCCGGGTCGATGGCATATCGTGCCGGCCAGAACACGGTGGAGGCTTGTTCCGAGCGCAATTTTTCTTCCGCGGCCTTGAATGCCTGCAGCAAAGCGCCTTCGTATTCGGGTGCCGCGTAATGCAACAGGATTTGCGTCTGCGTTTCGATCGTGGAGGCGCTGACGTTGAGCGCCAGTTCGACGAACTGGAAGGCGGTGTCGATCATGAAGCTCGTGGACACACGGTCTTCGGTGAACCAGCCGCCGTGCGAGATGCGCGCCGGCACCTGCAGCTCGATGCGCGTTTCCCGCTTCTGGAGAAGCAAATACATCCAGCTCGCAAGATTTCCCGCGAGCGCGAGGACGAGCAGGACGAGCACCGACGATCGGATGGCGAAGCGCGCGGATATCTCGCGTCGCAATTCGTGCGTATTCATTGTTCGAACACCCGCAGCGCACCCGGTGGCAAGCGCCCGCCGGCGCTCGCGAAGGCGGGGAAGTACCAGTAGGCGAGATCGAGCAGAAATGCCGGATGCTGGCCGGACTTCAAGCGACCGTAGAAAGCCGCGAACAGGAGGCCGGACAGCACCGGCACCCAGAACACCTTGATCACGACAGCGACCACGATGCCGGACAGGCCGATTGCTGCGACGTCGGCGTCGAATATCGCGATCCGCGGCGGCGCATCGACGCAATGCGGCAAGCGGTGCACAGGGTAGGTCATGAGCAGCAGGATTCCGTTGAGCGTGGTCGGCACCCCAGTGCGGCGGGACACGCCGGCGCACCGGGATTCGGCACTCAAGCGCCGACCATCGGCGTGAGCAGGTAGAGCTTTTCGAGCAGGTTCGGCGCGAATCCGGTGACCACGGCAAGCGCCAGGAAAGACAGTCCCTGCACGAATTTGCCGCCGGCTGCCATCGACCACACGCCGACCGAACCGCACACCGCGGCTGCCGACAAGCCAAGGAAGCCGCCAAGGATGCCGCGCACCATCGTATAAAGCTCGATGAATAGTCCCGAGGTCGGCATGGTGGTAAGGCCCGTCGCCATCGCGTAAGCCTCGATCGGGAGGGCGACGGCGCACACGATCAGCAACGCCATGCGGGTGGCGTTGCGGCGACCGCGGCCGACGCGCGATCTGAAATGAATGGACTGCATGGGTTGTTCTCCCGGAAGATTAAAGGGTAAGGTCTTGGGTCCTAGGTGGCCTCTTGGGGGGAGGGGCTGTGTTTGACGATAAGTTGCAGATCCTGCGCGGCGAGTTGCGGCAAAAGCGCGATCAGGCGCTGGCGCTGGTCTGGCTGCCGGACTTGTTCCAGGCCAAGCATGAGCAAGGCCTGCACGACGCGGCGCTCACAGGTGAAGCCAGAGTCCGGGAGCGCTTTGCCCAGGCGCTGAATTTCCTGCTTGGTGGTGACATGGCAAAGAACCGGCGCATAGCCGGGCACGTGTGTGTCGTGAGTCATGGATGCTCCCTGCGCAGGGTGGCAAGTGCGTCATGTACGCGCCAGGCATAGCGGGCGCGCAGGCTGGAACAGCGCTCGGCCGTGAGCCGCGCGCAGCCGGCGTTGTAGGCGCCAACGGCTTCCCAGGTCATGCCGTGGTGGCGGATAAGTCCGGACAGGATCCACGCACCGACCTGGATATTGGTACAACTATCAAACAGGTCGTCGCGACTGATTCCGGCGCGCGCAAGCGTGGGCAGCCACGCCGAGTTGATCTGCAGCATGCCGAAGTCACAACTGCCGTCGCGATTGCCGGCCGCATACGGGGCGCGCACCGCGTGTGCGGTAAAACGGCTTTCGACATGCGCGATGGCGCGCAATAGATTTTCTGGTACACCATAGCGCTTGGCTGCCGCCGCCCAGCAAGGGGTGCCGGAAGACGGGCGAGACTGCGCCGCGGCGGCTGCACCATCGCAGGGATGTGCGGCGACCTTGCTCGCGGCGATCAGTACCAATCCGACTGCTAATGGCTTGCACAAGACAGTATGCATGGCGTCACGGGTTAAAAATGCCAGCCCGTCGCCGGGCCGGCCAAACACTCAAACCGGGCGTCGGAAAGGTTTGCGGAATCCCGTCGCCACGTGCCGAAGAGTAAGAAATTCCCGCCAGGTTGTGGCCGATAAACCGGCACGGCGCGTGTGCACGCAAAAAGTTGACGTCACCCTGACTGGCGGCGAGAATGGAAGGTTTTTTGCCGCCGATCGGAAAGTCGGAAGATGACGCGGAATCAATGATTTGGCGCCGCCAAGCGGGCAAAAACGGCGGCGCGTGAAACGGGCCGGGAACGGAGCGGAAAGGTAAGGGGGCTATCCGAAACGGCCTGTCCGGCCCTGAAACCCGGTCCGGACAGGAAAAAACGAACTAAGGGGTAAATGAAAAAGCCTTAAGGGTCAAAGGCTTACAAAACGAAAAGGGGCGTGGGGCGGCGCGAAACCTTTCTTTTTAGCAGAAAAGCGCTTCTGCGTGTTGCGAAAAACGGCTCTCACGTATGTGCCGGTTTATCGCCCACGGCAACCTGACTGCGGTGTAGGCTGCCCGGGTCGAGTGAAAGGAGCGACATGCGCGCCGATGACGACGAGTTTCTGTGGCAGGTCATGGACGCCGCGGGCCTGGAGCACTGGCAAGCGCCGGTGGCCGAAGTATTGAATCGCTTTCTTGGTATCGATGCCTGGTGCGAAAGCGATTTCGCGGATGACGGCATCGACTGGCTCATCGCGCGGACGAAACTGCTGACCCGGCCGGTGACCGACGAGTGCTTCGTGCGTTTGCTGCTGTCCGCGCCCTTGTTGTCCTGGTCGGTGGCGCGTGGCGGCAAACGCTGGAATGTCATGGTGCAGTCGCTGGACGAATTCCTGGCCGGTGTTACGCCTTTCGAGTACGGCGGCGATGTCATGGTCTGGCAGGATGCCGGCGGCCCTTTTCCTTCGCTCGACGTACTGCGTGCCTGGCTCTTGCAACAGGCGAAGGACGTGAGGGAAATCCAGGGTGCTGGGTGAGCTATTGATATTGTCGGGCATTGCCTGCACGGCGGGCGCAGTTGCCGCATTGCCACGCCGAACTCGGCCCGGCGCAGCACCCCCGATATCCTCCGTCAAGCGCACGCGCGCGCCGGACCGGCTGCTCGTGCAGGACGCGGCTTCCCTGCTGCAGCCGCATGCAGAGCGGGTCGATGCGATCAAACTCGAATTGCGTGTGTCGGCCGAGGTGTGTGAGCGCCATTATTTGCCGCTGATCGAGCGCTATGCCGAATTCGTCCAGCGGCTGCCGGCATCCGAATCTCACCACCACGCCGAGCCCGGCGGATTACTACTGCATGCCATCGAGACGGCTGCCTACGCGCTGCGGGCGCGCCGCTCCTCCCTGGTACAGGGCGCCATGGCCGAGGACCAGGCACGTCTGCAGCATGTGTTTACGTGGTGCGTATTGGCTGGGGCGCTGCTGCACGATGTCGCGAAGCCCCTCACGGACTTGCGCGTGATGTGGTGGCCCGGCACGGACGCAGAAGCCGCGCCATGGTCGCCTCTGGCGGGTTCCCTGCCGGCGCTCGGAGCGTTCGAGTACCGCGTCGAATTCTGCGCCAGCCGGCAGTATGCCGAGCACCGGACTCTGGCCTTGGCGTTGCTGCAGCGCTTCGTGCCGGATTCAACCCTGGCGTGGGTGGCGGGCGCGCCGGCGCAATTGCAGGACTTGTCTGCACTGCTGCAGGGCGATGGCCGCGGTGTCCTGGCTGATCTGATCCAGGCCGGGGACCGGGCGTCGGTCCGGGAAAATCTTCAATCCGGCTCGCGCGTGCGCTTTGCCAGCGCGCGCAATGTACCCCTCATCGAACGGCTGATGGCAGGGCTGCGCCGCATGCTTGCGGAAGGCCTGCTTCCACTCAACCGCTCGGGCGCATGCGCCTGGGTGCATGGTGAAGACATGTGGTTTGTAGCAGGCCGCGTCGCGGACGAACTTCGCGCCTACCTTGCACGCACTGAAACCGCTCCGGCCGGCATGCCGGGGCCGGATAAGAACGATCGATTGTTTGACTGCTGGCAGGATTACGGCGCCTGCATTGCCACGCCGGAAGGCCGGGCCGTATGGCGGGTGCGTATTACCGGGCCGGATTACGCCCACGAATTGACCTGCCTGCGCTTTCCGCTCGCCAAGCTGTTCGAAACGCCTGCGCAATATCCTGCCGCAATGCTGGGTGGGGTGGTGCCGCTTAACGGGGTGGTTGCAGGTCAGCTCGCAGCGGCAGTTGCGCCGCTCGAATGCGGCGATACGCAGGCGGCTAGCGCCTCTTGCGCCGATCACACAGCCGGAACAACGCAAGTCGAACCTGCATCCGTGACGCCGATCCGTGAGTGCGCGGGGACTGCCGGCGCACGCGTTGAATCCACGCCACAGGCATCGGTGCCGCCGGACGAGGACGACGGGCTGCTGAATGCCGAAGACTGTGCAACTGCCCATCTGACGCCGGCGCGTACGGCCCCTTCCTTGACGCAAGCCGTAGCGCCACTGCTTGGCGACGCGTGCGTGGCCGACAACATTCCGCTTCTGGCGCAGCGTTTCATGGGTTGGCTGCAGCAGGGCCTGGCTGGCGGCACGATTGCGTATAACCAGGCACAAGGACTGGTGCATTTCGTGTCCGAAGGCATGTTTCTGGTGAGCCCACGCGCGTTCGTGGCGTTCATCGCAGACTGTGGTGCGCTGGGCGACGCGAAGACCGCCGACGAGCCCGAGCGAAAGTCGATAAACCGCCTGCAGGGTGCGCTGAGCAAAGCCGGCTGGGCCTTGTCCGCTGGCCGTGGCAACAGTATCCACAAGATGCAGACGCTTAGGCGCGGCCAGCGCGGGGCCGTGCTGTGTGGCGTGATCGTGCCGCAGCCCGAGCGTTTCGTGAACCCGGTTCCGCCCGCCAATGCCTTGTTGGTGCCGTATGTCGAAGGCGCTCCCGCAGGAGCGTCGGCTTGACCCATCCCATTGAAAACCTCTTGCGCCGGCCGGTTGAAATGTACAGCGCATGTGCGTGGTTTGCAGCCGCTGGCGCGCTGGCCGGCAACCCGGCCTGGGCGGTGCTGACGCCGGTGGCCGCGGCCGTGGCGGCGCTGGGCCTTGCGGCAGTCGGCGTCTGGAGGGCGCGCGACGGCGCGCGATTGCTGCGCTACCGGCAGCGTCTTCGGGTGCTCCCGCGGTTTGCGTTTGCTGCGAGTGAAATTCCGGTGTCTGGCGCCGGCCTGTACCTTGGGCGGGGGTTCGATTGGGACGTTCGGCACGCGACACGTCTGGCTCAGGTGCGCGAGGGGCGCAACGCACATTTGGCGCGGCCGACGCCGGGCTATTTGCGCGTACGCCGGCTCGTGCGCTGGTGTGAACAACACGGCTGGGTACGCACGGCGCGCGTTCTGGGTGCCGATCACCCGGCCAATCCGTGGCGGCCGCTGCCCCCGGTCGGTGGCTATGCGCCGCTTCACGCCGTGGGGCTTTGGGAGGGAGAACAGGACGCCTGGCTGGAAAGCAGCGAGCGGGTCGGACATAAGGCGGTGATCGGCACGACGCGCTGCGGTAAATCCCGCCTGCTGGAATTGACGCTGATTCAGGATATCCGCCGCGGTGGCAATGTGGTCATCGTGATGGATCCGAAAGGCGACGCCGGGCTGATGACGCGGGCCTATGTCGAGGCGCGTCGCGCGGGGCGGCCGTTCTATCTGTTTCATCTCGGCTTTCCCGACGTATCGGCACGATACAACCCGATTGGAGAATTCACGCGAATCACCGAAGTCGCCACCCGGATTTCCAACAACCTGCCCGCCGAAGGGCAAAGCGCGGCATTCCGCGATTTCGTCTGGCGCTACGTGAACGTCATCGCACGGAGCCAGATTGCGCTTGGCGAGCGTCCGTCCTATCGGCGCATTTACCGCCATGCCGCCAACATCGACCCGCTGCTGATCCGCTACTTCGAAAATCTGCTCGATTCGCGCGATGACTGTGGAAAGTGGCGCGACGAGATCGCCGCGGAGCGCATCGATCCATCCACCTTGGACAAAGCGTTGAAAGTCCGCATGCAGGATGCCGTACGGCTGGTGCAGTTCGTACGCCGCAGGGCGATTCATGACGATGTGGCCGACGCGCTGGCTGCGGTGCTCTCCAACGAAAAAAGTTACTTCGAAAAGCTGGTGTCGAGCTTGTTCCCACTGATGGAGAAGCTGACTACCGGCGCGATCGCGGATGTGCTGTCGCCGGATTATGACGCGCTCGATGACCCACGTGCGCTCATGGATTGGGAGGCGGTCATCAATCAGGGGGCGGTCGTCTATATGGGGTTCGATGCGCTCACGGACCGCGAGGTAGCGGGGGCCGTGGGAAATGCCGCACTGGCAGACCTGGTGTCTGCCGCGGGCCGGCGATACAAATACGGCACGGGTTACGGCCAGCCGCGGGTAGCCGCGGCGCGCGTCCCGATCATTCTGAAAATCGACGAGTTCAATGAGCTGATAGGCAAGGAGGCGGTACCGCTTCTAAACAAGTCCGGCGGAGCCGATTTCGAGGTCGAGTGCTACACGCAGAGCATAGACGACATCGAGGCGCGGCTGGAATCGAAAGCGGCGGCGCACCAGGTTCTATCCAATTTCAATACGCTCGTGATGTTGCGCGTGGTCGATGAGCAGACGGCACGCTACCTGACGGACAAGCTCGATGAGGTGCCGGTGCCCACGCTGGTACCGAAGAGCGGCGCCACGGACACGAACGATCCGGAGCGGTTCGACGAGTTTTCGAGCCGGAACGAAGACTCGGTCAGTTACGAGCGGCAACCCTTGGTGAGCGCCGCGGACGTGGTCAAGCTACCGCGCGGACAGGCGTTCGTTCTAATGAACGGAGGTCAGCTCAAGAAACTTCGCATTCCCTTGGCGCTGCCAGATCCCGACGAGGAGATGCCGGCATCCATCGTGCAAATTGCCGCGCAGATGCGTTCGCGGTACCAACGAAATTTCGGCGCCGACCAGGACGACGATGACGCTCACATGGCGCCCGCTTGCGGCGGCAGCTTCTCCGGCGCGCGTCCGGGTCTCACCGTGGAGGGCAAGGGAAGTGGGTTCTGAATCGGCGTCGTTCAGCGAACGCCACTTGCTGGTGCGGGCCGCTGCGTGGCCGCTATATGTGGCGGTGTGGTCCGCCGTCTATGCGTTTTGCGTGGTGCTGCTGGCGATGGTGGCGGCGGTTGCGTGGGGCAGTGCCGAGTGGCCAGCGGGGAGTCGCGTCGATGGGATGTTTGCCCGTGTAGTGGCGGAAGCCCGGCAGCTGGAGCGTGCCGCGTTTCCGCGTGACGCGCCTCGCCTTGCCCTGGCAGCGGCGCGCGAGTTGCACGCGTGGGTGGTCATCCGTAGCGGGCTGGCGCGCCGCCTCGCCGATCCGCCCTCGGATTCGGTGAGCGAAGCAGTGACGCGAGAATTTGGCCGGGCTTCGGAAATCTGGCAACTCGCAGGGCTGGGCATGTACTTTCTGGGGGTACGCTGCGTTTGTGTACTGGCGCTTACACCGCTGGTGGCGGCGGCCTGGATGTTGGGGTTGGTCGATGGGCTTGCCGCTCGTTCGGTACGCCGCGCATGTGCAGGACGTGAGTCGGCTGGGTTGTATCACCGCGCGAAGTGGTGGCAGCTTGTGCTCGGCGCCGGCGGCGTTACCGCCTACCTGATTGTTCCGCTTCCGGCGCCTTTGCAAATACTGGCACCCATTACCGGCATCGCAACGCTCATCTTGAGCCGCACGCAATGGAAGTATTACAAGAAGTACCGCTAGTGACGGACGTTCCTTTTGCCGAATCGACGCCTGGAGGGCTTAAATTGGGCAAATCGTGAATGCTGTGTCAGCAATGCTACGCAAGTGTATCGGTGCCAAAGCACCTTTGCCCTGATTTCGCGCAAAATCCGCTGTCCGGCAAACTGCCGGTGGCAATCGACTGGGGGGTCGAGATTATGCAAATCAGCTTGCTGGAGCTGGTTGATCTGTACGGTAAACACCGTGTTTTGAGCGAGGAAAGCTGCAAAAGTCTTCGCTACAGCGCGCGCTGCGTCGCCCGTTACTTACCGCCGGACGCGGTGCGGGACATTCGGTTGATAACACGCGAAATGATGCTCAAGTTTCGCGAGGAGGCTTTGAAAAAGGTACGTCCAACGAGCTTCAACACCTATCGAGTCCACATGCATGTGCTCTTCGTCCTCGCGGCAGAAGAAGGATGGTGTGATTCGAATCCGCTTGAAAAAGTGGGCAGTGCTGCAGTTCCGTCGCGGCAGAAAAAGGTGCTGCAGCCCGGTACGTATGACCAGATCCTTACATACATGACGAGCCAGGATTCCTTCGATCCGGCAGCGAAATTCTGGATGGCGGTGACAAAGACGCTCTACCACACGGGAATGCGTCGCCGACAGCTCGTTGGCTTGCGATGGGGCGATGTGTACCTATCCGAAGGAACCATGCTATTACGGGCGGAAGCGTCCAAAACTCGTCGAGAATGGGCGATTCCACTGTCGGAAGAACTCCAATTGGTTCTTAAGTGGCTACGTCAGCATACGACCGACGTACTTGGATGTGTGGGGGCCGAGGCACACGTATTTAATCCAAAATTGTGCGGAAATCCGCGGGTAAAGCGAGAAAGCCTGAGCGTTGTGCAAGTGACAGCGTATTTCATTAATCTCGGGCGCACGCTGGGGGTCGCGATTTCGCCACACAGGTTCCGTCACACCTTCGCGACGCACCTGGCAAACAGCGGTGCGAATCTGAGAGTGGTCCAGCAATTATTGGGACATGCGGACATTGCAACGACTTGCGAGTATATCGAACCTGACATGGGCGCCATGCGACGCGCACTTGCGTGCCTACACCGCTCAGGTCCATCTAATTAACCCAACCCGTTTGACAGACGGAAACATTCAGTACATCATGGATACGCGCAGTTATGCCAAATTTGACACGGGTTACGTTCTCCCAAAATGTTGTGCTGCAACAAAAAATTCCTTTCGTTCTGTCAAGCGATTAGCTATTTCTCCTTGTCGAGGGCTTCTTAATTCGGCCTTAAGGGATTTTCGCCAAAGCGCGCCCCGCAATCGCCCCTGGAATCCGGTCCGGCAACAACCCGGACAGAGCGGCAACACCACGTAGGTTGGCGGTGAGCTTGCGAACCCCAACACTTTCGCCTTTTTTCCGTCCGATCCGCCCGCCTGGGGCTGCGCGCCACACCCGAACAGGAGGCGGTGCTGCGTCGCGCCGCCGAGGCGGCCCTCAAGTCGCTCACCGACTTCATACTTGACAGCGCCTGCCTGGCTGGCGAGCAGACCTTGCTCGATCAGCGATTGTTCATGGTGTCGGGAAGCCAGTATCAAGCCCTGATGGACCTGCTTGAGCGCCCGGAGCAGGCCAACGAGGGCTTGCGAGACCTGTCTGCCCGCAAGTCGCCCTGGAATGCGATGTGACCTTGTGGGCACCGGAGCCCCTGGCCGCGCTGCATCGGCTGGAAGGTTTTGACTGTGGCAAGGCCGCGCTGAATGACTGGCTATTGAGGCACGCCCGCCAGGCGCAGGGCAGTGGTTCGGCGAAAACCTTCGTCGTTGCCGCGGACGATGGCCGCGTGGCGGGCTATTTCAGTCTGACCGTAGGGCAGGTCGATACGCTGGACGCGCCGGAGCGCATCCGCAAGGGAATGGGGCAGTACCCGTTGCCGGTGGTGATACTGGCGAGGCTGGCGGTATCAAAACAGGATCAGGGGCGAGGCATAGGCTTTGGCCTGTTGCAGGATGCGATTCGCCGCACGACGCTGATCGCTGAGCAAGCCGGCATCCGGGCCATGCTGACTCACCCCATCGATGAAGAGTGGGCGCGGTTCTACGTCCGGTTCGGATTCGTTGCATCGCCGCTGCGTGAGCGGCAACTGCTGTTGCTCCTCAAAGATGCTCGTTGCTCGGTACGCTGAACCATTCGCATCGGATCACTGCTCACTTTCACCCTACTACACGTCGGGAATCCATCGCTGGCGCCGTCTGCCAGCGGCCACTGGCAGACGTCAGCTTTGGCCAGTGCAGTCGCGAAACCATAAGCACGAATTTCAGCGACCCCGTCAAGGGCGGCGGCCAAGGGCACGAGGAAACGCGACTTCGGGTAACCGTTGAAGCGTCCGACTTCGCCCTCGGTGCGCGCCCGACACTGCCTGCACAACTCCTGGTTGTCGCCGCGATGGGGATGCCCTGCGCTGAGGGCCGAAATGACTACTGCCCCCGTGCCGAGAGGCCGCAATAGGCCGCCTGTATGCCTGCCACATGGCGCAAATGCCGTCCGGCAAAAGATTGACGCTGTACAGTTAGTCCGGCCCCAAATCATGTCCGCGGCCGACGCACGCGTTATCGAATCCGCCGAACTGCGGCTCCAGGCGAGGTCCTGAGCGTGGGCCGAGTGACGGGTTTCGGCGCGCCCGGGCAGAGTGGCATTTTTTACCACCCCGATTGACCGAATCCGGCAATGACAAGCCGGGAGCACGGGCTTAAAGTTCATCCCATAGGCCGGCACGCCGGATTTCCCAGACAGCCTCAGGAAAGGATGAACGATGCGGATCGAGAACAATGCATTCGTGGTGACGGGCGGCGCTTCGGGCCTGGGTGCCGCGACGGCGCGCATGATTGCCGAGCAGGGCGGCAAGGTGGTGCTGGCGGACGTGAATCCGGAAGCCGGTGCGGCGCTGGCGGCGGAGCTGGGAGCCGGCGCGCGCTATGTGCGCACCGATGTGACCAATGAAGAAAGCGCGCGCGCCGCATTCGAAGCCGCCTCGGCGATGGGCACGCTGCGCGGGCTGGTGAATTGCGCCGGTGTCGCGCCGGCCGAAAAAGTGCTGGGCAAGGACGGGCCGCACCGGCTGGAGTCCTTCGCGCGCACGGTCAATATCAATCTGATCGGCAGTTTCAACATGATACGGCTGGCCGCCGCCGTCATGGCCGGCAACGCCCCGGAAGACACGGGCGAGCGCGGCGTCATCGTCAGTACCGCCTCGGTAGCGGCATTCGAGGGCCAGTTGGGCCAGGCCGCCTATGCGGCTTCCAAAGGCGGCGTGGTGGCCATGACCTTGCCCGTCGCGCGCGAACTGGCGCGCAGCGGCATACGGGTACTGACCATCGCGCCCGGCATCATGGAAACGCCCATGCTGCTGGGCATGCCGGCCGACGTGCAGGATGCGCTGGGCAAAATGGTGCCGTTTCCGTCGCGCATGGGCAAACCGGCCGAATACGCCGCGCTCGTGCAGCACATATTCAGCAACGCTTATCTGAACGGCGAAGTCATACGCCTGGATGGCGCCATACGCATGGCTGCCAAGTAAATACAACAGGAGGAGAACTCACATGTCACACGATCCAGTCCTTATCGTTTCCGCCGCCCGCACGCCCATGGGCAGTTTTCAGGGCGGTCTGTCCGGCTTGAGCGGCGCCCAGCTCGGCGCCGAAGCCATCAAAGCCGCCGTTCTGCGCGCCGGCCTGGATGCCGCGCTGGTCGAAGAAGTGCTGATGGGTTGCGTGCTGCAGGCCGGCCAGGGTCAGGCACCGGCGCGCCAGGCTGCACTGCTGGCCGGGCTGCCCATTTCCGCCGCCTGCACGACCATCCACAAGGTATGCGGTTCTGCCATGAAGGCGACCATGCTGGGCCATGACGGCATCCTCGCCGGCTCTTACGGCATCGTCGTGGCAGGCGGCATGGAATCCATGACTAACGCGCCTTATTTGTTGCCCAAGGCACGCGGCGGCTACCGCCTGGGTCATGGGCAGATTATGGATCACATGTTTCTGGATGGCCTGGAAGATGCTTACGCGCCGGAAACACGCGGCCGACTGATGGGCACTTTCGCCGAAGATTGTGCCGGCGCTTACGGTTTTACGCGCGAGGCACAGGATGCCTATGCCATCCGTTCCACGCTGCGCGCGCAAAGCGCCAGCAATGACGGCAGTTTCGACTGGGAAATCAGCCCCGTCGCGGTAGCCGGCAAAAAAGGCCAGACCACGATCGCCAAGGATGAAGGCCCGTTCGCCGTCAATATCGAAAAAATCCCCACGCTCAAGCCGGCTTTCCGCAAGGACGGCACCGTCACGCCGGCCAATTCGTCGTCCATTTCGGATGGCGCCGCGGCGCTGGTGCTGATGCGCGCCTCCATGGCCGACAAGCTGGGGCTCAAACCGCTCGCGCGCATCGTTGCGCACACCACGCACGCCGGTGTGCCGGCGCAATTTCCCACCGCGCCGGTCGGCTCCATGCAAAAGCTGTTCGCCAAAACCGGCTGGGATGCGGGTTCGGTGGATGTATTCGAAATCAACGAAGCGTTCGCGGCCGTTGCCATGGCGGCCATACACGACCTGCAGCTCGATCCGGAGAAGGTGAATGTGCACGGCGGCGCTTGTGCACTGGGCCATCCGATCGGCGCATCCGGCGCGCGCATCGTGGTAACCCTGCTGGGCGCGTTGCGCAAGCGTGGTGCGCGCCGCGGCGTGGCCAGCCTGTGCATAGGTGGCGGCGAAGCGACCGCGCTCGCGGTCGAAATGCTCTGAGGGCGGCACCATGATTCTGACTCAGGAACAGGAACTGATACGCGACTCCATGCGCGCGTTCGCGCAGGAGCGGCTGGCGCCCAACGCCGCCGAATGGGACCGCAAGCACACCTTTCCGGCCCAGGCGCTGAAAGAACTGGGCGAACTCGGGGCGATGGGCATGGTGGTGCCGGAACAATGGGGCGGCGCCGGCATGGATTACATGAGTCTGGTGCTCACGCTGGAAGAAATCGCGGCCGGCGACGGCGCCACTTCCACCATCGTGTCGGTACAGAACTCGCTGGCCTGCGGCATTACGCTCAAATACGGCAGCGACGCGCAGAAGGAAAAATGGCTCAAGCCGCTCGCACGCGGCGAAAAACTGGGTTGTTTCTGCCTGACCGAGCCGCACACCGGGTCCGACGCGTCGGCCATCACCACGCGCGCCGACCGCGACGGCGATCATTTCGTGCTGAACGGAGTAAAGCAATTCATCACCACCGGCAAGCACGCCCACGTCGCCATCGTTTTCGCGGTCACCAACAAGGCGGCCGGCAAGCGCGGTATTTCGTGCTTTCTGGTGCCGGCGGATACGCCCGGCTACATCGTCGGCCGCACGGAAGAAAAAATGGGCCAGCACGCGTCCGACACGGTGCAAATCCTGTTCGAAAACTGTCGCGTACCGGCTTCCATGCTGCTGGGCGAAGAAGGCGACGGTTATCGCATCGCGCTTTCCAACCTGGAAGCCGGGCGCATAGGCATTGCCGCGCAAAGCGTCGGCATGGCGCGTGCCGCTTACGAGGCGGCGGTGCGCTACGCCAAGGAGCGCGTTACGTTCGGCGTGCCCATCATCGAGCATCAGGCGGTGAACTTCCGGCTGGCCGACATGGCCACCTTGCTGGACGCGGCGCGGCTCTTGGTGTGGCGCGCGGCAATGTTGAAAGACGCTGGCAAGCCCTGCCTGAAAGAAGCGTCGATGGCAAAAATGTTCGCCTCCGAAGCGGCCGAAAAAATTGCCTCCGATGCCATCCAGATACACGGCGGGGTGGGCTATACCAGCGATTTTCCGGTCGAGCGCATTTATCGCGACGTGCGCATCTGCCAGATTTACGAAGGCGCCAACGACATCCAGCGACTGGTCATCGGGCGCGCCATCGCGCAGTAAGTCGCGCTGCAGGCAGGGCCGGCAGCAGGCTGCCGGCCCGATTAAAATCTGTATACCATACTCAACAGGCAGGCGGCGCGCCACTGGCGCGCCAGAACTAAATCAAACTGACACCTACTGGAGGAAGCGGGGATGTCTTATCAGTCGATCTATCAGCAAAAACGCATTGCCGCCACGGATGCACCGGGCTTCGTGAAGGACGGCGACACCATAGTTGTGCCAACCGGGGTGGGCGAGCCGCCGGCCCTGCTGAGCGCCTTATCGGATCAGCGCCGCAATTTTCGCGGCGTGCGCGTGGCGCAAATTTTGCCGCTGCGCAAATTCGGCTATTTCGACCCGCAGACGGCCGAACATGTGCGCCACTTCGCGTACTTTTTCGGCGGTGCCTCGCGCCCGGGCGGCCAGGACGGCTGGATCGACTATCTGCCGGCTTATTTTTCCGAAGTGCCCACCCTGCTGGACCGCGACCTGCTACCCGCCGATGTGGTGTTCACCATGGCCTCCAGCATGGACGAGCACGGCTTTTTTTCCTTGGGCCTGGCAGCCGACTATACGATGGCGGCGATACGCCGCGCGCGCGCAGTAGTGCTGGAAGTCAATCCCAACGTGCCGTTCGCCAACGGCAATTGCCATATCCACGTATCGCAGGTCACCGCCCTGGTGGAAAGTGAAGATCCGGTCATGGAAGTGGGTTTGCCGCAGATCGGGCCGGTGCAGGAAGCAATAGGCAAATATGTGGCCGACCTGATTCCGGATGGCGCCACCTTGCAGATAGGTTATGGCGGCATCCCCGACGCGGTGGTGATGCAGCTTACCCATAAGCACGATTTGGGCATACATACCGAAATGGTGGGCGACGGCATCATGACGCTGGTGGAAGCCGGCGCTGTGACCAACCGGCGCAAGAACTATCACGCCGGCAAAATGCTCGCAACTTTCGCGCTCGGCTCGAAAAAGTTATATCGCTTCATGGATCGCAATCCGGCGGTGGAAATTCATCCGGTCGATTTCACCAACGATCCGTTCCGCGCCGGGCGCAACGATAATCTGATCACCATCAACGCCACCATGCAGGTGGATTTGATCGGCCAGTGCGGTTCTGAAACTTTGGGGCACACGCCCTATTCCGGCACCGGCGGTCAGGCCGATTTCGTGCGCGCGGCCAATCGTTCGCTGGGCGGCAAATCTTTCATCGTGCTGCCGGCCACCGCCAAAAACGACAGTATTTCTCGCATCGTGCCGGTGCTGGCGCCCGGCACCCACGTCACGACCAGCAAGAACGACATCAATTACGTGGTGACGGAATTTGGCGTGGCGCAACTGCGCGGCAAGTCGGCCAAACAGCGCGCCGAGGCGCTGATCGCCATCGCCCACCCGGATTTCCGCGGTGAGTTGCGCGATCACGCGCGCAAAATGAAATTGCTCTGAGGCGGCGGCGTTAATTGCTTGCGAGGGCCGCGCGCGCGGCCCTTGTTTTTTCGGCCGTGGAACTTAAAGCCCCGGCATGGGGATGAAATTAGGCAGCCCGCGCACGCGGCTTATCCAGGCGCAAATGTTGGGGTACGCGTCCAGCGCCAGCCCGCCTTCCGGCGCCAGGGCGAGATAAGGAAATACCGCGCAATCCGCGATGGTCGGGCGGCCCAGGGCCAGCCACTCGCGCCCGGCAAGATGGCGTTCCATGAGGCCCATGATGCGTTCGGCGCGTTGCAGCG
Organism: Rhodocyclaceae bacterium; assembly: GCA_016791105.1. Lineage (GTDB taxonomy): Bacteria > Pseudomonadota > Gammaproteobacteria > Burkholderiales > Rhodocyclaceae > JAEUNM01. Next base: position 15,493 of record JAEUNM010000034.1, on the reverse strand, counting down.
CGACCGCTTTGTCCAGCGCAAACCCGAACTTGGCGATCAGGCGCGCCACAGATGGGCCGTTCTGGATTTCATTGGCTGCGGTGGATAGCCATTGCATCACTTCGGCCATGTCGGCGGGGTCTGTCGGCAGCCAGTTTTCGCCGCCGTAGCGGCGCGCCAGATACACCAGTATGGCTTGCGAATCGCGCAGCAGGACGGCGCCGTCCTGCAGTACGGGCACTTCACCCCAAGGATTCAGATCGATGAAGGGCGGCCGCTTGTGCGCGCCGCCCTGCAAATCCACCGGCTCCAGGGTGAGCGGTATTTCGGACAGCGCTGCGAACAGGCGCACTTTGTAGCAATTGCCGGACAGGCTGAGGTCGTACAGTTTCATGCGGGTCTCCTGGTGCTCGGGTCGGGGTTGGAAGCGGAACGGTCGGCCAGTTGGCGCTCCAGTTCCGCGATGCGCGCTTCAAGTTCTGCGGTACGGTTTTTCAGATCGGCTTCGGTGTGGCGCGGCGTGATGTGGCGCGGGCAATTCCACTCGAATGCCGCCACGTCGATCAGCACGGCGCGCTCAATTTCGGCCGCATAGGCGCCGAGTTGCAGTCGCTCGGCCAGGCTGGCATCGGCCTGTGCGATATCCACATAGCGCGCGTGGCCCAGAATTTTCAGCCGCTGCCGGCGCGTGTAATCGACCATGATGAGTGCCACGCGATCGTCGTGCGCCAGATTGCCCGCGCTCACGTACTGCAGATTGCCGCGGAAATCGGCATAAGCCAGGATGTTCGCATCGAGCACCCGCACAAAGCCGGGCGGACCGCCACGATGCTGCACATAGGGCCAGCCGGTTTCACTGACCGTAGCGATGTAAAAACTGTCGCGTCCGGCGATGAATTGCGCCTCGCGCGCGCCGAGGCGCGCGGGGTGTTGCGCGCCCTGTTCGCGCACGGCGTTCTGCGCGCGCGTGCCGTAATGGCTCTGCGTGCGGCACACGCTGTCGGTGAAGGTGATGCGGGCATAGGGGTCGGCCATTTTGCTCTCCGCGGATTGCGCGCCTGGGCGCCGGTGTGATGTGGGCGCATTTTGATCCTGCTGCGTTTTGCAATAAATATCCAATCATGGATTAGACTGCTGCAATATCCGGTGTAATTGGGCAAGTATGGACAAACTGCGCGCCATGGCCACGTTCGTGCGCATCGTGGATGCCGGCAGCCTCAGCGCGGCGGCCGCCGGCCGCGGCGATTCCTTGAGCGCCGTGGTGCGCAACTTGGCCGCGCTCGAAGCCGAACTGGGCGTGCGCCTGTTGAACCGCAGCACGCGGCGCATCGCGCTCACCGACGAGGGGCGCGACTATTACGCGCGCTGCCAGCGCGTGCTGGCCGAGGTGGAAGATGCCGAAGCCATGTTGAGCGCGCGCCGCCGCACGCCCGCCGGGCGGCTCGCCATCACGGCGCCGGTGCGCTTCGGCAGCCTGCATGTGGCGCCGCTGGTCACCGCCTTTCTGCAGGACCACGCCACGATGAGTGCCGACCTGCTGTTGCTGGATCGCGTCGTGGATCTGCTGGAAGAAGGGCTGGATTTGGCGTTTCGCATCGGCAATTTGCCGGATTCTTCGCTGGTGGCGGTCAAGCTGGGCGCGACGCGGCGTCTGGTGTGTGCCAGCCCGGAATATCTGGACCAGCACGGCGGCCCGCAACAGCCGCAGGATTTGGCGCAGCACCGCTGCCTGCGCTTTACCGGGCTTAGCCCCGGCACGGACTGGAAATTTATTGCCGCGGGCAAACCGGTCGTGGTCACCGTGGCCGGCTCGCTCACCACCAATCAGGTGGATGCCGCGCTCACCGCCTGTCTGGCGGGTTTGGGCTGCGGGCGCTTTTTGGGTTATCAGGTGGCCGCTCATCTGGCGAGCGGGCGGCTGGTGGCGCTGCTGCAGGATTTCGAGCCGCCGCCGCTGCCCGTCCAACTGCTCTACCCGCACAGCCGCCTGCTCTCGCCGCGGGTGCGCAGTTTCGTCGATTGGGTGCTGCCGCGCATGCGCGCGCGTCTGGCCGACATCGTTTGAAGCAGGTCTTTGGCAGCAAATGTTGCGCTGCATCAAAGCGTGCTTTTCGCCCCCCGGCTAGGATGGCCGTCGTTTCCTGCCGGCCCCGCGGCATTCAATTCCTGATCGCCATGAGCAACCGTTTTCCCCTCCACCCCAAACATCCCGAGCGTGTCTGCTGGGGCTGCGACAAATATTGCACGACCACCGCGATGCGCTGCGGCAACGGTTCGGACCGCACCCAGCATCCGGTCGAATTGCTGGGCGAAGATTGGCACAAACTGGCCGATTGGGGCCTGGACGACGCAGGCTACAAACTGGCGCCGCAAGCGCAGGCTGCTTAGACCAGATTACAAACCGCAGCGGGCGGGCAGGCCGACCGGCCGCCCGCGCCGGCGGCCTTGTCTGCGTAGTCTGGTGCTGGCGAGGCTATTCGCTGTGGCGTTACACTGCCTGTTTCCGCACTGACGCACCGCCGTGGACGCCAACGACGCAGAACTGCTCAAATCCATTGTCACGCAGCAGGACATTGCCGCGCTCGGCACGCTGCACGCGGGTGAGCCTTTCGTATCGATGGTGCCCTATGCGCTGGGCGCGGGCGGAGAACTGGTGATACACGTGAGCCGGCTCGCCGCCCACACCGCGGACATGCTTGCGCACGCCGGTGTCAGCCTCATGATTACCGCCGCGCGCACGCCCGAGGTGCCGGCGCAGGCCGTGGCACGGCTCAGCCTGCAGGCCAGCGCGCGCGTCTGCCCGCCCGGCGACGCCGCCTACGTTACCGCGCGCGCCGCCTATCTGGCGCGCTTTCCGGAGAGCGAACCGCTGTTCGGGTTTGCCGATTTTTCCCTGTTTTTACTCACCCCGCACAATTTGCGCTTCGTCGCCGGCTTTGCCCGCGCGCGCAGCCTGGGCGCCGACACCTGGTCGCGCATTTTTGGCTCTGTGGCCCCGACAACGCAGCAAGACAATTAGCTATCCCATCGTCACCCGCCTTGCGGCAAAATGCCGACTTTGCGGGCGCATACGGCTTTTATCGAGGCAGCCCTAAAATTCCGCGCGCAGCGGCCGTAAACCCCGCCTGCGGGCAAATTTCGAGGATGGTCGGGATGAAGATCCAACAGGTCGTATTGAAGGGGGCGCAGGATGTCGAAAGCGGCCTCGCGCAGCTAGGCGCGGTTCAACCACAAATGATTTTGGCTTTTGGCGCACCGCAATGGTTTGCCGACGCGGCCTTCGTGAATTTGCTGTGCACGCGCTTTTCCGGCGCCAAAATTGCCGGCTGTTCGACTGCCGGCGAAATCAGCGCCGACGGCGTGAGCGATAGCGCCTGCGTGCTGACCGGCGTCAGTTTCGACAAGGCGCGCTTCTCCGTATTTGCGGACAGCGTGGCCGATATCGCCGATTCCACGGCGGCCGGCAAACGTCTGGGTGCCAGTATGCAGAACGAAGTGCCGGACGCGGTGCTGCTGTTCGCGCCGGGCGTGGATATCAACGGCACGGCACTGGTCGACGGCCTGGCCGCCTGCCTGCCGGCCGGCGTGCGCATCGTGGGCGGTCTGGCCGGCGACGGCTCGGCTTTCCGCAGCACCTGGACCCTTAGCAATTCCGGCGCCGCGCCGCGCACCGTGGTGGCGGTAGCGCTGTACGCCGGCATCAAGCTTGCACATGGCTCGTTCGGCGGCTGGAAACCTTTCGGCCCGGCGCGCCGCGTCACGCGCTGCGACGGCTCCATCCTGTACGAACTCGATGGCGAACCGGCGCTGGACGTATATAAGCGCTACCTGGGCGACCACGCGCGCGATCTGCCGGCTTCCGGCCTGCTGTTTCCGTTCGAAATGCTGGACGCCAGCCATCGCGATGCCGGTCTGATACGCACCATAGTCGGCATAGACGAAGCGCAGGGCAGCTTGCTGTTGGCCGGCGCCGTCGACGCGGACGGATTTCTGCGCCTGATGCACGCCTCCACCGACGGCCTGGTCGATGGTGCCCACGCCGCCGCCGAAGCCGCCCGCGACATGCTGGCGGCGCCGCCCGGCGAGGGCTTGGCGCTGCTGGTCAGTTGCGTCGGCCGCAAGCTCGTGATGGGCGGGCGCGCCGAAGAAGAAGTCGAAGCCGTGGGCGACGTACTGGGCGCGCGCGCAACCCTGGCCGGCTTTTATTCCTACGGCGAAATCAGCCCTTTCCTGGCCGGTACCGAGTGCAAATTGCACAATCAGACCATGACCGTGAGCTATCTGGCCGAGGCGGCCTGAACTTATGAACCGCCTGCTGCGGCGGCAATTGCGCCGGCTGTTCGAAGCCGCCGGCGAGGCCGAGATGGAACAGCGGCTGGCCGCACTTGCTGCGCCGGGCGCCAGCAGTGCGGATGCGGCCCTGGCCCGCTTCGTGACCGCCGTGGCGGACAGTTACGACCAATACGAACGCGACCTCGATTTGCGCACGCGCAGCCTGGTTTTGTCCTCGGACGAACTATGCGCGGCCAACGACCGTTTGCGCGGCCAGACGCAGCATTTGTACGCCATAATCGCCGAATTGCGCGCCACTGCCAATCGCATGCTGGAGGCGCAAGGCCGCCCGCCGCTGGGCGAAGGCGATGCCGATCTGAAAAATCTGGTCGCACTGACGGGCGAACTGGTGCACGAGCGCGAGGCAGCGCAAATTGCCCGCACGCGTGCGCTGCACGCGCTCGGCCAGCAGAAATTCGCGCTCGACCAGCATGCCATCGTGAGCATTACCGACGTGGCCGGGCGCATCAGCTACGCGAACGACAAGTTCTGCGCCATTTCCGGCTATACGCGCGGGGAATTGATGGGGCGCAGCCACGCCATCGTCAAATCCGGGCAGCACCCCGACCTGTTCTTTGCCTCCATGTGGCAAACCCTGGCGCAGGGCGACGTATGGAGCGGCGAACTGTGCAACCGCGCCAAGGATGGGCGCCTGTTCTGGGTGGCGTCGACCATCGTGCCCTTCATGGACGCGGCGGGCCGGCCGGAACAATACATTTCCATCTGCACCGACCTGACCGACCGCAAACTGCTGGAAGAAAACCTGCAGGAAGCCAAAAACGCCGCCGAATCCGCAAGCCGCGCCAAGAGCGAATTTCTGGCCAACATGAGCCACGAAATCCGCACCCCCATGAATGGCATCATGGGCATGATAGGTCTGGCGCTGGCCGGCAATATTCCGCCCGAACAGCACGACTATCTGGAAACCGCCAACGCCTCGGCGCAGGCGCTGCTGGCGGTAATCAACGACATTCTGGATTTTTCCAAGATCGAAGCCGGCAAGCTCAACCTGGAATGCGTGCCCTTTGCGCCGCGCCGCGAACTGGAACACATGCTGCGGCCGTTTGAGCAGCAGGCGCGCGAACGTGGCCTCAGGCTGCACTGCCAGGTCGCGCCTGCGGTGCCGGCGCAATTGTCCGGCGACCCGATACGGCTGCGCCAGATCGTGACCAATCTGGTCGGCAATGCACTCAAATTTACTTCCGCCGGCAGCGTGGCGGTGCGCGTCGATGTTGCCGCCAGCGGCGAAGCGGAATTTTGTTTGCTCGCCGTCGCCGTGACCGACACCGGCATAGGCATCGCGGAACAGCACCAGGCGCGAATTTTCGATGCGTTTGCGCAGGCCGACAATTCGACCACGCGGCGCTACGGCGGCACCGGCCTGGGGCTGGCCATTTCGAGCCAGCTCGCGCGGCTGATGGGAGGCGATCTGAAAGTGCAAAGCGCACTGGGCCAGGGCAGCACCTTCAGTTTTACCGCACGCCTGCGCCACGCTACACAGCCTGCGCCGCAAGCGGTGGCGCCTGCCACGCCGGCCCCGGCCGCCGGTTTGCGCATCCTGCTGGCGGAAGATCATCCGGTCAATCAGAAATTCGCGCTGGCCCTGCTGGGGAAATGGGGGCATAGCGTGGAACTGGCCGAAAACGGCCGCATCGCCGTCGATCTGTACGCGCGCGAACGTTTCGACATCGTGCTGCTGGACTTGCACATGCCGGAAATGAGCGGCCTGGAAGCGGTGGCCGAAATGCGCGCTTTCGAGACCGGCAGCAGGCGCGCGCGCACGCCGGTCATTGCGCTCACCGCCAGCGCCATGCAGGGCGACCGCGAGCGCTGCCTCGAGGCGGGCATGGACGATTACCTCAGCAAACCCCTCAAACCGCAGGAGTTGCGCGAAAAACTGGCGCGCTGGTGCCGCCCCGCGGGGCCGCTGGAGCGCGCCGCCGGCCCGCTGCACTCGGGCGCGTAGCCCCCCCGCACTACCCCATCGACCCCCCCTGCAGCACCCTCCCGGGCCGCGTAAATCCTCAAGGCGGGCGCTGGTTACGTCGTTTGCATCGCTCGTTTCGCTTGTTATGATGGCGGCCGGGCAGTGGGTAAGGCGTGGCGCACGCTCAAGGCAAAAGCATAAGCGGGGGAAAAAGCATATGCGCGTCTACCTTTCATACGCGCGCTCGGCCCTGGCCGATGCAGCGCTGGCCGGCAAGTTGAGTGCCGGTTTGCGGGCGGCCGGCGGCCGTGCCGTGGAGTACTCGGATCCGCGCCAGGGCGGCGCCGAGCTTAAGGAATTTATGGACGGCGCGGCGCCGGAAGATCGCATCGTGCTCATTTTGAGCGACGCGTTTTTCAAATCCGAGCCCTGTCTGGCCGAACTGCACGCCTTACCGGCCGCCGAATATGGGCGGCTGCGCGCGCTGGTACTCGAAGGCACGGATTTGACCGGTGCCGAGGCCTGGGTGGCGCGCCGCATTTACTGGGAAGCGCGCCGCGACGTTTTGCGCGCACGCCTTACCCAGAGCAATGGCGTGGCGCTCGCGCCGCTGGCGCGCCAGTTCGAATACGTGCAGCATTTCTGCGGCTGGATGGCAGATCACACCAGTTTGCCGCGCGCCGTGCCGGAAGCCGCCGCGGTGCGCGTGGATGCCGACGCGGCGGAATTGCTGTCGCATTTGAGCGAGGCAGAGCCACTCAAGGAAATTCCGGTGCGGCGCCCGGCACGCGAATTTCGCGATGCCATCCTGGCGCAACTGGAACTTACGCTGGCGCAACATCCGGAACTGGCGGATGAACTGCAAATCGAGGCGGCATTCAATAACCTCGACAGCGCGCCAGGTCTGCCCGTGCTCATGTGCCGCAGCGGGTTTTCGTATTCGCTCAAAACGCTGCTGCATCCGGCCACCGAAAACCTGCTCGCGCGGCTGGTGGCCGACAGCGTAGCGCGCGAAGCCGCCTGGCAGGGCGCCACCACGGTGCTGGCTTGGCTTTACCTGTTCGGCATGAGCGGCGACTGGGTGGAAGAGCGCGCGCGCGGCACGCATGCGCCGCTGACGGAATTTTCCCTGGTGATCGATACGCAATTTGGTGCCGAGCGCATCGCGGCGCATTTTGCCGGCGCGGCCGCGCTGGATGCGCCCGCCGCGGATACGCGTGAAGCGCTGGATGACGTGCTGCAGGCGATCTGGTCGCACTTCGTGCCGGAACGCAGCGTGCGCGCCGCGCCCTCGGCGGCCGATCTGGAAAAGCTTGCGTTGCAGCTTGGCAGCGGTGCGGCCGGCGGCGCGCAAAAGTGCTACATACCGCTGGCCGATCCACTCGGCGCTTCTTTGCGCGATACCGGACTGGCAGAACGCCTGCTGGCGTGCATGCCGGGCGCGGTGCTGGTGATTTTCCATACCGAAGCCGGCACTTGCCTGCTGCGCCTGGGCAATGGCTTCGATTCCACACCGGCCCTGCGCAACTTTCTGGGCCTGCACGGCAGCCTCCCGGGCACGGTTTAGCTTGGGCGACTCAGGCTGAAGCGGGCGCGCTGGCCAGGGCAAGCGCGTCGCTCAGGCTTGCGCAGCGGCCGGAAAGCCACAGGCAGCAGGCGATCTGATCGATCAGCGGCTGCGGTACCGCATGGCGGCCTGCCAGCATTTGCCGTATCAGTTCGGCATTGGGGCCGGTGGCGCCATCGTCGGGCATGCCCGGCAGCGGCGGTGCGCCGCCTTCTTCGGCTGCGAACAACACCTGTATCTGCCCATCCACGCCAGCCGTCAATTGCGGCCGCCGGCGCGGATTGGCGTAGCACTCGCCTTCGGTGCCGCGCATGAGCAGGGCGCGGCCGCCGTCGGCGGCCAGAAAAGACTGCATGCGTTCGAGGTATTCCGGGTGGGTGACAGCGACCAGACGCACGCTGCGGCCGGGCGCCGGGTCCAGCAGCTTCACCATCGTATGACCGCTGTTGCGCACGCCCAGGCGCGGGCGCAATGCAAGCAGGCGGGCCAGTCCGGGCGCCAGCGCCGATACATGCAGCGCGGCCAGCCCGCGCGCGGCCAGGGCCGCTTGGGCTTCAGCGGCGCTCTGCTGCAAGGGCAGTTCGAGCGCAGCCAATAGCGCGAAGGGATCGATGCGGGCATCGAAATCGAAATGCCCGTGTATGAGCACCGGCACACCCAGTTGCGCGAGCCGCCGCGCCACGTAAGGCATCAGGTTGGGCTGCCTGCGCGCGCCGTTGTACATGGGAATCGCCACCAGGCGCGGCCCGTCCGGCGGGACGACGCGCGCCACGGCGGCGTCCAGCGCGCGCTTGAAGCCCAGCATTTCGACGTCGCTTTCGCCCTTGATGCGCATGCTGAGCAATATTGCACCCAGTTCCATGTCCGGCACGCTGCCTGCCAGCATGGCGGCAAACATGGCCTCGGCCTGAGTTTCGTTGAGCGAGCGCGCGCCTTTGGCGCCGCGACCGATTTCCTTGATGAGCGGTGGATAGTGCATGCGGGGATTATCCCAGAATGTGCACCTGCAGCGCGCCATGCCGAAACGGCCAGGCGTCGTCGCGCGGGTCGCCATGCCGCGGCGCGAAGGGGCAAATTGGCGGATCGCGCGGGCATCGTGTAATCTTTGCCCAAATATGAGCGGGCCCTGACGGCTATGCGTGCATCGGGCCCGCAAACACTGGAGCGAACATGGAAATCGGTTTTATCGGTCTGGGCATCATGGGCCGCCCCATGGCTCAAAACATTGCCCGCGCAGGACATGCGCTACATCTGTACGCGCGACGGCCGGAAAGTCTGGCGCCGTTCGAAGGCAAGGCGACCATCCACGCCTCAGCGGCGCTGGTGGGAAGCCATGCGGACATCGTGATCACCATCGTGGCCGACGCGCCCGACGTGGAAGCCGTGGCCCTGGGACCGGACGGCGTGGCAGCGGGTGCCCGAGCGGCGGGCCGCAGCGATCTTATCCTGATCGATATGAGCACCATCGCCCCACCGGCTGCGCGCGGCATCGCCACGCGCCTGGCCGAAGCCGGTGTGACGATGCTGGATGCGCCGGTATCGGGCGGCGAGCCGGGCGCCATTCACGGCACGCTCACCATCATGGTGGGCGGGCCGCAGCCGGAATTCGAACGGGCGCTGCCGGTATTGCAGGCGATGGGCCGTAGCGTCACGCTGATCGGGCCAACCGGTGCCGGACAGGTAGCCAAAGCCTGTAACCAGATCCTGACCGGGGCCGGCGTGGCGGCGGTGGCCGAAGCGTTCAACCTCGCGCGCGCGCATGGCGTCGATCCGGCCAATGTACGCACCGCGCTGATGGGCGGCATGGCGCGCAGTGCCATTCTGGATAACCACGGCAATCGCATGATTGCGCGCAATTTCAAGCCCGGCTTCAAATCCTGGATGCATCAGAAAGATTTACGCATCGTGCTGGAAGAAGCGCATCGGCTGGGCCTGGGGCTACCGCTCGCGGCGGCGGTGGCGCAAATGTTCAATGCCATGCAGGGGGCCGGCATGGCCGAAGAAGATTCGGTCGCCATGCTCAAGCTGTACGAACGCCTGTCCGGAGTCGAATGAAATGGAAGTGGGATTCGTGGGATTGGGCGCCATGGGCGCCCCCATGGTGGACCGCCTGATCGAAGCCGGCCATAAACTCGCCGTCTATGCGCGCCGCATCGAAACCGCCAAGCACCTGCTCAACCGCGGCGTGCGCCTGTGCGCCTCACCCGCCTACCTGGCGGCAAGCTGCGAGGTGGTGTTTCTGGCCGTCACCGGCACCGCTGATGTGGAACATCTGGTGTGCGGCGACGACGGCTTGCTGGAAGGCGCGCGCGCCGGTCTGGTGATCATAGACATGAGTACCATCGCGCCGCGGCGGGCGCAGGAACTGGCCGCCCAGGCGCAGGGGCTGGGCGTGGAAATGCTGGACGCGCCGGTATCCGGCGGCGAAATAGGCGCCCGCAACGGAACTTTATCCATCATGGTCGGCGGCGACGCAGCGGTACTGGAACGCGTGCGGCCTTTGCTCAATGTGCTGGGCAAAACCATCGTGCATATGGGGCCGGCCGGCAGCGGGCAAATCGCCAAGGCGTGTAATCAATTGGTGTTGGTCGCGGCTATCGAGGCCTGCGCCGAAGCGGCCATGCTCGCGCACGCCGCCGGCGTGGATTTCGCGCGCGTGCGCGAGGCCATGCTGGCCGGTTCGGCCTCGTCGGGTGCGCTCGACGCATTTGGCGGGCGCATGGCCACGCGCGAATTCGCGCGCGGCGTGGAAGCGCGCCTGCACCACAAGGATTTTGCGCTGATCGCCGATACCGCGGCGCAAGCCTGGGTTCCGGTGCCGGTCAGTGCCGCCGTGCAGCAGCAGCTCAATGCGCTCATGGCGCTGAAATTGGGGCGCGAAGATACCAGCGGTCTGCTCAAGGTGCTGGAGGCGACCCGCGCCGATCGCTCCTGATCTGCCGGCAGGGAACGCGGCCGGGCTTCGGCCCTCCAACTCATCGTTCGACCCGCCAATCAAAAGGAGAGAACCATGAGCGCACTAGAAATTATCGTGCAAGCCGAAGCCGAAGGTGGCATGTGGACGCTTTACGGCCGGCGCGGCCACGGCGACTGGCAATTCCAGGCCGATCTGGACGACCACACCGTCACGCCCTTATTGGGCAAACCCGTACACAAAGCCGGCGGCATGCTGGGCGACTGGGAAGCCGCGCTCGCCGCCTATGACCACGAAGCCTGGTTCCGTTTCAAGCCGGTGCTGGTGCATGCGGAATTCCGCGACCGCATCTGGCACGCATTTACGCTGCGTGACGAACGCTACGGCGGCGGCGCAGAGAACGCCTGGCGCAGCGCCTGCGCGGCTTGAGCCGAGCTGGCTGTGCGCCTGGTTGCGGGAGACGGGCCGTAAATCTACCCCTGCGGCCCGATCTGCGGATTAAGGGCTTGCGTTACGACACTCGGGTGGCATGGGGCGTACCCGGCGCATTGAATGGAGCTTGTGCTCGAAAAGACGCCGATCACACAGCCGGCACGTGCCATTTTCACCGGGCTCCAGCCTTGAGCATGCGGCAGTGCGCGTCGGGCGCCCGGCGCGCTGCCTCCAAGATGCGTCCGGCGCGTCCCGCCAGCCCGCGCTGCGGCGCGGACGACAAGGCTGCGTCGCGAGCGCGAGGGATGCGCAATTTGTGTGTGTCGGGGCGCGGCGTTGCGGTGGTGGTGGCCCGGCTTTTCTCCATCGATGCAGGCACCCACGATGGCGGTCCCTGACGTTCAGGCCCTTACACGCTCGCCTCGGCGGGCGATGGAAAATTCCGCTATCCGCAGGCCAGCCGTGCCGCAATGCCGCGCCCGCTTTGCTTACTTGCGTATTTCCAGCAGTTCCACCACGAACACGAGTGTCGAGTTGGGCGGGATTACGCCACCCACGGCGCGGCTGCCATAGGCAATTTCGGGCGGGCAGGTCAGTTGCGCCTTGCCTCCCACCTTCATTTTCGCAACACCTTCGGTCCAGCAGGGGATTACCCGGTTGAGCGGGAATTCGGCCGGTTCACCACGCGAGTAGGAACTGTCGAATTCCGTACCATTGGTGAGCGTGCCGCGATAGTGCACTTTCACGATGTCGGTTGCCCTGGGGCTGGCGCCCGAGCCGTCCTTGAGGGATTTGTAGATTAGCCCTGAGGCAGTCTTCTCTTCCGCGCCGGCCGGGGCACCGGCGGCAAACGAATGCAGGCTGAGAACGGATAAGGCAAGAATGAAGGCATGGCGCATCATAGGGTGGTGTCTCGAAAATTTAGCCGGGGTGCCGAGATTACCCTATCGGCCTGACATCCGCCTTCTTTGCCCTGTACGCGAGGCCCCGAACCGGGTGAGCCGGACGCGCAGTGCGGTGCGTCTCGTCCCTACCCTGCAGCCGAAACCGCGCATGGGCGACTGCCCGCCACCGCCAAACATCGGCTAAATTGAACGAACACCGAGAGCACGCGCCATGCGCTGCCGCGTCCCGCTTAAAACCAAAGGCAAACCAACAGGAGGAATCATGCCCTTGCTCAAGTTCGACATTATCGAAGGCCGCAGCGATACCGAAGTGCGCGCCCTGCTCGACGCCGCACACGAAGCGATGGTCGAAGCGTTCCGCGTACCGAATAGTGACCGCTACCAGTGCGTCACGCAGCACCGTCCAGGGGAACTGCTGCTGGAAGATACCGGGCTGGGCTACCCGCGCTCGGCCAAGGTAGTGCTGCTCACCGTGGTGTCGCGACCTCGGGCAAAAGAAATGAAAGTCGCCTTCTACCGCTTGTTGGTGGAAAAGCTGGAAGCCCAGTGCGGCCTGTCGCCCAACGACCTCATCGTGTCTCTGGTCGAGAATACCGATGCCGACTGGTCATTCGGGCGCGGCCGTGCACAATTTCTGACCGGCGAATTGTAAGTAGCCATTCCGCGGCCACCCCGCCGGGAACAAACCCGCAGGGGCGCGTCCCTGCCAGGGAGCTAGCCCCTGCGGGCCAGCGCCCGTTGTATTGGCCGTTTTTCTCCAACCCGCACAAAAACTTCCAACGCAGTAGCCCGGAGCGTGGGAACCCCTAACCTATCGACTGGCTGGGGACTGTCTGTGGTGTGACAACGCTGCTTGAAGGACCGTTTGAATCCGTCGCATCGTCTCTATCCGGCGAACGCCAACCGCCTCCATCAAGCCGAGCGCCACCAGCGCCCTGCGGGGAGCCAACATCCGGAACTAAATCAAGGACAGCGGGAACATAGGCCCAGCAATTTCTCCGCATCCGATGGAAATCCGTTCGCGCTTGGCAATGGGTGCCCCATGCGGCGACGGGCCCGACGCAGCGGGAGGGGACGAACAAAGCCTGTGCGCGACACGTCACGCTCCCCGGCATCAGGCAACCCCATTGACGGATAACCTAACGACGCAACCCTAAAATAATTAATGAACGGCGTTTAGTCGCCCGTGCGCAGCGGCCGTTTGCATTCAACGCCGAGTTTTAGAAAGAACTGCAGCGAGTAACGCAATTGTCACTCCACCCGGATGGAGCGCCTTTCCCCCACGGATTGGGATGATAGGGGGGGGCGACTAACGCGGTTGAGCACGGTCTCGCTCGCGGGGGCATTATTTGGCGGCCATTTCATCGATAGGCTGCGCTCGATATCACAACTTCACCGCGCCCTGAAAACCCGTCCAACTTGGGCAAGAAGAAAAATGAAAAGGCGGCCGAAGCCGCCTTTTCATTTACGCGCCAGGCGCGCCTCAGTGGCCGCGCTTGCGCAGCTTCTGAATTGCCGCCAGTTGTGCGATGGCTTCCGCCAATTCGGCTTGCGCCTTGGCGTAATCGATGCTGGCCGATTTGTTCGTCAGCGCCTCTTCCGCCTTTTTCTTGGCTTCCATTGCTTTTGCTTCGTCCAGGTCCTTGCCGCGTATGGCCGTATCGGCCAGCACGGTGACGAGGCTGGGTTGCACTTCCAGCAGGCCGCCGGCCACGAATACCAGTTCTTCCTGGGCTTCGTTTTGCGGCTTTACGCGTACCGCGCCGGGGCGGATGCGCGTGAGCAGCGGGGTGTGGCCGGGCAAAATGCCCAGTTCGCCCGACTCGCCCGGCAGCACGACGAACTCCGCGAGGCCGGAAAAAATTTGCTCTTCCGCGCTGACGATATCGACATGTACGGTCATTGCCATTTGATCTCTCTCCAGATATTGGGATCAGAACTTTGCGGCCGTTTCCGGCCGCAAAGCCGTTACTGGATGGTCTTGGCTTTCTCGACAACCTCTTCGATACCGCCCACCATGTAGAAGGCCTGTTCGGGCAGGTGGTCGTATTCGCCGCTTACGATCGCCTTGAAGCCTTTGATGGTGTCCTTGAGCGTCACGTACTTGCCCGGAGAACCGGTGAACACTTCCGCGACGTGGAACGGCTGCGACAGGAAGCGCTGGATTTTGCGCGCACGCGCAACCGCCAGTTTGTCTTCCGCGGACAATTCGTCCATGCCCAGAATGGCGATGATGTCGCGCAATTCCTTGTAGCGCTGCAGCGTCACCTGCACCTGGCGCGCGGTGTTGTAGTGCTCTTCGCCCACCACCAGCGGATCGAGCTGGCGCGAGGTGGAGTCGAGCGGATCGACGGCGGGGTAAATACCCAGTGCGGCGATGTCACGCGACAACACGACGGTGGAGTCGAGGTGAAGGAAGGTGGTGGCCGGGCTGGGGTCGGTCAAGTCATCCGCAGGCACATACACGGCCTGAATGGAGGTGATCGAACCCACCTTGGTGGAGGTGATGCGCTCCTGCAGGCGACCCATTTCTTCGGCCAGCGTCGGCTGATAACCCACGGCAGAAGGCATACGACCCAGCAGCGCGGACACTTCCGTGCCGGCCAGGGTGTAACGGTAAATGTTATCCACGAACAGCAGGATGTCGCGGCCTTCGTCGCGGAAGCGCTCGGCCATGGTGAGGCCGGTGAGCGCCACGCGCAGGCGGTTGCCCGGCGGTTCGTTCATCTGACCGAACACCATCGCCACCTTGTCCAGCACGTTGGAATCTTTCATTTCGTGGTAGAAGTCGTTCCCTTCGCGGGTACGCTCGCCCACGCCGGCAAATACGGACAAGCCGGAGTGCTGTTTCGCGATGTTGTTGATCAGTTCCATCATGTTGACGGTTTTGCCCACGCCGGCGCCGCCGAACAGTCCGACCTTACCGCCCTTGGCGAACGGGCAGATCAGGTCGATAACCTTGATGCCGGTTTCGAGCAGTTCCACGGACGGGGACAGCTCGTCGAACTTGGGCGCCGGCTGATGCAGCTCGCGACGCTCGTCGGTGCCGATAGGACCGGCTTCGTCGATGGGGCGGCCCAGCACGTCCATGATGCGGCCCAGCGTGGCGGGGCCCACCGGCACGGCGATGCCCTTGCCGGTGTTATTTACGGGCATGCCGCGGCGCAGGCCGTCGGACGAACCCATGGCGATCGTGCGTACCACGCCGTCGCCCAGCTGTTGCTGTACTTCAAACGTCAGGCCCGGTTCGGCGAAAGACGTACCGGACTCGGCCAGCACCAGGGCGTCATACACCCTGGGCATGGAATTGCGCGGGAACTGGATGTCCACAACCGCGCCGATGCACTGAACGATAGTTCCTTGACTCATCGTCATATCCTCAAACACAAAGTTCCTTGAGAGTGGGCCAAGCCGCCCCACCAGTCGCTTGGGGGGCG
>JAEUNM010000032.1 GCA_016791105.1 Rhodocyclaceae bacterium | reverse complement strand
GTCCGTTTTCTGGATCAGCAGACGACTGTAGGCGGGGTCTACCACGCCGCCGTAGATCGTCATCTTCACCGCGTCGCGCTCGCTCAGATCGTAGTCGGGCAGCGGGAAGTAGCGCCGCGCCTGCCCCACATACATGTCGCGGATGCCGTAACCCATGGTATCGATCATGTTCAGTTCGGCCATCGCCTGCGCCAGGAAAGGATTCCGGTAGCGACGGGGAATTTTCGTGCCCTCGAGGTAATCGTCCGGTAGCCCCTCAAAAAAGCCCCCTTCGTTCATGAACACTAACCGGTCTGGCCGCTCGCTCACCACCACACGGCCAAGGCGCGTGTAGTCCTGGTGGGCGATGCAGTTGTGCAGGGCTTCCAGCACGATCTTCTGGTCGTACTTGGGCACTTCCACCGGCAGCAACTCATCCTGCGGCAGGATGCGCAACTGGATGTTGCGGATGCGCTGATAGAGCTGAGAGGTATTGAGCAGGAACGGCACGCCGAAATGCTCGTAGGCCCGCTCCGGCCCTTCCAGGCTCCAGGTCAGTTGCGCCGGGTGCGGAGAAAGCAGGTAAGCGGCCTCGGCCTTGCCCAGCAACAACAAGGTGGCACGGGTGATCTGCCCGCCCTGAGTCAGGCGGGCACGGTCGAGGAAGGTCGCCAGCGGCCAGCCCATCACTTCATCCAGGGTGATGCGGTTGGCGTATTTCCTGGCGAACGATTCACGGGCCTTGCGCACCGCCGCTTCGTCCAGGTCATCCAGGGTGGCTGCGGGCACCCGCTGCGCGGTCCAGTCTTGCGCCAGGGTTTGCTGGCGAATTTCGTCCTGCTTGTCCAACCCCAGCGAGGTCAGGCTTTCGCCCGCCCGTGCGTAGTAATGCCCCTTCCATGCGATCGGGATGCCACGCGGCGCGGCGGGAATTTCAAACAGCACCACGCGCCCATCCGCATGATTGAGCGCGTGAATGCCGCGGAAAGTCATGCGTGGCTCGGCATTCTCCGCGATCTGCATCTTCAGCGATTGCAGCCGCTCGGGCTGCGTGCGGTAGTCGCTGCCGACCACCGCACGGGTCTTGTTGTGAACGCCGAACACCAGCCAGGCCGAATCGACGCCCCGCAGATTGGCCTCATTCGCCAGCGCAGAAAAATACTTGCCGATGTCGTCGGTGGGGTAATCGTTGCCCGCCTGTTTGAATTCCACCACTTCGTTTTCCCAGGTGGCGATCAATTCCGTCAGCAGTTGGTTGAGCCTTGCCGGATCCATCCCGGCCCCTCAGATGCTCTTCACTTCGGTGGATGGCGATAACAGCTTGAAGATCTGCTCCACGTTGATCTTGACGGCACTGTCCTTGAACCCGGCGTCGCGGAACACCACGCGCAGGGGCTTGTGGGTGGCCAGCTCCTTGACGAAAGCTTCATCCACGCCGCCATGGGCGTCGAAGCAGGCGGCCAGCGCGTTGCCGTCCACGAAGAACACATCCTTGCCCTGGATGGCCTTCTTCTCGATGGGCAGGGCGAGGTCGACGCCCCAATCCAGCATCACCTGAAAGAGCAGGTCTTCCGCCGTGCGGTCGGGCTTGATGTTGTCCACGAACAAGTCGAGATTGGCCTTGTCCAGCGCATCAGGTGCGTAGTAGACGTCTGCCATGTTCGAGGTGTCGACTTTCAGGACGCGAAAACCTACGTCTCGATTCCAATCCTTGTGGGGGGTACCGTTTGCGAGTTGCTCTCCCGCTCGCCGAATGCGCTCCTTGGTGATGCTGGAGATAGTCTCATAGCCTGCTTGCGCAGCACTGGTCGCAGGATCAATTGAAGCGTCAATTTGGACAACAATGAAACGCCGTTGACCGCCATCCGCTGCATTCAGCGCCAACGCTGCATGTGCCGTGGTGCCAGTGCCCGCAAAAAAATCCAGAATGATGTCTTCCTTACCGGCACCTACCGTAATCAAGTCTCGCAATAAGGAGCGCGGCTTAGGTGGACTGTCAAAGACGTTCTTTCCCAACAGATCAGCCAGCTCAGCCGTCCCGTTGCTGCTGCTGTACTCTGGCTTGTATAGAATCGACTTTGGCTTACTTGTCGGCAGGTCGCCTAGTCCCGGCCTTTGCTTTTTGTATATGTTGAGCGTTCCTTGCCTTCCCTGCACAACAACAAGGTTGAAAGGCTCGTCATTGATTTTCTGTTTGCTCCAAGTCCACGAGAGCGCCTCCCCATCTTCATTCTTCGGCCAGAGAATGACATCGTCTGCAGAGTGTGGGCTATCGTCGTTGGTTGCGTAGACCTCACCGGCTGGCGTAATGAATACCGGAAACCATCCATTTGGACGACGAGCTCTTGATGCGTCTTGGCCTGTCCGGCGAAGTGTATCTGCACGTTTAAATAGGCCTCGGTCGTCTTGATCCCAATCATCGAGTTGCTCCTCTCCAATCGGAAGTTCATATACAACGCAGTCCGGACGAGACTTGGCATAAACGATCGTGAACTCGTGAGTGTCGGAGAAGGCAAACGCGTCGTTGTTCCCCTTGAGGTTCATCACCGTTGGCAGTAAGCCGATGAAGTTTCGCGCCCCAAACACTTCGTCCATAAGAAGCCGCAGGTTCGCTGCTTCCCCTGAATCAATAGAGATGACAATGAGGCCATCATCACGCAAAAGGTTGCGGGCAACCCTCAAGCGCGAATGGAGCATGGTTAGCCATGCCGAGTGAAAGCGACCGCTCGATTCTGGATTAGAAACCATTCGATTGCCGACTATGTCATCTTCGCCGGATTGGTACCGAAAACTCGAAACGTCGACTGCAAAGTCATCCTTGTAAATGAAGTCTTTACCGGTATTGTACGGCGGGTCGATGTAGATCATCTTGACCTTGCCCAGATACGTCTCCTGCAGCAGCTTCAGCGCGTCGAGGTTGTCACCCTCGACGAACAAATTCTTCGTGGTGTCGAAGTCCACGCTTTCCTCGCGCACCGGGCGCAGGGTCTTGGCAATCGGCGCATTGGCCGTCAGCAGCGCCTCGCGCTTGCCGGGCCAGTTGAGGTGATAGCGCTCCTGCGGGCCTTCGACGATTGAACTGGACAGTTCCTGCCTGAGCTGGTCGAAGTCCACCGCCAGCTTCACGCTGCCGTCCTCGCCCCGTGCCTCGGTCACGCAGCCGGGGAACAGATCGCGGATGCGTACGATGTTGTCTTCGGTCAGGTTGGGCGAGTGCATTTTGAGTTTGTCCATATCAGTGCTCTCCCTCGGGCTTGTTCTCGGATTTTGGCAATTTGCCCGATTGTTTTTCCAGTTTCTTTTCGTCGGACTTGACCCGGCGTTCCAGCTTTTTGATGTCTTCTTCGGCGGGCAATTGCTCGGGTTTGATGTTGCGCTGCCCCAGCATGTCGCGCACGCTCTGATTGTTTTGCACATGCTCGCGGGTGATGGCGCGTTCGCCTTGCAGGTCGGCCTGCATGACGTTGTGGTTGGTCATTTCCGTGGCCAGGTTTTTGGCGGCGATGGTGAGCGTGGGCAGAAAATCGGCCAGCGGGCGGGTTTGCACGATGCCGTATCTGTCTTTCAT
>JAEUNM010000009.1 GCA_016791105.1 Rhodocyclaceae bacterium | reverse complement strand
CCGCCGCAAGCCACGGGTTGCGCGGCTTGGGCGGCGCCACCACGATGGGGGCGAGCAAGGATTTACGGACTTTCATCGCACTTACCCCTTCACGCAGACCACTTGTTTGAGCGTATGCACGACTTCGACGAGGTCGGTCTGGCACGCCATCACCTCGTCTATATCCTTGTAAGCGCCGGGAATTTCGTCCAGCACGCCGCCATCCTTGCGGCATTCCACGCCCTGCGTCTGGCGGTCCAGATCGGCCGTGTTGAACTTGCGCCGCGCCGCAGTGCGGCTCATGCGGCGTCCCGCACCGTGCGAGCAGGAGCAATAAGATTCCTCATTGCCCAGCCCGCGCACGATGTAGGACTTGGCGCCCATGCTGCCCGGTATGATGCCCAGTTCGCCTGCGCGCGCGCTGATCGCGCCCTTGCGCGTCACATACAACTGCGTGCCGAAGTGGGTTTCCAGCGCCACATAATTGTGGTGGCAGTTGATGGCTTCGCTCTCCACCTGCCAGGCTTTCACACGCGGTGAAATTTCGCGCTGCAGCGCCTCCAGCACCAGATGCATCATGGTGCGGCGGTTCATCATGGCGTAATCCTGCGCCCACAGCACGGCTTCCACATAGTCGTCGAACCAGGCCGAAGCTTCGGAAAAATACGCCAGGTCGCGGTCCGGCAGCGCCACATGGTTGCGCATCATGTCCTTGCGCGCCGCCTCGATGAAATAGCGCCCGATCACATTGCCTATGCCGCGCGAGCCGGAGTGCAGCATGACCCAAACATCCTGGTTCTCGTCCAGGCAAAGTTCGATGAAATGATTGCCGCCGCCCAGCGTCCCGATCTGGCACATCCAGGTTTCATTGAAGCGCTTCTGCATTTTCATGAGCGCCGGATGTTTGCCCACGATGGTGTCCAGGCGCTGTTCGAGCTGCCGCCCGGCGCGCTCGTGGCGCGAGCCGCGTACTTTGCTCGCCGCGTGTTGCGCAAAACCCACCGGCACGGCCGCCTCGATGGCCCCGCGCAGCCGGTACAGCCGGTCCGGCAGATCGGTGGCCTTGAGCGACAGGCGCACGGCATTCATGCCGCAGCCGATGTCCACGCCCACCGCGGCCGGAATGATCGCCCCTTTGGTCGGAATGACCGAACCCACCGTTGCACCTATGCCCGCATGCACGTCCGGCATGGCCGCCACGTGCCCATGCACGATGGGCAGTTGCGCCACGTTCAGCAGTTGCTGCATTGCTTCGTGCTCGATATCGCGCGTCCACACCTTGACGGGTACGCGGCCTTTGCCGAGCGTAAGTTGTATGCCCATGATTCCTGTCCGTATCCAGAAACAAAAAGCCCCGGCAAAGATTGCCAGGGCTTGGACCGGACGGCATACGCCATCGAGTACTTACCTTGGCCTGGAACGTGCGGACGCTCCAAGCCAGGACGATTGGAGGTCAGCGCAGTACTCGATAGCTTTGCGGCATGGTGTCCTTTCGGGTCGGTGATCGGGTGAGGGGGGCGCTGGAGCGTGGTGGCCTCGGCGCCGGGGAAATCTGGGGAGCGGAGTATACGAGGTGGAATGGGCGTGTCAAGGGGGCAGAGGAGTGCTGGTTGTTGGAGGCGCCGGACTTGGGTTCTGGGGTTGGAACTGGGTGCGAAGTGAACGCCCGTTCCGCCAGCGACATTGCGTGCCGTTGAGGAATTGCAGAGCTGTTGCCGTATTGCTCAGCCGGAAAACATGACATGCCGTCGCCCGATGTCTGTACTATTACGTGCTGTTGTGCGAGGTCGGCGAGCTGGCTTTTTTGGGGCGGAATCGCTGTGTCGGGTCAGATTACGGGCAAACATGAAGCGCTTTTGCAAGCTTGTGGCGATTATGTTGGCGCTTACGTTGCTCCCTGTGCTGGTATTGGTCAGATACCTGGAGGCCTCGAATAAATTTGACGCCTTGGGCTGGTGGTACTCCCTGCTCGTCACAGTGGTAGTGTCCATTCCATTGGCGGCTTTTTTGGTTAGTATTATGGTTTTTGTTGCCAACAAAAAGCAACGTTAATTGTTTGTGTCTAATTGCATTGATTTAATTTTTGTTAACTAGGCTGGGCTGTTGGGTTTGGCTTCTCGTGGCAACTTTAAACTTGCGGATAAAGTGGAATTGCAGCCCCGGGCTGGCCGGCCATTCTGACGACTGAGGCAGACCGGCAAGTTTTGGTGAAGACCGGAATGGCAAGGTTCCGCGGGTACGCAACGAGACTTTGTTGGGGTTCGCAGGCTCACCCCAACCTACGGGCCTACGGGCCTGCGGGCCTGCGAAATGGCCAGCGGTTGGCTGCCAGTAAGTTGATCCAAAGTTGTACCGGTTGCTTTGACAAGTTTCTTGACTTTCAGAAGGAGCGGACCATGCCAGCAAAACCTCCAACAACCACCCGTACGACGCGCGGAAAGACGGTGGATTACTCCGGGATGGATACCGACAAAACCACGTCGACCAAGGAAGACCCGACTTTTCGTGGCAACCGTACGGTCGGGGATTCGGGGGCTTTGGCGAAAGCGCGCTTCAATCTGAAACCCAAGGCAGTCGATTTCAAGAGCTGGAAAAAGGGGCGCGAGGCGCAGCATCTGATACCGGCGTCGCTGCACAAGACGTTTAATGCGTTGACGGGCGTGGTGGACGATCGGCGCAACGGAATGATGCTGCCGACCCAAAGCACCTACGCCAATCCCAACAACAGCCCGGTATTCAAATTGCCGGCCAAACAGAAGCGGCCCATACACCTGAAGGGGAAAAATCGCGACCATCCCACCTACACGAAAAACGTGAAGGGGTTCATTCGCACGGTGGAAAAGTCGGGCAAGAACTTGAATCAGGGCACGCTTTTCATGGTGATGGATGCATTGCGCAGCGCACACAAGGACATCGGTAAAACCGGCAAGTCCTTCGTGGACGACATTACCGAACAGCGCATGAAAACCGCCTGGAATTCGCAAAATCCAACGCACAAATTGAAGTAAGAGGACGTGGATTTGTTGCGCTGGGCTGGGTATGGATGGGGCATGTAATTCTGACCAGCGTTTGCCGATAAGATCACAATTTGCCGTTTTGCGGATTTTTCCGCCCACAAGAAAATGCGCCTGCACGGCACTTTAGCCTCATGGAAGGATGACCGCGGCTTCGGGTTTATTACGCCAGCGGATGGCGGGCGCGAGGTGTTTGTGCATATCAGCGCATACCCCGCGGGCGGTGCGCGCCCTGTGGTTGGCGACACGCTGACTTACGAACTCGGGCGCGGCAAGGACGGTCGCCCCCAGGCGACACACGTGGTTCCGGACAGCCCAGCCGTGGTCAGGCCGCGCTCCGCTCCGGTCGGCACAGCGCGACCGCCGACGGGGACATGGACGGGGACGCTGGTCGGTCTGGTGCTCATATTGGGCATCGGCGCTTACGGCTATGGGAAGTTCCGTGATCCTGACCGCAGGACACGGCTCGAGGCAATGCCACCGAGTGCCGCAGCGGTAGCCGGGCCCGGCGCTGGATACCGCTGCGATGGACGGACCCTGTGCTCACAAATGACTTCATGTGAAGAAGCAACGTGGTTCATCAACAATTGCCCTGGCACCAAAATGGACGGAAATCATGACGGGGTGCCGTGCGAGCAGCAGTGGTGCAGATAGGCTGGGTATGGAGTTCGGATTTGAGCGGTGTTCCGCTTACGCTCTGAGTGTTCGACAGTCAGCGGGGCTTGGGGTGACGAAAGGATCCCTAAAAACCGGCTTCCAATCAACGCAGTTTGTTGGGGTTCGCGGGCTCACCCCAACCTACGCCTGACGGCCGATGCAGTTTCGTTGCGCGGGCGCGCTGTTGCGTTGGTGGCGCGGGAGGCGGTGGCGATTGAAAAACCTGGGCTGCAGTTGACCTAATCGGTGTTTTCGCACCGAGGCGCGGCGTAAGGTGCATCGCAGAGCAAACCTGATTCTTCGAGCAGGCCAGCTTTCCGCACAAAGTGCTTGATGTTGCGGGCGAGGGCCGGCGGGGTTTCTGGTTCGCTGGTCCCGCCCTATTTCGGTGCGGGGCAGTTACTGCGAGTCAGTATCATGACAACGCGCCTCGATACGCGCGGGCGGTTTGCACTTGATGTGGCATTGGTTGCGCTGGCAGGCGTCATCTGGGTGCTGGCTTATCGCTCGCTTCCCGCTTTTGCCGACGCGATGTTGTCTTTGCTGCGGCTGAACCGCGATACCCGCAGCGGTGCCGCGCTGCACTTCTTCCTGTACGACGCCCCGAAAGTCCTGCTCTTGCTGGCGGGCGTGGTATTCGTGATGGGCGTCATCCAGACGTTTTTCGCGCCTGAACGCACCCGCGCATTGCTTGCGGGCAAGCGGGCCGGCGCTGCAAATGTGCTGGCGGCCACCCTGGGCATCGTGACGCCGTTCTGTTCCTGCTCGGCGGTGCCGCTATTCATAGGCTTCATGTCGGCCGGCATTCCGCTGGGCGTCAGTTTTTCTTTCCTGATTTCCGCGCCCATGGTCAATGAGGTCGCGCTGGCTTTGCTGTTCGCCATGTTCGGCTGGAAAGTCGCCGTTCTTTATCTGGCTCTGGGGCTGTCGGTCGCGATCGCGGCGGGTCTGGTCATAGGCAGAATGCGCATGGAAAGGCATCTGGAAGATTGGGTGCTGGCCATGCAACACGCTCCGGCGCCGGGCTATGAGGGCGATCAGTTGAACGGGTCCGATCGTATCGCCGCCGGCCGCGAACATGTGAAAAACATCGTCGGCAAGGTGTGGCCTTACATTCTGGCCGGCATTGCGCTGGGGGCCGGCATACACGGTTACGTGCCGGACGAATTGATGGCGTCGGTGATGGGCAAGAATGCCTGGTGGGCGGTACCGGTGGCCGTGCTCCTTGGGGTGCCCATGTACAGCAACGCGGCCGGTGTCGTGCCGGTGGTGCAGGCGCTGATAGGGAAGGGCGCGGCCATAGGTACCGTGCTGGCCTTCATGATGAGCGTGATTGCCCTGTCCGCGCCGGAAATGATCATTTTGCGCAAGGTACTCAAGCCCCGCTTGATCGCGACTTTCGCGGCGGTCGTGGCCGGCGGGATTTTACTGGTTGGCTATGTGTTCAACCTGGTGTTGTAAGGGACAGGAGATCACCATGAAAAACGTCAAGGTGCTCGGTACGGGATGTGCCAATTGCCGCAATACCATCGCCCTGATCGAATCGGTTGCGAAGCAGCGCGGCGAACAAGTTGTACTGGAGAAAGTCGAGGACTTGCGCGCCATCATAGGCTACGGCGTCGTGGCGACGCCGGGCGTGGTGATCGACGGCAAGGTCGTGCATGCTGGCGGGGTGCCCAGCCGCGACAAGGTTGAGCGCTGGTTCTGAACTCGGCAGGCTTGATCGGGTTGGGTCGGCCGCTCAATCAGGCCTGACCGCGCTCCACATGCGGCGCGATTCCCTGCGGGGATTGCCGCCGGTGCGTGGCGGGGACGCGCCGGGGCGGTAATGCCTGCCGGCGCGTCAGTCTCGGCTTTTATGCCAGGCTTATTTCGCGCAGCCCAGGGTTTTGCCCTTGCGGAAATACTCGGTGCCGCTCGGGCAGTCCAGGTTTTCCGGCGCTTTGGCATCCTGGACGCCCTTGGCAGGCGTGCAGGTGAAACTGCCGTTTTTTGCGACCTTGCCCTTCAGTGCCCAGCCTTCGGGGCAGGCCGATGTGCTCCCCGACTTGGCGGCCGCGGCAGGCGCGACTTCAACGAAAAGATCGTAGTGTGCGCGGCCGACACAGCCAAAGATATTTCCGGCGCGAGCACCTTCGACGGTGAGCGTGTATTTGCCGGGTTTGCTGTAGGTGTGTTCCCAGGTGCGCGGGAAGGGCGGCCACTTGTCGCCCACTTTTTGCGGCGCATCCTTGCTGCCGTCGCCAAAATCCATCTGCACACCGCAGGGCGCAGTGTCATCGGTTTTGGACGTCACTGTAAATTTCACGGGCTTGCCAACCGTTGCGGGTTGCGGGCTGGCGTCTATGCGGTCGATTTCCTGGGAGGCGAAGGCGCCAGCGGAAATTACTACGGCGATGAGCGGAAAAAGGCGGTGCAGCAACATGGAAATTCTCCTTTTGGCTTCGCGACGGGAGCGGCGCGGAACGGCAGAATTCCACAATGTCTGGATGGCGTCAATTGGATCGGCGAGCGCGCGGCACCTCATTCCGGCGCCGAGACGGAGCGCGCCGCGAGCTCGGGTGTCAGACCCGAATTGGTCAAGTCAGGATCGTGCGGCGATCTAAAGGCAGGGTTTCCCTCACCCCCTCCCCTCTCCTGCAGGCGCGGTCGAGGGGCGCCCGCGCCTCGCGTGCCTGACGTGATGGCGCCGCTATCAGACGGCCAACAGTTCGCGTATGCCGTCGCGGTCTATGTCTTCGCCGCGGCCGCGGCGGATGATTTCGCCACGTTCCATGAGCAGGTAGTGGTCGGCCAGGGAGCGCGCGAAGTCGTAATACTGTTCCACCAGCAGTATGGCCATTTCGCCGGTGGCGGCGAGTGAGCGTATGGCGCGTTCGATGTCCTTGATGATGGACGGCTGGATGCCTTCGGTCGGCTCGTCGAGGATGAGCAATTTCGGGCCCATCGCCAGCGCGCGCCCTATCGCCAGTTGTTGCTGCTGCCCGCCCGACAGGTCGCCGCCGCGTCGGCGCATCATTTGCAGCAATACCGGGAACATTTCGAATATGCGATCCGGAATGGCCGTGCCGCGCGATTTGGTGGCGAGCCCCATCTGCAGGTTTTCTTCCACCGTGAGGCGCGGAAAAATTTCGCGCCCCTGCGGCACGTAGGCGATACCTGCCCGCACGCGCTGGTAAGCCGGCGCGCGCGTGAGGTCCGTGTCATAGAAGCGCACATTCCCGGTAGCCGCCGGCACCAGCCCCATCAGCGTCTTGAGCAGCGTGGTTTTCCCCACTCCATTGCGCCCCAGCAGCGTCGTCACCTTCCCCGCCGGCACCTCGAACGCCAGATTGCGCAAAATATGGCTACCGCCATAGTACTGATTAAGATTGTCGATCTTGAGCATAGAAACCGTTAATTCCGCGGGTTTTTCCAACTATTCGCGCGCCAACGGCGCGCCCTGAAATTCTGTCCTCTGTCCTCAGTCCTCAGTCCTCTGGGCGCTTCAGCGCCCCAGATAGACCTCGATCACCCGCTGATCCGCCTGCACGGTGGCGAGGTCGCCTTCCGCCAGTACCGATCCTTCGTGCAGCACGGTTACCTTGCTGCCCAGGGCCTCGACGAATGCCATGTCGTGTTCCACCACCATGAGCGAATGCTGGCCGGCCAGGGATACGAACAGTTCCGCCGTGCGTTCGGTTTCGTCGTCGGTCATGCCTGCGACCGGTTCGTCCAATAACAGCAGGCGCGGTTCCTGCATGAGCAACATGCCGATTTCCAGCCACTGTTTCTGGCCGTGCGACAGCAGGCCGGCCTCGCGGTCCGCCTCGTTTTCCAGGCGTATGGTGGTGAGGGTTTGCGCGATGCGGTCATAATCTTCCGAGCGCAGGCGGGCGAACAGGCTGCGCCGCACGCGCTTGTCGGTTTTCATGGCCAGTTCCAGGTTTTCGAATACCGTGTGGTGTTCGAATATGGTGGGCTTCTGGAACTTGCGGCCTATGCCGGCGTGTGCAATTTCCGCTTCCGCCAGTTTGGTCAAATCCATGCTCTGGCCGAAAAACGCCTGCCCGCTATCCGGGCGCGTTTTGCCGGTTATCACGTCCATCATGGTGGTTTTGCCGGCGCCGTTGGGGCCGATCACGCAGCGCAGTTCGCCCACGTCGATGGATAGCGTCAGTTTGTTCAGCGCCCGGAAGCCATCGAAACTGACCGTAATGTCCTCCAGGTAGAGGATGACGCCGTGCGATAGATCGGGCTCGCCCTCGATTACCGGGTGGGCCATGCGGCCGGAACCGCTGTCGTCCCAATTTTCGCGTTCGGCCTGGTCCTGGTTGCGGGGTACTTTGGCGGCGACTTTCATCATGCTCCTTTCGCGACCGGACCTTCGACCGTGCGGCCGGACATACCGGCGGCCTTGGCTTCCGGCTGCGCGGTGGGTGTGGCCGGTACGGCAGGTGCAGGCGGCGCGGCACTTGCCGCCGCCGGGGCCGCCGCGCGGCCCGACCTCAGTTTGCGCCACAGGCCCACGATGCCATCCGGCAGCCACAGCGTGACCAGTATGAACATGAGGCCCAGGAAAAACAGCCAGTATTCCGGGAAGCTCATGGTGAACCAGCTTTTTGCCAGATTGACCAGGGCGGCACCGAACACCGGACCGATCAGCGTGCCGCGGCCGCCCACGGCAACCCAGATGGCGATTTCGATGGAATTGGCCGGCGACATTTCGGACGGGTTGATGATGCCTACCTGTGGCACGTACAGCGCGCCGGCCAGCGCGCACAACATGGCCGACAAGGTCCACACCGTCAGTTTGTAATACAGCGGCTGGTAGCCCAGGAACATGACGCGCGATTCGGCGTCGCGGGTGGCCATGAGTACGCGCCCGAATTTCGACGTAATGAGCACGCGGCCCAGCACGATGGCGCCCATCAGCAAGCTGGCGGACAGGCCGAACAGCACTACGCGGGTTTCCGGCGCGGTAATCGGGAAGCCCAGCACCCGCTTGAAATCGGTAAAGCCGTTATTGCCGCCGAAGCCGGTTTCATTGCGGAAAAACAGCAGCATGGTGGCGTAAGTGAGCGCCTGCGTGATGATGGAAAAATACACGCCCTTGATGCGCGAGCGAAACGCGAAAAAGCCGAACACCCAGGCCAGCACCGCCGGCACGATGAGCACCAGCAGCATGGACCATACGAAAGAATCGGTGCCGTGCCAGAACCAGGGTAATTCTTTCCAGTCCAGGAACACCATGAAATCCGGCAGATCGCTCTGATAGTTGCCGTCGTGTCCGATGGAACGCATCAGATACATGCCGAAGGCGTAGCCGCCGAGCGCGAAAAACAGGCCATGGCCCAGCGACAGAATGCCGGCGTAACCCCAGATCAAATCCAGCGCCACTGCCACCGTGGCGTAACACAGGATTTTGCCGCTCAGAGTAAGTGCATAGTCCGAAAGGTGCAGCGGGTTGCCGGCCGGCAGCGCGAGCGCCAGCAAGGGCACGACGCCCCAGGCCAGCGCCAGGCCGGCCATGAGCGCCATGCGGCTTTTGGCGGATAGCGCGACGGTGCGCGTGGAGGGGGAATTGGCCATGGGCGAACGCTCAGCTTTCCACGAAACGGCCCTTCAGCGCGAACAAACCTTGCGGGCGCTTCTGGATGAATACGATGATGAATACCAGCACGAGGATTTTCGCAATCACCGCACCGGTCCAGCCTTCCAGGAATTTGCTTGCCACGCCCAGTCCCAGCGCGGCCCACACGGCACCGGCGAGCTGGCCGACGCCGCCCAGCACCACCACCATGAAAGAATCGACGATATAACCTTGCCCCATGTCCGGCCCGACATTGGCGATTTGCGACAGCGCCAGTCCGCCCAGGCCGGCGATGCCGGCGCCGATGGCAAACGCCAGGGTGTCTATGCGCGCCGTCGGCACACCCACGCAGCCGGCCATGGCGCGGTTTTGCGTTACCGCGCGCACGAACATGCCTAGCCGGGTGCGATTCATGAGCAGCCACACGAGGCTCAGCACGAAGCCGGCGAAGCCTATGATCACGATGCGGTTCCAGGGCAGGACCACATTGGGCAGCACTTCTATGGCGCCGGACATCCAGCCCGGATTGGCCACTTCCACGTTCTGCGCGCCGAACAGCACGCGCGCGGCCTGGATGAGCACGAGCGAGAGGCCCCAGGTGGCGAGCAGGGTTTCCAGCGGGCGGCCGTACAAAAAGCGGATGACGGTTCTTTCCATCAGTACGCCTACCGCGGCAGCGGCAAAAAACGCCAGCGGTACGGCTGCCACGAGGTACCAGTCGGTACTGTCTGGCCAGTGCGCGCGGAAAACGCCCTGCATGAAATAGGCGGAATAAGCGCCCACCATCAGCAGTTCGCCGTGCGCCATGTTGATGACGCCCATCACGCCGTAGGTAATGGCCAGGCCGAGCGCGGCGAGCAGCAGGATGGACCCCAGCGACACCCCGGTAAAGACGCGTGCAATGGCGTCCGCGCGCGCCAGGCGCTTGTCTATCTGTTTGATCGAATCGGCGATTTCGGCGCGGACTTTTTCATCCGCTTCGGCGTAGCTGTCGCCCTGTTTTTGCAGGCGCGACAGCAAGGTCGATTTGATGCTCGGATTGCTCGAACTGCTCAAGGCTTTGGCGGCCTCGAGGCGCACGGCGGCGTCGGCATTCTGCAAGTTGGCCACGGCTTGCGCGTACTGCAGCAGGGTGCGTATTTCCGCGTCCTGCTCGGATTTCAAGGCGCGCTCTATGAGCGGCAGCAGGGCTGCGTCGGCGGAATCCTGCAATTCACGCGCCGCGGCGTAGCGTTTGTCGCGATTGGGTGAAAACAGGCGCAGGCCGGCCAGCGCCGAATCCAGCGCGCTGCGCACGCGATTATTGATCGTGAGGCTGTCCAGGCCATCCGGGCGCGCGCTTAGTTCGGCTCCGGTTGCGGCATCGCTCAGTTTGTCGCCGTCGGCGATATAAAACTTGTCGCCCGCGATCATCAGATTGTCTTTGGACATCGCCACCAGTACGCGCAGGGCGTCGGCGTCGGCCAGTGCGGCCACTTTGGCGATGGCGGCGATCTTGTCGTCCGATTCGTCGGCGGCCAGGCCCGCAAGCAAGGCGGGGTCCATGGCGGCGCGCGCGGAACCCGCGCACAGGGACGCGAACAGCAGCAGGCAGGCAATCAGTCGATTCATGGCGGGGGCGAAAAAGGGCCGGCGCGGACGCCGGCCCGGAGGCTCACACAGGAGATACAGGCTTGAACGCGGAAATCAAAGCTTTTGCTTGCTTTCGTTGCCCGGGATGAACGGGCTCCACGGCTGGGCGCGTATCGGTTCCTTGGTTTTCCAGACCACGTTGAACTGGCCGTCGGCGCGGATTTCGCCGATATATACGGGCTTGTGCAGGTGGTGGTTGGTCTTGTCCATGGTGAGCGTGAAGCCGGACGGCGCTTTGTAAGTCTGGCCGCCCATGGCTGCGATCACCTTGTCGGTGTCCGTGGATTTGGCTTTCTCGACCGCCTGTTTCCACATGTGGATGCCCACGTAAGTGGCTTCCATCGGATCGTTGGTGACCACCTTGTCGGCGTTCGGCAACTTGGCTTTGACCGCCCAGTCCTTGTACTTCTTCACGAAGGCGTCGTTTTCCGCATTCTTGAGCGACATGAAGTAATTCCACGCCGCCAGGTGGCCGACCAGCGGTTTCGTATCGACGCCGCGCAGTTCTTCTTCGCCCACCGAGAACGCCACCACCGGTACGTCGGTCGCCTTCAGGCCGGCGTTGCCCAGTTCTTTGTAGAAGGGCACGTTGGAGTCGCCGTTGATAGTGGAAATGACCGCGGTTTTTTTGCCTTCCGAGGCGAATTTCTTGATTTTGGCGATGATGGTCTGATAGTCGCTGTGGCCGAACGGGGTGTAGTCTTCCATGATGTCGGCTTCAGCCACGCCCTTGGACTTCAGGAAGGCGCGCAGAATTTTGTTGGTGGTGCGCGGATACACGTAATCGGTGCCCAGCAGCACGAAGCGCTTGGCGCTGCCGCCGTCCTTGCTCATCAGGTATTCGACCGCCGGAATGGCTTGCTGATTGGGCGCGGCGCCGGTGTAGAACACGTTCTTTTCGAGTTCTTCGCCTTCATACTGCACCGGGTAGAACAGCAGGCCGTTCAGTTCCTTGAACACCGGCAGTACCGACTTGCGCGACACCGAGGTCCAGCAGCCGAATACCACGGCAACCTTGTCCTGGCTGATCAACTGGCGCGCCTTTTCGGCGAACAGCGGCCAGTTGGAAGCGGGGTCTACCACCACCGGCTCGAGCTTTTTGCCCATTACGCCGCCGGCGGCATTGATTTCGTCTATGGTCATGAGCGCCGTTTCTTTCAGCGCCGTTTCCGAAATGGCCATGGTTCCGGAAAGAGAATGCAAAATGCCGACCTTGATGGTATCTGCGGCGTGTGCAGCGAACGACGTGGCGCCAATTGCGGCGATTGAAGCGGATAGAGCTAGGGCTTTGACAAAACTGCGGCGCTTCATGTGGGCTCCCTGGGACGGTAGGTGGAAGAGGATGCATTGCGCATCGTGACAGTGCTTCGGCAAGTGTCGTGCCAGGTGCCGCAGACAGGCTCTTAAGCGGCTGAATTGGCACAAGTAAATCGGAAATTTCGGGCGGCGCGCGGGGGCGCGCGCACCGTTATGGATCGTCCTGCCGCACGTTTTTGGGGCGGCGTTTCGCGCTTTTTTTCGACAATTTGCACCAGTATGGTGCCAAATATCGACCTTAATGGCACGCCTGGGTGCGGCGAGATTCCAAGCCGTCTTCAGTCCGGCGCGACATTCT
Source organism: Rhodocyclaceae bacterium (assembly GCA_016791105.1). Classification (GTDB taxonomy): domain Bacteria; phylum Pseudomonadota; class Gammaproteobacteria; order Burkholderiales; family Rhodocyclaceae; genus JAEUNM01. The sequence continues at coordinate 36,237 of JAEUNM010000009.1, read as the reverse complement.
GCGCAGGTGCCCGCCCCGGGGCGATGATAAAATCTTTGTTTCAAAATGTTCCGCTATCTGCGGGGCTTTCCGTTCCCTTTCTTCCTTCTGGTTTTTTCAGACTCCATTTCATCCATGCAAGTCGTCATTCTTGCTGCAGGCCAAGGCAAGCGTATGAATTCACGCCTGCCGAAAGTGCTGCAACCGCTGGCCGGGTTGCCTCTATTGGGCCATGTCGTCACCGCGGCGCGCGCGCTGTCGCCGACGCGCCTGTGTGTGGTGATCGGCCACGGTGGGGAAGCCGTGCGCGCTGCGTTTCCAGGGCTCGATTGCGCCTGGGCCGTGCAGGAACCGCAACTGGGTACCGGCCATGCGGTTGCGCAGGCCGTGCCGGCACTAAGTGCCGAGGGCAGTGTGCTGGTGCTGTATGGCGACGTGCCACTGCTACGCGCCAGTACGCTGCAGCGTCTGGCCGCCGCGGCGGGTTCGGAACGGCTTGCCATTCTGACGGTGGAGCTTGAAAACCCGGCCGGTTATGGCCGCATCGTGCGCGACGCGCAAGGCCGCGTGCAACGCATCGTCGAGCACAAGGACGCGAGCGAGGCCGAGCGCGCGCTGCGCGAGGTCAACACCGGCATCATGGCCATACCGGCGCGCCAACTGGAGCGCTGGCTGAACAGCCTGAAGAACGACAACGCGCAAGGCGAGTACTACCTCACCGACATCGTCGCTCTGGCGGTCGCGGAAAACGTCGAGGTGGTGACGGCGGCCCCCGACGAAGCCTGGGAAACCTTGGGCGTCAATGACAAAATCCAGCTCGCGGAACTGGAACGCACTTACCAGCGTGACCAGGCGCGCCGGCTCATGCAGGGCGGCGTCACGCTGCGCGACCCCGAGCGGCTGGACCTGCGCGGCGAACTGATTTGCGGGCGCGACGTGGAAATCGACGTCGGTTGCGTATTCGAAGGCCGTGTCGAAATTGCCGACGGCGCGCGCATCGGCCCCTATTGCCAGATCAAGGATAGCCGCATCGGTAGCGGCGCGCGCCTGCTGGCATATTCCGTGCTGGACGACGCCGAGGTCGGCGCCCTGTGCCAGATCGGTCCTTATGCGCGCCTGCGGCCGGGCACCCGCCTGGCCGAAGATGTGCACGTCGGCAATTTCGTCGAACTAAAAAATACCGTCGTGGCGGCGCGCTCCAAAGCCAACCATCTGGCTTATCTGGGCGATGCCACGATAGGCAGCAACGTCAATGTCGGTGCCGGTACGATCACCTGTAACTATGACGGCGCCAATAAATACCGTACCGTGATCGAAGATGATGCCTTCATCGGCTCGGATACCCAACTCGTGGCCCCGGTTACGGTGAAGCGCGGAGCCACCCTGGGTGCCGGTACGACGCTTACTCAGGAAGCGCCGGCCGACAAGCTCACGCTGTCGCGTGCGCGCCAGGTCACGCTGGAGAACTGGAAGCGGCCCGTGAAAGGCGTCAAGAAGTGATGCCGCGCCGCGGCATTCAAGCCGGGCGCCGCTGCGCCCGATAACCCCGATAGCTAATACCGCGCCCGGCATGCCGCCGGGTGTCGAATCGACCGGCGGCCCGGCCCAGCCCGCGCCGCGCAACATCAACCGCCACGAATCGCGGCCGTGCGCCGCAACCGGGAAAAGTCATGTGTGGAATCGTCGCCGCTCTGTCCAATCGCAATATCGTACCTGTCCTGATCGAGGGCCTGCGCAAGCTCGAATACCGCGGCTACGATTCGGCCGGCCTGGCCGTCGTCCATGACGGCCTGAAGCGCCTGCGCTCGGTGGGCCGGGTCGCCGAACTGTCGGCCGCCAGCGCCGGGCTGGAGGCGCCGCTGGGGGTTGCGCACACGCGCTGGGCCACCCATGGCGTCCCGTCCGAGCGCAATGCCCACCCGCACGTGAGCGCCGGCCTTGCCGTGGTGCATAACGGCATCATCGAAAATTACGAAGAACTGCGCGCCGAATTGCGCGGGCTGGGCTACGAATTCACCTCCGACACCGACACCGAAGTGATCGGCCACCTGGTGCAGGAAGAGCTGAAAACCACGCCCGATCTGAAGTGCGCGGTGCAGCAGACCTGCCGCCGCCTGATCGGCGCCTATGCGGTGGCCATCGTGGCGGAAAGCGCACCGGATCGCATCATCGTGGCGCGCTACGGCTCGCCGCTGGTGCTGGGGGTGGGCGAGGACGGCAATTACGCCGCTTCCGATGCCTCCGCCCTGTTGCAGGTCACGCGCAACATGATTTACCTGGAAGATGGCGACATGGCCGAATTGCGCCGCGACGGCTATACGCTGGAGCGCGTCGATGGCAGCCCGGTGGAACGCGCCGTGCAGGTGAGCAGCCTGTCCGCGGACGCCGTGGAACTGGGCAAATTCCGCCACTACATGCAGAAGGAAATTTTCGAGCAGCCCACCGCGCTCGCCAATACGCTGGAACTGCTGGGCACCGCGCGCACCGTGTCGCCACAATTGTTCGGCGCCGAAGCAGCGGAGCTATTGCCCAAGGTAAAGCGCGTATTGCTGCTTGCCTGCGGCACCAGCTACCACGCCGGCCTGGTATCGCGCTACTGGATAGAAGATTTGGCCGGCCTGCCCTGCACGGTCGAAATTGCCAGCGAATACCGCTATCGCAAGTCGGTGTCCGACCCGGATACCCTGGTGATCGCCATTTCGCAGTCGGGCGAAACGGCGGACACCCTGGCTGCCCTCAAGCATGCCGCCGCACTGGGCCAAACCACCACGCTGGCAATCTGCAACGTGGCCGAGTCTGCCATCGTGCGCGCCGCCAAATTGCGCTTTCTGACTCGCGCCGGCCCGGAGATTGGCGTCGCCTCGACCAAGGCGTTTACGACTCAGCTCGCCGCGCTGTATTTGCTCACGCTGGTGCTGGCCAAACTGAATGGCCACCTGAACGCGGACGCCGAAGCCGAACAACTGACCGCGCTGCGCCACCTGCCGCTGGCAGTCGGCCGCGTGCTCGAGCTCGAACCGCAAATCGAAGAATGGGCGCAGCGCTTCGCCATGAAGCAGCACTCGCTGTTCCTGGGCCGCGGCAGGCACTATCCGATCGCGCTGGAAGGGGCGCTGAAGCTCAAGGAAATTTCCTACATACACGCTGAAGCTTACCCTGCCGGCGAACTGAAGCACGGCCCGCTGGCGCTGGTGGATAAGGACATGCCGGTCATTGCCGTGGCGCCCAATGATGCGCTGCTGGAAAAGCTCAAATCCAATCTGCAGGAAGTGCGCGCGCGCGGCGGCGAACTATACGTATTCGCCGACCAGGGCTGCGAAATACCGGAGTCGCCGGCCTTGCACATATTGTCCATGCCGGAGCATTACGGACATCTGTCGCCGGTGCTGCACGTCGTGCCGCTGCAACTATTGGCCTACCATGCCGCGCTGGTGAAGGGCACGGATGTGGACAAGCCGCGCAATCTGGCCAAGTCGGTAACGGTGGAGTGAGGTCGGGACGTGCTTTAGTCCCGCCTGGAAGAGACGTTCGAATGCTGGTTTTAGTACCCCAGCGTGCAGTACTTTTCGACAGCGGCGCGCTGTCCGGCAAGCTGTGGAATGCACAGTCTGCATCAGGCACTTCCCCGGTTGGTGCGGCGTCGCCGCGGTCATGCCGGCTCGTGGAGCAGCGGTCGTGAGCTTGTTGAGCGAAACGTTTTACCGCGTGTTCGACCCGGTGCCTTATGGTTTCCCCGTGCCGAGTGTTCCGGTGTTGCCGAAGCGGCTGGGCAAATCGCTCGCTTGCTCCAGAAGTCACGCTTACGAGCCCATAACGAGCGGCGCGCGTGCGGTTTTTTATTCCCGTGCCCGCTATGCATTATTCGAGGCTCTGCGCAGGCTGGCTGTCGGGCCCGGTGCGGTGGTGCTGGTACCGTCCTACCATTGCCGCAACATGCTCGATCCCGTGTTGGCACTGGGTGCCGATGCGCTGCTCTACCCTGTGGGCGCGGATTTGCATGCGAACCCGGCCACGATCGAAAGTGCAGTAGCGGCCTGTACGCTACCCGTGCGGGCTTTGCTGGTCGTACATTATTTCGGCTTTCCGCGGCAAATCGCTGCATTGCAGGCCTGGTGCGCAGCGCGCGACATTGCGCTGATTGAAGATTGTTCCCATGCCTATTATCGGCCCATTGAAAATTCCGGACTGGGCCGGGCAGGGCGCTATGTCATTGCCAGCCCGTACAAATTTTGTCCTAGCGTGGAAGGGGGCGTTCTGATCCTGCCGAATCAGGAAACCCCGCCCTCGCTGGCTGGGCGCACGCTCAAGGAAACGCTGCAAATCGGCATGGGCATCGTGCGGGGGGCCTGCAGCAGTGGTGCGGAAGTGCTGGAACTGCCTGGACGATATGCGCCGGTTGTACTCGATCCGCACGACCCGTACAGCGAGCCGCCCGCTACCATATCACCCACTTACGCCGGCAGGCTGGAAAAACGTCGAGGTTCACGCCTGTCGCGCTGGGTTGCTGCCGTCAGCAGTGCCGACCGCATCGCGCAGGCCCGCCGCAAGCATTACCTGCACTGGCTCGAACAGACGCGCAAGCTTCCGCGAGCTTCAGCATTGTTTCCGGAATTGCGGGAAGGAGTCGTGCCCTACATGTTCCCCCTGCTGTTGAAATACCCCATGCCGGATTTTTTTCGCCTCAAGCGGGCCGGAGTGCCTGTATGGCGGTGGGACAACATGGCGGTTTCCGGCTGCGAAACTTCCATGGCCTATCGCCTTGGTCTGATACATCTACCCTGCCACCAGGACTTGAGCGAGCGCGAAATGACCTGGATGACTGCCGTGATCGGGCGGGTACTTGGTGCGGCGGAGGCAGATCTATGAGCGGCGGCGCATGGGCCGGCTGCGCGGTGACTAATGGCCTGGGCGAACACGCGGCAAGCTGGGACCAGTGCAATCGACATTATTTCAATGGTCACCCACTGTTCGACAGCCGCTTCATCAACCTGCTGCTCAAATATTTCGGCAGCGGCCGCGAGCGCCTGTTTTTCAAGGAAGGCGAGCAGGGGCAAAAGGAAATGTGCCTGCTCGTTACCGGCAAGCGGAGCGGATGGACCAGCTTTTATCCTTCGCAATTACCGGCGTCGCCGGTGTTCGTGCAAAACATCCAGTCGGTGGACGGCATTGTCGCGGCCGCCCCGGCATGGACCGTGCAGTTCGATTTTCTCGGCCAGGACCCCCTTTTTTCGCGCATTACCGATGGTCTTGCGCCGGCCCAGCAAGCCATTCCGCATGCCACCACGATCAGCATTTCACTTTCCGGCAAGTTCGACGATTACTGGGAAAGCCGCCCGCGCAAACTGATCCAGAACATTCGGCGCTACGGCAATCGCATCGCCCAGGCCAATCATCAAGTGCGTTACGTTTGCATCGAGGCGGCAGAACAAATGGCCGATGCCGTGGCGCGCTACGGGCGCCTGGAGCAGGCCGGCTGGAAATTCGAACAGGGCACGGCAGTTCTGCCGGATAACGACCAGGGACGCTTTTACGCCGAGCTGCTGGCCACCTTTGCTGCGACCGGCAACGCCAAGGTGTATGAAATGTGGCTGGACGACAGGCTCGCCGCGTCACGCCTCGTGGTGCATGACGAACACCTGTTCATCATGCTGAAAACCTCCTACGACCAGGAACTGTCGCAGTTCGCGCCAGGGCGCCTGCTGCTGCACGACGTGATCAAGGACGCGTTCCGGCGCGTGCCGGGCGGCAGCATAGAGTTTTATACCAACGCAACCCTGGACCAGCACGAATGGGCCACGCACAACCGGACCATCATGCATCAGACGCGCTACCGCAGCGATGCCGTTCTGGTGCTGCGGGAATTGGCCAAATGTGCCTCGCGTCATCTGAAAAAAGTTGACGACGCCGACGGGCGCGAACGCACCGTCGAAGCGCAGGCGATTGCCGACACCGAGCTGCAGGCGCCGGTACGCAAATTATTCGATCAGGCCGAGCGGCGCGCATTCGATCTGGGCTGGCCCTGGTTCGAGAATCTGGCCTCCACCTACAAATTCGAGCAGGAACAGCCGAAACTATTCGTGAGCAGTACCGAAGGCCGCCCGCTCGTGGCGCTGCCCATGGTTCTATCGGACGATACGGCGGCGCGCGAGGCGAAAGGATTTGGCACCTATTACACCACGCTGTTTGAACCGATATTCGGGCCCAGCACCAGCGTGCGCGACGTGCGCGCGGTAATCGAGCAAATCATGGCCGAGCGCCCGTCGCTAGCCGAAATGCGGTTTGCGCCGCTGGACCCGGCAAGTTATGCGACGGCCGCCTTGCGCACCGCGCTACAGGCATCTGGCTGGGTGACGTTCGGTTATTTTGGCTTCGGCAACTGGTACCTGCCGGTAACCGGGAACTATCAGGCATATTTCGATTCGCGCGACGCCAAGGTGCGCCACACCATACAGCGCCGCGGCCGCAAATTCCTGGCCGAGGGCGGCTGGCTGGAAGTCATATCCGGCGGCGACCGCCTCGAAGCCGGGCTGGAAGCATATAAGTCCGTCTATGCGGCGAGCTGGAAATTGGCTGAGCCGCATCCTGAATTCATTCCCGGCCTGGTACGCATGCTGGCGCAAACCGGGCGTCTGCGCTTGGGCATCGCGTGGCTGCGCGACAAACCCGTGGCCGCGCAAATCTGGGTGTTCAATCACGGCAAGGCCGGCATTTACAAGGTTGGCTTCGATGAGGCTTACGCCGCCTTCTCGCCCGGCACGCTATTGACGGCGCACCTGATGGAGCTTGCCATCGACCGCGAAAAGGTGCACGAGGTGGACTATTACATCGGCGACGACCCCTACAAAACCACCTGGATGACGCACCGTCGCGAGCGCTGGGGCATCGTCGCCTACAATCCGCGCCACCTCACCGGCGCCTGGCGCGCGGGACGCGAAATTGCCGGACGCGTCATCAAGTCGGCGCTGAAGGTGATACCCAGGTCGGAGTCCCGTTCAGGCGAGAGCTGAACGGCGCGAGCCTCGACATGCTTGCGGCGGCCAAATGGCTCACACACGGCGCCGCGCGCTGCGTACATCCTTCTTTCCGGTAAATTGCGCGTAGGGTGCAGGTTTCGCCGTGCACCGTGGCGACGCGGCGCATGTGTCGCGCCAGCAGTATTCGCGCTTCGATGCAGAACTTGTCCTTATTCCGGACACGCCATCCATGCATCCGAAATACGCTCAATTGCCGGAAATCCTGCGCTCAGTATGCCGGCCCGGCGATTTTTATCATGCCGGGCGGCGCGAAATGTTCATGCCGCCGGTCGAGATCGACGGCGTCGGGCCGCTCGCCTTTCCTGTTCTGCCGCAGCAGGCAAAGCTGCCGTAGCTTGGGGTGGGCTTGCGAACCCCAACAAATTCAACGCCTTGCCGGTCCATTTTTGGGGGGGCTTTCGTCATCCCGACCAAGGTACTCTGGCGGCGCGGACGTCCCGTCCGAGGAATCGCGCAGAGCAGTTAAAAGGGGACAGTTAAAAGGGGACAGACCACAGTTTTTTGGACGTTACCTCCTCGTAAGCCCACAATGGATCGAGATCGGCGCCGTTTGGCCAGGTAATTGCGCCGAGTTCCAATCTGGCCTGTGCGAAAAAATCCGCGTTTGCCAACGGGGCAAAGATCCCGGGATCGGCGGCCCCAACTATCCGGGAGCAGTCGACGATGCCGGACTGCCCGTCTTGAAATGTGATCGCGAGCTGGTACGCCGGCAGCACCGACATCGCCTTGACCCGCCACGGCGCACCTGGGCTTATTCCAGAGGCTGAATTTTCCGTGGATGCTGTTTGTGCTGACATAAATCCCAATCCTCCATCAATTCCTGGCGGTGCTCGATTGCCCATTCGACCGTCAAGGCCAGCGCCCGCCTTGGCAATTTGCCGCCGATTACCTCCAATGTTCGAATTTCGATCAGCGCCTCGTGTTCTCCGTATAGGGCGTGAAAATGCGGTGGAGCGTGCTCCCGCCAGAACATTTGGATAACGATTCCAAAAAACTGGCAGATGGTCGGCATGGCGCCCTCGGCCAACGATGATGGATCGGATTCTATCCGCTCGATCGAAGTTTTGCGATTTCCGGAGGGGAGAGAAACCGGAGTCAAGAAACCGGGGTCAGACCACATGAAAAACCGGGGGCAGAGCACCTAAAACCGCCGCCGGTAATGTCGCCACCACCACGCTGCCCAGCGGCGCGGTCATTTCGGCATTCGACTTCAACGCGTTCGGTGCCCCACGCCGCATGCAGGACGCGTGCGGCAACTGGACCTTGCTGCGCTACGACACCCGCGGCAACCTTACCGACGCGATCCGCACCGCCTCGGGCTATTCACTGCCCTCCTGCGCCAGCGCCGAATGCGCCATTCCGCCCGCGGACAAAATCCTCGCCTGGAGCAAAAACAGCTATGACGCCTACGGCAATCTGACCACCAGCCAGCGCGTGAAGAATTTCGCGGCCGTCACCGGCCCCAGCGTCGCCTACACCTGTGACGCCACAAAATGGAACGCGGTGCAGATCACCCGCAGCGGAATCCAGAACGCGGATACGGCAGCCAGCAGCCAAAGCGCCACGCTGACCTACGACAGCCTGGGGCGGCTCACCGCGGGCATAGACGGCGATTGGCAGCCCACGCGCCTCGGCTACGACGCGCTCGACCGCGTCGTGTCTGCCGCCGAAGCGAAGGACGCGGCCGTCGCGATGGCGCAGTTCGTAGTAGCTGCCGTCGTACTGACAGGTGACCGGCTCGACGCTCACTGTGGGCGGGCGCGTGCCGCTGTCTAGTTGGCCGACCACGCCGGGGTTGGTGCCGCCGACTTTGATGATCCCGAACGGTGTTGGGCACGAAAACGCCCACGGAATGGCCCTGGCCGATTGGCGAAATCCTGTGGACGGGGCAAGATGCCCCGTCCGGCGTGGGTATAGTCGCCCGGCGGCGCGAGTCAAGCTCGCAGGTGACCCTGGTGCACCGGCGACTTTGGCGGGATTCTGGCCAACTAATTCGTGGTGCGTCCCCTATTATTTCCCCGTCCCCTATTATTTCCCTTCGGCTACGACGCGCTCGACCGCGTCGTGTCCGCCACCGAAGCGCAGGACACGGCCGTCGCGATGGCGCAGTTCGTTGTAGCTGCCGTCGTACTGGCAGGTGACCGGCTCAACGCTCACCGTGGGCGGGCGCGTGCCGCCGTCTAGTTGGCCGACCACGCCGGGGTTCGTGCCGCCGACTTTGATGATCCCGAACGGTGTTGGGCACGAAAACGGCCACGGAATGGCCCTGGCCGATCGGCCAAATCCTGCGGACGGGGCATAGTCGCCCGGCAGCGCGAGTCAAGCTCGCAGGTGACCCTGATGCACCGGCGACTTTGGCGGGGATTCTGGCCAACCAATTCGTGGTGCGTCTCCTATTATTTCCCTATTATTTCCCCATTGATGACGGCCATCACCCGATAAAGGCGAACACAATGGACGAGCTTCTTGTTCGGCAGGCTGTGGTACTGCGTCGGTTGGTCAGTGACTACCGCGAGGGTGTGCTGGGTTTGAATAACCTCGTTCAGCGTATCGAGGCGGTCGGCGAAGTGCTTGGCGTTGAGCCGTGGACAGACGCAGTCTTCCCGATTGTGTTATCGATGGAGCAGGTGAACGCCGCTGCGCTGGAAGCCAAGAGGGTTCTGACGGAGGCGGACGAAGCGTCCGTCGAGAACTCGCTTTCTGAACTCGAAGCACTCATTGCTCGCTTCGAGTCTGCGTGAGCCGAAGTAGTGCCGTTGGTTCAGGTAGTGCCGTTGGGGGTAGAGTGAGGCATTTTCGGAACCCGGGGTCAGACCGGTGAGACCACAGAGGGAGGAACAGTGGGACAACGGGGCCGTGTTCGATTTATTCACCGCCCCCGCGGGTGGGTTCAGGTAGCGGGCGCGCAATGGTGTTCGTTCGCGGTGGCGCGTCATTCGAACAAGATGGCTTCGATTCGTGCCAGGGCCTCATCGAGGATGTACTGAGGTACGGTTTCCTTGTGGCGTACATTGCGCGCCCGCCAGTCCAGCGATTTCAATTGATGGCAATGCACTGCGCCTAGGGTGTCGGTCCCGGCACCCATAAGCGTGACCACCGTCCCGTAGGTGCGCGCAGCGGCTGCCGTGCCTTGGGAAATCGGGCATATCATCGCCAGCCCGTGCTGGTTGAATACTTTGCCCGTCATGACAAGGCCGAAGTGCGAGCCTTTCATTTCGCTACCGGAGGATGGGTCAAAGTCGAGATGGACAATATCGCCACGGTTCGGCACATAAGCCATCAATCGTTTTCCAGTCCAACGCCCGGCATTTCATCCCAGCCTTCGGCACGCGGCAGTCCTTCCGGCATTTCCGCCATCAGGCTGGCTAATTTGTAACGCGGGCGGGCCGGCACTTCGACGGTCATCTTCGTCCCGAGAAGTTGAAGTTCCACCTGAGAGCCTTCCCCCAGGCCGTTCTGGTCAATAAACGCCTTGGGCACAGTCATCACCAGCGAACCACCGGCTTTGCGCAGGGTTTGCAGCATCCTAGTCTCCGAGTCATCATGAGTCCTATTCTCGTATAATCTTGAGTTTTACTCAAGTAGGACTTTTTCGCGACAACGATGGCGGTCCAAACTCGCGGAAAAACCAGCGCGGAAAAACCGGCGCGGAAAAACCAGCGCGGAAAAACCGGCGCGGAAAAACCGGCGCGGGAAAACCGCGGAAAACCGCGGAAAACTGGACTCAGACCACAAAAAATCATACAAAACCACCTGGATGACGCACCGCCGCGAGCGCTGGGGCATCGTCGCCTACAACCCGCGCCACCTCACCGGCGCCTGGCGCGTGGGACGCGAAATTGCCGGACGCATCATCAAGTCGGCGCTGAAGGTGACACCCAGGTCGGAGTCCCGTTCAGGCGAGAGCTGAACGGCGCGAGCGTCGACATGCTTGCGGCGGCCAAGCGGCTCACGCAGGGCGCTGGGCGCTGCGTACATCCGTCTTGCTTCAACTTGCGCATAGCGTGCAAGCTTCGCCATGCACCGTGGCCTTGCAGCGCACGTGTCGCGCCAGCAGTATTCGCGCTTGAATGCAGAATTTGCCCCTATTCCGAACACGCCATCCATGCATCCGATATACGCTCAATTGCCGGAAATCCTGCGCTCGGTACGCCGGCCCGGCGATTTTTATCATGCCGGGCGGCGCGAAATGTTCATGCCGTCGGTCGAGATCGACGGCGTCGGGCCGCTCGCCTTTCCTGTTCTGCCGCAGCAGGCAAAGCAACTGCAGGAGGTGGCCGAACCGGCGCCCTACGGCCAAGGCGCGCACACGCTGGTCGATACCGCCGTGCGCCGCACCTGGCAAATTGCCGCCGAGCGGGTGCGGCTAGGCGGGAAATACTGGCCACGCGATCTCGACGCCATCGTGCAGCGATGCGCGCAAGGCCTGGGCGTGGCCGACCCGGTCGTCGCACAGTTGTACAAACTGCTCATCTATGACGAGGGCAGTTTCTTCCTGAGCCATCGCGATACCGAAAAAGCGCCCGGCATGTTTGCCACGCTGAGCATGGTTCTACCCTCGGCACATAGCGGTGGAGAACTATTGGTGCGTCACGCGGGGCGCGAAGTGTGCCTCGATCTTTCCACCGCCGAGCCGCCAGACATTACGTATGCCGCGTTTTACGCCGATTGCCAGCATGAGTTGCGGCCCCTGCGGTCCGGCTGGCGCATCGCACTGGTATTCAACCTGCTGCGCGTAGGCGCCGGGCGCTTGCCGCAAGCTCCGTCACACGCCGAGCAGGAAGACGCGCTCGCCGCGTTGCTGCAGGACTGGGCCGCCCAACCCCCCGCGGCGGAGCAGCCGTGCAAAATCGTGTATCCGCTGGAACACGCCTATTCGCATGCCGAACTGAGCTTCGCGACGCTCAAGAATGCCGACGCGGCGGCGGCAAAGGTATTGACCGCAGCCGCTGCGCGGGCGAATTGCGAACTGCACCTGGGCAGCATCGCTATTACCGAAAACGGCATGGCGGAACAAACCCATTTCAGCCGCCACGACCGCGACGACGAGTACGAAATCGTCGAAGTCTACGAGCGTCAAGCTTCGATCGGCGCCTGGTGCTGCCCTGATGGCCTGGCCACGCAACTGCCGGAACTGGAATTCAAGGACGGCGAACTGGCACCGCCCGACGCGCTGCGTGGTATCGAAAGCGACGAAATATCGTTCGAAGAAGCCACCGGCAATGAAGCACCGAGCTTTGAACGCATTTATCGCGTCGCCGCGCTGGTACTGTGGCCGCGACCACAACGGCTTGCCGTGATCGGTGCCGGCGGGTGGCGAAGCTTGCTGACTTACCTCGGCGCGCTGCTGGAGGCCGGGCAAAATGCACGCGGCGAGGCGCTCGATGTGCTCAATACGCTGGCAGCGCGGTGGCCGCATCAATCCTGTTACGGTTTCAACGCGCACGCCGTCAGCCGCTTTCTGGATGCCGCGGTGCAACTGGGCGGTGAGCATGCCATTGCCTCTTATCTGATCGGCCTGGCAAACCGCCCGCGCTACGACGCAGGCGAAAATCCTGCTTTGGTACGCGCGCTGGGGATATTGCGCGCCGACTTTGCCGCCCGCAGCGTAGGGGAGATTGTGCGCGCCCACGCCGCGACGGCCCTGCCGGCGTGCGCAGACTTGTTCGCGCGCGCAGCGCCCGCGCTTGCCGCCGAAGCGCGACCCTTGTTGCATTCGGCCGGCGCTCGGCTGGTGGAAGTTTTGCAGCACCGGCCCGCGCCGCCGCGAGACAGGTACACAGTCCGCCCGGCAGGCGAAGATGCCGCGATACTCGCCGATCTGCTGTTGGGGCTGGACGCCGCAAATGCCGCCGCCGAAGCCGACAAATTGCTCGAGCACCTGATCGCCAGCCCCAAAACTTTCGACCCCGGCCAAATCCTGGTACCGGCGGCCCTGCGGCTTGGCCAGCTCCAGCGGGGCACCCTGCCGGCAAGCTGGGCACGCCTGTTTCAGGCTTGCGTGCTGTGGCTGGATGAACGTATCGCCTGCCCGGTCGCGGCGCCGAAAAATTACACCCGTCCGGCCAAGCTCGCCTGCAACTGTGCAGATTGCGCACAACTATCGGCATTTCTGCGCGACCCGGCACGCCGCGAGTGGCGCTTCCAGGCCGCGCAGGCGCGCCGCTCGCACGTCGAAACAACGATTGGGAATGGCCGCTGCGACGTCGATACCCGCACCGAAACCCACACCCGGCCCCACGTGCTGCTGTGCGTCAAAAACCAGGGCAGCTACCTGCGTGCCGTGGAACTGCGCAAGCAGGAACTGGAACAACGGGACGCCCTGCGCGCTGCGCTCGCCGGCTGAGCAGCGGGGCTCCCTGGGGCCAGGCGCGGACCCGCTGTATCGAACGCAACGATCGGCCCGCGTTTCAGCCGGGAACATGGGCCGGCCGTAGCTTGGGGTGAGCCTGCGAACCCCAATAATTTCAATCCATTACCCGTCATGGCTCGGGTTGGCGTTCCTTCGTCACCCTGACAGTCCTGCCGTGCTGCACAGCATCGTTTGCAGTCCACAAATGGCGTTGAAGCAGAATACTTGCGCACATATTGTGTGTTGAATCCATGCCCCTGGATTCCGCGATCATGAATATCACCTTGCCAGTTGACGAAAAAACCGCCGAGCGCGCGCGCAAGGTTGCGCAAGCGATGGGCAAAAGTTTGAATCAAGTGGTGTGCGAATACCTGGAACACCTTGCCGGCACAGCCGATGCGGGCGAAACGGGGGAAGAGCTGCGCCGCCTTTCGCTACAGTCTGGCGGTGATTCGCGCGGCTTGCGCTTCGACCGCGAGGCGCTGCATGAGCGTTCGTAAGTTTGTCGACCGCAACCTGCTCATTTATACCGACGACCGCGCCAATCCGGAAAAACATGCGTTTGCATTGGACCTGGTATCGGCGCCATGGTGGGGTTCCTTCGTCGCCTCGATCTACGTCCCGGGGCGCGGACGTCCAGGCCGCGCAATCAAGCCGGGCGCCAATCGCGCGCCGCGTGCCGGCCACTTGCCGCTCAGTCGCCGTCCAGATGGGAACTGATGCCGGCGATGAGCGTTTCGAGGGCGCTGGCCAATTGTTCGGCGCAGGCCGGGGCATCCGGCTGATGGCGGCGAGCGGCGACGTCGGCACGTGCGGCCAGTGTTTGTGCCGAAGCGGCCATCAGCGCGCCGGTCATGCCCTTGAGCGAGTGCGCCATGCTGGCAATGTCCGCCAGCGCCTGCTCCGCCGCAGCCTGGCGCAGGCGCCCAGGCGTGGCGGTCTGGCTTTCAACAAATCGCCGCAGCAAGGTGCGGACAAATTCTGATTTGCCGTGGTAACGCTCGCACAGCGCCACGTAGTCGAAGGTTTCGACAGGCGCCGTACTCGCGCCGCCTGGCATTGCCTGTTGCGCGTCGGCTGCGTCAAACCTGCCGTTCGCGCCCGGAGCGTGGGCCGCAATACCCGCTCTACGCACCGCATGTTGCCGTACCGTCGCGACCAGCACTTCCAGATCCACCGGTTTGGTCAGGTGGGCGGCCATGCCGGCGGCCAGGCAGCGCTCGCGTTCTTCTTCCATGGCGTGCGCGGTGAGACCTATCACCGGCAGGCGGGGGTCGATCTGGCGCGCGCGCCGCGCGAGTTCATAGCCATCCATTTCCGGCATCTGTATGTCGGTAATGAGTAGCTGAAAACTGCCCGGCGCGGCGCCGAGCAAAGCCTGTTCGGCCAGTTTTCCGTTGTCGTGGCAAACCAGCTTGGCACCTTCCGATTCCAGCAAATCCTGCAGCACCAGGCGATTGATTTCGTTGTCTTCGGCGGCCAGGATGTTTAGGCCGGCAAGGCGGTTGTGCGCTTGCGGCGCTGGCGCGGGCGCCTCTGCGGGGGTGGAAAGAAGGGTCAGAGCGTGCCGGACCCGCAGCGGGCGCTGCAATAAATTTGCGCCCGGCTGCAGGCCAGCCAGCGGGTCCAGCTGTGCCGGCGCGGCCGCGACGGCAATCCGCCGCCCCTGCAGCAGGGCGTCCTTGGCGTTCGCCAGCACCAGCGGCGTGAGCGCTTCGCGTGCCAGCACGATCAGACCAGCCGTGTCTGTGGCGATGTCGATTGGCGCGCATACGGTGGCGATGATGCCGTAGGCGGCGAGGCCGGATACCAGGCCGCTCGCTTCGGCGGGAGCCAGGCCGGCGAGGCTGACGCGACAGGGCGGCGCGACGGCCGGCCAGGCTTCCACGCCGGCGAGCGGCAGGCGTAGTTCGAAGCGGCTGCCTGCGCCCAATTGGCTACTCACATTGATGTCGCCGCGCATCAAGCCCACCAGGCGCTTGCAGATGGCAAGCCCCAGCCCGGTGCCGCCGAAGCGGCGCGTGGTGGTGCCGTCGGCCTGCTCGAAGGGCGCGAACAGGCGTGCCGCCTGTTCCTTGCTGATGCCTATGCCGGTATCTTCGACGCCCAGCACCAGCGTGTCGGCCTCTCTGCGGGCATACAGGCGCACTGCGCCGCGTTCGCTGAACTTGACCGCATTGGCCAGCAGATTGACCAGAACTTGCGACAGGCGCAGGCCATCGCCCTGAAAATGGCGCGGCAGGCCGGGCGCTTCGTCGACCGTGAATGCAAGGCCTTTGGCGAACGCCGAAGGCGCCACCAGTTGCACCGCCCGGTCGATCACCTGGCCAAGCTCGACCCGGCTTAGTTCCAGTTGAAGCTTGCCGGCCTCGATTTTCGAATAGTCGAGAATGTCATTGACGATGCCCAGCAATAGCTGCCCGGCATCCAGAATGCCGTCGAAGGTCGCTTGCACCTTGCGGCCCAGGCTTGCCGCACGGCCAATTTGCGCGAGCCCCAGCACGGCATTGAGCGGGGTGCGGATTTCGTGGCTCATGTTGGCGAGAAATTCGCTGCGCACCTGAGCCAGGCGCTCGGCTTCCCGCAGCGCGCGGTCGCGCGCCGATTCGGCCGACAGGCGCTCGCTGGTGTCGGAAAAACTCACCACCGCGCCGACGATTTTCTGGTTCTGCAGCATGGGCCGGCAGGCGTAGGCCACGGTGACGGGCTGGCCGTCGCTGCGCCAGAATATTTCCCGCTCGTGGCGCAAAGTTTCGCCGTCGCGCAAGGTGGGCAGGAAGGGGTCGGGTTCGCCTTCGGCGGCTTCGCCTTCCGCCGCCGCGCGCTGTGTGATGCAGGTCGACGGTGCGCCTATGAGTTGCTCAGGCGTCTGGGCGAGCGCCTCGCAGGCGGCCGGATTGACGAAACTGATGCGGCTCGCGGCATCCAGACCGAAAACCCCGTCGGCCGTGGAATTCAGAATGAGCCTGACGCGGGTTTGTGCCGCTTCAAGTTCTGCCGTGCGCGCGGCGACCAGATGTTCCAGGTTGTCCCGATACGCTTCGAGATCGAGTTGCGCGGCGCGGATTGCCGTAATGTCCTGCGCCAGGCCCACGATGTTCAGCGGCTCGCCATCGGCATCGCGGCCGAGGTCGCCGGTCACGTGCACCCATTTCAGCCTGCCATTGATTACAAGCCGGTGTTCGAAATCGAGGACGCCGGATTGCCGCGCCTTGTCGATGGAATCTTTTACCAGTGCGCGGTCATCGGGATGCACGAGCTGCTCCAGGTCCGCGAAGCTGATTTGTTCCGACGGCCAGTCGAGCAGGCGCATGGTGGCGGCCGAAAGTTTCGACATGCCGGCGCGCAGGTCGAAAACCCAGGTTGCGATAAGCGCCATTTCCTGCGCGCGCGCCAGGGCAAGCTGAGTACTGGCGAGCGATCTTTCCGCGGCCACCCGGTGCGTGATGTCGTGCATGCATATCACCAGGCCGAGCACCCGGCCGTGGGGCATGAAGGGCCGGTAGGCAACGTCGTACACGAAATGGCGGCCGTCGCGGTAGGTCCGCTCGGACAGGAAGCGCACGTCCTCGCCGCCCAGCGCGCGGCGCAGCGCCGGTTCCACGGCCGCATAAATGTGTGCGTCAAGTACGCTGCGAATTTCCCGCCCGGCCAGATTTTCGCGGCTGTCACCCAGCAGCTGGCAGGCGGCGGCATTAACCAGGCGGTAGCGCAGATCGGTGTCGACATAGACCAGCACGTCGCTGGACGTTTCCACGATGTTCGCGTAGCGCATCAAATCGAGTTCGGTCGCCGCTTGCACCTGCGGCACGTATTCGCCGGTGGCGGCGGTCTGTGACTGCGGGGCGGGTGTGGACTGCGCGCGCGTGGTCCAGCACAGCAGCCAGGTGGTCGCGATGAGCCAGACGGCGGCCGGCAGGGGGCGCAAGGCGGCCGCCTGTTCCGTGAGCAAATCGCCGGCGAACAGCCATAGCGCACCGGCCGCGAAATAGGCCAGCGCGACACGGCGATGCTCGAATATGCGGTTCACGGAGCGGCCCCCACGGTACAAACCGATGCGCAGGTGCGTGGCGCAAAGCGCGCGACGCAACGATGCGATATACGGACGAGGAAGGCGATACTTGAGAAAAATCAGGCGCTCTGCGGGCGCCGGGGCGCCTGCGCCGCGCGCGCCCCGGGGCCGAGGCCGGCGGCACCGGCGGGGGGCTACTTTTGCGTCAGGTCTACGAACGCTTCCATGACCAGATTGGGGTTGTCGAGCAAAGTTTGTTTCCACTCGCCGAGTGCGCGGCGGGTCTGGATCAAACCGCGTATCGCGCCGACGTGCCGCGTCTGGCCTATGGTGATGGCGCCGACCAGGTATTCGCCGTGAAAGCACAGGCGCGTGTATAGATTGCGCTCTTCGTCCACCGCTTCGACCACCTCGCCACCTTCCTTGCCGCCCCACAGGCCAAAGGTGTGGGAAATAAGGCCCACCGTATCGAGCACGTTCATGCTCAGGCTGCCGCGGTAGGGCACGTCGCGTCCGGCCATGTTCAGGGCGGCCACGCGGCCATGCTCGGTGGCGGTTGGCTGCAAGGCGTGCACGACCCACTCACCGGTCGAAAAATCGCGCCCCTGCGCAACGTCGCCGGCCGCATAGATGCAGGGCACCGCGGTGCGCATATGGTCGTCGATCACGATGCCCTGGTCGATTTCCGCGCCCGTGCCTTCCAGGAAGGAAATGTTGGGTTTGACGCCGGTGGCCAGAATGATCAGATCGGCGTCGATCACCTGGGTGTCCATGACCAGGCGCGGACCGGCTTCAATGCGTTCGGTGCGCCCTTTGGTGACCACCACCACGCCTTTCGCTTCGAGCCAGCGCTGCAGCATGCGGCTGCCGGTAGGCGTCATCATGGAACGCAAAATCTGACCGGCGCGGCCGGCAATCATGGTCAGATGCACGCCGCTATTGACCAGCGATTTCATGCACACGCCGGCCACGAAGCCCGCACCCAGCATGACGACGCGGCTGCCGGGCTTGAGTTTGTCGGCGATGACGCGGGCGTCTTCGAGCGTCCAGCAGGTGACCACGCCGGGCAGGTCGGTGCCGGCAATCGGCGGCAGCGAAGGGGACGATCCGGTCGCGACCAGCAGCCGGTCGTAAGCCAGCACCGAGCCGTCGTCCAGATCGACCGTGCCGCCTTCGGGACCGGCATGGACTTTGAGTGCCTTGTTGTTCAGATAGCGGATATCGAGGCTTTCGAAATGTCCCAGGGTTTTGCGTTGTTGCGCACCCTGTTCGTCGATGCGGCCGGTAAGAATGTAGGGGATGGCCATGCGCGCGTAAGGTTCGCCGGGTTCGCCGCTGACCAGGGTAATTTCACCGCCGGCATCTTCCTGGCGCAGGGATTCGGCGGCGCGCACGCCCGCCGGTCCGGCGCCGATGATCACGTATTTCATGGGGTTGTCTCGCTCCGAGTGGGTGGAAATTCCGCCCAGTGCGATATGGCCAGGCGGCTTTGCCCGGAAACAGGATGGGCGTGCGTGGCGGCCGGCACGCAGAGGGGGTGCCTATCAAAACGCCATGCTCAAGCACATAGCGTGCGCACCCACAGTCGACACGCAGGACGCGAACTTCAAGCGAATGTGTGCTGCGCCGTGCAACAGGTGTTGCGCACTGGGACATGGGGCGGCGCAACACGGTGTAACACGCGGCCCGTCCGGGACACCGCCTCAATCCACCTTGCGCGTGCTGGCGAGCAGCCAGAACACGCCTATCGGGGCGGCCACGAAGGATGCTGCAAGAATGCCAAGTTTGGCGTATTCCACCAGATGAGGATCGGTGAACGCGAGTTGCGCGATGAATAGCGCCATCGTGAACCCTATGCCGGCAAGCCAGGCCACGCCCAGCAATTGCGGCCAGGTAACGCCGGGCGGCAGTCTGGCGATGCGCAGGCGCACGGCCAGCCAGCAGGCGGCACTGATGCCGGCAAATTTGCCGAACAACAGCCCCAGGGCGATGCCCAGCGTGACCGGGTGCAGCATGCCCTGCGCGATGCTGGCGGCGGACAGTTCGACGCCGGCATTGGCGAAGGCGAATATCGGCAGCACGGCGAAACTGACCCACGGCGCCAGCGCCGCTTCGGTGCGCTGCAGCGGGCTTTGCGCGGCGCGCGTCAGGCCTTCCAGCTTGAATGCGATGTGCGCCATGTCGTGGCTGGAAAAGGTATCGCTGGGGGTGCTGACGTCGGTGGCGTGGCTGCGGAATTCCGCCAGCCGGTGTTCCACCACCGTTACGTAGGCGAGCGGCTTGAGCCGCGGGCGTACCGGCATTGCCGCGGCGAGCAATATGCCGGCCAGCGTGGCGTGCATGCCGGACAGCCAGGTGGCGTACCACAGCGCCGCGCCCAGCAGCAGCCAGATGCTCAAGTGCCGCAGGCCGGCGCGGTTGGCGAGCAGCATGACGATGCCGATGAGCGCCATTGCCGCCAGCGCATACGAATTCAACTTCGAGGTATAGAACAGCGCGATCACCAGCACGGCGCCGAGGTCATCGGCGATCGCCAGTGCGGTCAGAAAAATGAGCAGCGCGTGCGGCACGCGCTTGCCCAGCAATACCAGCACGCCCACCGCGAAGGCGATGTCGGTGCCCATGGGTATGCCCCAGCCGCGCGCGGCGACCGCGTCGCCGCCGTTGAATGCCAGGTAGATGGCTGCCGGTGCCGCCATGCCGCCCGCGGCGGCGATGATGGGCAAAAGCGCAGCGGCGGGAGATTTGAGTTCTCCCACCATGAATTCGCGCTTCAGTTCCAGGCCCACCAGCAGAAAGAACAAGGCCATCAGGCCATCGTTGATCCAGTGGTGCACGCTTTGCCGCATGGCGAAGTCGCCCACCACCAGGCCGGCCGGCTGTTCCCAGAACACGTGAAGCGCGTGGCCCAAGGCGGAATTGGCGACGATGAGGGTGAGCACGGTGGTGGCCATGAGCAATATGCCGCCGGCACCGGTGCTGTGCAAAAAGCTTTCAAATGGCGACAGCGCGCGCGCCAGGGTCGGTTCGAGCGGATAGGGGGCGTGCACTTTTTCAGCGCGGGTCATGTGATCCTGCATGGCTTGAATGCTCCGGTCGGGCGCGCGTAAGGGCGGGGTGAAACTTGCCACGCGCATCTGGGCGGATGGGCCGGCTGGGCGTGTTGCAACGCACCATCCGGCCGCGGCGGAAACGCAGTATAGTCGCAGCTTGCGTCGATACGGCCTGTTTTTCGGCGCTGCAGAGCGCCGCAGCGCTATGCGCCGGCAGCGCCAAACCCTGTTCGATCCGCCTTTTCCCGGTATTTCCCAAGGTCCAAATGAAGCTCATCCCAGCCGATAAACTTACCCAGGAATGGTTGCTGCGCGTGGCGCTCGTGGTGGCGCTGGCGGCATCCTGCTTCTATCTCCTGGCGCCTTTCGTCGGCGCGCTCACCTGGGGCGTAATCATCGCGGTAAGCCTGTGGCCTTTGTTCCGCCGCATGACGGAACGGCTGGGCGGGCGCAAGCGCCTCACCTCCGTCATACTCGGTGCTGCCATGCTGGTATTGGTCGGCCTGCCGCTCACGATGCTGGGGGTGGCCGTCACCAACGGCGTGCAGTGGGTGCTGGCGCTTGATCTCGATTTCAAACACCTCAAGCTGCCGCCGCCACCGGAATGGGTGGCCAATCTGCCCATCGTGGGTAGCTACATCCTCGAAATGTGGCAGCGCGGCGCCAGCCAATTGACCGATCTGGCGCGCCAGGCCTTCCCCTTCGCCAAGGACAGCCTGGTGTGGCTGCTCAAAAAGGGCGGCGTGGCCGGGGTGGCGGCACTGGAGCTGATCGTGGCGGTGGTCGTGGCATCGGTGCTGCTGGCCTATCACTACCGCAGCGCCGATTTCGCCGTGCGGTTCGCAACCCGCCTCACCGGCAGCGACGGCCGAAAACTGCTCGACCTGGCTGCGCGCACGATACGCGGCGTGTCCCTGGGCGTGATCGGTACGGCCCTGGCGCAAACCGTGCTGACGGTGCTGGGTTTCCTGGTCGCCGGCGTGCCGGCGGTCATGCCGCTGGGCATGCTCACCTTCATGGTCGCGACGGTGCAATTGCCCACCCTGTTCGTGTGGGGGCCGGCGGCGCTGTGGCTGTATTTCGATGGCCACACCGGCTGGGCCATCGCGCTCGGGCTGTGGGGGCTGCTGGTGGTCAATACCATAGATAACGTGCTCAAGCCCTATCTGATCAGCCAGGGCGCGCGCCTGCCGGTACTGCTCATCATGCTGGGGGTGATCGGCGGCATCATTGCCTGGGGCGTGGTTGGCCTGTTCATCGGGCCGGTATTGTTGGCTGTGGCATACACGATGCTGAACGAGTGGCTTTATCACGACACCCTGCCAGCCGATCCGCAGGCCTGATTCCATATACGCCACATCGGCCGCGAAGCCGCGCCGTTTCTGGCTTTCTATTTGCCTCCCGGAGCGGGATTAAGCGTATCTTAGTCGCCCGCATTCGACGCCTGTCGGGCGGTCCACACCAAAACGGGAGGAATCGGCGCCTGTTCGCCGGTTCTGCGCAATGCAGCAATAACTAGATTGGAGAAACACATGGCTGACAATCTGCGCGATGCCGCGCTCGAATACCATCGCGTGCCCACGCCGGGCAAAATTTCCGTCGTGCCGACCAAAGCAATGGTCACCCAGCGCGACTTGTCGCTCGCCTATTCGCCCGGCGTGGCGGAAGCCTGTACGGCAATCCAGGACGACCCCAACGAGTCCTACAACCTCACGTCGCGCGGCAATCTGGTCGCCGTGGTCACCAATGGCACGGCGGTGCTGGGCCTGGGCAATATCGGCGCGCTGGCCGGCAAGCCGGTCATGGAAGGCAAGGGCTGCCTGTTCAAGAAATTTGCCGGTATCGATGTGTTCGACATCGAAGTCAACGAACTCGATCCGGACAAGCTGATCGACATGATCGCCGCGCTGGAGCCGACTTTCGGCGGCATCAACCTGGAAGACATCAAGGCGCCGGAATGTTTTTACATCGAACGCCAATTGCGCGAGCGCATGAACATTCCGGTGTTTCACGACGATCAGCACGGTACCGCCATCGTTGCCGCGGCGGCGGTGCTGAATGGCCTGCGCTACGTCGGCAAGGATGCCGCCGCGGTGAAGGTAGTGTGTTCGGGCGCCGGGGCCGCGGCATTGGCCTGCCTCGATCTGCTCGTCAGCCTGGGCCTGAAGCGTGAAAACATTTACGTGTGCGACAGCAAGGGCGTGGTGGGCGCGCGTGGCCGTACCGACAAGCTCGATCCCAGCAAGGCGCGCTATGCGCAGGACACCGACAAGCGCACCCTGGGCGAGGTGATCGACGGGGCGGACATTTTCATGGGCCTTTCTACCGGCGGTGTGCTCACCGGGGACATGGTCAAAACCATGGCGCCGCGGCCCATCATTCTGGCCATGGCCAACCCGAACCCGGAAATTCTGCCGGAGGACGCGCACGCCGCGCGCTCCGACGTAATCATCGGTACCGGGCGTTCGGATTATCCGAACCAGGTCAATAACGTGCTGTGCTTTCCATTCATTTTCCGTGGTGCGCTGGATGTCGGCGCGACCACCATCAACGAGGAAATGAAAGTCGCCACGGTGCGCGCCATTGCCGATCTGACGCACGCCGAAATTCCGGCCGAAGTGGCCAGCGCCTATGGCGCGGAAGGGTTGCGTTTCGGCCCCGAATACCTGATTCCCAAGCCTTTCGATCCGCGCCTCATCGAGCGCATCGCGCCCGCGGTGGCCAAGGCGGCCATGGACAGCGGCGTGGCGCGCCGGCCCATTGCGGACCTCGACGCCTATCGCATGCGCCTGCGGCGTTTCGTGTATCAGTCCGGTTCCAGCATGGAGCCGCTGTTCGATTCGGCGCGCAAGGCGCCCAAGCGCGTGGTGTATGCGGAAGGCGAAGAAGAGCGCGTGCTGCGTGCCGCGCAAATCGTGATCGACGAAGGTTTGGCGCGTCCCATCCTGATCGGCCGCCCGGACGTGATACGCGCGCGCGTCGAAAAATTCGGCCTGCGCCTGGAAATCGGCAAGAACTGCGAGTGCGTGGACCTGCTCGACAACAGCTTTTACGAAACGGCCTGGGAAGAATATTTCGAACTGGTGAAGCGCAAGGGGCGCAGCCGCAACCTGGCGCGCGCGGAAATGCGCACGCGCCCCACGCTCATCGCCTGCATGATGGTGCGGCGCGGCCTGGCCGACGCCATGCTGTGCGGCACCTACGGCACCTATTGGGACCACCTCGATTACGTGCGCGAAGTGATAGGCATGCGCGAAGGGGTGAATACCCTGGCTGCAATGCAAATGCTGATCCTGCCGGGACGCCAGCTCTTCATGTGCGACACGCACGTGAACCAGGATCCGGACGCGGCACAGATCGCCGAAATGACCTTGCTGGCGGCCGAAGAAGTGCGCCGCTTCGGGCTGACGCCCAGCGTGGCCTTGCTGTCGCATTCCAGCTTCGGCACCACCGACGCGCCCTCGGCGATCAAGATGCGCACGGCCATGGAAATGGTGCGGGCGCGCGATCCGGAACTGTCGATAGATGGCGAAATGCAGGGCGATGCGGCCTTGTCGCAGCAAATTCTGGATGAGCGCTGTCCCGGTTCGAACCTGCAGCGGGAAGCCAACCTGCTGGTCATGCCGAACGTGGATGCCGCGAATATTTCCTACAACCTGCTGCGCGTGGCGGCCGGCGGCGGCATTACGGTAGGCGGCATGCTGCTGGGCGCGGCACGGCCGGTGCACATCATGACGCCTTCTTCCACGGTGCGGCGCATCGTGAACATGACGGCGGTGGCGGTGGTGGACGCCGGCTTCCAGCGCTGAGCGTGTAACGGGCCGCCGCGTGGCGGCCCCTGCGATTCAGGTTGCGCGATTCAGGCCGGGCGTGTGCCGCACACGCCGCAGCCGGGATCGCGCGGCACCTGGATGGCGCGCCATTCCATGCCCAGGCCGTCCAGCAGCAACAAGCGGCCCGCCAGCGAAATGCCGCAGCCGGCCAGCAGCTTCAAGGCCTCGGCGGCCTGCACGGTACCGATGATGCCGGTGAGGGGCGCGAATACGCCCATCACCGCGCAGCGTATTTCTTCCACCGATTCGCCTTCCGGGAACAGGCAGTGGTAGCAGGGGTGGGCCGGGTTGCGCGTATCGAAAACGGCTACCTGACCGTCGAAACGGATCGCCGCGCCGCTCACCAGCGGGCGCGCGTAGCGCACGCAGGCGCGGTTGACCGCATGGCGCGTGGCGAAATTGTCGGAACAATCGAGCACCACGTCGGCCAGTTTCACTTGTTCGTCGAGCGCATCACCGCTCAGGCGCTCATGGAGCGCCACGACTTCGATTTCCGGGTTCAACGCGAGCAGGCTGTCGCGGCCGGATTCCACCTTGGCGCGGCCCACCGCGGCCGTGGTGTGCAATATTTGCCGCTGCAGGTTGGTCAGGTCGACCTCGTCGCCATCGGCCAGCACTAGGGTGCCGACGCCGGCACTCGCCAGATACAGCGCGGCCGGCGAACCTAGCCCGCCGGCACCGACCACCAGCGCGCGCGCCGACACGATGCGCTGCTGGCCTTCTATGCCTATCTGGTCGAGCAGAATGTGCCGGCTGTAGCGCAGCAACTGGCTGTCGTTCAAAACTTCGCCTATTTGTATTCGCGCAGTTCGGGCGGCGTTTCGTCGTGATCGCCGTGCGCGTGTTGCTCCCAGGCCTGCACATAGACCTGATGCGAATTTTTGATGAGCCGTTCCGGTTGCCGCAGGTTGCGCAATTGCGTGGATTCGCAAAAGTGCAGCAGCGCGCGCACGAATTTCATGTACAGGGAATTGTCGAGGTGGAAACCTTGCGCCTCCAGCGCCCGCTCCAGGCCATGAAAGGTGTAATGCGTGACTTCGTATGAAATGCAGAGCGAATTGGCATCCGGCCCCGGCGCCACCTGCATACCTTCGAGGGCGGCGAGCAGAGCGCTGGCGCGCTCGCTCTGGCCCGGCGGGGTTTCGTTGAAGCGCAGTTCGCGGTGTTTTTGCAGCCCGGGCTGCGGTACGAAAGGCGGGTGCTTGGGCGCGATGTGCTCGCGCCCGAAGCGCCGATGCGAGGTGTCGCTCATGTTCGTGCTTCCCGCCTGTACTTCTTACTGACGTTTCTGCATGATCTGCATGCCCTTCAGCAGATTCACGGCCTGCGCAAGCTGGTAATCGTTCTTGCCGCCGAATTCGACGGGCGCGCGCACTTCTTCTTCGTCGCCGCTCTTGCCGCCGGCCGGCTTGTCCGCCTTCGGGGCGGCCTTGGCGGGCTCTTTGGCTTTTGACTGCGGCTCGGGTTTGGCCGGCGCTGCGGCATCCGGATCGCGATCGTTTTCCAGATGGTGATCCAGATCGGCCTCGCGCACGCGCAAGGCGGTACTTGGCGCACCGCTGGCAGATTCTTCCACCACGATGTCGGGCGTAATGCCTTTGGCCTGGATGGAACGGCCACTGGGCGTGTAATAGCGCGCCGTGGTGAGCTTGATGCCGGTATTGTTGGGCAGCGGCAGCACCGTCTGTACCGAGCCCTTGCCGAATGTTTGGGTGCCCATGATGAGCGCCCGCTTGTGGTCCTGCAGCGCACCGGCGACGATTTCCGATGCCGAAGCCGAGCCGCCATTCACCAGCACCACCATGGGCACGGATTTGACGGCGTCCGGCAGGCTGCGCAGGAAATCTTCGCGCGTCGGCGGCAGGTAGTCTTCTGGTGCGGCGATGAATTTGCGTTTGGCATCGGCCGTGCGTCCATCCGTCGATACCACCAGGCTTTTGGTCGGCAGATAGGCCGCCGCAACGCCGATGGCACCGTGCAGCACGCCGCCCGGGTCGTTACGCAGATCGAGCACCAGACCCTTTAGCGGGGCCGCCTTGTACATTTTGTCGATCTGGCGCGCCATGTCGGCGGCGGTGTTTTCCTGGAACTGGGTGAGGCGTATGTAGCCCAAATCCGCATCGAGCATTTTGGCTTTGACGCTCTGCACCTTGATCACTTCGCGCACCAGCGTGATCACCACGGGCTTGGCTTCGCCCTTGCGCGCGATGGTGAGGGTGATGGAAGTTTTCGGCTTGCCGCGCATGCGCTTGACGGCATCCGACAGCGTCATGCCCTTGACCGGGGTTTCGTCCAGCTTCACGATCAGGTCGCCGGACTTCACGCCGGCGCGGAACGCCGGCGTATCTTCGATGGGCGACACGACTTTCACGAAGCCGTCTTCCATGCCGACTTCTATGCCCAGCCCGCCGAATTCGCCGTGCGTGCTGACCTGCAAATCTTTGAAGGCGTCGCTGTCCAGGTAGGCGGAGTGTGGGTCCAGGCCCGACAACATGCCGCTGATGGCCTGTACGAACAGTTTTTTGTCATCGACCGGCTCGACATATGCACTTTTGATGGCGCCGAACACTTCGGCGAAAGTGCGTAATTCGTCGACCGGCAGGGGGTCTAAATCTTTAGTTGCGTTGGCGGAAAAGTTCAAGGACAGCGCGACGCCCGCAACGACGCCCGTCACCAACAAGCCGATTTTCTGCAATTTGCTGCCGCTCATGTGATTATCAAAACTCCGGTGGGTGCGGGGGGCCATGCGCGGCTGCGATCATGTGCTGCTTCATCGCAAACGTACCCATTTGAGCGGGTCCAGCGTCTGGCCCTGATGCCGCAGTTCAAAGTATAAACCCGATTCTACGGCCCCGTCGCCGCCGCCCGTGCGTGCGATCACATCCTGCGCCACGACGTTGTCGCCGACTTGTTTGAACAGGGCTTCGTTATGACCGTATATCGACAGATAGGTGTCACCGTGGTCGATGATCATGAGGTTGCCGAAGCCACGCAGCCAGTCGGCAAATACCACGCGGCCGGCTGCCACGGCATGCACGTCGGCGCGGCTGCCGCCAATCACGATGCCTTTCCAGACCGCGCCGCCGTCGCCGCGCGGGCTGCCGTAGCGGCGTAACAGGTCGCCGCGCAGGGGCGGCGTGAGCTGGCCCTGCAGCGCGGCAAATCCGCTCCCGGCGGCGGCGCGCGGCGCGGCGGCGGGCGGGCTGGCCGGCGCGGGGCCGGTTTTGGTTTCCGCGGCGGGTGGCCGCGGCAGGCGGGCCAGTTCTTCCGCCAGCTTCTGCATGCGTGCTTCGTCCTGCCGCAGCGCGGCGATCTCATTGCGCTGCGCGGCCAAATCCTTGCCCAGCTTGGCCACCAATTCGCGCCGCGTGCCGCGTTCGCTTTCGAGCTGTTCGCGCGCCGCGGTTTGCTGGGCGGCGAGCTGGTTCAGGGCGCCGCGCTGCGCCAGCGCCTGTTCCGCCAGCGCGCGGTGTTTTTCGATATCGGCGCGCAAGTCTGCCAGCATGCGCGCCTGCGCCTGCGACAGGGCTTTCAGGTAGTAATGGTCGCGTGCGAGCTGGTTCGGGTCATTGCCGGACAGCAATTGGCTCAAGTGGCTGCCCGAGCCGGCACGGTAGTCGCGCACCAGCAGCGTGGCAAGCACGCTGCGGCGCTGCGCCAGGCGCGCATCCAGCGCGGCGGTTTCCTGCGTGAGGCGCGCCAGATCGGCGGCGGCCGCGCGGCGGCGGGTTTCGAGTGCGCGCAGTTTCGCGTCCGCTTCGGAAATTGCGGTTTCGCTGGCGCGCAACTGATCTTCCGCGCGGGCGTGGGCGGCGCTGTCGCGCGACATTGCCGCGCTGATTTCCCGTATGCGGTTTTGCAGCGCCTGCAGGGTTTCGCGCGGCGCATCGTCGGCGGCGCGAAGCGGCGGCGAGGCCGCCAGCGCCGCCAGCAACAAGCAGGTTTGCAGACGCCGCAAGGCTGTGCTACTTGACCTTGCCCTGATTGGCCACCGCCGCCATGGCCGCCTTGATTGCTTCCGGATCGGCCAGATAGCGGCTGCTGATGGGTTTGAGGTCGGCGTCCAGTTCGTACAGCAGAGGCTGTCCGGTCGGAATGTTCAATTCGACGATTTGTTCGTCGGGAATATTGTCGAGATACTTCACCAGCGCGCGCAAACTGTTGCCGTGCGCGGCGATGATGACGCTTTTGCCGCTTTTTACGGTGGGCGCGATGGTGTCGTGCCACAGCGGCAGGAAGCGCGCCACGGTGTCCTTGAGGCATTCGGTGGCGGGAAATTCACCGCTCGCCATGCCGGCGTAGCGCGGGTCCGTGAGTGTCAGGCGCTCGTCGCCGGCTTCCAGCGCGGGCGGCGGGGTGTCGTAGGCGCGGCGCCAGATTTTGACCTGCGCCTCGCCGAACTGGGCTGCGGTTTCGGCCTTGTTCAGCCCCTGCAGGGCGCCGTAGTGGCGCTCATTCAGCCGCCAGGAGTGCTGCACCGGTATCCACATGCGGTCCATTTCTTCCAGCACCGTCCAAAGTGTCTTGATGGCGCGCTTCAATACCGAGGTGTAGGCAATGTCGAAAGCGAAGCCGTGCTCGGCCAGCAGGCGTCCCGCTGCACGCGCTTCGGAAAGGCCTTTTTCGGTCAGGCCGACGTCGGTCCAGCCGGTAAAACGGTTTTCCTGATTCCACACGGATTCGCCGTGGCGCAGTAGGACGAGCTTGTACATGAATGTTTCCAGGCAGATTTTAAAAATGCGGGCCAGCCGGCCCGTATGAAAAAGGCGAATATTCTATAATACGGACTCGCTAACACCCCGCCTCCAAAAGCCTCTGCCGTGCTCAACCCCGTCGTCGACCTAATCGACAAGCAGGAACAGTTGGAAACGGCTGCCCGTGCCTTGAAGGCCATAGCGCATCCGCTACGGCTCAAAATCCTTTGCGTCATCGGCGACGAAGAGGCCTGCGTGCAGGAAATCGTCGAGGCGGTGGGGACTTCGCAGAGCAATATATCGCAGCACCTGGCCATCCTGCGGGACAAGGAGGTGCTGTGCACGCGCAAGGAATCCAATCGCGTCTACTACCGCATTGGAAATCCGCGCACCTTGCAGCTCATCGCGCTGATGCGGGAAGTTTTCTGCGGGCCGATGCTGCGCGACTGACAGGATTTTGAATGGATTTGATGAAGTTCCTGGCGTCCGACTTCAACTGGGCCTGGGCGCTTGCGGCCGCTGCCAGCGGTGCCATGCTGGCAATTCCCGCCTTGCGCGCAAAAACCGGCGGGCCTGCCGTATCGCCCGCCCTGGCTACGCAGTTGATGAACCGTGAAGACGCGGTGGTGGTCGATGTGCGCGAACCGGACGAATGGAAAACCGGCCACATCCTCAATGCCCGCCACATTCCGCTCGGCGATCTGGAAAAACGCCTGGGCGATCTGGCCAAATTCAAGGCCAAGCCGGTCATTCTGAGTTGCCGCAGCGGCAGCCGCGCCTCCTCGGCGGCCGGTGTGCTGCGCAAGAACGGCTTCGAGAAGGTATATGTTCTCGAAGGCGGAATGCAGGGCTGGGAACAGGCGGGGCTGCCAACCAGTAAAAAATGAGCAGCCCCAAAATCGTCATGTACTCGACCGCCGTCTGCCCCTATTGCGTCAGGGCAGAGCGGGTGCTGCGCGAACATGGCGTGAGCGAAATCGAAAAAATTCGCGTCGATCTGGACCCGGCGCGGCGCGCCGAAATGATGCAAAAAACCGGCCGCCGTACCGTGCCGCAGATTTTCATAGGCGATACCCACGTCGGCGGTTGTGACGACCTCGTGGGCCTGTTGCACGCCGGACGCCTGGACGCCTTGCTGCGCGGCGCATGAAGCGCGCGGTGGGCGATGCGGGCAGCACATTGCAACCCATTCCAACTTTTCCAACCGATTGGCGGTACCCAACATGAGCGAAGCCGAACAACCCGTATTCAGCATCGAAAAGATTTACGTCAAGGACATGTCGCTGGAAATTCCCAACGCGCCGCAAATATTCCTGGTGCGCGAACAGCCGGCGGTCGAGGTGCAACTGCACTCGCAGGGTGCCAAGGTGGACGAAGGTGTGTATGAAGTGACGCTCACCATCACCGTGACGGCCAAGGTCGGCGAAAAAACCATGTTCCTGACCGAAACCGCCCAGGCCGGCATTTTCCAGATTCGCAACGTGCCGGAACAGGAAATGGACGCCGTACTGTCCATAGGCTGCCCCAACATTCTGTTTCCCTACGCCCGCGAAGTCATTTCCAGCACCATCGCGCGCGCCGGTTTCCCGCCCGTGGTGCTGGCGCCGGTCAATTTCGAAGCGCTGTATTTCCAGCGCCTGCAGGAACAGCAGAAACAGGGCAAACCCGGCGACGGAATCATCCAGTTGCAGTGATCATGGGCCGCCATCTGGTGTGCGCGGCCTTGCTGGTGGCCGCTTTGCCCTGTGCCGCGAGCGACTGGAAATCGGTCGCCGAGGCAGCCGTGCTGTACGACGCCCCGTCGGTGCAGGCCGCTCGGCAGTACGTGATTGCGCGCGGAACCCCGGTGGAAGTGGTGCGCAGCCAGGTCGGCTGGAACAAGGTGCGCGAGCCGGGCGGCAAACTGGCCTGGATAGAAAGCCGTCTGCTGGCAGATCAGCACATGGCCATCGTGACGGCGCCGCGCGCGACTGCCTATGCGCAGGCGGATAGCGGTTCGGCGCGCGTATTCGAGGCCGAAAAAGACGTATTGCTCGAAGTGCTGGGCGATTCGGCGCCGGCCGGCTGGGCCAGGGTAAAACACCGCGACGGCCTGAGCGGCTACGTGCGCATCAATCAACTGTGGGGCCTGTGAGGGCCGCCGCGTGAAAATCGCCGTATTGGGTGCCGGTGCCTGGGGCAGCGCGCTCGCCATCGCATTTTGCGCGCGTGGCGACGTCGCGCTATGGGCGCGCAGTGCCGCACTGGTGGCCGATCTGCAGGCGCAGCGCGAAAATTGCCGCTACCTGCCGGGTATCGCGCTGCCGGAACGGCTGCAGGTGCATGCAAATTTCGCGGAAGCTTGCGCGGGCGCCGATTACATCGTCGTCGCCACGCCGGTGGCCGGGCTGCGTCCCACCCTGCACATGCTCAAGGAAATCGGCGCCAGTGCACCGGCCATCCTGGTGTGCAAAGGCTTTGAGCGCAGCACCGGGCTGCTGCCGCACCGCGTCGCCGCCGAGGTGCTGGGCGCGGATTACCCCTGTGCGCTGCTTACCGGCCCCAGCTTTGCCGACGAAGTGGCACGTGGTTTGCCTACCGCCGTCACGCTGGCCGCGGCCGACGAACACAGCGCGCTGGCCTGGGTGGCGGCGCTGCACACCGGCCGCCTGCGCCTGTACGCCAATGACGACATGAACGGCTGCGCCGTGGGCGGCGCCGTGAAAAACGTGCTGGCCATCGCCAGCGGCATTTGCGACGGGCTGAAATTCGGCCTGAATGCGCGTGCCGCGCTCATTACCCGCGGTCTGGCGGAAATTTCCCGTCTGGGCGAGCGTCTGGGCGGACGGCCGCTCACTTTCATGGGCCTGGCCGGCATGGGCGACCTGATCTTGACCTGTACCGGCGATTTGTCGCGCAACCGGCGCGTCGGTCTGTTGCTCGCGCAGGGGCTTAGCCTCGACCAGGCGGTGGGCCAGCTCGGCCACGTCGCCGAAGGCGTGGGAACCGCTTACGAAGCGGCGCGGCTGGCGGCAGAATTGGGTGTGGATATGCCCATTACCGCCGCGGTGGCGGCGCTGCTGCGCGGAGAGGTGGATACGCCCACGGCGGTGGAACAACTGCTGGGACGCGATCCCAAGCTGGAATCGCGCAGCGCCTGAAACTTCTCAGCGCAGTACCAGATTGTCGCGGTGGATCAGTTCGCGCTCGTCCACGTAACCCAGAATCGACTCGATTTCACTGCTGGTGTGGCGCGCGATGCGGCGCGCCTCGGCGGCCGAATAGTTGATGAGCCCGCGCGCAATTTCCTTGCCGTCCGGGCTGTCGCAGGCCACACAGGCGCCGCGCGAAAATTCCCCCGCCACCTGCGTCACCCCCACCGGCAGCAAGCTCTTGCCGGCCAGCAGCGCGCGCACCGCGCCGGCATCCAGCGCCAGGCGACCGGCCAGTTGCAGGTGATCGGCCAGCCATTGTTTGCGCGCAGCAAGCCGCGAACTGCTGGCAAAAAGCAGGGTGCCCAGCGCTTCGCCGCGCGCCAGGCGCAATAACACGTCGGTTTCGCGCCCGCTCGCAACCACCGTATGGGCGCCGCTGCGGGCGGCACGCTGAGCCGCGCGCACCTTGGTGAGCATGCCGCCTTTCGATATGCCGCTGCCGGCGCCGCCGGCCATTTGCGCATAGCGCTCGTCCAGCGCCTCGCCTTCGGCGACCAGCGTGGCGGCCGGATCCTTGCGCGGGTCGGCGGTATACAGGCCGCTCTGGTCGGTCAGGATGATGAGGACGTCGGCTTCGACCAGGTTGGCGACCAGCGCCCCCAGCGTATCGTTGTCGCCGAGCTTGATTTCGTCATACACCACGGTGTCGTTTTCATTGATTACCGGCACCACGCCCAGGCCCAGCAAGGTGGCCAGTGTGGAGCGGGCGTTCAGATAGCGCGTGCGGTCGGCCAAATCTTCGTGCGTGAGCAGGATTTGCGCGGTTTTGACGCCGTGTTCGGAAAACGCCCGCTCATAGGCCTGTGCCAGGCCCATTTGCCCGACCGCGGCGGCAGCCTGCAACTGGTGCATGGAGCGCGGCCGCACGCGCCAGCCCAGGCGCTGCATGCCGGACGCCACCGCACCCGACGAAACCAGCAATACCTGGCGGCCTTGCGCGTGCAACTGGGCGATCTGGCGTGCCCATTCCGCCAGCGCGGCGGGGTCCAGGCCGGCGCCGTCATTGGTGACCAGCGCGCTGCCGACCTTCACGACCAGCAGGCGGGCCTGCTCAATCCGTGTTCTCATCGTCCTCGTCCGGCTGCGCGGTGGATTCGCGCCGGTGCGCATCGAGAAAATCCATGATGCGGTAACACAGCGCCGGACAGCCGTCGCCATTGATGGCCGCCACGGCGAAGTTTTCGCCGGTTTCGCCATAGGCGCGCAGAAATTCGTCTATGCGCGCCGCGCGTTCTTCTTCCGGCAGCAGGTCCACCTTGTTCAACACCAGCCAGCGCGGCTTGCGGTAGAGGTTTTCGTCGTACTTGCGCAGCTCTTCGACGATGGCGAGTGCTTCCCGCACCGGATCGATTTCCGCCGCCAGCGGCGCGATATCCACCAGATGCAGCAACAGGCGCGTGCGCCCCAGGTGACGCAGAA
Organism: Rhodocyclaceae bacterium; assembly: GCA_016791105.1. Taxonomy (GTDB): domain Bacteria; phylum Pseudomonadota; class Gammaproteobacteria; order Burkholderiales; family Rhodocyclaceae; genus JAEUNM01. The sequence continues at coordinate 2,667 of JAEUNM010000009.1, read as the reverse complement.
ACTGATGCCCCAGGCCGGCGCCTTCGGCCGCGCCTTCGATCAGGCCCGGAATGTCGGCCAGCACGAAACTGCGATTGGCATCCACGCGCACCACGCCCAGATTGGGCTGCAAGGTCGTGAACGGATAGTCGGCCACTTTGGGGCGCGCCGCCGACACGGCGCGTATGAAAGTCGATTTGCCGGCGTTGGGCATGCCCAGCAAGCCCACGTCGGCCAGCACTTTCAATTCCAGATGCAGTTCGCGCCGCACGCCCGGCGTGCCCGGCGTGGATTGGCGCGGTGCGCGGTTGGTGCTGGATTTGAAATGCAGATTGCCCAGCCCGCCGCGGCCGCCCTCGGCGATCATGGCGCGCGCGCCGTCGTGGTCCAGGTCGGCCAGAATTTCACCGCTTTCCACATCGCGAAACACTGTGCCGACCGGCACGCGCAATTCGAGATCTTCGCCGCCCTTGCCGTAACAATCTTTGCCGCGCCCGTTTTCGCCGCGCTCGGCGCGGAATATGCGCTGATAGCGGTATTCGATGAGGGTGTTCAGATTGTGGTCGGCCAGCGCGAATATGCTGCCGCCGTGGCCGCCGTCGCCGCCGGACGGCCCGCCGCGCGGAACATATTTTTCGCGCCGGAACGCCACCGCGCCGTCGCCGCCGTCGCCGGCGATGACTTCTATTTTGGCTTCGTCAAAAAACTTCATGGAGCGGATGCCATGCGGTGCGCGGTAAACGAAAAAGCCCTGCCGCGAGGCAGGGCTGCTCGCGCCCGCCGGCCGCGCTTACTGCGCGGGGACGATATTGACGACGCGACGACGCGCGGCGCCCTTGACGACGAATTCGACCTTGCCCGGCGCCGTGGCGAACAGCGTGTGGTCCTTGCCCAGGCCGACATTTTCGCCCGGGTGGAATTGCGTACCGCGCTGGCGCACGATAATTTCGCCCGCATTCACGAGCTGGCCGCCGTAGCGCTTGACGCCCAGGCGTTTTGATTCTGAATCGCGACCGTTGCGGGAACTGCCGCCGGCTTTTTTATGTGCCATGAGAGGATGCTCCTGTCGAAATGGCCGTGATCAGGCGGCGATTGCGTCGATGCGCAATTCCGTGAAGTTTTGGCGATGGCCTTGATGCCGCTGATAGTGCTTGCGGCGGCGCATCTTGAAAATTTTCACCTTTTCGTGGCGCCCCTGGGCGAGCACGGTGGCTTTGACCGACGCGCCCTCGACGAGCGGCGTACCGATGCGTACCGATTCACCCTCGCCGACCGCAAGAATCTGGTCCAGCGTAATTTCCGCGCCCACGTCAGCCGGTATCTGTTCTACTTTGATCTTCTCGCCGGTGGACACGCGATACTGCTTGCCCCCGGTTTTTATGACCGCGTACATGGATAACTCCGATAATCGAACTTCGAGAACCAAAAATAATAGCACGGACACCACCAAAATGTCCAGCCAATCGGGCTATTTCGAGGTATTTCGCTTGACGCTGCGGGGCCGCGCAAATACCATCCGCGCTTTCGCGCAGGTGTTACTTTGGCCTTAGCTGAACTTTATTCCCTCATCGCTGGCGACATGCAGGAAGTCGATCGCGTCATACGCGCGCGCCTGTATTCCGAAGTTCCGCTGATCAGGCAGGTTGGCGAGTACATCATCCAGAGCGGCGGCAAGCGGCTGCGGCCGGCGCTGGTGCTGCTGTCGGCCGGCGCCTGCGGCTACGGTAGCGGCGTACATCATCACGAACTGGCGGCGGTGGTCGAGTTCATCCACACCGCCACGCTTCTGCACGACGACGTGGTCGACGAATCCGACATGCGGCGCGGGCGCAAAACCGCCAACGCCATGTTCGGCAACGCGGCTTCCGTGCTGGTGGGCGATTTTCTGTATTCGCGCTCATTCCAGATGATGCTGTCGGTAGGCAGCATGCGCGTGCAGGAAGTGCTGGCCGACGCCACCAACGTGATCGCCGAAGGCGAAGTGCTGCAACTGCTGAACTGCCACGACGCCGACGTGGATGTAGAGCGCTACATGCAGGTCATCCGCTACAAAACCGCCAAACTGTTCGAGGCCGCGAGCCGCCTCGGCGCCATCCTTGGCGGTGCGGCACCGGAACTGGAACAAAGCATGGCCGAATTCGGCATGCGCCTGGGCACGGCGTTCCAGATCATAGACGACGTGCTGGATTATTCCGGCGACGAACAAACCACCGGCAAGCACATGGGCGATGACCTGGCCGAAGGCAAGACCACCCTGCCGCTCATACACGCCATGCAGACCGGCACACCGGAACAGGCCGCCGCTGTGCGCCATGCCATACACGAAGGCGGCCGCGCCGACATGGGCGCGGTGATAGACGCAGTACGCCAGACCGGCGCGCTGGATGTGGCCAAGCGTTACGCCAGCGCCGAAGCGGTACTGGCGCGCAGCGCACTTTCAGCGCTTCCGGCTTCGCAGTTCAAGGAAAGTCTGCTAAAATTGTCAGACTTTGCTGTCGAGAGAGATTTCTAGCCGCGCCCGCATACGGCGCGCCGAAATTGCCCGAGTGCTCCCGGCAGCAAAAGCCCGCGCGGCCAGAACTTTTGGTCGCGCTTGCAGTTTACGGCGCCATCGCGCCGCAACCATACACCGCGGGGTGTAGCTCAGCCTGGTAGAGTACTGCGTTCGGGACGCAGGAGTCGGAGGTT
>JAEUNM010000142.1 GCA_016791105.1 Rhodocyclaceae bacterium | reverse complement strand
AGCCAAGGCTTTGTGGCTGAACAAATAGCGCGTGCCGTCCTTGCCGCGGCGCTTGGTACGCCATCGCCGCGCGTGCGTGTCGAGCGCACCGGCGGGCATGAGCAGGTGCACATGCGGGTGATAGTCGAGCCGGCGCGTATGCGTGTGCAGCACGGCGATCGCTCCGGCGGCGCCGTGTAACTGACGGTCGTTGTGCGCAAAGCGCTCGACGGTCTGCCAAGCGCAGGTAAGCAGCAGGTCATAGACCGTGCGCTGATGGGCGAAGGCGAGGCCGCGAAACTCGGCCGGCAGCGTGAAGGTAATCAGAAACCAGTCGCCCGGTAACTGACAGCGCATCTGGCGCTCGATCCAGCGCTGACTTTCGTGGTGCTGGCAGTGCGGACAATGGCGGTGGCCGCAGGAGTGCGGCAGGAAGGCCTGATGCGCGCAGTCCTGGCACTGCAAGTGCATGCGCACAGCACCGTCGCGACGACAGAAGCCCATGGCCGATAGCGCGCGGCGATGCTCGGGCCCGAGCCGCTCGCCATACTCGCGCAGGAACTGCGCCGCGTAAGTATTGATGATTTCGGCCAGGGGCATCATTTGACCTTCCCCCAGGTCACGTTAAACTGGCGCATCAGATCGTCGATGCGGGTGAGCGCGTGGTGCTTGGTCTGGTCGGTAAGATGCGTGTAGCGGGCGGTGGTAAGAATTGAATGATGGCCGAGAAATTTCTGTACTTCGATCAGATCGACGCCGGCCTCGATCAGGTGCGTGGCATAGCTGTGCCGCAGGCAGTGCGGGCTGATCTTTTTTTTAGACCGCACTCCTCCACGACCTTACGCAGGGCGACCTGTACGCCACCGCGATCGAGCGGCGTCTTCGCGCTCGCCGCGCCGGCAAGCCCGCCGTGGCGATTGGGGAACAGAAGTACCGGATTGCGATGCAAACTCCAGAAGCGGCGCAGGCATTCGAGCGTCGCTTGGGGCAAGGGCACAAAGCGATCCTTATTGCCCTTCGCGTCGCGCACATGCACGCGCGCGCGTGCCGCGTCGATGTCGCCGACTGTGAGCCGCAGCCCTTCGCCCAGGCGCAGACCGAGGCTGTACAGCGTGTAGAAAAACACCCGGTAGCTGCATTGCCGCGTGGCGTCGAGAATGCGCTGCATTTCTTCAACGCTCACGATGTCGGGCAAGCGCTGCGAGCGCGGCGCCTTGACCAGCCCCGGCGCCACCCACGGCTGGCGCAATACGTGCTCGTAGAAAAAGCGCAGGCCGTAGAAATCGAGCTTCACGGTGCTCCAGGAATGGCTCTCGGTCAGCTCGGTGAAGTAGTCGGCGAAGTCCTGTTCCGTGAGCTCTGCGAAGTCGCCGTCGAAATAGTCCCCGGCACGCCGCACCGCGCGCGAATAAGCCTCGATCGTCTTCGGCTGCAGCCCCTTGAGCTTGAGTTGCTGCAGGTGGCGGGCGTAATGTGTATCAAAATCCTTGCAGGTATTTGCATTCATGGTAAATTGGCCTCACTGTTTGACATGAAATCCCCTCCGTCGAGGGGCGGCCAATTGTGAATCACATACCACGCTTCGGCTCACGACTTCTCCGCGTAGCGGCTTCGTCCAACCCTGCGCTCAACCTGACGCCCAACGGCTGCGCCGTTGGGTACCCTCCGCGCTGCGCGCTCCGGCGCAGGTTAGCTCCACGTTAGAACTCATCAGAAAAGGTAAGCGATATGGAAGATTGGGATGTTGCAATAACCGAAGTAGTGGAATCACTCAACGCACCGTTTGATTCCCACTTAGTAATTAGGGAGCTAGCGCATAGAAACCAACGCCGCTACGTTGATGCCTTGGCCGCGATTGATACCGATACGCCGTTTCACCAGCTTCATTCGTCTTTGGGACGAAGAATAAAAGTCGTGTGCGAGGGTCTTGGTTTCACTGGGCAAGATAGTCGGAGTTCAGATATGTTTGGGCAGCAAAGCAAATGCCAAGAATGGTCGCGTTAAGTTCTAACCCTGCGCTCCAAGGGACGCTGCGCGATAAAGCCGCGCAGCGCCCCTGAGCTCCACGTTCGGTGGCGCAAGCGCGGCACGGTGCCGACCACCGGAAGGACGTTCGTCGCGGTGGCGGCCAAGGAGACACACGATGGCAGAGGACCGTTACGGATTGACCCTGAGTACCCGCTCGGCCTCCGCGTGCGAGGCCTATTGCGCCGCTGCGGACGTGATTCTGGCGGGGACCGACGGCGAGGAAGTACTGCTCGAGCGCGCGATCGCCGACGATCCGACCTTTGCGCTCGCCCATGCAGCGCTCGCTCGGGCGCGATTCCTGCGCGCCCGATTGCCCGCGGCGCGCGAATCGATGGTCCTGGCGCGCCAGCACGCGGAGCAGGCCAGTGAGCGCGAACGCAGTCACGTGGTAGTGCTGTCGATGCCGATCGAAGGCAAGACCAGCGAGGCGCTCGCGGCAACGCGCGCCCACCTCGAGCGTTGGCCGCGAGACGCCATGGTCGCTGCGCCCGCGACGGGCGTATTCGGCCTCATCGGCTTCAGCGGACAGCCGGGACGCGAGGAAGAGATGGACGCATTCCTGGCGTGGCTGGAACCGAGCTACGCTGGTGACTGGTGGTTCGACACGGTCAAGGCTTTCTCTGAATGCGAGACCGGACGGCTCGCTGTCGCGCGAGCGCGAATCGAGCGCAGCCTGGAGGCCAACACCCGCAACGCACACGGTGCGCACGTCAAGGCACACGTTCTCTACGAGCTTCACGAAGATGCCGAGGCGCTGCGCTTTCTCGATGCCTGGATGCCTGGTTGCGCCAAGGAGGCGCTCATGCACTGCCACCTGTCCTGGCATGTGGCCGTCACGGCTTTGGCGCTGGGGCGGTCCGATCGAGCCTGGCAGGCCTATCGCGAGCACGTCCACCCGGGCGGCGCATGGGGCCCGCCGATCAATGTGGTGTCCGACGCTGTCGCGTTCCTCTGGCGAAGCGAACTCGCAGGCGAGTCTCGCAAGCCGGAGCTGTGGCGCGATCTGCGCGAATACGGCACGACCTCCTTTCCGAAAGCAGGCGTCTTCTTTGCCGACGTGCATATGGCGCTCGCGTTGGTAGCGACCGGCGATGTCGACGGCCTGCGGCAGCTGGCCGCTGTGCTGCGCGAGCGCGTGGCCGCTGGACGCCTTCCTCCCGGCGCGGTCGTGCCAGACCTCGTGGAGGCCTTCGGGGCTTACGGTGCAGGTGACTGGGACAAAGCCATCGGGCTGCTCGAGAAGGCTCTCCCGGAGACGGTGCGCATCGGGGGAAGTCGGGCTCAGCGGGACATCGTCGCCAAGACACTGTTCGCCGCCTATCTCAAGGCAGGGCGATCCGAGGATGCATCGCGCTTGCCGCGCCACTGATCGCCGCTAATGATCGAAGAGAGGCGCTTGTAGAGCAGATCGCGATCAAAGTTCTACCATTCGACTTTCGACGCCACCGAACAGCGGCTTGCAGGTCGACGCGCCGCACGCGGCGCGCGCCTGAAGCCGGACGTTAGATTTCTCAATCCGCATACACGACACCGAAAGAAAGGGCCTTCAATGAACGCTGAGGCAATCCACAAGGCATCTGACGTCTACGGAATTGGACGCGACCTTCCGCTCAATGTCAGCGGCAACCTGAAACCCGGCTGAATTGGGCGGGTTGAAAGTGGCGGGTTTTCTTCGTCGATTTTCTTCGGTGGATTTTTTCTAAAAGGCCGTTCTGGTCCTTCTTTCTCGTTCTTCGGTTTTCTTCCTTCTTCGCC
>JAEUNM010000114.1 GCA_016791105.1 Rhodocyclaceae bacterium | reverse complement strand
GATGAGCCAAGAGGCGATCCTGGAGCGGGACAAGGTATGTAGCCCGTACTGAAGGATTTTGAAGGCGATGAACAAGGGGTGCGCTTTGTGTTCGACCGCCCAAAACGTTTCGGACGGGGCAACATGCCCCGTCCGGCGCAGGGCCAAGAGGCGATCCTGGAGCGGGACAAGGTATGTAGCCCGTACTGAAGGATTTTGAAGGCGATGAACCAGGGGCTGCGCTTTGTGTTCGACCGCCCAAAACGTTTCGGACGGGGCAACATGCCCCGTCCGGCGCAGGGGGTGATAATTTGGCTGATTGGCGTTCTAATAAAACAAGTCCTGATTGTTCGTTCTTGCCTCACTGGCGGGCGCTGCATCCCGCCCCTTCCTCACCAGTTCGGGCTGCAGTGCAACCGGCTTTTGGTTGCTTGCCGCGCGTCCGAAATATTCGGGGCGGTGTAAACAGTCTGCGGCGCCCGATTGTGTCGAAGATCGGACTGTCACTTAGTGGTAATAAGTGTCGGCCAAGTTGCGGTTTTGTAGCAATCATTCAGCGTTGGATAGGGCGGTGTAAGGTGCGGATACGCCGGGTGCCGTGTTGGCCCGGTTCCGAGTTGGTTGCGCTGCCGGACGAGCGTGCCATGCCGAACTTGATTCCGTACGTCCGGCCCTCTGGTGCGCGGCAGGCGAAGACCCAAGGGTGGGACAAATGCGCCGCCAGCCGCGCGATGCCGGTCAGTGCGGGCGAAACGCGGCCTTACCCGATCGCCCGGAGCGGAAAATCATAGCCTCGATTTCTATGCCGCAAGGGGCACCCCAAGCTGCCCGTAGGATTCAATGGACAGTCTCCGTGGCCGGGCAGGTGTTCGCCCGGCCGCGGCAGGTGAGCGGAAGATGTGTGTTCGCGCCTCCTGCAAAACTGTTCGCGAAGCGTCGGTCGGAGCCGATGGGAACGGGTGGTTCATTCTAATAGTGAGGCCGGGTTCACATCTCGATTTGCGTGATGAAATGCTTCAGGATTGTTGCGCTGCAGCATGTGTTAGTTAACGATTTGATTCATTTTTTGCCTTTTGGCGCGGCATAAAAATCCCCGGGGCGTTTTCTTAAAACACTGCTTTCATGGGACATCGGCCGTACGAAAGCGCGGTGTCTCTCGCTCTGGCACGCGGCTTGCTGTATGCGTCGGCAAGAACAACCAGTAAATCATTTGCCACGCTCATTCGGGCTCCCGCCCGGCGAGCGGAGGCAGAGTTCGATCCGGGGAGGATCCATTCGTGAAGCCACTTTGCTGTGGGCCTGGCATTCTTTTTTGTCGCTGCGGAACTTGATTCTGTGAGTCGACACGGCTTCGAGCCGGCGGAGGCGCATCTATGCGCCGCCGTGATTCCAGGCGCCGCGGCATATTCCGCTGACGTCCCCGGCCCGTTTTGCGGGTTGGGCCGGCTTGAGAGCGGCTTGGCGACGCTGGCGGCGGTAAGCCCTGCGGAGAGGGGTTGCAGGCGTCGTGGGGAATGTGCGCATGCGTCGCTTGTGTCGCCCGAAACCAGGCGTGGCTTGGGTTTGCCGCCGGAACATTCATTGCAAGCGTCGGCCGGTCGAGTGCGGATTGCCGCGCGTACGGCGCCGGCTTGTACCTTTCCGCTATTAGAGAATTGCGATTCCCGCCTGCAAATGAAATGCCATCTTGGGTCAGGCCGTTCGCTACGGCTTAACCTTGGCCTTGCGTTTGCTGCGCTGCACAGAAACAACGCAAACTGAATGAATCTAATGCGATAAGTGAGTTCGCTTGATATGTGTCAGCGCGTGTTGCTCCTTTAGCATCAAGCCGGCGTTTCAGCGCCCACATTGGGGTTACCATATACCCGTGTCACCATCAAAACAGGGAGGAAGCATGGAGAAGCACCCAGGCATTGGCAAAAGCATCGTTGCTGCTGACCACGAGACCAACTACCTAGAACAAGGCGAAGGCAAGCCGCTGTTTCTGCTGCACGGCTCCGGCCCGGGCGTTTCGGCCTGGACCAACTGGAGCAAGGTCATGCCCGATCTGGCGGCAAATTTCCGGGTGATCGCGCCGGACATCGCGGGCTTCGGTTTCACTGAATTCAAGTCGGACAACAAGTACGACATCAAGTTGTGGGTCGCCCACCTGACGGGCATCATGGATGTGCTTGGCATAGACAAGGCTTCCTTCGTCGGCAACTCTTTCGGCGGCGCACTTTCCATCGGCCTTGCCCTGTTCGCCCCGCAGCGTGTGGACAAGCTGGTGCTGCTCGGTACGCCGGCCGGCGAATTCGTGCAGACGCCCGGGCTGCGTTCGGCCTGGGAATATGAGCCGTCCATGGAAAACATGGAAAAGACCATGCGTCTGTTCCCGTACAACCAGGACATCATCACGGAAGAAATGATACGCACGCGCTATGAAGCGAGTGCCCGTCCCGGTGCTCAGGACGCCCTGCGCAAACTTATTCCCAAGCCGAACAGCGAAGGCCCGACCATGGTCAAGGGCTTTCCCGAAGCCGCCGTGGTAAAAATTGCCGCGCCGACCCTGGTGCTGCACGGCCGCGAAGATGGCGTGGTGCCGCCCGAATGCGGGTTTCTGTTGGCGAAGGCGATTCCGCGTGCCGAGTTGCACCTGTTCGGTCAGTGTGGCCACTGGGTGCAGACCGAGCACCGCGCGCGCTTTTTGCAACTTGTGCGTGACTTCTGCGCCTGATCGCGGAGACTTGGATGAGCCGCAACGTACTCGAAAAGCTGATGCACCAACTATGCGTCGATCGTGCCGTCAAGCAGCGTTTCAAGGAAGACCTCGAAGGACTACTGTCGCGTTACGCGCTGTCCGAAGACGAAAAGGCGATGGTGCGTAATTTCGATGTGGCCGCCATGCAGAAGCATGGCGTCAACGCCATGCTCACCCTGGGCTTCTGGTCGGAAAACGCGCCTAACCGGCACCCCTCCGCCTACATGAAGGCGCTGCGGGGTAGTAGCGGCCAGGGCGAAGTTTTTTCGGCCGCGCTCAAGCACAGCTAATCCAGGAGGTTTTTGTGGGAAAAATGGTAGGCGGCTTTTTGGTGCCGCACGATCCCGTCATGTTCGTCGTTCCCGATGCCCCGCCGGCCGACGTGGCCAAGCGCATGTGGGGGGCCTACACCACTTGCGCTGAACGTCTGGCCGAACTGGATGCGACCTCGGCCATCATTGTCGGTGCCGACCACTATTTCAATTTTGGCACCGGCTGTCTGCCGCAGTACCTGATCGGTACCGGCGACGTCGATGGCCCGCTGGACGTGCTGCCCGGCCTGAAGCGGCAAATCATGCCGACCAGCGAAAAGCTGGCCAATTTCATCGCCGAACACGGTTATGAAAACGGCTTCGACTGGGCCGTGGCGCGCGCGTTTACGGTGGATCATGCGGTAGCCATTCCGGACCGCCTGATCGTCGAGCCAGTGCGCGCCAAGGGGCAGTCCATAGGCACCATTCCGGTCTATGTCGCAGCGGGTGTGGACCCCTTCCTCAAAATGAAGCGCGCCGTCCAGCTGGGCGCCGAAATCCGCGCCGCCGTCGAGGCTTCGCCGGATGATGAGCGGGTCGTCGTGATAGGCAGCGGCGGTATCAGCCACTGGGTCGGCACGCCGGAAATGGGCAAGGTTAACGAGGCGTTCGACCGTGAAATCATGGATTACGCGTGCCGTGGCGACCTTGCCGGCATCGGTGCCCTGTCCGATGACTACATCCTTGAAAACGGCGGCAATGGCGCCATGGAAATCCGCCAGTGGGCGGTCGCCATGGCTACCATGCCCGGCGCGCGCGGCGAAATCATCGATTACGCCCCGGTGAAGGAGTGGGTGACCGGGCTGGGCTTTGTTCAAATGTTTGCTTGAGGTGACGCCATGAGCGGACCCGTATTTGTCTTGAAGTGCAGCGAGCTTGAGGCCGGAAAGGTGCGCAAGGTCGATATCAACGGCAACCTCGTTGCAGTCTATAACCTGAGCGGTACTTTCTACGCCACTCAGGATGGTTGTACGCACGCGGCCGCCTCGTTGTCGGAGGGAGAAATCGTTGACGACGAGTGCATCGCCTGCCCGGTCCATGATGGCACATTTCACATTCCAAGCGGGCAGCCGATGAGCTTCCCCTGTGAAGTCGCCATCCGGACCTACAAAGTGATCGAGCAGGACGGCGACGTCCTGGTCGATCTGGACCAAGAGGCCGACGCAGCGGCCGATGCCATTTAATAAGGGGATAACTCCATGAGCATGGAAAACGAGGATATTCCAATCCGCCTCAAACGGCGAGCCGTCGCCGAGGCGGGCGTCAACGTCGATCAGTATTTCGATCTCGAGGCCGGCCGCATGTCGCGCGACGTGTTCTGGGATCGCGACGTCTATGAGCAGGAAATCGAGCGCATTTTTGCGCGCTGCTGGTTGTTCGT
>JAEUNM010000040.1 GCA_016791105.1 Rhodocyclaceae bacterium | reverse complement strand
GGCTGCGGTGAGCCTGGTTCCACTCGTTCGGGGGCGATCGATGCCTATCAAGCATAAAAAACTGATTCAACTGACGCGCGATTTCGGGGCGATCGCGGGCGTAATTGCCGGCCTTGCCTGTGCCGCACCGGCCCAGGCCGGGGTGTTCGGCTCGCTGGCCAATTTCGACGTGGTCAATGACACCGGGCACGAGGCGCACGGTTTCGAGATCGAACTGGAAGGCATCAGCCGCAACCAAGTGCTAGACGTATTCGGCCTCAACCGCAATTTCGGCACGCCTTCGCCCGGCGATGTGGAGCGCTACGGGCTGCCTACCATCAATGACTTGATCGCGCCGGGCGGCGGCGTGATAGGCGTGCGCATTCGCTATCAAGCTGCCTTCAATGGCGGCGCCTGGAGTACCGGCACGGCTTTCGTATCGGCCGCCAACCCGTTCAATACGCCGGGCGAAAGCTGCTGGAGCTTCGGCAACGTCGGTTATCCCAACGTGCCTTGCGACCATTTCGGTGTCAGCACGGCAGGGAATCCCACGCGCACCACTTACCAGTGGCTGATCGATCCGACCAATACCGGTGCGTTATCTGCCGTGTCGGCGGCGATTCCTGCCGTTCAATTTACCCCGCCCCCGCCCGCACCCCCGGGCAATCCGCCAGCGCCAGTCGTGGCGCAAATTCAGGGCGTGGTGGTCGATCCGTTTGCGCCGGTGCAGGACAGCGCTTATTGGGTAAAAATCATCACCACCAGTTTACCCAACGAAGTTGATCTTAACGATTTGATGGGCGGTGACAATCCGTTTGCCAACCCCGGCGTTGCCGCCATGAATAACGTGGGCGAGACGGAAATCGAGTGGCAGGTGCTGCAGCCGGGCAAAGTGGACGAGGTGTCCAAAGCAATCAACGCCAATGCAGGCGACGAAGCGCAGGTCATCCGTTACGAGTTTTACCGCTATATGGGGCGCTTTGACGACGATGGCTTTGTCGACCCGACCAGTGACCAGACGCCGCACGGAAATACCCTCACGGACGCAGTCGGTCAATACATCGGCGAGCAGATCGCGGGGTTTAACGTACAAGCCGGTCCGCCTGTAGGTGCACCCGAACCCGGCACCCTGGCCCTGTTGGCCGCCGCACTGGGCCTGACCGGATTTAGCCGTAAGCGCGCGATCCGGTAGCAATTGCGTAGGGCGGAAAAGCGCAGCGCATTCCGCCGTTTAAAGCGATTTGGCGCTCCCCGTCTGTGGGCGGGTGGGCGCCGAATCGGTTTGTGCGAGGGACGAAACGTGTGGGCGGCATGCCCCACACCCAACCGAGCAATGGCGCAAGCTGTCCAGCAATCTTCAGATGTCGCGTATGCCCAGCACCTTGAGCAGGCGGCCCAGCATTTGTTCAAGTTGGGCGCTACCGTAGGCGATGTCGGTCATGTTGTCGGTAACCCGCATGCCGATATTGTGTTGTTCCTGGCGCAGGTCCAGGGCATCCAGCAGGGTGCGGCGGCCGGCGTCGAACTGCATCACAAAGGCGCGGTAAGTTTCGCCCAGTTTGGCCCACTGCTTGTGTAATTCTACGGATAGTGCGCGCTGGCCGCGCAGTTGTTCGACCTGTTCGCCCACCGACATGCTCAGGCGCAGTTCGAGCGCCTCGGCATTGGCGCGGGCGCCCAGTTCCCGCGCGCGGGCGGCACTTACGCGGTGCAATCCGCCGCCCCCTAGCGCCACTTCGTAAGTCACCTGAACCAGAGTTTCGCGTTCCAGTCCGCTTTGCAGTTGTATGGGGCCGTCGCGCTGCACGTTCTTGCGCGCTTCGACATTGACTTCCGGCATCAGCTCGCGGCGCGCCACGCCTACGCGCGAGGCGGCGGATTCCGCCTGTTCGCGCGCCGCGCGCAGATCGGCATTATTGTCGCGTGCGGCGGCGATCAATTCATCCAGCGGTCGCTGCGCGGTGCTGCCGTCAAATTCCGGGCTTAGCAGATTTTGCGGAGCCAGCCCGGTAAGGCGCTGGAAGCTGGCGCGGCGGCCGGCCAATTGTGCGCGCAGGCTCAGCAACTGACCTTGCGCCTGCAACAGGCGGCTATCCGCCTGCAGCAGGTCGGCCTGCGGGCTGCGGCCGTTTTCCACCCGCACTGCCACCAGCGCGCGCAGGCTGGAAAGGTCGTGCAGCAGGTTTTCGGTTTCGCTTACCTGCTGGTTAAGATTCAGAATATCCAGATAAATGCGGACCACCTGCAAGGCGGCGCGCTCGCGCGTGCCTTCCACCTGACCACGTGCGGCGTCGAGATCGTGACTTGCGGCGGCGACGGAATAATGGTCGCCCAGGCCGCTCCACACATTCCAGCGCAGATAGACGTCCGCCTGGCGCGTCGGCTGGGCGTCGGCGACGCCGGATAGCTCGTTTTTGGCGCGCGCCCGCTCGTAAGTGGCGCCCAGGCGCGGCCAGTAGGCCGAGCGGGCGGCACTCACGCTGGCGTCGGCGGCCTCGCGTTGCGCCTCCGCGGCGGCCAGATCGGGGTGGTGCGCCAGTGCCGCGCTGACGGCTTCGCCCAGTGTCGCGGCCGGCGCATTCAGCGCGCAGAACAGTGGCAATAACAGGCCGGCGATCCACGTCGCCCTCTGCGTGTGGCGCATGATCAGCGCTCCTGCAGGGCGTTTTGAAAGGTTTTGACGATGGGCTTGAGCAAATACTCCAGCACCGTGCGGCGGCCGGTTTCTATGCGGGCGTCGCTGCTCATGCCCACGCGCAGCGGCAAGTTTTGCTCCGTGCGGCCCAGGTGATTGGTGTCCGACTCCATTTGCACTTCGTAATACTGGCGCTGCTGGCGTTCGTCATTCAGTACGTCGGCGCCTACCTGTACCACGCGCGCTTCGAGCGCTCCATAGATGGACGAGTCGTAGGCGCTTATCCGCACCATCGCGCGCTGGCCCGGCTGCAGGAAGGCGATGTCGGAAGGCTTTATTTCACCGACTATGAGCAGGCGGTCGTCGGCCGGCACCAGTTCCATCACGCTTTCGCCGGCTTTGGCGACGCCGCCCAAAGTGCGCAGCAACACGCGATTAACGACTCCATCCACGGGGGCGCGCAGGGTGCGCCGCGTCACCTTGTCGGATTGGCCGTGCATGCGCTCTTCCAGTGCAGCGACTTTTACCTGCAGTTCATTGCGCTGGGTGCTGGCGTCGCTGCGATATTTGGAATCGACTTCGGCCAGGCGCGATTCCGCCTCGCGTATCGCGCCCTGCAGGCGCGGCTGGCTTAGTTCCAGCGTGCGCACGTCGCCACCGAGGCGGGTAACTTGCTGGCGCGCGCTGATCAGATCGGCGCGCGCCCCGGCGCCGTGGCGCTCGAGGTTTTGTTCCATGCTGAGCGATTCTTCCGCCAGATGCAGGCTTTCGCGCGAAAATGTTAGTTGCGACTGAACCTGTTCAAGTTCCTGCCGCCGCTGCGCGACCAACTGGCGCGCTGCTTCGAGTGCCGCCGTGTGTTCGCGCCGCCGCTCCGCGTATAGTTGGCGTTCGCGCTCGACCTGCTGCGCGGCGTGTTCGCGCACGTCGGCCGGAAAATCCGGTGCGTGCGCAGCCAGTTCGGCATCCAGGCGCGCCACGGTGGCGCGCATGCCCCAATAGTTTTCGCGGCTTTCGGCCAGATTGGCTTCGAATTCGCGATTCGCCACCACCGCCAGCACCGCGCCTTTAGTGACGCGATCGCCTTCATTGACGGCGATGGATTCGATAATGCCGCCTTCCAGGCTTTGTATATGCTGTACCCGCCGCGACGGAATGATGCGCCCGGGTGCCTGCACCGATATTTCCATGTGCGCGGTGGCCATCCAGATGATCGCCAGCAGCATGAATGCAGCCAGTGCTACGACCAGCACCACGGCGGCGCGGCGCGGCCCGCGATCCAGATCGAAGTGGGCGAAGGTGTGCGCAGATTCGTCCTGATGGTTCATCATGCCGCCTCCGCGCCCGCGGCCGGGTTGGCGAGCCGCCGCAAAACCTGTTCTACCGGCCCGTCCATGACGATGCGGCCGCGGTCGAATACGAGTACCCGTTCGACCATTTTCAGCATCGCCATGCGGTGTGTGACCAGAACTACCGTGGTGCCGGGCAGGGCGCTTTTCATGCGCGCGATAAATTGCTGTTCGGTGGCAGGGTCCATCATGCTGGACGGTTCGTCGAGCAGCAGCAGTTTGGGCGCGCGCACCAGGGCGCGGGCCAGGCCCACGAGCTGGCGCTGGCCACCGGACAGGCGCTCGCCGCGTTCGCCCACCTGGGTGGCGAGCCCCTCCGGCAATTGCGCCAGCACTTCGTCCAGGCCGGACAGCGCGAGCACCTTGCGCAAATCGTCGTCACTCAGATCGACCGCGCCGAGCAATATGTTTTCGCGTATGTCGCCGTGGAACAGCACCACGTCCTGCGGCACGTAACCGACTTGCCGGCGCAGCGCGCGCGCGTCGTATTGCGCTGCGGCGATGCCATCCAGCAGCACCGCACCGGCGGAAGGTTCATACAGATTGAGCAGCAGCCGCAATGCCGTGCTTTTGCCGGAGCCCAGTCGGCCTATGAACGCCACCCGCTCGCCGGCCGCGATGCGCAGATTGGCGCCCTGCAGGGCAGGTGCGGCGCGCTGCGGATAGGCGAAATTTACGTCGCGAAATTCCACCTCGCCGCGCAAGCTGGATACGAACAGCCCGCCAGGGCGGTCATCGGTGGGCGCGGTCATGATTTTTTCCAGCGCTTCCAGCGAGGCGCGGGTCTGATACCAGCGCATCACGAGCGCCACCCACTGGCCGGCTGGTGCGATGGCACGCGAACCCAACATGCTGACGGCGATGAGCTGCCCCAGGGTCAGTTGCTTGGCGCCTATCATGAGCGCGCCGAACATGACGATGAATACCGTATCGAGGGCGAACAAGGCGGTCGACAGGTGACTTGCGAAGGTGGATAGTTCGCGCGCCTGCAGGTTGTCTTCGGCAATCGCCGCGCACTGAACTTCCCAGCGTTGCCGCGCCCAGGCTTCAGCCCCCAGCGCCTTGACGGTGTCGATGCCATTCATGACCTCGAACAGATGTGCGGTACGCTGCGAGTTCTTGCGCGTGAGGCGATCCACCACGCGCGCCAGCCGCTTGCGCATCAATAGTGCCGCCAGCATGGCCAGCAACACCCCCGTGATCGGTACCAGTACCAGCCAGCCACCGATGGCGGCGATCACCGCAAGATAAAGCAGCATGAAGGGCAGGTCTCCAATCACGGTGAGCGTGGTGGAGGCGAAAAACTCGCGCACGGCGTCGAAATCGCGTACCGAATTGGCCAGCACGCCACCCGAAGCCGGGCGCGATGCGGCACGCAGTCGCAAGCTTTGCGCGAATACGCGTGAGGAAAGAGAAATGTCCGAGCGCCGCGCCGCGGCCTCCAGAAAATACCCGCGCAGAAAGCGCAACAAGAGGTCAAACAGGCTTACCGCGATGGCCGCAGTCGTAAGTACCCACAGACTTTCTTCGGCATTGTTGGGCACGACGCGGTCGTACACGGCCATTGAATAGAACGGCAGCACCAGTCCGATCAGGTTGACGAATACCGTGGCGAGCAGGGCCCAGCCATAAATGCCGCGGTTCATCCGGAAGGTGTCCCAGAACCAGCGGCGCGGCTCGCGCACGAAATACAGCAAGCTGCGGCTGTCGAAATGGAAAACCGGCTTGAGGAAATGCCAGGTCGCGCCGGCATCCGGCACTGTCAGGGGTAGCCAGCTTTTTTGCAGCGAGGCCGGATCGACGCATTCGAATTTATCGTCCTGGCGGTCCAGCACGACCGTCGCGCTGCCATCGGAGTGCTCGACGATGGCAGGCAGCCATGAGGCCTTGACCTGATCGGCGCTGCTTGCGCGGCTGGTGAGCGATAGCCCGGCGCGGGCGGCGCACTCGGCCAATTCGCGCCCGGTAAGGCGACCTTGCGGCAGCGGCACTCCGCCGGTCAATTGGGCCGCCTCGGCGTTACGTCCGAAATAGCGGGCAACGAATACCAGTGCCTCGGCCAGCGCGTCTGCCGCGGGCTGGCTGGGCGCCATTTCTGCCAGGTTTTCTGCGAGGGTATTCATGTGCCCAGCGCCGCCTGTGTGAGGTAGGTGGCGAGGGGCGCCGGCCCGGCTTGCCGTGCCGGCCGCCGGCAGGAATCGATGGCGGCGAGCGACTTACAAGTCGAAATGGCTCCCCGTGTCCCCATACGGGCTCTGCCAGGGAGCCTTGGAAACTCCGTATCTAACGGTTTTATATGGTGTTTCATTGATTTATGTGCATGACAGGCTTGCTGGGTTGTTGCGCCCAGAATGGCGTGCTTCCGGCGATGCTAAAAGCATTTAAGTGACTATTGTCTTTGATCTTGAATTGGGCGGGATGGCGCAATTTCATGTGGCGATGCACGCAATTTGAGTTGTCGATAACGCTTGTACAAGCCAATCAGAATCGGGAATGAGGCGACCGTGTCGCGTGTCTGGGTCGTCCGCGCATGGACGAGCTGCTCGATGTTATTCGCCGCCGGACCGGGCCGGGTATGTCCGGCCCGAGCAGACTAATGTTTGCTTCGCTCGTAACTTGCTAACCGGACAGGGTGCCGGAGTGTCGATAAATAGTGCCGAATCGGCCGCTCTCTGCCGCGTGGTTAGTCGCCACCAAAATGGCTGGGTTTGCACGCCGCCAAGTGCGATACCACACGAAAATCCGCGCCGAGTCTATATGCGCCCGGTACGGATGGTCAACGCGGCGATGGTAAATCCTGTGCAAGCCGTCACCACAGCAGTGAGTAATCCAACCGCCCAAGGCATGGTGCAGGCGTCGGTCGGTGCCGCGGCAGGGATTCAACATCGATATTGCGGGTGGGTTCGGGCATCCCGAAAGCGCACTGCGGAGGTGCAATTTTCCGGCCAGACCGGTTCTGCTTTTGGTGCGCGGGGAGCCGACGGCGGTGTCGCAAAAAAGATCTGTGGCGCGTGATAAAAAACAGGTTAGAATCGACCCGCCTATCAGCGATGCCGGCAAAGGTCTTTATACCTTTATCATTGGTTTTGATAAGTGTCGGCTGTCGGAAATTTTTACACATTTCGTTGTGTATCCGCAAAAAGTACGAACAAGTGATATGTAAATCAGTGGCTTGCGGTATTTGGTACAAAATTTGCATATTTCGGTCCTGCCGTACCTGCGGCAAAGTCTCGCGGCCATGTGCCGGTGTGTTCGTATTCAAACAAGGAGAAATTCGATGCGCCAGTCGCTCGTGTTCATTACGCTTGCCATTTCGGCAATGTCGGCCCACGCGGCCCCGATCCTGGTCCCGGAGCCGTCCGAGTATGGCCTGCTTGGCATCGCCCTCGCAGCAGCCATCGCCGTCGGCGTGAAAAAGCGCAAGTAAGAAGCGCTAGCGCATCCGGGGCAACCCGGGTGCGTGCCACGGTAGTTATAACGAGTAGGGGTCAATCATGGCTATAAAATCAAGCAAAATTCAGCACATTCGTTACTCGTCCCTGCACGCAGTTCTTGCGGCAGCCCTCCCGCAGCACATCGGATCGCTTGGCGCCTGTAGCTAAGTTCCGTCCGGGCAATAGACACGGTTTCACCTGTTCCGATCTTATCCGGAAGCGCCTTCTGGCCTCCGGCTGGTTCGCTCGTCCCTGACTTTTCCAGTTGCCGAGGAAAGCGCCATGTCGCAACCTAGCGTCACTATTGTTGTTGAACTTCCGCACTCGCCCGTGACGAATCCGGGGGTGGATGACCTTAACCCGAGCTATTTCGACGTCAGAATTACTTCCGGCAGTTCTTATCTGCCCGTGGGTATTTACGACGCTTGGTGCGCGGACGTCAATTCCGGAATTCCGCTCAATGCTTCCACCGGACTTTCGACGTCGCTGACTGCTTACATCTATTCTTCGTACGAGACCGGGTTGATCGCAGCCAACCTGCCGGGGATAGGCAATACCTATAATCTGGACCTCGTAAATTGGATGTTGAATCAGGACTTTACGTCCAGTGGTTACACCTACGGGGAAATTCAGTGCGCGATCTGGACTTTACTCGGCGACACCAATTTCCAATCTGAAGTTGGCCTGGGTACGGTTGATCCGGCACATATCAATGCGCTGGTCGCGCTCGCGACGGCGGATAGCGACAATAATGGTGTACAGGATCATGAAGGTTTCGTGCCGGACGTAACGCAAAATATCGCCGTGATTCTGGACCCCGTAAGTTCGACGGGGACGCACTACCAGCCGCTCATCATCACCACCAAAGCCGCCGCGCTGGGCGACTATGTCTGGATCGACGGCAATGCCAACGGGCGGCAGGATGCGAACGAGCAGGGGCTGGGCGGCGTTACCGTCAATCTGGTGCGCGACATCAATAATGACGGCGATTTCAACGACGCAAACGAACTGCTCAAAACGACTGTCACCGACGCCACCGGCTATTACGAATTCAAGGGCTTGACGCCAGGCCTCGATTATCAGGTTCAGTTCGTTCAGCCCGCGGGCTACCAATTCACACAGAAAGACGTGGTGTCGAATACGTTCGATGCCACGGACAGCGATGCAAATACGGCCACCGGCGTAACGGGCATCGTGTTGCTGCATGCGGGGGAATTCAATCACACGATAGATGCCGGCCTCTACCAGACCGCCAGCCTGGGTGACCGCCTATGGGTGGACACCAACGGCGACGGCATCCAGAACGACGGCGCGACGGGGCTGTCGGGCCGCACGGTCACCCTGATCGGCGGCGGCGCGGACGGCCTGATTAACGGCGTGGGCGACACCACCGCCACGACCACCACGGGCGCCGACGGCTTCTACCAGTTCACGGGGCTGACACCCGGCGTCGAATACCAGGTGCAGTTTGGCGACCTGCCGGCAGGCTATCAATTTACGGGCCAGAACCTGGGCGGTGATGACACGCTGGATTCGGACGCGAACTCGGCCGGCTTTACCCAGATCGTTACCTTGGCCTCGGGCGAAAACAACCCGACCCTGGATGCCGGCGTGTATCAAACCGCCAGCCTGGGTGACCGCCTATGGGTGGACACCAACGGCGACGGCATCCAGAACGACGGCGCGACGGGGCTGTCGGGCCGCACGGTCACCCTGATCGGCGGCGGTGCGGACGGCCTGATTAACGGCGTGGGCGACACCACGGCCACGACCACCACGGGCGCCGACGGCTTCTATCAGTTCACGGGACTGACGCCGGGCGTCGAATACCAGGTGCAGTTCGGGGATCTGCCGGCAGGCTACCAATTCACGGGCCAGAACCTGGGCGGCGATGACACGCTGGATTCGGACGCGAATGCGTCCGGCTTTACCCAGATCGTGACCTTGGCCTCCGGCGAAAACAACCCGACGCTGGATGCGGGCGTGTAC
>JAEUNM010000097.1 GCA_016791105.1 Rhodocyclaceae bacterium | reverse complement strand
CTTGAGTTCCCCGGCCAGCGCGTGGCCGGGCGGGTACTGCAAGGGCTCCAGGCCGTCCAGGATGAGCAGGTTTCTGCGCGCCGCCACCGCGTCGGCGAGCTTTGCGCCTTTGTCCCAGGGCGAGGCGGTGGGCGCCACGCTCACGCCGAAAAAAGTGATGGCGGCGTCCAGAAAGCCGTCTTCGGACGCCTGCCTGTCCTCGCCGCTGCCCTGGCTGTAGAAGCTCCAGGCGATAGCCTTTTCTGCGCCGCGCCAGCTGGCGGCGCGCAGGCTATCCACCCAGCGCGTCATGAGCGAAGTTTTGCCGGTGCCGCCGGGGGCGATCAGTTGCAGCACGTGGGTGCGGCCGGTGTCCGCCCAGGCCGCATCCAGGGCGGCCAGTTCGGTTTGCCGGCCCAGGAAGTGCGGGGCGCCGGCGGGGAGGTGGGACAGGTCTATGCGCGGCCCGGCCGCTGCGCCGGCCGGCGCAACGGAGGTGCCGGCGGACGCCGCCGCGGCGTGTAACGCGGCCAGTACCGCGGCTTTGAGCTGGTCCGGGCTGTCGAAAGTTTTCCACACCCGCTCCGTGCCCACACGGGCTTTGAAGCGCTCCAATGCTTCCAGCGGCGCGCCGCTGTCCTTGTCGCGGGCAAGTATCGGGTGGCTCTCGCCCATCGCAAACAGGTAGCGCGGTTTGTTCAGCGCCACGGCGTGCTCGTATTCCAGCTCGGTGATGGATTTGCTTTCGCCGGGCGGCGTCCAGCCGTAGCGGTGGGCATATACGCCTACGAACAGATCGCATTGCGCCACCTTGTTCAGGCACAGTTGCAGGGCTGTGGCATCCGCGGCGGGAAAGTGCTCCATACCGTCTGGGTGCAGCCCCAGTTCCAGGCAGGCTTCAGTGATTTTGCGGCGGTGTTCGGGCAAATCTAGCGAAGTGCTGGAAATGAATACCTTGGACACCGCGCCTCCTTTTAATGAATCAAGGGCAATTGGCCCGTGAACATACACGATAGCCGGCCGGGCCATGTGGAAAAGCCGGCGCTTAGTCCGTCGGGCAGATTTGCGGACGACGTGCAGCCAGCAGGGAAACATCTGGTGAAGCATCAATGCCACGCCAGCTTTCGCGCTATAGGCATGAGCGCTGGCCGAAGATAAATCTGGCATCGATCGGCGTTTCGTGGGTATCCGATGACGGCGCCGCATACGTGGCGATTGAAGGGCGGGCTCTCCCCGGCGACGCGAACCCCAGGCACGCTATTTCCTTGTTCCCAATCGGGTCTGCCCCCGCGCCCGCCCAACTTCCACCACCCTAAAGTCCGCGCCTGCCGGGCCGCTATTGCTGCGGTGCAGTAATGTTTTGCTTGAACATTTCCCGGGTACCGCCATGTCCAATGCCGCTCCACCTCAGGCATCGTCCGCGTTGCCGCTGCCTGGTGACCATCCGTCCCTCTGTCGTGCGCTGTTGCTTGCCAATGGCGCGTCGGCATTCGCTGCGGGGGTGGGGTTAACCGCGGCGTTGCTGGGCTACGCCGAAGGCTGGATAGCATTTTTGGCCGGATTGGGCGCGCTGCTGTGGGTGGCGCGCTCGGGCTTTGTGCTGGATGCCTGGTTCGCGGAGCTGGGCCGTTTTGTGCATCGCATCGAGGGGAAGGACTACGGCGCCAGGATGGCCGAGCCGGCGCTGGCCGCGGCGCGTCCGCTGACCGAGCGTTGCAATGCCATGGCGCGCTCCATGGGCGCGGTGCTGGCCCACATGTCGCGCCTGGCGCACGAAGTGGCCAGCGTGGCCAATGAAAGCAGCGGCAACGCCCAGGCCGGCGAGCACAGTGTGCGCCAGCAGCGCGACGTGACGTGTTCGGCGGCCCGCTCGATAGAAGATTTCGTGCTGAGCTTGCAGAGCGCCAGCGATTGTTCCCGCAGTGCGGCCGGTGTGGCCGCGGATACTGGCCGTGTGGCGGCGGAAAACGTGGTGCTGGTCGAAGGTCTGGCCAAGGCGCTGGAGGCGCTGGCAGACACCGCCAAGGGTTCTGCCACCATGGCGCAGCAGTTGGAGGCGGAATCCAGTGCCATCGGCCACATTTCGGAAATGATCGCCGGCATCGCCGCGCAGACCAATTTGCTGTCCCTTAACGCGGCCATCGAGGCGGCGCGCGCCGGCGTGCATGGGCAGGGATTCGCCGTGGTGGCGGACGAGGTGCGCAAGCTGGCCGACCGTACTTCTTCGGCCACCAAGGAAATCGACCGCGTGGTGCTGCGTATCCGGTCCGACGTGGCGGCCATGGAACAATCCATGGCGGGCATACGCGACGACGTTTCGGCCAATGTGCTGGATGCCGCGGCTACCGTGCAGGCCTTGCAGGAAATGAACGTGAAAAGCCAGAAAAGCGGCGAACTGGCGCAATCCATCGCCAACGCGGTGGCGGAGCAGAGCGCCGCCAGCGCGCGCATTTCTTCCAACGTGGACAAGGTGGCCGAACTGGCGGAGCGCAACGACCGCCTGGCGCGGGACAGCAGCGACCTGGCGCGGCATCTGTCGCAGCTTGCCGGGCAACTGCGCGACACGCTGGCCGCCTGCCGTTTCGAGTGAAACCGCCATGGCTGCGCCCATAGAATTTCTGACTTCCGCGCTGGCCGCGACAGCACTTGCCGCGGCGTTCTGGCTGCGCCGCCATTTCAGGCTGCGCGGCGCTGCCGCCTGCCGGCCCGCCGATGCGCTGGCCATCTGCCGCCCGATGCTCAAACTATTGGCCGCGCTGCAGCAACATCGCGGCATGGCCAGCGGCTGGCTGGCCGGGGACGCGAATTTTGGCCCGCGCATGGAAGAACGGCGGCGTGAAATCGAACGCCTGTTTGCCGCCATCGCCCTGGCGCTGGTGCCCGAAAATGCCTGCGCCGTACCCTGCATGACGCTGCAGGACTTTCGCCTGCTGCGCCATCGCTGGCAGGAACTGCTGCACGGCCTGGGCGGGCTCAGCGTGGATGAAAGCATTGCGCGCCACACGGCCATCATCGCGCGCATCCTGCTGTTGCTGGACGCGGTGGGGGAAACACGCATCGGCCTCACCCGCATGGGCAGCCTGCCGCAGGTGGGCAATTTCGCGCGGCGCCTGCCCGCGCTTACCGAGGCCCTGGGCCAGGCGCGGGCGATAGGCACTGGCGTGGCTGCCCGCGGCGCCTGTTCGCCGGTGGATAGGGTGCGTCTGCTGTTCCTGATTTCCCGCGCCGAAACCTTGCTGCAGCAGGCGCAGGCGGATGCCGCGGCCAGCCACGCCGCCGGCGCGGCATCCCGTCTGGTAGCCGAATTGGC
>JAEUNM010000062.1 GCA_016791105.1 Rhodocyclaceae bacterium | reverse complement strand
GTCTCAAGGGCATGCGCTGGACCCTGCTCAAGGATCGTAGTCGCCTGAACGAGCAGCAGCGCGATGACCTCGACACGTTCATCCGCCGTGCGCCAAGCCGCCGCACCGCTCGCGCGTGGTTGTATCGCGAGCAACTGCGCGAAATTCTCGATCGAAAGCAAATCAACGTTGCCACTGCCTTGCTGAAAAAGTGGAGGAAAACGGGGACAGACCCCGGTTTTTCTCGCGAAATGTTTGCGCGTGCCCGGCAATTCAAGCGTGAAATGGGATTGGATCTTATCCAATGGGGTGGCGACACCCACCGCGACACGGATCCTCTGGAGAAAATGGTGGAGAAAATGGGGTCAGAGTGAGGTATTTTGGTGCAACCACCGAAACAGGCGGCTCGTACCGAGCTTGCAAATGGAAATTACTTCACTCTGACCCCGGTTTCCCTTCATAGTCAAAACGAAATGAGCAAAGGCCGGGTTGAGAATCGGCTCGCGGCATTCGCGGCCGACACCTTTGGCACAATTTCCCCCGGCGATTGCGGACGGCGAGAGATCGCGCGCCTGAATCAGGGCTTGCGCCGTGGTTCGGCCACCGGCCCGCGACGCTCGATGTGGCGGAAGCAGATGCGCCCTTTGCTTAGATCGTAGGGCGAAATTTCAAGCGAAACCTTGTCGCCGGCGATGATGCGTATATGGTGCTTGCGCATTTTGCCCGCTGTGTAGGCGACCAGGTTGTGGCCATTGTCCAGGGTCACGCGGAAGCGGGAGTCCGGCAGCACTTCCATCACGACGCCATTCATTTCAATGAGTTCTTCTTTGGCCATATCTGAGCCCCCGCGGAAATTGGAAAGAAAAAGCCCGGCAGCTGCCGGGCTGATCTGGGCGGGGTGCGGGGCGGGACCTAACCCGTGGCCGCTATCCCTGGCAGGGCGCGCGGCGCGGCTCAGAGGCCACGCCGACTTGGCCGCCTGCTTAGTCGGCCGATCGAATGTTCGAAGCCTGCTTGCCCTTGGGGCCGGTGGTCACGTCGAAGGTGACGCGCTGGCCTTCCTTCAGGGTTTTAAAGCCCTGTCCCTGAACTGCGGAAAAATGGGCGAAAAGATCTTCACCACCGGCTTCCGGCGTGATGAAGCCGAAGCCCTTGGAATCGTTGAACCACTTAACGGTGCCTGTTGCCATGTCTTGGGTATCCTTGAAAAGCAAATAAGGGGGGTAACCCCAAAGTGTGAGGCGAATCGCAAGACGGCGGGGTGATGGAGGAAAAGATGCCGGAAGACCGCGGACGCTGAACCAGACAACAACTGCACTACTTGAAGATCGCTGGCGCGGAGCATGCACGGTATCGCCCGGAATTGCAACCAAAATTTTTGCCAAAGCCGCCGTGCCGAGAATGGGTGAAAAAGGGTAAGTGATCCATAACCCCCATCCTATGCAAGGCAACGACCAGCGAAACCAGGGTCAGAGCGAGTTAATTCTCCTCGCAATGCCGGGTTCCTCGATTGCCTGAAGATGTCTGCCCATCCGTCCCTGTGGTAACGCGGCGCGTGGCGGCGGCCAACGTATTCGCGGGCGCCGCCGTTGGAGCGAACTTACTTGCTGTCCTCAAGCGGCCTAGCGGTACACCTCGCGGCGATTGCCAATCTTCACGACGAGAATTCGCAAAGCGCCGTCCTCGATGCTGCTGAGGATTCGGTAGTCGCTTACGCGGTATTTCCAAAATTCGCCCAGCCTGGATCCCTTGAGGGCTTCGCCAATGCTGCGCGGATCATCAAGCATGGCCACGCGGCTGTGCAAGAACGTCAGAATGCGGCGTGCCGTCTGTGGGTCAAGCGCATCAAGTTCCCGTTCCGCGGCGGGGTCAAGTTCAACCCTCCATGCCATAGCGCTTCATCACCTCTTCGAGCGGCACGGTCTGGGTCTTGCCGGCGCGAATGTCGATCAATCGCTGTTCAGCCAGGTACATATCCTCAAGATCGTCAAGGTGCTCGCGGATCGCTTCAATCATGTAGAAGGTCTTGCTGCGCCCAGTCAGTGCCGCCAGCTTCTCAAGCCGTTGCGTAATTTCATCGGGTAGGCGCAAGGATACGGAAGCCATGATTTTCTCCAAACTCCAAAGGCGAGATACAAGTATCTCGCGTCTTTGGGCATGGCGCAATCGAGTGAGTAGCCGGGGGACATTTACGGGTTTTCCTGAGAGTGCGGTAACCTGGCTCGACGGGGGATCGAAACCCGGGGATCGAAACCAGGGTCAGAGCGAGCTAATTCTCCCGACGCAAGCTTTCGCAGGCTGTGCGACCATGCCGCACCGGTCGCTGCGCAGTCCCGCACACGCACCCATCCACCCTCGGAAGCGTACTCATGTCGGCCACCACACCTCTGCTCAGCCCGACCGATCCGCCGCCATACACTGTGTTTCACCCGGAAGGTGCATCGCCTTTCATCATCCTGGCCGACCACGGCGGGCGCGCGATTCCGGCCGCATTGGGCAGCCTCGGCCTGGCCGCGGCGGACCTCGATCGCCACATCTGCTGGGATTTGGGCGTCGCGGCGCTCGCCGCAGCCCTGGCCGGCGAACTGGATGCATTTGCAATCGTGCAGAACTACACGCGGCTCGTGATCGATTGCAACCGCCAGCCCGGCGCGCCGGAATCCATCGTGACGCGCAGCGAAAACACCGGCATACCGGGCAATTTCGCGCTTGACGCGTCTGACGCCGTGCGCCGCGAGCGCGAAATTTTCCAGCCCTACCACGCCCGCATCGCGGCCGAACTGGAGGCACGCGCCTGCGCTGGGCGCGCCGCGATACTGGTCGCGCTGCACAGCTTTACGCCTTCCTACCTGGGCGCCGCGCGGCCGTGGCAGATCGGCGTGCTGTACCACAAGGACGCGCGTCTGGCGCGGCCGGTGCTGGATTTGCTGCGGCGCGACGCGACGCTGGCGGTCGGAGAAAACCAACCTTATTCCGCCGACGACGGCACCGACTACGCCATCATCGTGCATGGCGAAGCGCGCGGCCAGATGTACGTGGAACTGGAAATCCGCCAGGACGAACTGGCCGACGCGGCCGGCGTGGCGCGCTGGGCGCGGCGACTGGCGCCGCTTTTGGTGCAGGCGGCGGCAAGCGCGGGGGCCTGCTGCGCCGGATGAAGCCGGCCCTCGCTGCAGGAACTTGCGACGCATTGCAACAATCATGTTAGGGTGGCCTGCCGCAGCTTGCGGGCCACCCCCCCGGCATTTCGTGCACACGCACGTCTCGCTTCATCACCCCACGCGCTGCCCCGGCGCACCGAAGGACAGCCATGCAAATCCGAGTCGGCTACGAAATCGTCTATGACCTGCCCCAGCCCACGCCCGTGGTGCTCATGCTGAACATCCACTACACGCGGGTTTCCGACATCGTGCAGCCCGACCATATCCGCTTGAGCCCCGCGGTGCCCATGAGCGCCTACCGCGACAGCTTCGGCAACTGGTGCACGCGCCTGCTGGCGCCGCAAGGCCGTCTGCACATCACGACCGACGCCATCGTGCGCGACAGCGGCCTGCCCGATCCCGTCGTGGCGGACGCGCGCCAGCATCCCGTTCAGGAACTGCCGGAAGAAACGCTCATTTACCTGCTCGGCAGCCGCTATTGCGAAACCGACCTGCTGACGACCACGGCCTGGCAAATGTTTTCGCACACGCCGACTGGCTGGGCCCGCGTCCAGGCGATTTGCGATTTCGTGCACCATCACATCAGCTTCGGCTACGAGCATGCCAACGCCACGAAATCCGCGCTGCAGGCGTTCCGCGAGGGACGCGGCGTGTGCCGCGACTATGCACACCTGGCCATCGCGCTGTGCCGCTGCATGAACATACCGGCGCGCTATTGCTGCGGCTACCTGGGTGACATAGGCGTGCCGCCGCCGCACGGCCCGATGGATTTCGCCGGCTGGTTCGAAGCTTATCTGGGCGACCACTGGTACACCTTCGACGCGCGCAACAACATACCGCGCATAGGCCGCGTGCTGCTCGCCCGTGGCCGCGACGCCTCCGACGTGGCCATCAGCACCAGCTTCGGCCCCAGCGTGCTGGAGCAGTTTCGCGTGTGGACCGACGAGGTTAAGCAGGACGAGGCGGTGCACTAAAGGACGGCTGCGCGTGGCGCCGGTTTGCTTCCGAAACTTGGGCTGGATCGCCAGGCCGGAGCATGCGTCGCGGCTGTCACGAAACCCGCATCCTCGGTTTTCCGGCCAGATCCTGGTGCGATGGCATGAAACCGTGCCGGACGGGGCAAAATGCCCCGTCCGGCGTGGGGAGTTACGGCTTCGACGCCAACGGGAATTCCGTGGGCCAAACGCTCGAAGTACCCACTGCCGGACGGCATGCTGCCCCGTCCGCATCATTTGGGGGCACTGGGCGAGAGCGTGTTTGTGCCTGCCGCGCTGCGGAAATGATGCGCACTGGGTAAATATGCCGTCCCGCTCGTGGGGCCACCAATATCCGTCCGCAGTGCGCGCAATCAGTGTTGGGGTTCGCGGGCTCACCCCAACCTACGCCAGCGACGCCAGGCACGCCAGCGACGCGATCTGCGCCGCCGATGTCAGCTCTGCGCCGCAAGAAATTCGTCCAGCGCGGCATTGACGGCCTGGGGTTCTTCTATCGTCGCGCTGTGGCCGGCGCCGGCTATTTCCACCAGGCGTGAATTGCGGATCGCCGCGTTGAGGGCGCGCGCCTTTTCCGGCCGCGTTGCGACGTCCTGGTCGCCCACCATGATGAGCACCGGCAGGTCGAGCGCGGACAGCCCGGCGGCGATGCCCTGGCGGTCGATGACCGCCTGCACTGCGCGGGTAATGCCGTGGCGGTCGTTGGCGACCAGGCGCGCCTGCCACAGCGCGCGCTCCTGGGCGCGGGTGGCGTCGCGCAAAAACTTTTCCCCGAACATGATTTTCATCACCGGGGTCGCCACCAGGCCAAGGCCGAACCAGCGCGCGATGAAATTGAGGCGGCGGTAGCGGCCTATGTTTTCCGCCGGTTCCGGTTCGGCGGTGGTGTCCATCAGAATCAGGGAACGCAACAACTGCGGGTATTGCAGTGCGAGCCGCATGCCGACGAATCCGCCCATGGAAAGCCCGGCGAAATGGCAGGGCGCGCAGCCCAGCGCCTGGATCAGCGCGGCGGCGTCGCGCGTAAGGCTGTCCATGTCATACCCGGCTGAAGTGATTTCGCTTTTGCCCTGGCCGCGAAAATCGAAACACAGGCAGCGGTAGCGCGCGCTCAAATGTGCCACCTGGGACTCGAACATGGCGCCGCTCCATAGCAGGCCGTGCGCAAATACGATGGTTTGCGGGCCGCTGCCGCGCTCCTCGTAGTAAATCTGCGCGCCGTTCAATTCGATGTAAGGCATGGATTGGGCTCCGTGCGACTGACAGTTTCGCGCAAGTTTCGCAGTGTAACCCGCGCCCGGCGGCGGCCGGCTTGCGTGCCGGAATCAGGTGAGCAGGCGCCGGCGCGCAAGTCCCAAGGCAATCCAGAACCCCGCCAGCGCGAAGCCGGCCAGCGCGGCCAGATGCAGCAGCGCATCCTGCGGCAGCGCGCCCAGCAGCAGCGGCCGCGCCAGCGCCACGGCGTGGGTGAGCGGCAGCAGCTGGGCCACCGCCTGCATCGCGGCGGGCAGTTGTTCGAGCGGGAAAAACACGCCGGACAACAAGGTCATGGGGGTAATGAACAGGGTGAAGTAGTACATGAAAAAATCGTAGGATGGCGCCAGCGCGGTCATGATGAGGCCAAGCCCGGCAAACGCCAGGCCGACCAGCAATACCAGCGGAATGAGGCCCAAGGACAGCCAGGAGGAGGACAAGCCCAGCAGCCACACCACGACCAGTATGGCGACGCCGGACAAGGTGGCCTTGCTGGCCGCCCACAGCATTTCGCCCAGCATCACGTCGTCGAGCGACACCGGCGCGTTCATGATGGCATCCCAGGTTTTTTGCACGTGCATGCGCGAAAAGCCGGAGTAGAGCGCCTCGAAGGTGGCCGAATTCATGGCCGCTGCGCATAGGCTGCCGCCGGCCAGAAACGCGATGTAGGACACGCCGCCAAACAGATCGACATTTTTCGGCAGCAGCGCACCGACACCGTAGCCAAAGCCCAGCATGTAAATCATCGGGTCGGCCAGATTGCCCAGCACGGACGGTATGGCCAGCTTGCGCCACACCAGAAAATTGCGCTGCCAGACCGCGAGCGTGCGCGCGGTGGGGCGTGGGGCGGAAAAGTGCCGCATCATGGTGGCGTTCTCGTCCAGGCGTGGCGGGCGGCGCTCAGTCGCGCAATTCGCGTCCGGTCAGTTTCAGGAACACGTCTTCCAGATTGGCCGGGCGGTGCAGGTAGCGCAGGCCCGGCTCGCCGGCCAGGTGGGCAAGCAGCGGGCGCGCGTCATTGACGTAACAGAACGCGGTTTCGCCGCTCACTTCCGCCCGCGCGGCGAACGCGCCGGCACGCTGTTCGGCCCAGGCGGACACGCCGCTGCCGTTCCATTCGCCATACACCTCCACCACCTGCGCCTCGACGTGCTGCGCGATCATGGCGCGCGGGCTGCCCTCGCCTATGATGCGGCCGTGGTCCATGACGGCCAGCCGGTCGGCCAGGCGCTCCGCCTCGTCCATGAAGTGGGTGGTGAGCAATAGCGTGCGGCCCTGCTGCACCAGGCGCTTCAGGCGGTCCCAGATCAAATGCCGCGCCTGCGGGTCGAGGCCGGTGGTCGGTTCGTCCAGCACCAGAAATTCCGGATCATTGACCAGCGCGCGCGCCAGCGTAAGGCGCCGCTTCATGCCGCCGGACAAGGACTGTATCGGCGCCGCGGCCTTGCCTTCCAGACCTGCGAATTCGAGCAGCGCGGGCGTGCGCGCGCGCACCTCGGCTGCGCTCAAGCCGAAATAGCGGCCGAACACCAGCAGGTTTTCGGCCACCGTGAAATCCGGGTCCAGGTTATCCATTTGCGGCACCACGCCCACCCGCATGCGCGCCGCGCGCGCCGCGGCCGGCACCTCGAAACCGCACAGGCTGATATGGCCGGACGCGGCGCCGGCCAGGCCCAGACAACAGCGCAAGGTGGTGGTTTTACCGGCGCCATTGGGCCCCAGCAGGGCGAAACATTCGCCGCGCGCGATGCGGAAACTGACGCCGCGCACCACTTCCTGCCGGCCGTAGCGCTTTTTCAGATCGGCGACGACCAGCGGCGCATCGCCGCCGTCCGGCACGATCAGTCTTTCCAGGCGCGCAGGATGATGTCGCGCAACAGGTTGAGCCGGCCGTGGAAAAAGTGGTCGGCGCCCGGCACCAGCACGATGGGCAAATTTTGCGGCCGCGCCCACTCGATCACGTTCACGAGCGGCACGGTTTCATCCACTTCGCCGTGGATCACGATGGTATCGGCCGGCACGTCCGGCGTGGCGTAATTGCGCAGCCCCGGCACCGAGCCGGCGGCGGCCCCCACCAGCACGATGCGCTTGGCCGGTTTGCCGGATTCGGCCAGGCGCCGCGCCACGCGCGCCGTCACGAAACCGCCGAACGAAAAACCGCCCAGCACGATGGCGTGTTCGCAAAACCGCGCGCGGCCGTAATCGAGCACTGCCATCATGTCTTCGGTTTCGGCGCCGCCGTTGTCGTGCTCGCCCTCGGATTTGCCCACGCCGCGGAAATTCGGCCGCATGGCGACAAAGCCCAGATCGCGGAACGTGCGCGCCAGGGTGTGCGCCACCTTGTTGTCCAGCGTGCCGCCGTAGAGCGGATGCGGGTGCGCCACGAGGGCCAGGCCGCGTGCGTCGGCCGGAATGTCGAGCGCCAGTTCGATATTGCCGGTGGGCCCCGGAATCACGATACGTTCGGTGGTGGATCGGCTCATTTTTATCGCTTTCCCTGTTGAGATCAGACGCGCAAACGTTCGACGATGCGCCCGTGCTGCAAATGTTCGCGAATGATTTCGTCTATGTCTTCGCGATCCACGTAGGTGTACCACACGGCTTCCGGGTACACCACCAGCACCGGACCGAGATCGCAGCGGTCCAGGCAACCCGCCAGATTCACGCGCGCCTTGCCGGTGCCGGCCAGTTTGAGTTCCTTGACGCGCTTCTTGCAGTAATCGCGCATTTCCGTGGCGGCGTGGTTATTGCAGCAGTTTTCGCCCGGCGGCCGCTGGTTGCAGCAGAAAAACACATGGTGTTTGAAGTGGCTCATAATCGAACCCAGGTAAAGCGCAAATTATAGGCCGCGCTGCGCGGCTGCCGGCGAGGATCACGACCATGTCCGACTACACGCTCGTTATCGGGTCTAAAAACTACTCTTCGTGGTCGGTACGCCCCTGGCTGGCGCTCAAGCACCTGGGCCTGCCGTTCCGCGAAGTGCAGATCGAATTATTCACGCCGCGCGGCACCGAACAACTGGCCGCGTTGGCGCCCGCGCGCAAGGTGCCGGTGCTGTTCGACGGCAGCGTGGTGATCTGGGAATCGCTTGCCATCATCGAATACCTGGCCGAAACCCACCCCCAGCTTTGGCCGCGTGACGCTGCCGCACGCGCCCACGCACGCGCCGCAGCAGCCGAAATGCACGCCGGCTTTGCCGCGCTGCGCGGCGCCATGCCCATGAATATCCGCGCGCGCGGGCGGCGCGTCGCGCGCACGCCGGACATCGAGCGCGACATTGCACGCCTGCAGCAACTATGGACACAGTGCCGCGCGCAATTCGGCGCCGGCGGGCCTTATCTCTACGGCAGCATCAGTGCGGCCGATGCCATGTACGCGCCGGTGGTATGGCGCTTCGTTACCTATGGCGTGCAGTGCGCCGGGCTGGCCGCAGACTATGTGCAGCACATGCTGGCCAACCCCGTCATGCAGGAACTCGAACGCCTTGCCCAGGCCGACCCGACGCGCATCGAAATGAATGAAACCGGCCTCTGAACAGCTCTTGCAGGGATTGGATGTTTACTGCGTGGGCGGCGCGGTGCGCGACCAAATGCTTGGCCTGCCGGTTTCCGACCGCGACTGGGTGGTGGTAGGCAGCACCGCGGATGCCATGCTGGCGCGCGGCTTCCGGCCGATAGGCAAGGATTTCCCGGTGTTCCTGCACCCCGCGACGCAAGATGAATACGCCCTGGCGCGCACCGAACGCAAGACCGCGCCGGGTTACGCCGGCTTTCATTTTCATGCCGCCGCAAGCGTAAGCTTGGCCGACGATCTGCTGCGGCGCGACCTCACCATCAACGCCATGGCGCGCGGCGCCGACGGCAGCCTGATCGACCCCTACGGCGGCCGCCGCGACCTGGAAGCGCGCGTGCTGCGCCACGTCAGCCCGGCTTTCGCCGAAGACCCCGTCCGCATCTTGCGCGTGGCGCGCTTTGCGGCGCGCTTCACCGAATTTACGATCGCGCCGGAAACCCTGGCGCTCATGCGAAACATGGTGGCGGCGGGCGAGGTGGACGCCCTGGTGGCCGAGCGCGTTTGGCAGGAATTATCGCGCGGGCTCATGGAACAACGCCCGTCGCGCATGTTGCGCAGCCTGCGCGACTGCGGGGCGCTGGCTCGCATACTGCCCGAGCTGGATCGCCTCTACGGCGTGCCGCAGCCGCCCGCCCATCATCCGGAAATCGATACCGGCGTGCACATCGAAATGGTGGTCGATTACGCCGCGGCGCAAAATTACCCGCTGGGCGTGCGCACCGCGGCGCTGCTGCACGACCTCGGCAAAGGCATCACGCCGGCCGAGCTGCTGCCGCGCCACCACGGCCACGAACAAAGCGGCGCCGACCTGGTGGCGGCCGTGTGCGCGCGTCTGCGCATCGCCGCGGAACAACGCGATCTGGCCCTGCTGGCCGCGCGCGAACACGGCAATATCCACCGGGCCGCCGAAGCGCGCGCCAACACCCTGGTAAAACTGTTCGAACGCTGCGATGCGCTGCGCCGCCCGCAGCGCTTCGAAGACCTGCTCGCCGCCTGTGCCTGCGACCATTACGGCCGCGGCGGCCCGCGCAGCGACTACGCGCCGCCCGCGCTGCTGCGCGGCGCCCTGGCCGCGGCGCGCAGCGTCGATGCCGGCGCCATCGCGCGCGAGTGCATGGCGCAGGAACGCAAGGATTTGATTCCCATCCGCGTCTATGAAGCACGGGTGCATGCCGTGCGCACCGCCGGCCTTACGCGGCAGGATGTCGCGGACGAGGCCTGAGCCGCGCGCTTTGGCGGCGCGCGGCCGGCCGCTCAAGGTTTGGCAAGCGCCTCGATGATCATGGACAGGGCGAGCATGCCGTCCTGCGCCAGTAGTTCTTCATAATCGGCCCCGGCGGCAACTTCATAGTTGCCCGAAGCCAGGGTTGAATGGGCGGCACCGACGGCGCCGCCGACGATATCCGAGGCACCACTCAAACCGCCCTTCAGAAAACCGCCCAGCGCACGCGCCGCGCCACCGGCCGCGCGCTGCGCGGTCTGGCCGGTCGTCGCTTCCACCGGAACCGCCTTGTCCGCCAGCCGGTGCGGCAGGACGACCGAATTCGCCAGCGGGTAATCGATGTGCAGCCCGCCCGGCATGAATACCTGCATGAACGTACCGCCCGGGCTCAGCATGTTCTGCGGCTGGTTGTCGATTTCCGGATTGAACCAGCCGCTTTCCTCGAAGCGCGCGAAGTTCAGTTTCAGGCGCAGATGTATCACGTTTACCTGCAAGGCATCGGCGGCCCCCGGGCCCGGCCCCAACCCGGCCGTATAGCGGGCGAACACGTCGGGCGCGGTATCTTTGGCGGTCGCGATCACGCTGGCGTTGTCGACTTCCTTTTCGGTCGGCGTGATGAGCAGATCGATGGCGGTGCCGCGCTCGTGGTGCGCCGGAGCCTGATTCGCCTTGGTCAGTGATTCCTGATAGCCGGTCTGTGCCAGCGCACTGACCGGCAGCACCTCGAAACCCTTATCGCGCAGCTTGGCCAGAAAGGCGGCGTGCAGCCGGTCCGCCACCGCCTGCATCTGTGCGTCGCTGGCGCCTTTCAGGGTGTAGATAACGTCCGTGGTCGAGGCGAGGCCGGCGCCGGCACCGGCGCCGCGCGCAATGGCTTTCTGTTCGGTCGCGAATTCGACCTGAAAGCCGGCCACGACCACCTTGCGCAATCCGTTCGACGGCGCCTCCGGCGCCTTGCCGAACATGCCGGCGGGCGTAAATGCCTCTTTGTAGACGGCGGCTTTATCCGACGCCTCGGACAACTCCACCCGCTTCGGGCCGCTGTCGGTCAGTTTGCCCAGCAGCCCGGCATGTGCCGGTGCGGAACCAAGGGCAATCAGCGTCAGCGCGCTCACGGCCAGTGCGGCACGGCCGGGTAATTTCGTCATGTTTTGAAGCTCCGGAAAGAAAATGCGGGAAGCCGCAGAGGATGATTGCGGGGGACGGCCGGATCGCGGGCCTACACCAGCCCCATGTCGCGCGCCAGCAATGCCGCCTCGGCGCGCGTGGAAACATTCAGTTTGCGATACAGATCTTTCACGTAACCGCCCACGGTGTGCTGCGAAATGCCCATCAGGCGGGCGGTTTCCGCCTGCGTCATGCCCTTGGCGATGAAGCGCAGCACTTCGGTTTCGCGCGCGGTCAGCCCGATGGCAGGCGGTGCGGCGGTACTTGCGCTGCGAAAAAATGCCAGCATGCGGCGCGCGATGGCCGGCGACAGGGGCGGCTCGCCGGCCGCGATGCCGCGCAGCGCCAGCACGATGGCTTCCACCGGCTGATCTTTCAGCAAGTAGCCGCGCGCCCCGGCGCGCAAGGCTGGAAACACGTGCCCGTCGTCGTCGTAAATGCTGGCCACGATGCACAAGGTTTGCGGGCTGGTGCGCTGTATGTGTTCGATGATGTCGACGCCGGACCCGTCCGGCAGGCCGAGGTCGATCAGCGCGATGTCGGGCCCCGGCTGGGCCGCCAGCAGGGCGCGCGCTTCCTGCACGCCGGCGGCGGTGGCAAGTTCGATGTCCGGAAAGCACTCGCGCAGGGCCCGGCTCAGCCAGTCCCTGGATTCCGGCAAATCTTCGAGTATGAATCCGCGGCGCATCGCAAAATATTATCCCAGCATGGCAAAATTGCACCCCCGTAAACGCGGGGGGCGTGAAATTGCCGGCAATGCGTTAGCCTTGCAGTCCCCGCACCATCTGCCGCCATCCGTTCGAATCATGCCGTTCCCGCTCGCGCCTTGCCGGCGCGCTTTGCTGCCCATCTGCGCAGCCCTCGTCGTGCTGCCCGTATCCGCGCAGTCCATTCCAACTTCCAGCAGCTATGGCCTGGACGGCATGGCACCGGCCGGCCACTGGGCGGCGCGCCTCACGCTGCTCAACAACGGCTATACGACCCGCTTCGACGCCGCGGGCCGGCGCGTGGACCTGGATGCCGGCATAGACGGCTTGAATCTTGCCGCCCTGGGCCTGGCTGGTACGCTGCGGCTGGATACCGAAGTGCGCACCGAGTACACCGAACTGATGTTCGGCTACGGCCTCAGTGCCGATCTCACCGTCGGCGCCATCGTTCCCTATGCGCGCACCACCACGCGGGTGCGCAACTTTGCCGTCGAAGGCGGCATAGGGCGCGCCGGGCTGCAGAGCGTGC
Organism: Rhodocyclaceae bacterium; assembly: GCA_016791105.1. Classification (GTDB taxonomy): domain Bacteria; phylum Pseudomonadota; class Gammaproteobacteria; order Burkholderiales; family Rhodocyclaceae; genus JAEUNM01. Next base: position 68,960 of record JAEUNM010000062.1, on the reverse strand, counting down.
TGAGCGGCGTGCTCGGCTACAAACCGCTCGCCACCACCCGCGTCGCCGGCTATGGCGATCCGACCGTGGGCGTGCTGTGGCGCTTCCACCGATCGGAACGGGAGAGCGCCATTGCCGGTGCCGGCGTGCGCTTCGGCGTGGCGCGGCCCGACGATCCCGATAATCTGCTGGACATCCCGCCCGGCGACGGGACCACCGATCTGCGCGCGCGCCTGGAATATTTCCGCGATCTGGGCAGCAATTGGGATATGCGCCTGCTGGGCGAATTTTTCCGCCAATTGCCGGACCAGGTGACGCTGCGTCCGGGCAACCCGCTCACCACGGTAAGCAAAGAATCCCTGCGCCGCAAGATGGGCGACTATTACGAAACCGACGTCGAACTGGGCCGTCGCTTTGGCGACCTGCGGCTGTCCGCCACCTGGCACCGCTACCGCAAGGGGGCCGACCACTACAGTTCTGCCCTCGGTACCGACACCCGCTTTCTGGATGCCAATACGGACACCCTGGCGGACCAATTGCGTCTTGCGCTCACCTGGAGCGGCGTGGACGCCTGGCGGGCCGGCAAACTGGCGGCGCCGCTGATCGTCAAGCTGGAAATGCAGGACGCCAGACGCGGTCGCAATTTCGTCGGCGTGCGCGACATTTATCTGCGCTTCAGCAGCTTTTTCTGAACCTTAAATGCAGGCGCTGTGGATGCTGCTTTTGCTGCTGGCCCTGCCGGCAGCCGCCAGTCCGATACAGGTGCTGGACCACGCCGATTTCGTGCTGGATGAAGGCGCCGTGCCGCCCCCCGACAGCGCGCCGTGGCAGCGGCAAAGCCTGCCCGACCATTGGCGCCAGAGCCGCCCGGGCGCGAGCGGGAACGGCTGGTATCGCTTTCGCTTCCGTGCCGATCAGCCGAATCAGAGCGTGCAGGCGGTGTACTTGCCCCAGCTTGCGCTGAATGCGGCGGTATGGCTCAACGCGGCGGCCATCGGCGACGGCGGCCGTTTCGATGAGCCGGTGGCGCGCAACTGGAACCGCCCGCTGTTGTTTCTGATTCCGCCGGGGCTAGTGCGCCCTGGCGACAACACGCTCTACGTGCGGCTGCGCAACCACGCCTACACCCAGGCCGCGCTGCATCCGCTGGCACTAGGCCCGGAAGACCTGCTGCAGGCGCAATACGAGCAGGCGTTTTTCTGGCATATCACGCTCAACCAGACCGCCACCTTGCTGATCGCCGCGGTCGGCGTGCTCACCTTGAGTCTATGGCTGCGCCGCCGCCGTGACACCGCCTACGCCTATTTTGGAATTTCCGCGCTGCTGTGGGCGCTGCAGTCGGTCAATCTGTATGTTCGCAGCGTACCGGTCGCCACCGCCTACTGGGAAATTTTCGCCAATGCCACGTTCCAGGTGTTTTCCGGCTTCCTGCTCATTTCGCTGTTGCGCTTCATCGGCATAAAGCAAGCCAGGCTGGCGGCTGCATTGTGGTTCGGCATCCTGGCCGCGCCGGTAAGCCTCGCGCTGGTGCCGGCGGGGATGTACATGAGCCTCACCTCGCTGTGGCATTTCTATACCCTGCTGGCGGCCGCCTGCACCCTGGCCCTGCTGCTGCGGGCGGCCGTGCGCGGGCGCGACCGTGATGCGCGCTTTCTGGTTGGCGCGATGGGCATGGTGTTGTTGTTCGGCCTGCACGACTGGCTCATGCACAGCCGCTACATGCTGTCCGGGACGCCGGCGCTGCCGCTGGACAATGTATTCCTGCTGCACTATGCGGCGCCGCTGGTATTCCTGGCAGTCGGCCTGATCATGACGGGCCGTTACGTGCAGGTGCTGAACGAATTCGAGTCCCTGAACGGCGAACTGGAAACCCGGGTGCGCATCAAGCACGCCGAATTGCAGGACAGTTACGCCCGCATGCGCGAACTGGAGATGGAACGCGCGGTGGCCGAGGAGCGCGAGCGCATCTACCGCGACCTGCACGACGACGTTGGCGCCAAGCTGCTGTCTCTGGTGTATCGCGCCGGCCGGCCGGAAGATGCAGACCTCGCGCGTTCGGCGCTGCGCGATCTGCGCGAGGTGGTGTCGCTCACCGGCGGCGATCGCTATGAACTCGAAAACCTCATGGCCGATTGGCGTATCGAATGCGAACAGCGTCTGCGCGAAGCCGGCGTCACGCTGAACTGGCGCCAGACCGGCGCGCCCGATGCGATCAGCCTGAGCCAGCAGCAGGCACTGCATTTGGGGCGCATCCTGCGCGAAGCCATTTCAAACGTGATCCGCCATGCCGGCGCGGCCGGCGTGCAGGTTTGTTTCGACGCCGGGCCGGACACGCTGAACCTGGAAATTGCCGACGACGGCTGCGGCCTTGTGCCCGGCGCGCAAAATTCCGCCGGCCGCGGGCTGCGCAACATGCAGAGCCGCGCCACCCGCCTTGGCGCCCGGCTGGAAACCGGGCCTGGCGCGGCAGGCGGCTGCCGCATCGCGCTGCGCCTGCCGATTTAGCCGGGCGACGTTCAGAACGCCATTTTCCAACTGACGCTGGTGGACCAGTCCGGGTCATTACCCCGGTTTGCTCCGTGCAATGCGAACGACAGCACCGAAGCACGGCCGACGCGGCGGTCCAGTTCCAGCAGCAGACGGCCCCAGGAGCGGTTATCGCGCGTCGACGCAAAGCTGAAGGGGAAGCCGCCGTTACCCAGCAGCACGCCATTGACGCTATCGGTTTCGGTACGCGCTGCCACCACTTCACCGCCCAGGCGCAGGTCGGTGTCCACATCCAACCCTTTTTTGAGCACCAGGCCGGCGCGCATTTCCTGGTTGCTTATCACCTGGTCGCCATAGGCGACGGGAAAGCCGCCGCCGGTTTCCGTATAGCCGTCCAGCCGGGTACGGGAATAGCTCAAGGACAGGAAGGGGCTCCAGTCGAAGCCCGCCGCCTGCCAGGCATTGTGGCGGTCGGCGCGCAGCCGCAGCGCTGCCGTGCGCGCACTGGACTGGCCGCCGGATGCGTCCAGCGCAGCGCCATTGAGGTAGCCGCGCCGTACCGTCACGTCCATGTCGCCGTACAGCGCGGTGGCACTGAATACCCAGTCGCCACGGCCGAATGGCGCGTAATCGGCTTCCGCCACCAGGTAGCCGCCGTGCGCGCGGGTTTCGCCGTTGAAAGCCAGATTTTGCCGCACCTGGTTCGCGCCGGCACCGACGCCAAGGCGCCAGGCCGGTCCGAAGTCGTGGAATACGCCGACTTCACCCAGACTTTGCCGGCCGTCCTCGTCGCGGCTGTGCTCGGCGTAGTCGCCGGTGACCCAAATGCCCGTGCCTTCGTTCATCGCCAGACCGCTATCCATGAGGGTGCGGTGATGCGAACCCCACAAGCTGAGGCCGTAACGCTGGACGATGGCGTTCAAGGTCTGGTACCAGCCGGCCAGCGTCGCCTCGAAAGTGGAAAGGCCGATCACGCCGGTTCCGCCGGTGGTCACTCCCGTGGTGCCGCCCGTGGTGCCACCTGTCGTGCCACCTGTCGTGCCACCGGTGGTTCCACCTGTCGTGCCACCCGTCGTCCCGCCCGTCGTACCGCCCGTCGTCCCGCCCGTGGTTCCGCCCGTGGTTCCGCCCGTGGGTCCGCCCGTGGTTCCGCCCGTGGTTCCGCCCGTGGTTCCGCCCGTGGTTCCGCCCGTGGTTCCGCCTGTGGTTCCGCCTGTGGTTCCGCCTGTGGTTCCGCCTGTGGTTCCGCCTGTCGTGCCACCCGTCGTTCCGCCGCCAGCAACGCGCGCCAGGTAAATCTGTGTCGAGCCGTCGATCTGGCCCATGCCGGTCACCACGCTGCCGCTGCCATCCACCGCCAGCGCGGTACTGAACGAATTACTGCCGACGGCGACGCCATTGGCAGCCAGCCAATCGCCTATGTACTGCATCCCCACGCCCTGCTGCCAGCGGAAGGCGTAGCCACCGAGCGCGGTGGGTACGGCCGGAATGGGCCGCGAGCCGTTGCCAACGACCACCGTGCCGTCGCCATTGACACCATAAGCCTGACTCGAATTGCCGCCGCTCATGAAGCCCAGGCCTTGCATGCCGCCTGCTGCGGTCCAGCGGAATGCCTCATAACTGGTTCCGGTGCCCGGTGTCGAGTAGCCCACTACGACGCTGCCGTCGGACGAAATGGCATTTGCCGTGCTGGTCGCCAGCGTGCCGGTGTGGTTCGCCAACACGCCCAGGTCCACCATGCCGCCCGCTGCAGTCCAGCGAAATGCATGCATGGTGCTGCCGCTCGCCGGCGCAGCTTCGCCGACGACGGTGGCGCCGCTGGCATCCACCGCTTTCGCCTTGCTGCTGGTGAAACCGGCGCCGTGGATATCGACCACGCTGGTGGTCGTGGTGGCCGCCCAGTCGGTGGCGGAGGCGGTATCGCCGCTGTTGGTCCACTTCACGGCATGCATAGCCAGGCCATTGGCGCCGAGGTCCGCCCCGACCACCGTGCGGCCGTCGGCGGATACGCCATAGGCGAAGCTCGCCAAGTTGCTGCTGCCAAGATCGGGCAGACGTGCCGCACCGTTTGCATACAGAGGCGTGCCGGCCTGATCGGCGCCGGTTTTCACCCAAACCAGAGCATGGCGGGACGAGCCCGAGCTTGCGCTGCCTTCGCCAGCCACCACCGCGGCATTGGCGGATGCCGCGTAGGCCAGACTGAATTGGTCGCTGCCGAAAGCGGGCAGCAAGGAATTGCCGCCGGGCGTAAAAATGAAAGCCAGATAGCTCGTGGCTGCGGTGCGCACGGCGCCGACAGCGACGCTGCCGTCACCGGACAGGCCCTGCACGCCGGCCATGGGAAACGGGAAGCTGGCCGAGGGCAGCGTACCGTTGATTCCCTCGACCTGGCCGTCTGCCCAGGCCACCGAACTAAGGCTTGCGAGGCCTGCAGCCAGCAGCGCTGCGCCGATTTTCGTGTAATGCATTTTCATGACAGGCTTCCGGTTAACTTATCGAATCCAGTATCCCAATCGGAAACCGGCCCCGCCACCCCGCGTTCACGGGGGTTGGCCGGAATTTGGTCACGATGACATCGACAAGTGTTGCGGCAAGCACCTGCGCGGCGCCGCGCAGCTCGCGGGTGCGACCGGCGGCTTACAATCTGCCCGTCGTCAGCCCGTTGCGCGAGAATTGCCATGCTCGAACTACGTCCCACTTGCGAACACTGCAACAAGCCCCTGCCGCCCGATTCCATCGAAGCGCGCATCTGCAGCTATGAGTGCACCTTTTGCGCCGGATGCGTGGCGGACGTGCTGCACAACGTGTGCCCCAACTGTGGCGGCGGCTTCGTGCCGCGGCCCATACGTCCGGCCAATAACTGGAAAGGCGACAACTATCTGGCCAAGGATCCGGCCGGCAGCAAGGTGAAATACCGGCCGGTCGACGCGGCGGCGCACGCGCGTTTTGCGGCCGCCATCGAAAACATTCCGCCCGAACGACGCTAGCCCGCCGGAGCGCGCGTCGGCCGTGCCATGCGCAGGGCTGTTCGCGTACCGCGCGCATCACCGGACGAAGCCATCATCAGCATGACGCCCGCCACCGGCGACCACCCGCCGGACACCCGCCCCGCCGCGCTATTGCGCATGAAAGCTGTCGCCACCGGCCTCTTGCTGGCGGCGGCGGGTTTGGCCGCATTGGCGCGCTGGCAGGGCAATGCGGGGGTTTGGGGCTGGGTCGCCGCATTTGCCGATGCGGCCATGATAGGCGCGCTGGCCGACTGGTTCGCCGTGGTTGCGCTATTCCGCCACCCGCTCGGCCTGCCCATACCGCACACCGCCATCATTGCGCGCAAAAAGGCGCGCGTGGCGGACAGCCTGGCGCAATTCATACGCGACAAATTTCTGGATACCGAAGTATTGCTGGCCAAATTGCGCGCCTATCAGCCCGCCGCGCGCCTGGGTGCCTGGCTTTCCGAACCGGCCAATGCCGATCTGGCGGCAGGTAAATTGGTCGCCGCGCTGGCCGGCGCGCTGGATTTCGTCGATGACGCCCGCGTGCGCGAGCGCCTGGGCGCAGCGCTACACCGGCGGCTGGCAAATCTGGATTTGGCGCGCGCAGTGGGCAAGTTGCTGGGCGCGCTTACGGCCGGCGGGCGGCACCAGCAACTGCTGGACGCGGCGCTGCAAAAAATGTCGCTCTGGCTGGGCGAACCCGACACGCAGAAGTCGCTCGCGGCGATCATTTTCGAAATGGCCGGGCGCGACTACCCGCTGGTACTCAAGGCGCTGGGCGTGGTGACCGACACCACCGAATTCAGCCAGCGCATTGCCGCCGCCATCGCGCAAGGCATACAGGGCTGGATGCAGGACATCGCGACGCAACCTGAGCACCCGCGGCGGCAACAATTCGATGCGCTGATCGCCGATTACATTGCGCGCGCGCAGGACGACAGCGATTTTCGCGACAGGCTCGCCGGCGCCAAACAGGACATGCTGGCCGAGCCGCTGCTGGCCGACTATCTGAACGGCCTGTGGGACGAACTGAAAAACTGGCTGCTGGCCGACCTGCACGATCCTGCGTCCAGCATCCGTGAAAAACTGGGCGACACCGCGCGCTCGTTCGGCGCCGGTCTGGCCGATCACCCCGGCCTGCGCGCCTCATTGGACGACCATCTGGAAAAAGCCGCGCGCGCCCTCGCCACCGATCTGCGCGACGCCACCGCGCGCCACATCGCCGCCACCGTAAAAGCCTGGCGCGATGAAGATTTGGTTCGCGAACTGGAACTGAACGTGGGCCGCGACCTGCAATTCATACGCATCAACGGCACCCTGGTCGGCGGCAGCATAGGCCTCGCCCTGCACGCCTTGCAAAAGCTGGTCTGACGGACTGACTAATGGCGCGTGTTCAACAACCAGATCAGATACACCACGATCAGCCCCAGCGCCACACTTAGTCCTTTCCAGAACAGCAGCGGATTGCGCGCCAGCAGGGGTTCGGCACGGCGGTTGAAAAACTGCGGGTTGGGCTGGCGCAGGTCGAACAGAAATTCTGACAGCAAGCCGTAGCGCTTGGTGGGGTCCACCTGCACCGCCTTGCGCAGCGCCTCATCCACCCAGGCCGGTATGGGCAGGTCGTCCGCCACCAGGGAGCGGTATTGCAGGCGCGCCTGTTCCTTGCGCGTGCGCGTGCGCGCCACTTCCGCACCATAGGGCAGGCGGCCGGTGAGCATCTGATAGGCGATCACGCCCAGGGAAAACAAATCCGAAGCCGGCGTGCCGCCTTCGCCGAGAAAATATTCGGGCGCCGTATATTGCGTGGTGCCCAGTATGCTGGTGGCGTCCACCGGGCCGCCGGATTCCAGCATGCCGGCCACGCGGGTGGAGCCGAAGTCGATGATTTTGACCGTGCCGCTGCGGTCTATCATGATGTTCTGCGGGCGCAAGTCCTGGTGCAGCATTTCCTGCCGGTGGAAGGCCTGCAAGCCGCGCGCGATCTGTTCCACCAGGCTGCGCACGGTTTCCAGATCGGGGCGCGGGTTGTCGGTCATCCATTGCGCCAGCGTCTGCCCCTCAATGTACTCTGTCACCACATAAAGATAGTTTTGCCGGCGCTTGCGCGGGCAGCCCTGCAGCACGTGGGGGTCGTTGATGCGCCGCGCCACCCATTCTTCCATCATGAAGCGTTCGAGATAGGCGGGGTCGCCGCGCAGATCGACCGAGGGCAGTTTGATGATGACCCGCGCCCCGCTTTCTTCGTCTTCGGCCAGGTAAATGTGGCTGCGGCTGCTGGCATGCACGGAGCGGATGATGCGGTAGCCGTCGAATAGCGCGCGCGGTTCCGGCAGCGGCGGCAGCGGCAGGGCCGATACCTGCTGCTGCATTTCGCTCACCTGCGCGACCGGCACGGAATCGACGCGCAGCAACTGTACCGTCAGGTTGTCCTGGCTGCCGCGGCGCAGCGCCTCCTCGCCTATTGCGCGCGCGGCGGCGTCGAGGTCGGTCGCATGGGTGCGCAGGCTATCGGCCACGAAGCGCGCATCGACGTGCTCATACACGCCGTCGGTGGCCAGCACGAACACGTCGCCCGTACTCAGGCCGATGGCCTGATAGTCGATATCCACGTGCGGATCGGCGCCCATGGCGCGCCCCAGATAACTTTCCGCCGACGACAGCACCACGCGGTGGTCGTTGGTCAGTTGTTCCAGGCTGTTCCCGCTCAGGCGGCAAATGCGCGTGTCGCCGATGTGGAACAGGTGCGCCGTGGCGGATTTCAGCACCATGCCGCTGAAGGTGCACACATAGCCGCGGTTGCGGTCTTCGCGGTAGCGGCTTTGCCGCGTTTGCGCATTGAGCCAGGAATTGATGGCGAACAGCACGCGCTGGCCGGCGGTCTTGACCGACCAGGCGTCCGAGGTGCAGTAATAGTCTTCCAGAAAACCGCGCACGGCGGCCGCGCTGGCGACATGCGACACGTCGCTGCTGCTGATGCCGTCGGCCAGCGCAATGGCAATGCCTTTGGCGCTGCGCTGCGGCTCGTCCGGAATAGAGACGCCGTGAAAATCCTGATTGGCCGGTTTAAGGCCTTTATCGGAATATTGGCCGACCGTGACGCGTAGGGTTTTCGTCATCGATAGTCAAGCAGAAAACGCAGTACCGGCGAAACGGATGCGGCTCGCCCGACACCAAAAAATTGCCCCGGCACCTTGCGGAACCGGGGCGGGTGTGAGGGCGCAGACCGCGCTGGCCGATCAGGCCGCGGAACGCTTCGGACCGGTACGCACGTGCGTGGAATAGAGCGTCAGGCCGACGAAAGTGATGCCGCCGACCAGGTTGCCCAACACGGTGGGCAGTTCGTTCCAGATGAAATAGTCGTACAGGCCGAACTTGCCACCCAGCATGAGGCCGGAGGGGAACAGGAACATGTTGACGATGGAATGTTCGAAGCCCATGAAGAAGAACACCATGATGGGCATCCACATGGCGATCACCTTGCCCGACACGGTGCTGGAAACCATCGCGCCGACCACGCCGGTAGATACCATCCAGTTGCACATGACGCCGCGAATGAACAGCGTGAGCATGCCGGCCGCGCCGTGGGCGGCATAGCCTACGGTACGTGATTCACCGATGGTGCCGATTTTCGCGGCCACCGGTACGGTGCTGGGGTCTACCGTAAAGCCGAAGGTAAGTACGATGGCCATCATGACCGCAGTGGTGAGCGAGCCGGCGAAATTGCCGATGAACACCAGGGTCCAGTTGCGCATCAAGCCGCCTACGGTGACGCCGGGGCGCTTGTCCATCAGTGCCAGCGGGCATAGCGTGAACACGCCCGTGAGCAGGTCGAAGCCGAGCAGGTACAGCATGCAGAAGCCGACCGGGAACAGCATTGAACCGACCAGGTGACTGCCGGTCTGCACGGCAACGGTGACTGCGAATGCGGCCGCCAGGGCGAGTATGGCCCCCGCCATATAGGCACGGATTACCGTGTCCTTGGTGGACATGAATATTTTCGCTTCACCCGCATCCACCATCTTGGTGACGAATTCGCTTGGCATGAGATACGCCATGATGTTTACCCCAATAGAATTGATAAGCCGGTTAGCCAGGCGCCAACACGCTGCGTGACCCACAAAAGCGTCGAAAGCCGGAATGCGCTGCTGCAGATAGATCGAGGCGGCGGCGATGCGTTGAACAAGCCTTCGTCAGTCCGCCGCCAAACCCACTATGCTTGGCCCAAGCAGATACCGTGCCAACCTGAAAAAAGCGAAATCTGAGTTCGAAAAAATCGTTCATGCCCCGATTTGGCGCACGGACGCCCACGGCGGGTGCGGCCGGCTGGGCCAAAAAACACTCAATTGGTGCGTGGTCCTGCAATTGGCAGGCGGCAGCCTGACGCATCCGCCTGCGGTTTGAAAATCCGCAAAGGTATTTTGCGTCCTCGCACCAATTTTGCGTATGCCCACAATGGCTTGCGCCGAATTGCCGGTGGCGGCGTCGAGCGGCGCCTGTTCAGTCCGGCCGGCGGAAGGACAAAAAACAATAGTTGAGCACTTCCAGCGCGCCCAGGGCTTGCAGCAGCAGGATGAGCAAGGAGGCGCCGGGCAGGCGGCGGCCGGTAATCTGCTCGTCGTTCAGGCAGGCGCGCACGTAGCGGTAGGTGGGCTGGATATGCCGCGTCACCTTGCGTTCCACCACCACTTCCAGCCCGGCTTCTGCCGCCAGTTTGCGATAGTGCGGCAGGGTGCAGCTCACGTCGCAGTGGCCGAAATAGTTGAGGCGCCGGAACCAGGCCGATTTGGCGACCAGATTGACGGCCGGCGCGTAGAACGCCGCCGGCACGAAATCCGACAGGGCCAGCGTGCCGCCCGGCCGCAGTACGCGCCGCACCTCGCGCAGGAAATCCAGCCGGCTCGGAAAGTGGAAAATGCATTCGACGGCCAGCACGCGATCGAAACTTTGGTCTGCAAAGGGCAGCACGCAGGCGTCGCCGACACAAAAATCGACGCGCGTGCCAGCGCGCGGCGCAACCAGTTCGCGCGCGCGCTGCAATTGACGCGCGTCGATATTGAGGCCGGTCAGTTCCAGTTGCGCCACCTGCTCGTTCAGGTAGGCAATGGTGCCGCCGAAGCCGCAGCCGGCATCCAGTACCTGCTGCCCCGGCGCGATGCCGGCCAGGGCGCACAATTCGGCCGTAAGCCGCTCGGAAGCGCGCGCAAAATCCGCGTCATCGCCGGTGGCGCGGCGCGGATCGGGCCAATAGCCCCAATGCACGTGGCGGCCGAATCCGGATATGGCCACGTTGTTGCGGCGCGCGATGAGGTCCAGCAGAAAATCGAAATAGGGTAGGGAATCGCGCTGCATGGCGGGCGGCAAACCAGGGAAACGCCCGCGCCCCATCCGGGCGCCGAGCGCGCAGGGCGCGGCCGGCCGGCGCTTGGGGAATGCAGGCGGTGTCAGGCGGGGACGCGCATTATCGCGCAAAGCGCCGCCGCGCCGGTGCCAAGCGCGTGCGCGGGGTGGCCCGTGCAGGCCGCCGCGCGTTGAGGTGGTTCAGTTGCGCCGCGCCACCCAATAGGTGGCACCGGCCTCGCCGTACAGTTCTTCGTGCGGCTCGTTGCCATCCAGTTCGAATGTTCCGCCCGGCAGCAGGTGGTGCGTGACGCCGCGGCAGGTAAGCCACATTTCGCCTTCCACCACCAGTGCTTTGAGCGGAAACGGGTGCGAATGAGTGGGAACGAGCTTGCCCGGCGGCCACACCCGGTCATATACCTCTACGAAACCTTCGGCGAGCGCGTCGCGCTCGAATTGTTCTCTGCTAGGCAACATCGCAACCTCACAATACGGCAAGCGCGGCGGAATAGTCAGGCTCGGTCTTGATTTCCGGCACGAGCTGGCTGTGGATGACTTTGTCGTTTTCGTCCAGCACGACGACGGCGCGCGCGGCCAGACCGCCCATCGGGCCATCGGCCAGCAATACCCCATAGTCGCGCAGAAATTCGGCGCCGCGCAGCGTGGATAGGGTGATCACGTTATTCAGCCCTTCGGCGCCGCAAAAACGCGACTGCGCAAAGGGCAGGTCGGCCGAAATGCACAGGACGACGGTATTGGCCAGCACACTCGCGCGGGCATTGAACTGGCGTACCGACACGGCGCAGGTAGGCGTATCGATACTGGGAAAAATATTCAGTATTTTGCGCTGGCCGGCAAAACTGGCCAGACTTACGTCTTCCAGACCCTTGCCGACGAGGCGGAATGCGGGCGCCTGCGCGCCCTTCTGCGGAAAATTTCCTTCGACGGTAACCGGCACGCCGGCGCGTGTAACTGTCTGGCTCACGATGTCCCCCACTGTATCCATCAGTTTTGTTCAGGCCGGCAAATCCGGCAACTATTGATTTTATCCAGCCGCGCTCGTCCTTGCAGTGATGCTTGGGCATGGCGGCAGCGGGCCACCGCGTAAGGCCCGCCTGCCGGCGCTTCAATCACGCGACAGACGGGCCTGCCAGGCCGCGCTTACTTCAGATCGAAGCGGTCCAGATTCATCACCTTGTTCCAGGCCGCGACGAAGTCACGCACGAACTTTTCCTTGCCGTCGTCCTGTGCATAAACTTCCACCAGCGCACGCAACTGCGAGTTCGAACCGAAAGCCAGATCGACCCGCGATGCGGTCCACTTCAGTTCGCCGGACTTGCGACAGCGCCCTTCGAAATTATCCGCGGCGCCGGACGTGGGTTTCCATACCGTGCCCATGTCGACCAGATTCACGAAGTAGTCGTTGCTGAGCGTGCCGGGCTGCTGGGTGAACACGCCTTGCTGCGAGCTGCCGTAATTGGCACCCAATACGCGCAAACCGCCTACCAGCGCCGTCATTTCCGGCGCCGACAAAGTCAGCAATTGCGCGCGATCCACCAACATGGCTTCCGGCGACACGGCGTAAGCTTTTTTGCTGTAGTTGCGGAAGCCGTCGGCGAGCGGCTCCAGCACGCCGAACGAGGCGACGTCGGTCTGGTCGCGCGTGGCATCGGTACGGCCGGGGCAAAACGGCACCTGCACGGTCTGACCGGCGGCTTTGGCTGCGGCTTCGACCGCGGCGCAACCGCCCAGCACGATCAGATCGGCCATGGACACTTTCTTGCCGCCGCTCTGCGCAGCATTAAAGGCGGTCTGCACACCTTCCAGCGCGCTCAACACCTTGGCCAGTTGCGCCGGCTGGTTCACTTCCCAGTCGTTTTGCGGCGCGAGGCGGATGCGGCCGCCATTGGCGCCGCCGCGCATGTCCGATCCGCGGAAGGTGGACGCGGAGGCCCAGGCGGTCGCCACCAGTTCGGCGACGGACAAGCCGGTCGCCAGTATTTGCGCCTTAAGGGCTGCCACGTCCTTGGCGTCGACCAGTGGATGATTTACGGCCGGCACCGGATCCTGCCAGATCAAATCTTCGGCCGGCACTTCGGGCCCGAGGTAGCGCGATTTCGGCCCCATATCGCGGTGGGTGAGCTTGAACCAGGCGCGCGCGAAGGCATCGGCAAAGGCCTGCGGGTCCTTGTGGAAACGGCGCGAAATTTTTTCGTAGGCCGGATCGAAGCGCAGCGAAAGATCGGCGGTGGTCATCATGGGCGGGTAGTTTTTCGTCGGATCGTGCGCGTCCGGAATCATGTGTTCCGGCTTCACGTCCATGGCCACCCACTGGTGCGCGCCGGCCGGGCTTTTGGTCAGTTGCCACTCGTAGCCGAACAGCATGTCGAAATAGCCCATGTCCCACTTGGTCGGGTTGGGTTTCCAGGCGCCCTCGATGCCGCTGGTGGTGGTATGCACGCCCAGGCCGCTGCCGAAGCTGTTTTGCCAGCCCAGGCCCATCTGCTCGATGGCCGCGCCTTCGGGTTCGCGCCCGACCAGCTTGGGATCACCCGCGCCGTGCGCCTTGCCGAAGGTGTGACCGCCGGCCACCAGCGCCACGGTTTCTTCGTCGTCCATGGCCATGCGCGCGAAGGTTTCGCGCACGTCTGCGCCTGACGCGACCGGGTCCGGGTTGCCGTTGGGGCCTTCGGGATTGACGTAAATGAGGCCCATCTGCACCGCGGCGAGGGGGTTCTCGAGTTCGCGATCGCCCTGGTAGCGCTGGTCGCCCAGCCAGGTGTTTTCGTTGCCCCAGTAAATGTCTTCTTCCGGCTGCCAGATGTCGGCGCGGCCGCCGCCAAATCCGAACGTTTTGAAGCCCATCGATTCCAGCGCGCAATTGCCGGCCAGTATGAAGAGGTCGGCCCAGGACAGCTTGTTGCCGTATTTCTGCTTGATCGGCCACAGCAAGCGGCGCGCCTTGTCCAGATTGCCATTGTCGGGCCAGCTATTCACCGGCGCGAAGCGCTGGTTGCCGGTGCCGCCGCCGCCGCGGCCGTCGGCCGTGCGATAGGTGCCGGCGCTGTGCCAGGCCATGCGGATGAACAGGCCGCCATAGTGGCCCCAGTCGGCCGGCCACCAGTCCTGCGAATGGGTCATGAGCGCGTACAAATCCTGCTTGACGGCGCTCAGATCGAGAGTTTTGAACGCCGCGGCATAGTCGAAGCCGGCGTCCATGGGATTCGAGGCAGGTGAATGCTGATGCAGGATGCCAAGGTTCAACTGATTCGGCCACCAGTCCCGGTTCGACTGCGCACCGGCGGCTGCCTGTGTGCTGTGCGCACTCGCGAACGGACATTTGCTTTCGCTGCTCATGAAGATCTCCTTTTCTCTGTCATGCCAACAAGCGCTCCGCCTGACGCCTGCGGAGCGAACCGTGTTTCCGCGCTGCGGTATCGATGTCTGGGCGGTACTTCTCCTCGCCGCCGCGGGGCCGGCCGCGGGCGCAAGCCCGGCAGCCGGCAAAGCGCCGCCTCAGCCACGCAGGATGGCCTGGAGGCGCTGCTGATTTCCGGCAGAAAATCGTGTTCGGCGTGGCCCGCCGGCGCAGTTCAAGCGCCGCCGATAACCTCGAATTCGATCAGAAGGTTGTCACGTGTCGCGTGGGAGTACGGACAGATTTTGTCGTGCGCTTCCTGCACCAGCGCCGCCAGTACGGCTTGCGGCAGGGTGCTGTCCTCGACGCGCATTTTTACCGCCAGCCCGAAGCCGCCGCCGGCACGCGGGCCGATGGAGACCGAACAGGTAACGGCCGCGTTCGTGGCATCGGTTTTTTTCTGCTTGCCGACGAAATCGATGGCGCCGCCGAAACAGGCGGCATAACCGGCGGCGAACAAATCTTCCGGCGTGGTGGTGCCCGGCTTGCCCGGGCCGCCCATTACTTTGGGCACCGAAAGATCGACGCTCACCAGCCCATCCACGGATCGGGTGTGACCATTGCGTCCGCCCTTGGCGCTTGCGGACGTCGTGAACACGGTCTGGATCAAGTTGCCGGCGGCCGGGGCCGGCGAGCTTACGGTGGATTTCTGCTCAGACACAGTCCTGCCTCCTTGGTGTGTTTGCGGTCTGCACTTTTGCGGCGGCGGCCGGTGCGCGGCGATAAGCCACGACTTACCTGCCCTGCCCTGGGGGTTTAATGCTCCGGATGCCCGCCGCAGCCCACGCCGGCCTTCTGTCCGACAGCTTGGCGCCTGGCTCATGACCGTAGACTACGAGTCGATTTGGACTTGGTCTAATGAATTAAATCGATAATCGCGATCGACGGAAACTATCTGCCTCCATCCCGGCGGGCTTGCTGCGACACGCTCCCGGCGCGGGATGCGCGTGCAATGGGCGTCCCGTCCTCCAGGCAGGCGGGTAGTAGGCAGTAAAGGCGGCAAATACCGGCGCGCCGGGCCGGGCGTTCAGCCCTGCGCGAGCAAGGCGTTTGCAGCTTCGACCACGGCCGGCGGAAAAACGCAGGATTTTCTGGCGGCGGTGTCCAGATGCACCGCCGTCAGCGTGGTTCTGGCCGCCACTTCGCCGCTCGCTTCATTGCGCATTTCGTGCATGAACACGATGCGTTTTGCGTGGATTTCCTTGATGGTGGTTTCGACCGACACGATTTCGCCGGCATGCAGTTCGCGCAGATAGCTGATGTTCTGTTCGACCGCCGCCATGCCGCGGCCCTCGGCGCGGAAATAGGCCGGCGTGAGCCCGATGGCATTGAAAAAATGCCAGGTGCCTTCGTCAAATTTCCCCACGTACCACATGACGTTCATGTGGCCGACGTGGTCGCAGTGCCACGGATAGACGGTTCCGCGATAGGTAAGCATAGGTTGAATCCTCCCGCGGCCGATTTTGAGCGGAGCCGCCGGACCGGTCAACGCGTCGCCTGGGCCGGCTCCGCGCCGCGCGCGTGTTCGTTCCATGGCGCCACTTTGAACAACAGCAGCATGCCCGGCACGGCGAGCCCGGTGCACAGCATGTAGAACGTGACCCAGCCCAGATTTTCCACCAGCCAGCCGGCGCCGGCATTGATGAAGGTGCGCGGCACCGCGGCCAGGCTGGTGAATAGTGCGTATTGCGTGGCGGTATAGGCCGGATTGGTGGCGCGCGCGATGAATGCCACGAAGGCAGCCGTACCCAGCCCGACCCCCAGCGCTTCGAAACCGATCACCCCGGCAAGCACCGCCAGACGCTCCGGCGTGGCGGCGGCCGGGCCCAGCCAGGCCAGCCCGGCGAAGCCCACGATGGACAGCATTTGCACCACGCCGAACAGCCACAACGCGCGATTGATGCCCAATTTCACCATCCACAGCCCGCCCGCGAAGCCGCCCAGCACCGACGGCCACAGGCCGGCGTTTTTGGCGATGGCACCGATTTCCGCGCGCGAAAAACCCATGTCCAGGTAAAACGGCGTGGCGAGCGCGGTACAAAGGGAATCGCCCAGTTTGTACAGAAAGATGAATGCCAGCACCAGCGCCGCTCCGGACCACCCGGCGCGGCCGACAAATTCTCGGAAGGGCTCCACGCAGGCGGCGCGCAGATTGGGCGGCGCCTGCAGGCTGCGCGGCGGTTCTGAAACCAGCAGGCACATGGCGATGCCGGGCAGCATGAATGCCGAAGTGATCGCGAACACCTGCCACCAGGGCAGCCATTCCGACAGGATGAGGGCCAGCGAGCCCGGCACCAGCCCGGCCACCTTGTAGGCATTCACGTGCACGGCATTGCCCAGGCCCAGTTCTTCTTCGTGCAGCAATTCGCGCCGGAAGGCATCCAGCGCAATGTCCAGCGTGGCGGACAGCAGCGCGACGGCGGCCGCGGTGGCGACCACCCAGCCCAGGTCGGCCTGCGGCGAAAAGGCGCCGAAAGCGGCAATGCTGGCAACCAGGCCGATGTGCGTCACCAACATCCAGCCGCGCCGGCGCCCCAGGCCGGGCACGGCAAAGCGGTCAGCGAGCGGCGCCCAGAGGAATTTCCAGGTGTAGGGAAACTGGATCAGCGTAAGCGCGCCTATGGCTTTCAGCGACAAACCTTCGGTACGCAGCCAGGCCGGCAGCAGGTTGATGAGCACGTAGAGCGGCAGGCCGGACGATAGCCCGGTCAGCACGCAGATGAGCATGCGGCGCGTGGCCAGGGCTTGCAAAAGGGATGGACTGGCGGTCTGCTCGGTCATATTGCGGGTAGGGAATGCGGGCCGCCCCTGCGGCCCCGGCCGAATATACTATGGCGCGGACTTGGCGCCTTTCCTGGCGGCGCGGGCGAGTCGCCCGCGATCGCAGCCGCCGGGCGCAAAAGCGCGGGCGAGACGCCCACGCTCCCAGCGCCATGCCGGATTCCACACCCCGCATACGAGCCGAACCCAAAAACCGCCCACCACTTAAATCACGCCCAACTTGGGGGCGCGGGCGTCCCGCCCGCGAGCGCAGCCACCGGGCGTAAAAGCGCGGGCGAGACGCCCACGCCCCCAGCGCCCTGCCGGATTCCACACCCGGCATATGAGCCCAACCCAAAAACCGCCCACCGCTTAAATCGCACCCAACTTGGGGGCGCGGGCGTCCCGCCCGCGATCGCAGCCGCCGGGCGTAAAAGCGCGGGCGAGACGCCCACGCTCCCAGCGCCCTGCCGAATTCCACGCCCGGCATACGAGCCCAACCCAAAAACCGCCCACCGCTTAAATCGCGCCCAACTTGGGGGCGCGGGCGTCCCGCCCGCGATCGCACCCGCCGGGCGTAAAAGCGCGGGCGAGACGCCCACGCTCCCAGCGCCATGCCAAATTCCACACCCCGCATACGAGCCGAACCCGCAAACCGCCCGCCGCTTAAATCACGCCCAACTTGGGGGCGCGGGCGTCCCGCCCGCGATCGCAGCCGCCGGGCGTAAAAACCGAAGCAACCCACCCCAGTGAATCACGCCGCTACACACCGGCCTCCGGATACTCCATGACCGCCATGCGGCCAAACTCGAACTGCAGCTTGAACCATTCGGCCGGCTCCAGCTGCTGGCACACTGCGGCGAAAATTTTCATGACCCCGGCGTGGGCCACCACCGCGTAATCGCCGTGCAAATCCCTGCTGCGTTCGGCGATGAAATCGGCCACCCGTGCCCGTAGTGCGGCAACCGACTCGCCCCCGGGCGGCACGTAATCGAGCGGCGCGGCGGCCCAGGCGTCCAGTTGATCGCGCGGCAAATCGTTCCAGGGCCGCATTTCCCAGGCACCGAAATGCATTTCGCGCAGGCGTGCGTCGTAGGCCGGCTGCGGGTGCAAGTGCTGGGCGAGCAGGCGGCAGCGGCGCATGGGGCTGCTGAACAGCGGCAACTTCGGCGGCAGTTCCCGCTTCAGCAGCGCAGCGCAGGCTGCCGCGTCTTCGGCCAGATCGAGTTCGCTGGCGCCGTAACACAGCCCCTCGGCGGCCGCCGGGCGCGGATGCCGGATCAGGTAAATGCGGCAGCGGCGCGGCGGCGGCGCTACACGCACAGCACGCCCACGTAAAACGCCAGTTCGCTCATTTGCTGGGCCGCGCCCAGGCAGTCGCCGGTATAGCCGCCGATACGGCGCAGAAAATGCCGCGCGGCAAGTAGCGTAATCACCGCCGCCAGGGCGATGCCGGCCAGCGCCTGCGGGGTGGCCAGCAAGAAGCAGGGCGCCAGACCGAACAGACCCGCGAGCGCCAGTTCGCCCAAACTCAGGCGGCGCGCCAGGGGCTTGGACTTGCTGGTTTCGTCCTCGCGCACGTATTCGAGCGCATAGATGAGCGTGGTCGAGGCGAAGCGCGACAGTGCGTGGCCGGCGACGAGGGCGCTGCCCAGGCCGATCAGATTGCCGCCGGCACCGATTTCCATCAGCGCGCTGTACTTGGCCAGCAGCATCAGCGCGATGGCGATGGCGCCGAAACTGCCGATGCGCGAATCTTTCATGATTTCCAGCACGCGGCTTTTTTCCCAGCCGCCGCCGAAACCATCCACCATGTCGGCGAAGCCGTCCTCATGGAAAGCGCCGGTCGCGAGCAAAGTGGCCGCAATGCCGGCGATGACGGCCAGCGACAGCGGCAGCCGCAGCGCCAGCGCCGTGCTGACGGCGGCGCCTATCATCCCGACCAGCACGCCTACCAGCGGGAAGTAGCGCGAGGCCTTGTCCAGTTGTTCCTGCGAATGGCCTACCCAGGCCGGCACCGGCAGGCGCGTAAAAAAGCGCAGCGCGGCAAAAAAGTACTCGAGTTCGCGGCCCATCACGCGCGCTGCGCTACGCCGGCCGACTCGAAGCTGGCCATTTCTTCGAGGAAAGCACAGGCCGCGGTCAGCAGCGGATAGGCAAGTGCCGCGCCGGTGCCTTCGCCCAGGCGCAACTCCAGGTCCAGCAGCGGCTTGGCGTTCAGGTACTCGAGTTGCCGGCGATGCCCGGCTTCGCTGGAGCAATGTGCGAACACGCAGTAGTCGCGGATGTCCGGGTATAGCGCAGCGGCAGTCAGCAGAGCGCTGGTGACGATGAATCCATCGATCAGCAACACCATTCTGGCTTCGGCCGCCGCCAGCATGGCACCGGCCAGCATGGCGATTTCGAAGCCGCCAAAGCGCGCCAGAACGGCCAGCGGATCGCGGCTGGGTTGTTCCCAGATGGCAACGGCCGTGGCGAGCAGGTCCTGCTTGCGTGCCAGGCCGGCGTCGTCCAGGCCGGTGCCGCGGCCCGTGCAGTCGCGCAGGGCGAGGCCGGTGAGGCAGTGGGTAATGAGCGAAGCGGCGGCGGTATTGCCTATGCCCATTTCACCGAAAGCCAGCAGTTTGCAGCCCTGCGCGGCAAGCTCGCGCGCCAGCGCCGCGCCGCGCGTGATCGCCAGGGCGCACTGGCTGGCGCTCATGGCCGCGCCTTCGAGGTAGCTGGCAGTGCCCGGCGCCACCTTTGCCGCCACCAGGCCGGGGAGGTGGCCGAAATCGTGATTCACACCGGCGTCGGCCACCACCAGGCGCATGCCGGCCTGACGACTCAGCACGTTGATGGCGGCGCCGCCGGCCAGAAAGTTTTCCACCATTTGCCAGGTCACGTCCTGCGGATAGGCCGATACGCCGGCCCGGGCCGCGCCGTGGTCGCCTGCGCACACCAGAACGTGAGGGTTTACGAGGCGCGGCGCGGCCGTGCCCTGGATCAGGCCTATTTGCAGGGCCAGTGCTTCGAGGCGGCCAAGCGCACCCAGGGGTTTGGTCTTGCCGTCGATTCTCGCGCGCAGCGCCGGCTCGAGGGCACGGTCCACGGCGGCGATGCGGAACGGTGGAAGTTGCGACTGCATTCGATAAATCCTTTCGCTTTGGCCGCATGTGCGGCACGCGCAGCGATTCGGACTCGCCGGCTTATTGCTGGAAACGGCAGGTTTTTGGCCAGCGGATGTGTGCTTGCCCCGCGTCCTTGCGGCCGGGTGGCGGCACCACGCTTTTGTCCCTGCCAGCCCCGCTCAAGGGCCGGAATTATGGCATGGCGTGCTAGGCTCACGCCCATGCTGGATTTGATCTCGAGCGGCCGGCCGGGGCGGCGCGGAGCGGCCCTGTGAGCAGGCTGCCGCAACGCATCGTGTGCCTGTCCACGGAAACCGTGGAGGTGCTCTACGAGCTGGGCGAAGACGCGCGCATCGCCGGCATTTCCGGCTTTACCGTGCATCCGCCGCGGGCCCGCCGCGAAAAGCCCAAGGTGAGCGGTTTTTCCAGCGCGCAACTGGGGCGCATCCTGGCTGTGGCGCCGGACCTGGTGCTGGCGTTTTCCGACCTGCAGGCCGACATGTGCCGCGATCTGGTGAAGGCCGGGGTCGAAGTTCACCTGTTCAATCAGCGCAGCGTGGAGGGCATTTTGGCGATGGTGGAATGCGTCGGCCGGCTGGTGGGCGCGGAGCCGCGCGCCTTGGCACTGGTGGCGCAACTGGAGGAGCGGATCGCGAGCGCCCGCAGCGCTGCGGCACAACGCCAGCGGCGCCCGCGCGTGTATTTCGAGGAATGGGACGAGCCGTTGATTTCCGGCATACGCTGGGCCTCGGAATTGATCGCCATCGCCGGTGGCGACGACGTGTACGCCGAACAGGCCCTGGCCCCCAATGCGGCCCGG
Source organism: Rhodocyclaceae bacterium (assembly GCA_016791105.1). Taxonomy (GTDB): domain Bacteria; phylum Pseudomonadota; class Gammaproteobacteria; order Burkholderiales; family Rhodocyclaceae; genus JAEUNM01. The sequence continues at coordinate 48,056 of JAEUNM010000062.1, read as the reverse complement.
CGCATCGTGAGCGATCCCCTGCAGGTGGTGGAAAAAGCGCCGGACATCATCATCGGATCCTGGTGCGGGAAAAAATTTCGCCCCGAGAAACTGGCCGCCCGGCCCGGCTGGGACGCCATCCCGGCGGTGCGCGCGGGGCAGTTGCACGAAATCAAGTCCGCCGACATGCTGGCACCCGGCCCCAGCGCGATACGCCTCGGTTTGCCGCAACTGGTGCGAATTTTTGATGCCTGGCAGGACGCAAGCCAGGCGCGGAACTGAGCGCAGCAGGCGCCGTCGCAACCGCCAGCCAGATTTCGCCACGCTTTCCGCTGTCGCAAGCTCAGACAGGTTTAACCGGTCGGAATGGAATTGAGATCCATCAAAACGTGCCTCCCCTGCCGGCCCGCTCTAAAATAGAGCCTTGAACAGGGCGGCCGCTGCCGCCGCGAGATTTTTCAATGCAGATTCAACCCGAATTCATGGACCAGCGTGACGCCCAAGCCCCGGTGCGCTTGCGTGAAATTCCGTATAACTACACCTCGTTTTCCGACCGCGAAATCGTGATTCGCTTGTTGGGCGAGGACATGTGGCGCGTGCTCGACGAATTGCGCGCCGAGCGCGTCACTGGCCGCTCCGCACGCATGCTGTACGAGGTGCTGGGCGATATCTGGGTGGTGCGCCGCAACCCCTATCTTGAAGACGACATGCTGGAAAACCGCGGCCGCCGCAATGCGCTGGCCGAGGCCCTGCACCACCGCCTGCACGAAGTCGACCGCCGCCGGCAAGAAAACGCCCAGCGCGCCGGCACGCCCGATGCCGAAGCGCGTTCGCAGCGCGTGGCCATGCTGATCGAAGCGGCGCACCGCGCCGTGGATGACTTCAAGCGCCATTTCGAACAGATGTACGACATGCGCGAGCGCGCCGTGAAAGTGTTGTCGCGCCACACGCGGCGCGACAACATTGCTTTCGACGGGCTTGCGCGCGTGTCTCACGTAACCGACGCGACCGACTGGCGCGTCGAATTTCCATTCGTGGTGCTGTATCCGGATACGGAAGACGAAGTTGCGCCGCTGGTACGCGCCTGTATCGAACTTGGGCTCACCCTCATTCCGCGCGGCGGCGGTACCGGCTATACGGGCGGTGCGGTGCCGCTCACGCCCAACGCGGCCGTCATCAATACGGAAAAACTCATAGATTTGGGCGTGGTGCAGCAAACCGTGCTGCCCGGCCTTACCGAACCCTACGCCACCATACGCACCGGTGCCGGTGTGGTGACGCGCCGCGCCATGGACGCCGCCGATGCGGCCGGCGTGGTATTCGCCTGCGACCCCACGTCCGCCGACGCCTCCTGCATAGGCGGCAATATCGCCATGAACGCCGGCGGCAAAAAGGCCGTGCTGTGGGGTACGGCGCTGGATAACCTGGCGTCCTGGCGCATGGTGGATGTGAACGGCCGCTTCATGGAAATTACCCGTGTCGGCCACAACCTCGGCAAAATTCACGACGCGGAGGTGGCGCGCTTTTCCGTCCAGCGTTTTGAACTGGACGGAAAAACCGCGACAGGCGTGCCCGAAGTGCTGGAAATTCCCGGCCCCTCTTTCCGCAAACTGGGCCTGGGCAAGGACGTCACGGACAAATTCCTGTCCGGCGTGCCCGGCGTGCAAAAAGAAGGCACGGACGGCATCATCACCTCGGCGGTCTGGATACTGCACCGCATGCCCGCGCACACACGCACGGTATGTCTGGAATTTTTCGGCCAGGTACGCGAAGCCGTGCCGTCTATCGTAGAAATCAAGAATTACCTCGATCGCCGCCCCGGCGGCGCCATATTGGCGGGCCTGGAACATCTGGACGAGCGCTACGTGAAGGCGGTCGGCTACGCCACTAAAGCCAAGCGCCGCAGCGAAAGTTCCGGGCGGCCGAAAATGGTGCTGATCGGCGACATCGTCGGCGACGACGAAACCGCCGTCATGCGCGCGGCTTCCGAAGTGGTGCGCATCTGCAATGCGCGCGGCGCGGAAGGTTTTATCGCCGCCAGCGCGGAAGCACGCAAAAAATTCTGGCTGGACCGCAGCCGTACCGCCGCCATCGCGCGCCACACCAATGCGTTCAAGGTGAACGAGGACGTGGTGATTCCGCTGCCGCGCATGGGCGACTATTGCGACGGCATCGAGCGCATCAATATCGAACTGTCGCTGAAGAACAAAATACGCCTGTGCGACGCGCTGACGGACTTTCTGCACGGCGATCTGCCGCTGCATCAGTTCGACGCCAACCTCGATAAAAACGTACTGATCGGCGACCGCCGCAGCGCCGCGCTGGAGCACATATCCAGCGTGCGGGCGCGCTGGCACTGGATTTACAACAACCTCGACCAGCCGCTCGCGGAAGCGGAAATCGTGTTGGGTGCACAAGGCGTGCAGTTCGGCGCGCTCACCAACAAAGCCGCCAAACCCCTGTTATTCCACCGCCTGCAGGACTATTCGCTGCGCGTGTCGTGGAAAAAGGAATTGCTGCCCCAGCTCGAAAGTATATTCGCCGGGGCCATGTACGCGCCGGTGGCAGATCGCATCCGCGCCCTGCACAAGGAAGTGCTGCGCTCGCGCGTATTCGTCGCGCTGCACATGCACGCCGGCGATGGCAATGTGCATACCAACCTGCCGGTCAATTCCGACGACTATGCCATGCTGCAGGAAGCCAACGCAGCGGTGGCGCGCATCATGGCGCTAGCGCGCGCACTGGGCGGCGTCATTTCCGGCGAACACGGCATAGGCATTACCAAGCTGGAGTTCCTCAGCGAAAAGGAAATGCGCCCGTTCGCCGAATACAAACAGCGCATCGACCCGAACGGCCATTTCAACAAGGGCAAACTGTTGCCGGGCGCCGACCTGCGCCGCGCCTACACGCCTTCGTTTTCGCTATTGGGCGTCGAATCTTTAATCATGGAACAGTCGGATATCGGCGACATATCCGACATGATCAAGAACTGCCTGCGCTGCGGCAAGTGCAAGCCGGTATGCACCACGCACGTGCCGCGCGCCAACCTGCTGTATAGCCCGCGCAACAAGATTCTGGCCACCTCGCTGCTCATCGAGGCCTTCCTGTACGAAGAACAGACGCGGCGCGGCGTAAGTTTGCGTCACTTCGACGAATTCGGCGAAGTGGCGGACCACTGCACGGTGTGCCACAAGTGCGTCAATCCCTGCCCGGTGGATATCGATTTTGGCGACGTGTCAATTGCCATGCGCAACCTGCTGCGGCGCGAGGGCAAGAAAAAATTCAACCCCGGCACGGCCGCGGCAATGGCCTTCCTGAATGCCACCGACCCGACGCGCATCAAACTGATACGCAAGGGCCTGGTCGATTGGTCTTACAAACTGCAGCGGCTGGGCAATAAACTGGGTAAATCGTTCGGGCTGGTGCAGCCGCAAACGCGCCAGCCACCGGCCACGACAGAGCGCCCGGCGGTCAAGGCGCAGGTGATTCACTTCATCAACAAGCCGATGCCGGCAAAAATGCCGGCGCGCACCGCGCGCGCCATGCTGGACATCGAAGACGACAAGATCGTGCCCGTCATACGCGATCCCAAAGTCGCCGCCGAAGATGCGGAAGCGGTATTTTATTTCCCGGGCTGCGGCTCGGAGCGGCTGTTTTCCCAGGTCGGCCTGGCCACCCAGGCCATGCTGTACCACGTCGGCTCGGTCACCGTGCTGCCGCCCGGCTACCTGTGCTGCGGCTATCCGCAAACATCGGCCGGCGACGAAGATAAAGGCCAGCAGATCAGCACCGCCAACCGCGTGCTGTTCCATCGCGTCGCCAACACACTTAACTATCTGGACATCAAGACGGTAGTGGTCAGTTGCGGCACCTGCATGGACCAGCTCATGAAGTACGAATTCGACAAGATATTCCCGGGCTGCCGCCTGCTCGACATACACGAATATCTGCTCGAAAAAGGCGTCAAGCTGGAAGGGGTGGGCGGCGTGCGCTACATGTATCACGACCCCTGCCACAGCCCCATCAAGACGCAGCAGCCGATCAAGCTGGTGAACCAGTTGATGGGCCAGAAGGTGGAGCTGAACGACCGCTGCTGCGGTGAATCCGGCACCTTCGCCGCCTCGCGGCCGGACATCGCCACCCAGGTGCGCAGCCGCAAACAGGTCGAAATGGAAGCCGGCGCCGCCAAACTGCGCGCGGACGGCTTTAGCGGCGACGTGAAAATCCTGACTTCCTGCCCGTCCTGCCTGCAGGGGCTGAAGCGCTATAACGACGACGCCGGCACCGACGCCGATTACATCGTGATCGAAATGGCCAAGCGCGTACTGGGCGAAAACTGGCTGCAGGATTATGTGAACGCGGCGAACCGGGGCGGAATAGAGCGGGTGTTGCTGTAGCATGCGGCCGGCCAGAGAGGCGGCGGAAATAATTCGACCACGGCGCTATTTGCCTGACTACATTGCTGCAGGCCGGGTCGCGGCGCACACGGCACTGGGCCAGGGCCGCGCGGCTGTCGTCCCGGCCCTGGCACCTCCCTTATGAAGGCGATCCGCTTGCGCGGTGAGAACAATGAGATAGGCAACGCCGCGGGTTCGGCGCAATCCGATTACGGTAGCGCACAGGTTCCGTCACCACCGTCGCGAACGTAATAATCGACGCTCAAGTAGCCGTTGGCGGCTGAGATGACGTTCTGGCCAGCACTCAGAAATACCGGCGTATGAGGCCGAGTCGCGCTCAATTGAGTGAGCGGTTTGCCATTGACGGACACGTTCAGTATGTAAGTTCCGTTGTCCATCAGGTTGATATACGGTTGTGCGAGCCCGGTGGCGCCGTTTACCGCACAGCCCGGCGTGACCGTCGCGTATGACTTGCCGCTGGCGGCATACTCCAGCGTGCCGTCGGCGCTGAATGTATTGCCGGAAGTGTCCGGCAGTGTGCATAAGCCCGGTTGCACAACGAAAGTATACGCGTCAGCAGTTTTCTTGCTGAGTTCCACAACGACCGTGTTGGCGCCGTCGCCAAGCCACACGTTGGAGGACGGAGCGTCGCTCGTGACCTTGGCCACGGTGGTGCCGTTCAGGAGGATGTCGGCGCTCGTATTCTTCTTCGGGTTGAACAGACCGGCTTCCACCACCGGCGACAACTGCGCTGTAGCCGGAGCGCCAGCACACCCTACCGTGCTGGATGCATACGTCTTGCCGCTAGCCCCGATCTGTACCGTAGTCGCCGCCCACGCGGGCGTGCCCAGCGCGACCATGGCCGCAAACGCGGCAACTCCCGAAGCTCTGATTCCCCTGTCTTTCATGACCGCCTCCAATTTATTCGTCACCGACGTGGGCCCAGCGCCATCGCTGGGCGGCCCGCATGGCCCCGGTTCGCACAAACTACGCCTGCGGTCTTAAAAACGGCTTAAACGCGCCGGTAGCATGGGTCGCGGTGGGGGAAGAATGTACGCCCACTACCCATTGGGAAAATTGGATCAGCGTCAAATGGCACTACTTACCGCCGGACGGGGCATGCTGCGCCGTTTGCAGCGTTCGCGCAAGGCGCTGTCGTTTGCGTCCATGCCGTCCGGCGTGATCGGCGCTTCGTCGGGCGCAATCGGGACGGCTGGGGCGCAAAGCCAGTTACGCGGTGTTTTTGAGTTTTCCCAAATTTCGGGCTTTATGCGGATGTCACCGGAATCTTGCAAAAGGTTTTGAGATCGGCAACCCGCTGGGTGGCAAGTCGGCGTTCGACCAGCAATAAAGCCCGATACCCGCCCGTCCTATCCTGCTTCGATGTGCCATGGCAGGCGCAGGAATGGGGGCCAAGCGAGGGGCTACGCGTCGGCCCCGGAACAGCTCCACTTGAGAAAACCTAAATACCAAATTTTACGCTGCGACTCCGGCGGCGCGGAAATACGGAAAGATTGGAGCGCTACCGGCTCAGTGGCGGTGTCGCGTAGCCGTGCAGGTGTCCTTCAGTCCGGCTTTTTCAGCGTGACCATGATCCAGCCGCGCAGGTAACGCAGCAGCTCCACCTTGCTGATGAGCTTTTCGTAACACATGCCCAGGAAGAACGCCACGCCATTGAACATGAGGTAATTCGGGTACTGGCTCAGGTATTCGTAGCTTTCGACCTGGAAGCCGGCGCCCGCAGCGAGGCGGTCGACGTCGGCGCGCGTATTGGTCTTGTAGCAAGTCGGGAAAGTATCTTCTTCGGCCCGCCCTTCCACCTTGGCGACGATCCCGGCGTGAAACCGGTTGGGGATCATGCGCGCCGCCAGGGTGCCGTAATCCCACATATTCGCGGTGAGGAACACCACACGGCCACCCGGCCGCAGGATGCGCATGAATTCTGCGTACACGGCCTGCGGATCGGACAGATGTTCGAACACGCTGCGCGACATGATGAGGTCCACGCTGGCGCTTTCCACGGGGATTTGGGCGAGGTTGGCGTTATGCGTTTCGATGCCGGCGGGCACATCGGTAAAATCCACCAGTTCCACGCCTATCAGGCGTTTCGCGCGCCCCAGGTATTTGCGCAACACCGGCACGGTGCGCCCGCAACCGGCGTCCAGCAACACGTTATCGGGTTTCAGCAGGCGTCCGACCTGTTCTTCGAACAGCCGGTAAGGATGCGGCGAATTTGCGTAGTAGCGGTGACAAAGTTTATCTGCAAGTTCCGACATAGGTAGGCCTTGATCTGGCGTTGTTGCGAGCTTTTTGGAGCCGGGCGCTCAGCGCCCGCGGCGCAAATTGAGGAACGAGCGCCAGCGACCTGCCGCGCTGGTGCCCTTCGAGGGAAGCCGCCGATGAGGGCGGCGCTGCCGGACTTCGACCATCCGGCCGTAACCGGGAACCTGTCTGTCCCGCCGCGAGCAGGACGCAAGTATCCAGCACGCAGCCCGCGCAAGTCAATGCAGCGGAGCGATTTGCGAAAGCTGGAACACGACCCACTTCACGCCGGACTCACTATGCCGTGGCGCGGTGGCGGCGAAGACGCTGCGGCCGGACTCCGCAGGCGCAAAAACCGGGGTGAAATCGGCAGGGGGCGGCGGGTGCGCTGATGCAGCGATTCACCTGCTGGCCGCGAATCAAAACCCCTTTCGCGCGCCGGCAACATGGGCAGCCTTGGCGCCCGCGCCCCGGTTGGAAATTCAGACCGGGTTCCGGAGGCGCTCCGCCTTGCCCCCCCTCCGCGCGGGCACGAATGTATAAAGTCCTACATCGACGCGCTGGGTCCTGAAACCCGCTTCGCAGTAGCACAGGTAGTATTCCCACATGCGACGGAAGCGCAGGTCGTATCCCAGCGCCGCGATGGCGGGCCAGGCGGTGACGAAGCGGTGGCGCCATTCGGCCAGGGTTGCGGCGTAGCTCGCGCCGAAGGTTTCGGTATGCACCAGTTGCAGGCCGGCGCGTTCCGCTTCGCGCCGCAGCGCGGCGGTGGTGGGCAGCATGCCGCCCGGGAATATGTGGCGCTGGATGAAATCCGGGTTGGCGCGATAGTGTTCGAAGTGTGCTTCGTCTATCGTGATGGCCTGGATTACGGCGCGTCCCCCGTCCGCCAGGCGCGCGCGCAGGGCCTTGAAATAATCTGGCCAATAGTGCTCGCCGACGGCTTCCATCATTTCTATCGACACGATGCGGTCGTAGCACCCGCCGGCGTCGCGGTAATCCTGCAGGCGCAGGTCGGTCAGTTGCTGCAGGCCTTCGCGCGCGGCGCGGGCGCGGGCGTGTTCCAATTGTTGCGTGGATAAACTAAGGCCGGTCACATGCACGCCGTGCCGGCGCGCCAGCGCACAGGCCAGGGCACCCCAGCCGCAGCCAATTTCCAGTACAGACGCGGCTTGCGGCGCCGCATCCAGTTGCATCAGTTCTATCACGCGGGCAATTTTCGCGGCCTGGGCCTGTTCCAGCGTGGTCGCAAGTTGCGAATAAATACCGCTCGAATAGATCAGTTCGGCGTCCAGCCAATGGCGGTAAAAGTCATTGCCGAGGTCGTAATGGAAGGCGATGTTGCGCCGGCTGCCGCTGCGCGTATTGGCACGCCGGGCGTGCTCGATGCGCGCCAATACTTTCAACGGCCGGCAGGCATCCAGTTTGCCGCGCCAGCCGGCTTCGTTCAAGGCGCCGAATTCGAGCAGCGCGGCAAGCTCCGGCGTATTCCAGTCGCCATCCAGATAAGCGTCGGCAAAGCCGCGGTCGCCGCCCAGAGCCAGACGCGCCAGGGCACGCCAGCGCTGCACCACGACCACCGCGGCCGGTCCGGGCTGCGCGCCCTGTGCTGTGACGTGGCTGCCGTCGGGCAGCTTCAGTTCGATCGCCCCGAAGCTCGTGCCGGCCAGAAGGCGCCTCGCCAGAAGCCGCAGCGGCGCGCCGAACCAGGCCGGCCAGCGTGCCGGCGGAATTTGCGCGAGCAGGCCTAGCTCGACCGGGTTGGTCGTTTGTTGGCGGCCGGCGCTACTCATGTCAATGATCTCCGGGAACTAACGACGGTAACGGCCGACGCCTCGCCGTCGGGTTTGCTGTTTACCTTTGCGCCTTTCATCCACAGCTTCAGGGCTTCCCAGTGGATGCCGGCGACGACTTTCAGCGTCAGCAGCGGATGTGCCGCCAGCGCCCACAGCAAGGCCCTGTCGCCCAGCGCGTGGCGCCGTGCGGCGTAGGTGGCGATCAGTAGCGGACCGTCGCGGTCGCAGGCATCCACGCCCACACGCATGTATTCGCGTGCGGCGGCCGGGGCGCAGACGCGAAAGCGGTAGTTCATGTCCATATCCAGGAAGGGCGATACGTGCATGGCTTTGGCGCAGCCTTGCGCGACGCGCGCCCCGTCGCGCTGGCCGGGTGCCACTTCGAGCAGGTAGGCGTGGCGTTCGCCGAAGGTGTTATTGACTTCGTACAGAATCGCGCCAAGTGCGCCGGCGGCGTCGTGGCAGAAATAAACACTGAGCGGATTGAATGCATAGCCCAACATGCGCGGCATGGTGAGCAACTGAATTTTTCCGTCGGCGGCCAGCCCGGCCGCGCGCAATTCGCCGCGCACCCAATCGGCCAGGCCGGTGGGCGTGCCGGCGCCGTGATCGCGCTCGTAAAAACTGAACAGGTTGGCCCGGTTTACCGAAAATAGCCGCAGGCTTGCATGCAGGCGCGGCAGATCGTCCAGATCGAGCAACAGCGAAAACACGCGGTAGCGCAAGCGGTGGCGAAGCGGCCGCAAGCGCTGGTGCATCACCATGCCGGCATAAAGTGCGGAATGCGTACTCACGAGGCGCGCACCCGCAGTGTGGGCAGGACGATGCGGCCGGATTCGCCGGCCACCGTCCAGGGCCGGCGCACGCCGCCTATGGCCTCGGCCACCGCCAGCCCGGCCTGCAGTCCGTCTTCGTGGAAGCCGGCGCCAAAATAGGCGCCGCAATACCAGGTGCGCTGGCGGCCCTGCAAGCTCCATAGTTGGCTCTGGGCGCGCAGGGCGTTCAGGTCGAACAAGGGGTGTTCGTACATTTCCTCGTGCAGCACGCTGCCGGCGCGCGGCTCGCACAGCGGATTGAGCGTCACGAACAGCGGCTGCGGCGATTCGACGCCGTGCAGGCGGTTCATCCAGTAGCTCACGCACAGTTTGTCGGCCGTGCCGCGCTGCGCCAGATAGTTCCAGCTCGACCACACCTGGCGGCGCTGCGGCATGAGTGCGCGGTCGGTATGCAGCAATGCCAGATTACGGCTGTAACTGAATGCTCCGAGCAGGCGTTTTTCGGCGTCCGACGGCGGGTCCAGCAGGCGCAGCGCCTGATCGGCGTGGGTGGCGATCACCACCTGGTCGAAGCGCTGCGGCAGCAATCCGCTTGCGCCGGCCACGCGCACGCCGCCCGGCTCGCGCAAAATGCCGCTGACGCGCTCGCCCAGGCGCACGCCGGCGCCCAAAGTGTGGGTCATGCGCCGCACGTATTCGCGGCTGCCGCCAACTACGCTGCGCCAGGCCGGGCGCCCGCTCAGTTTGAGCAGGTGATGGTTCTCGCAGAAGCGCACGAAGGCGGCCACCGGATAGCGGCCGATTTTGGCGGCCGGCGTGGACCAGATCGCGGCCGCCATCGGGTATAAATGATCTTCGCGGAAGGCGCGGCCATAGCCGCGTGCATCCAGGTATTGGTCCAGCGACACCGGGCCCAGCCGTTCGGCATCGCGCGGCGCTTCGCGGTAAAAGCGCAGCAGGTCGCGCAACATGGACCAGAAGCGCAGACTGACGATATTGCCGCGCTGCGCAAACAAGCCGCCGATATCGCTGCCGGAATATTCCAGCGCGCCGCCATCCAGGCTGACCGCAAAACTCATTTCGGTCGGCCGGGTTGCCACGCCCAGGTGCGCGAACAAGGCGGCGAGGTTGGGATAGGCATGGTCGTTATAAACGATGAAGCCGGTATCTACGGGCAGGGCCGCGCCGCCTGCGCCCGCGCTTGCCACCTCTACCGTATTGCTGTGCCCACCGGCGCGCGGCGCCGCTTCGAACAGGCTGACTTGATGGTGCTGCGACAACAGCCATGCCGCCGCCAGCCCGGATATGCCGCTGCCTATCACCGCAATGTTCTGCGCGGGCAGCGGGTGGGCGGCGGATTCGATGACGCGCCGTTCATTCATTTTGTTTGAGCCCCCGGAATCACTGCGCGGCCGGCTGGCGCGCAAGTTTCCGGTTCTACGGTGCGGCGGCGAATTTGGATCACGCCGGCCGCGGGCAGGCGCGGTCCGGTGATCCAAATTCCGCCGCCTTGCGTAAAATGGGCATGAACACCTTGACCGCGCCCCTGCCACTGTCACTACGCCTCGACGCCCAGGTGGCGCGCCGGCCGGCGCCGGGCCACCTGTCCGTGATGAGTTCGCCTTCCCGCCCCAGCCGCATGCCCACTCCCGACGAATTGTCCGCATGGATACGCGCCGTGGCCGACCCCGGCGACCGTGCCGCATTCGCCGCGCTGTTCCGGCACTTCGCGCCGCGCATCAAGGCGTTTCTGATGCGCGGCGGCGCCGATGCGGCGCTGGCGGAAGAGCTGGCACAGGAAGCAATGGTGAACGTGTGGCGCAAGGCGGCTTCGTTCGACCCGGCACGCGCGCAGGCCTCGACCTGGGTATTCACGATTGCGCGCAACCTGCGCATAGACTATGCACGCCGGGGGCTGGACGGGGCGCGCGAACAGTCTGCCGGCGATGCAGCCGACGAACTGACGGATGAACTGGCCGACGCCGCACCCACGCCGCCCGAACAATTGGCCGCTGGCCAGATCGAACACGGCGTGCGCGAAGCTCTGGGCAAGTTGCCGGAAGACCAGGCCTTGCTGTTGCGTCTATCTTTTTACGAGGAACAGCCCCACGCGGATATCGCAAAGGCATTGTCCATCCCGCTCGGGACGGTGAAATCCCGCATCCGCCGCGCGATGGAACAGTTGCGCCGCGCGCTGGGCCATTTGCAGCCATGAACACGCATCATCCCGACCAACTATTGTTGCTGTCGCAGGCAGCCGGCAGGCTGGATGCAGGCGCCAGTCTGGTGCTCGCCACGCATATCGAAATGTGCCCGGGCTGCCGCGCGCAGATGCGCGAACTGGAGGCATTGGGCGGCGTATTGCTGGACCAGATAGAACCGGTCGAACTTGCAGCGGGCGCTTTCAGCCGCACGCTGGAACGCATCGATGCGGCGGCAAGCTTCGCGCCGCGCCCGCCTGCGCGCGTCAAAGCAACGCGGCCCGATTTGCCGGCCGGCCTGCAATGGCCGCACAGCCTCGATGGCTGCAGCATATCGCCCTGGCACCGCATCGGCCCCGACATGCGCTGGAGCCGCGTAGACCTGCCGCAGCAACGCGACGCGCGCGTGTTTTTGCTGCGCATGGGCGCCGGCCGCATGCTCGCCGCGCACACCCACAGCGGCCGCGAAGTGACGCAGGTGCTGTACGGTGCATTCGAAGACGGCCGCGCCGCGTGGCATGCCGGAGATTTCGACGAAGCCGACGAAACCATACACCACCGCCCGCAGGTCACGGCCGACGGTGAATGCATCTGCCTGGTGGCACTACAAGGGCCGCTGCGTTTCGACGGCCTGCTGGCGCGGGCGCTGGGCGCCTGGATGGGCATCTGAAGCGGCGCCGCGGCGCGCCTCGCGGCAGTTCATCGCGGTGCCAAATCGGCGCCCTCGGGCTGATTTTCGCGGACCGGGCGCAACTTCAATTCGCCTTCCACCCCAAGGCGTTCCCAAGTTCGCATCAAAGTTCGCAAAAATTTGCGCAAAGTTATAATATTTGCTAACTTGATCATGACCTTATTGAACATTTCAAGTACGCAAATTGGTCTTGCTCTACAACGCCCCGCACCAGTTTGAACCGTTATTGCCGGGCGAGCACATGCAGCAATCTTTGCTCGCCAAAGCGCACGAACTTTCGCGCGCCGCGGCGCAACTGGGCGGACTACCGATCGCTGCCGAATTGCGCGGGCTGTTGCGCGGCATGAATTCCTATTACACCAACCGCATCGAAGGCCAGCACACCCGCCCGGCGGAAATCGAACAGGCGCTGGCCAAGGATTTTTCAGCCAATAGCGAACTGGCACGGCGGCAGCGGCTGGCGGTCGCGCACATCGAGGCGGAACAGGCGCTGGAAGTGGGCTACGCGGGTGAAGCCGGTGCACAAGCCCTGTACTCGCAAGCCGCGGTGCAGGACATCCATCGCGAACTGTTTTCGCGCCTGCCGGCAGAAAACCTGCCTGATTCGCAAAACCCGCCCTTCACGCCCGGCGAACTGCGCCAACAAGAGGTGCGCGTGGGGCGGCACGTGGCGCCGGCCTGGGACAGTTTGCCCGCCTTTTTCGCGCGCTGGGCGCAGTTTTACGGCACGGTGAGGCGCGGAGAAGCCAGTTTGCTGGCACTCGCCGCCGCCCACCAAAGGCTGGGCTGGATGCACCCCTTCATCGACGGCAACGGCCGCGTGATGCGCCTGCACACCCACGTACTATTGCACGCGCTGGGCTATAGCAACGGGCTATGGTCGCCGCTGCGCGGTTTCGCGCGTGACGTCGAACGTTATTACGCACGCCTCGCCGACGCCGACGAAGCGCGCCGCGGCGATCTGGACGGGCGCGGCAATCTGAGCGAACAGGGGCTCATCGCGTGGATCGATTACGTGTTGGACGTATGCCTGGATCAGGTGCAATTCATGGCCGGCATGTTGGCCGTGTCCGGCATGGAAGGGCGCATCGCGGCCTGTCTCAGTTTCGAAGAACAATCCTTGCGCTCCGGCGTGCGGCGGCAGGCACTGCGGCCGCTGCACTACCTGTTTTTGAGCGCGGGCGAACTGGAGCGCGGCGAATTCAAATCCATGCTGGGCCTGGGTGAGCGCACCGCCGTCACGGTGCTGAGCGCGCTGCTCAAACGCGGCCTGCTCAAATCCGACAGTCCGCAGGGGCGTGTGCGCTTCGGCCTGCCGCTGCACGCGCTGCGCTTCTATTTTCCCGCGCTGTGGCCGGAGGCGGAGGCGGACGCGGCGGGCTGAACCCGATCTTCAGTGCGGCAATCTGCTTCTGGTCGCGCATTTCCCGGGTTTCGCGAAGACGATCTGAACGTCACCCCTGCCCAAGGCCCGGCAATGGTGGCCCGCCGCGGCACCCCCAACTTTTTGCGTCTGCCCGGAATCCACTCTTCCGGCATATGGCGTGCGCGCTATCCGGATCGGACGCGGCAATATACAAGCGGCGACGCCAATCCGGCAAACATTGTTTTCGACAAACAGACACTTGGACGCAATCCACAACGCATGATCGTGACAAAGTGGCGTTCCCAGGCAATAAGTTATTTAGCATAATCAGAGCCGAATTAGTTGGCGGCCAGGCCTAGTTGAAATGCATAGCCAACGTAAGCGCCTCAATACATTTGAGTGGCTCCTTTTGCGCTGATGGCGCAATACTTCACGAGGGCATGCATGGCAAGTACGGCAGCAGCAGTTACGGCAAGCGCGCGTAAAACCGGGCGTTCGGTGCTATCCATCGCGGTAGAAATGCTGGCGCTGCGATTTTCCCAGGGCCGGCTGGGGTTCTCCGAATACCTCGATTACGAACTCGCCGGCACAGATCTGACTCTGGAACAAAAAAAGGCCTTCGGCGGCTGGCGGGCGCAAGCAATACTCGAAAAACTGCTGGTCGATGAATATTCGGAAATTTTGTCGCTCGACAAGATTTCGATGTACGCAATGTTTGCCGGATGTGGTTTTCCGCATCCCGCCCTGCGCGCCACCTACCGCACCAAGCGGCCCGCCAAACTGGCGCAGAATCTGGAAAGCCCCAGCGAACTGTTGGCGTTTTTGCGACAGCCGGAAAATGTTCCGGTCTATGTGAAACCCTCATCCAGTTCGTTTGGCCGCGGAAATTTCCTGCTGACGGGCATCCAGGACAAGCATTTCGAACTTGGCTCTGCTGAGCGGCTTAACGAGGATCAATTGCTGGACCGTCTGGAAGACAGGCGTGGTCTGGGCTGGGTGCTTCAGGAGCCATTGACGTCGCATCCCCGGCTGGCGGACGTATGTGGCACTGCCAAAATATCGGGATTCCGGATTCACAGCTTTTATTCCGACCGCGGACCGATTATCACACGTGCAATCTGGCGCGCCAATGCTGGAAACCGCGATGACGACCACTTTAAATTCGGTACCAGCGGAAATCTTATCTGCCAGATCGATCTGGAAAGCGGCAAGGTATTGCGCGTTGTCGGCGGCTTCCGCGACACGAGGCGCCTGCACGAATCCCATCCAAACACCGGTCGGCCGATGTTGGGGATTCAAATTCCCTGCTGGCGCGAAATTCGCCAATTGGTGCTGGATGCGCATCTGGCATTTCCCGGCTACACCTGTCCCGGTTGGGATATCGCGCTGTGCGCCGATGGCCCGAAAATAATCGAGGTGAATGGCTTCGGCGATATCGACACCTCGCAGCACTCCGACCGGCGTGGTTTTCTGGACCCGCAATTTATAGAAATGTTGGACCGGCGCGGCGTACTCGAGCGTTTTCTGAGGGGTAGTTTTGTGCGCGACTTGTTCGCTCGCGACCGCGTCAAGCCTGCGCATCGCGCGCAATGGGCTTGGTAGATTTGGCCGTCGCGGGTAGTGGGCGCTTGGTTGGAATTGATCTTATCGCATGGCCCGACGCGCGATCAGCGTGGCGAGTGCGGTCGCAGCGGCGCCCCAGCAAAGATCGCTAACCGTTATGACCCACGGCCAGTCGCGCAGCGTTGCCTGGTTCGTCAAATCGTAGGTGCCATAGGCGACGGCTCCAAACAATGCGGCGCGCGCCGCGTAAGGTAGCAGGCGCGTAACGCGCTCCATGGGCCGCACGGCGAAGACGGCCACGCCCGCAAAGTACAGTAAGTAAAACGCCGTTGCGGCGGCAAAATCGGGCTGTGCCGCCAGCAAATGACCCATCCCGGGTTGGTACAAGCGTGGCGTCATGAGGGTTAGCCACATGGCATCGAGCGGCAGGAACGCCGCCGCGACCAGCGCAGCGGCATGCAGGTGGCGGCGCAGCGCCATAGCGGCGGGGGTCATTGCAGTCGGTAGCTCAATTTCCGCTTGCCATCTAACAGCGCATCCAGGCCTACCCAATTGTGATCGACTGTGTACCAGACGTCGACCTGACTGAGCGCCCCGCTGATGCGCCAGTTTTCGGCCTTCACCGGGCGGCCCTGCACCATCACAGTAGCGTTGCCGGCGCGCGCGATCCGCACCGCTTCCACTACGCCCGTCTGCGGATTGAGCAGCCGCGATTGCGTGCGCATGGAGGCATTCCAATAGGCAAAAGTCATCAGGCAGCCGGCCGCATTAGCCCCATCGCTTGACCCGCCCGCGGCCGGCGGCTGGACCGCGATCCGCAGCCCACCCTCGCGTGCTTCGGCAGTCACGCTGGAGCGGCGGCCATCGTCGTCGGTGCGTGCAGCCAGTTCCGCAAGGCAATTACCCTGCCAGCGTTCTCGCGCTTCATGGTGGTAGCGGTACACCGGAATCCCCAAAATTTTTACCAGATAGTCGGCCTCGCTAAGCAAAGTCCGGCTGCCATCGGCCCCTTGCGGTGCGAGCAGAAAGCGATGGCGGCCTATGGGTTTTCCGTCCAGCGTGACTTCAAAATCCCACTCGCGCGTGGGCGTTTGCGGCGGCGCAGTGTCGGCCGGCGCGGCGCCGGCTAGCGCCGCCAGGGCCAGGCCCGGCATCAGCCCGCGCACGGTTTGCCGCTCCCGCGCGGCAGTCCGGGAAAAAACGCATTGGTGCGCCGCACGTAGTCGCGGTAGCCCGGGCGGCGTTCGGCAATGTCCTTTTCCAGCAGGGTGACGCCCGACACGCGCAACAGCAGTACCGTCATCAAAACGGGCGACACCAAGGCCCAGGCCGCGCCGCTCGCCACCGCCATCGCGCCCAGCCCCCACCAGACGCAGGCTTCGCCGAAATAATTGGGGTGACGCGAATAGGCCCACAGCCCGCGCGCCATGACGCCGCCGCGTTGCGCCGGGTCGCGCAGAAAGTTCGCCATTTGCCGGTCGGCCACTGCCTCGTACAGGATGCCGAACAGGCATAGGGCGCCCCCGAGCAGGTCGAAGGGTGTGAGCGCGGCGCGGCTTGCCAGGCCGGCCAGCAGCGGAAAACTCACCAGCCAGGCCAGCAAGCCCTGCAGGCCGAATACCAGATACAGGCTGCGCCAGCCGAACTGTGCGCCGTGCTTGGTGCGCAGCGCGGCAAAGCGACGGTCTTCGCCGTGGCCCCAGTTGCGCCGGGTGATATAGCCGCCCAGGCGTAGCGCCCAGGCCATCACCAATGCCAGCATGAGCAGCCCGCGCGCTGTCAGTGGCGCGCTTTGCACGGCATAAACCAGGGCCGCTGCGGCGATGAACAGCGGCCAGAAGCGATCCGCCAGACTGGCGTCGCGCCGCGCCAGGCTGGCCATCCAGGCCAGCGCCGCGAGCACGCCGATTACCCCGAGCGCCTGCATGGCGGGCAGGCAGATGGCGTCATAAGGATTCATGTGCGTCGGGCCTCCGTATGCTTGGGGCGTGGCGATCCGGCGGGTAGCGCGCCATAGCCGTCGTAGCGCCGCGATAGCCAGACCAGCAAGGGCAGCAGCAGGCACCAGCCTGCCGCGAGCGTACTTAGTGCCGTAATAGTGTCGCTAAAGCGTGCCGCGCCCAGCCGCACACCGGCCGCAAACGCTGCCGGTCCGGCTGCGAGGCCGATCACCCCGGCGCGCCAATAGTGCCCCTTGAGCCAGCGCAAGCTCAGATTGAGCGAACTCGCCAGCAGCGCCCATAGTGCGATCAGCCAATACGGCGGCAAGGCCGCCAGCGGCTGACCTGACGCATACACCACGCCGCCCGCGGCGAGCCGCATTAGTTCGAATACCAGGCCTACCAGCGTGACGGCTGCGATGAGCCGTGCTTCTTCGGCCGGACGCGCCGCCAGTGCCAGATGCCAGGCCAGCGCCAGCGCAATGGCCGCCGTGCCGGCGCCAGGCGCACCGCGCGCGGCACCCAGCACGGCAGCAAACCAGGCGGCCTGGAACAGCAAGAAATTGGCGATTTTTAGTGGCCGCGACGGCTCGCCGTGCGGCGTTGCAACAATGCCGCCAATTCCACCGGTGGGATGCGCCGCATGCATGCTCAGTCGCGCCGTTCGAACAGATAATGGCTCACGAACCAGCGCTGCCCCTGGTCAAAGCCGAACAGTTCGGCCACGGACATGAAAAACAGCCGCCAGCGCATCCACCAGCGCTCGGCGTCGGCGCCATAAATGCGCTGGAACAGCGGCCGCAATTGGTCCTCTGCGGCATCCATGCGCGCGAGCCAGGCTTCGGCGGTGCGCTGATAGTGGCGGCCGTCCCAGCGCCACTGCCGCGCCAGACGCAGGTGGTCCTGGCAGCGCGCGGCGAGCGCGTCGCTGGGCATCATGCCGCCGGAAAAGAAATGCCGGCTCATCCAGTCGCTCGCATCGCGCGCGTTAAACGCATAGGGCGCGCCGCCATGCACGAATACGTGCATGAAAAACCGCCCGCCCGGTACAAGCCAGCGCGCCACGCGGGCAAAAGCCTGCGGCCAGTTGCGCAAATGCTCGAACATTTCTATCGACACCACGCGGTCGAAGCGCGCGCCGGTGTCGAAATTATTGAAATCGCCCGTCAGCACTTCCAGATTGGAAACGCCCCTTGCTTGCGCGAGCGCCTGTATGGCTTCCCGCTGCGATGCCGAATTGGACAAGGCGGTGATATGCGCATTGGGAAACCGCTGCGCCGTCCACAAGCTGAACGATCCCCAGCCGCAGCCCAGTTCAAGGATGCGCTGGCCGTCGGCGAGGCCGGCATGCGCGGCGCTCAGTTCCAGCGCGGCCGTTTCGGCGGCGGCCAAACTGGAACAACCGTCCGGCCAAAGGCAACAACTGTATTTGCGTTGTGGCCCCAGCACCGCTGCAAAAAATTCGGCCGGAATTTCATAATGCTGCTGGTTGGCTTTTTCCGGCAAGGGTGCAATCTGCGCGTCCGGCAGCGCCGCGATGAAAGTTTCACCCAGTTCGCAGGCCGCCGCCACGTCCGCTGCGCACACCTCGGCCAGCCGTTCGCGCAACAACCTGCGTATGCCGAGCCGAATCACGCGGTCCGGCACCAGCCCCTGTTCCACCCAATTTACCGCTTGTTCGACCGCCTGCACCATCACCCGCCCCCTGAAAATCCCGCATTGGAACTTGTACGGAGGCGGCTGGCGGATGGATCACGCACCAGATGGGCGAGCAAAAACAATCCGCTCAAAAGGACAGGAAGGGCAGCGCCCTGGCGGCCGCTGCCCCTCGGCGATGCGAGGCAAAAAACTCAAGCCGCGCGGCGTTCCAGACTGAGCGCGCCGCTGCCGTGCGCTGCCACGAACAGCAGGCCGCCCACCATGGAAATGTTCTTCATGAAGTGGATGAACTGGTTCTGCGCCATTTCCGCCGGCGCGGCCCAGTAGTTGTGGAACAGCACGGCCGCGGCGGCCGTGAATACGGCCATGGCCAGCGCCGCCCAGCGCGCTTTCCAGCCCACCATGAGCATCAGGCCGCCACCCAGTTCGACCACGATTGCGGCCACCGCGCCCAGTTGCGGCAGGGGCAGGCCTTTCGAGGCGATATAGCCCACCGTGCCTTCGAAGCCGGTGATTTTGCTGAAGCCGGACAGCACGAATATGAGGGCGATCAGGATGCGGCCCGCCACGGGGCCGTAGGTTTCAATTGCTTTCATGATATTGCTCCATCTCTGTTGGCGGCATCGACTGCCCGGATGCCGTTCGGGATGGACGCATTGTCCGCGCAAGACGATTTGCAATAAAGACTACAATCAACAAAACTTTATTGCCATGGAGGGAACAATGGATAGGCTGGAAGCGATGAATCTGTTCGTGCGCGTGGCCGAAAAAGGCAGTTTCAGCGCCGTGGCGGATCAGATGGATTTGCCGCGCTCGGTGGTCACGCGCAAAATCGCGGCACTCGAAGCGCACCTGGGCACCAAGCTCATCGCGCGCAGCACGCGCAGCCTGAGCCTTACCTCGGCCGGACAGAATTATCTCGACAAGTCGCGCGAAATACTGGCGCTGGTCGACGCGGCGGAAACCGGGCTGGATGCCGAACGCGGCAAGCCGCGCGGGCACATACGCGCCGGTCTGCCGCTTTCGTTCGGCATCCAGCTGGTGCCCTTGCTGGCCGAATTCGCGGCAGATTATCCGGACATCAGCCTGGAACTCGATTTCACCGACCGCCGTGTCAATCTGGTGGAAGAGGGACTGGATGTCGCCGTGCGCATCACCGCCCAACTACCGCCCACGCAGGTGGCGCGCCAATTGGGCTCCTGCCGTTCCATGGTGGTGGCAGCGCCGGCCTATCTGGCCGAGCACGGAGAGCCGCAACACCCGGCCGACCTGATCCGCTACGAGTGCATCAGCTACACGCAGGCGTTCCGTTCGAGCTGGCCCTTCGTGGTGGATGGTGCAACGCAGTGGTTCGATGTGCAGGGCCGCATCACGGCCAATAATGGCGAAGCTTTGATCGAAGCCGCCGCGCGCGGTCTCGGTATCGCCTACCAGCCCACCTTCATCGCCGCGCAGGCGGTGCGTGCGGGCCGGCTGCGCGCCGTGCTGACCGAATTCTGTGCCCGCCGCCTGGGCATATACGCACTATTCCCGGGCCATCGCCATGTTCCGCATCGGGTGCGTACTTTGGTGGATTTCCTGGCGGCGCGGCTCGCGGCCGATGCCGATCTGGCGTCTGCAGCCTGAAACGCAAGCGCGGCTGGGTCGGCGTAACATCAGGCCTCGTGACCGGAGGTGAGCCAGCATGAAGTTCCAGCAATTGCCCATAGGCGCCCGCTTCGAGTACCAGGGCAAAATTTACGTGAAGAACGGCCCCATCACCGCCAGCTCGGAACAGGGCGGCCAGGCCATGATCCCGCGCTATGCAGTGCTCAAGCCGCTGGGCGACCAGCCCGCCGCGGATAAAACCGCGCCGCGGCGGCGCCTCGACGAGGCGGCGGTCATGGCGGCGTTTGACGAGTTTTATCGCTGCTGCCAGCGGCTGTCCAATGTGGACGCCCGCGCTGCCCTCGACGCGGCGCGGCAGCGCTTCATTGCCCACTTGCACGCAGCGGCGCGCGGTAAATCGGATTGACCAGCACCGCGCCGCGAGGGACGGCTTAGTCCACGCGGTGAAAGCCGACGCGGTCGTAATTGACGCCCTGCTGGTCGGCGTGATGCAGGCGCAGCACCATGAGCTTGTCGTCATAAATCTGCACCATGCGGCCGGATTCGAACCAGCCGCGCGGCAGCACCAGGCGCGCTTCGATTTTCAGTGCCGGCAGGGCGGGCAGCAGGAAGGCGCGCTCGAACGCTTCGGTCTGTGGCACGTCCGGCCCATAGGCGCGCAGCGCCACGGCTTTGGGCGCACCGGCGAATACTTCGAGGCCGGCGGAAAAGCGCCCGCTCGATTCGTATTTGCTCCAGGTGACGCGCGCCAGCAGGCAATAAGGACTATCCGGCACGATACAGCCGACCAGTTCGCCGCAGGCCAGACAATCCTGTATGGCCGGCCGCGCGACACGAAAACCGGTGGCACTTTGGTCGGCCACGTGCCAGGGCTCGCCGCTCGCGGGCATGTCGGCTTCGCGCGCTTTCCAGACCAGATTGGACTCCACGCGTTCGCCGAAGGTAACGATGGCTTCGAATTCGGGCCGGTAAAACAGATGGATCAGTTCCGGCTGGCGGAATTTTTTCCCGCTCACCATATCGTGAATGATTTCAAAGCCGCGGAACAGGGTAATTTCGCCCTGTCCCTTGTGGCGCGGAAATCGCCGCGGCGTCGCGGCCTGACACCAGGGCCGGTACAACTGCACCAGCAGGCGCGCCGCCGGCCGCGCCGCACAATTTTCGCCCAGCCCCAGCGCGGAAGGCGCTGTGCCGCCGCGCAACTTGGCCACGCAATGCTCGATTTCGGCCGCCAGGCGCCCGGACAGCAAACAGCGCACCTGAGAACCGGCCGCGATGGCTTGCAGAGGGAGCGGTCCGCTGTCGCGCACCAAATCCACCGCATAACTGCGCAGGTCCGGCGCGCTATCGGGCGCCTGTAAGTCGGCATAAGGCGCGAAGCGCTGTGCCCAACGCAAAGTCAAATCCAGTTCGCGCAGATTGCGCGAATACGGATTGGCCAGCTCGACCAGCAAAATTGCGATATAGGCTTCTTCGCTGCTTTGCGTAGCGGTGCCGGCGCAGAGCGGCTCATGCACCGGCACGCGCGCGAGCTGCCATTCTTCCGCGGTTGCATAGTAACCGTGCAGTTCCAGCCACAGGCCGCGCGGCACTTCACGATGAACCCCGTAATAAGTGGTGATGGCACGACCGGCATAATGCACACAGCGCTGACAAATGAGCGGCAATTCGCGCTGTACGGCCGGCAAATTTGAACCCAGTTCCGCCACGCGCGCATACGCTTTGGCCATGGTAAGCCACAGCGTGACGCAGAAGCGCAACGTTTCATCACCCGGCTGGCCGGGCGGAATGGGCTGGCGCGTCAGGGGTTCCGCCATTTCGCGCAGCACGATGGCAAGCGGCACGCGCATGCGCTCCAGCACAGCCAGGTATTCGAGTGGCGGCGGCGGCGTGTGCTGCATGCCGCGCAACAATTGCGCCATGCTGTCGCGGGCGTGCGCGGTGGCTTGCACCTGCATGCGCTCGAGCACGCGCAGGCAGGCCTGCGAATTGGAAAAATCGAATTTTTTACCCGATGGCATGATCATTCTCTGTCGCCTGATTCGCGCCTTTCCACCCGCATGCGGGCTGCCATCCCAGCCAAGCCGATGCAAGCATAAACCGGACGGCAGTAGAGGGCGAGAAAAATCTGCGCGAATCGGAACGCGGGATCCGTAATCGATCACGCTCGGTGGTTAGCGCCCATGCGTTTGGAACGGTGGCGGCGCGTAGCAGCGCACGCGGCGAGAAAGTTAACATTGCGCTAAGGCGCCTGCGATTCCATATGCATGGGTGGCAGGAAGCGTACCGGAGCGCCCGGCGCAGCGCTGCTTTTCCATAGTGACTGAAAATTTGAACAGGCATGTGCCCAAGCATGCACGAGGCCGGCGGGCAGATGCGCCGATGGCAATGGCATGGATGGTGGCGCAGATTTAATGCGCCGCGAACGCGAGTCGAGAGCAGTCGCTGCGGCGCGCTGCGACTGCGTCCGGAAATAACGGCGCGGCAGCATGGATCAGGCGAAGGCGGAATCAGGTAGACGCCAAAGGCTCGTACAGCGCACGTTCGAAATCGACGCCGCGTTCGATCACCTCGAGCAGCTTGATGTTGCGAGTTTCGCGCCCGCGTATGGCCAGTACGCGCTGGGGACGATACCAGGTGGCCGGAATGACTACGCTGGCCGGCTGTTTGAGGCGCGGCACGGCCGGCAACAGGAAACCCTGCGCCATGCGGCCGACCGATTCACCGCCGGTCAGGCGCACTTCGACCGGGTCCGGCGAGCCGGCGAACAGCCGCACGCCGGCCTGCAACTCGCCAGTTTGCAGGGTTAGCGCCCAGCGCGCATTGCCCAGCAGAAAGCCGGCTTCTTCGTCCGGGCATACCGCCACCAACTGGCCGGCGCCTATGCGCATGCCGGCTTCCTGGCGCAGGCGCGTCATGCGCATGCCGGCCGGGCTTTCGTCTTCCACGCGCCAGCGCTCCATCGTGTAGCCGGTGATGGTTTGCGGCGCCGCGGCGGCAGAGGCGGCGCCGCGGCCGAAGGTGAATATGTCCTGGATCATGGGCGCCGCGAGGGCGGTTTCCGCGCTGGCCAGAAGTTGATGCGCGGCCGGCAGGCCGGCGACCAGGCGGGCCGCCTTGCGCGTGCTGCGACGTGGCTCGCTGCGTGTGAAGCCGCCGCGGCAACAGTGACGGTACAGGTGTTGCAACAACTGGATGGCTACCGCGGGAATGCAATCGTCGCCCAGCTTGAGGGTTTGCGGGGTTTCGCCGCGCTGCAGCAGCAGCACCCGCTTGCGTATGCTGTTGGACAGGCGGGATACGTCCATCCAGCGCAGGGTGGCGCAACCTTCCTGATTGATGGACCCGGGCGTATCGGACTGCAGATCGATTGCAATGGGGGGCGGCTCGGCATCTTCCGGCGCGTCGGCATGCACGCTCACCTTGTGGCTCCAGGACATGAGCCAGCGCTGGATGATGGCAATGTGCTTGAGCGGCAGCGAATGCGGACTGGCGGCATTGAGCAGCAGCGGCAAGCTGTAGCTGGCCGCCACGGAAGTTTGCTTGTGCTCCGCCTGCAGAGGGTCCGTCACCTGACGCTTGTTGCACTGCAAGACTTCGGCCGCCGCGTAAATTGCGTGCAGATTGCTCCAGAAGCCAGGCTGCGGTTCGTGCGGCGCGCGGCACTGATCCATTTGCTGTTCGCGCATGCAGGCGAGCGCGCGCTGTGCGATCACGTGCCCTTGCGCGGGCAGGTTGGAAAACCCTTCCAGCGCGGACTGCAGCACGATCACGTAGCCCATGCGCAGGGTGTCCCACAAATTCTGGTTGGCACCGAAAATCGCGCCCTCACTGCTGGACAAGGGCAGCGGCCGCCCGGAAAATTTTTTGGCGGTTTCTGCCTGTACGAAATGCACCGGGTCGCGCAGCATTTCCAGCATGCGCAGGCGTTCGTCGGCCGCCACCGGGTAACGATTGAGCAGATTGATCTGGCCGAGCAGCTGCGCCTGCGCCTGCATGGGCGTCGTGAGCGGCACGTTGCTCAACCATTCGCGACAGGCGCGCGAGTTCGTGAATGCCGGCGCCGGGGCGCCGCCCATGGTTGGCAATTCGAAACGAGCCGTCACGCCTGCTCTCCGTGTTCCGCATACAAATTTTGCTGCAGCGCGCGCGCAATGCGCGCCACATCGACTTCGCGTACCGCACCGGCGCGCTGCGGGGCGCCCCAGATCGGCCGCGGGAAAAAAGCATCGTCGCGCCAGCGCGGAATCACGTGCCAGTGCAGGTGCGGCACCATGTTGCCCAAGCTGGCCAGGTTGATCTTGTCCGGCGCACAGCCTGCACGCAGCGCCGCTTCGGCGGCATACACGCTATCCATGAAATGCTGCCGCTCGGGCCGCGTCAGATCGGTCATTTCGGCAACGTGGGCACGCCAGATCACGCGCAGTATGCCCGGCACTTCGCCGTCCTGCGCCAGCACGATGCGGCACAGCCCATCCTGCCACAGGACGGCCCCACCCGCTTCGCAACACAATTGACAGTGATCGTTTCCGCTCATGACTGCACGCGCAATAAGGGCATATGTTACCAAGTGCACAAAACTTCGCCTACTGCTCACTCCGATCCGGCTTTTGCATCCATGGGCAGGGGCGCGTGGCGAGCGGCGCGCCGTCCATGAACAGCACCGCGCAGCCGCTTTCGATGCGGGTCCAGCGCTCGTTGTCGGTGAGCGGCATGGTCGCCACCACTGCGACGCGATCCTGCGCCCGCGTCAGCTCGCGGAAATCCACGCTTACGTCTTCGTCCGCCAGGTGCGCGACGGAAAACGGCGCCTGCCGCACGATGTAGGCGAGCTGCGTGGAACAGTGCGCAACCAGCCAGTCGCCGTTCGACAGCAAAAAATTGAAGCTGCCATGGCGGCCGATGTCCGCCGCCAGACTGCACAGACTGTCAAACAGCACGTGCGGCTCTGGCGCCGTGTCGCCGTGGCGCGCTTCCAGTTGCGCCAGCATGTGGCAGAAGGCGGCTTCCGAATCGGTGTGGCCGACCGGTAAAAACCGTCCCAGGCGCGGCGTGAAATCCACCAGATTGCCGTTGTGCGCGAATAGCCAGTAACGCCCCCACAACTCGCGCTGGAACGGATGGGTATTTTCCAGCGCGACTTCTCCCTGGGTGGCTTTACGGATGTGCGCCACGACATTTCGGGAGCGGATCGGATAATTGCGCACCAGCGCGGCCACCGGGGAATTGCAACTGGGCAGCGGATCGAGAAACACGCGGCAGCCGCGCCCTTCGAAAAACGCGATGCCCCAGCCGTCGCGGTGTTCGTCGGTCATGCCGCCGCGCTTCTGGAAGCCGGTGAAAGAAAAGCAGATATCGGTCGGCACATTGCAGTTCATGCCCAGCAATTGGCACATGGCGTCCTCGCGCGCGTTCATGTGCCGGCGAGGTGCAGCACCAGCTCGCGCCGGTGCGGCCGCAGGCGGTGTTCCCACAGATACACACCCTGCCAGGTGCCCAGCATGAGGCGTGCCGCCTGCACCGGAATGCTCAACTGCACCTGTGTCAGTGCCGCCCGCACGTGCGCCGGCATGTCGTCCGGCCCTTCGTCCACGTGGCGGAACAAGGCGTCGCCGTCGGCCACCAGGCGCGCGAAAAAACGCTCCAGATCGGCACGCACCGTGGGGTCGGCATTTTCCTGCACCAGCAGGCTGGCCGAGGTATGGCGCAGGAACAGCGTGAGCAGGCCGCAGGCGATGCCGCTTTCAGCCACCCAATCGGCGAGCTGTGACGTAATGTCGTACAGCGCGCGGCCGCGCGTGGCGATGCTGAGGGTAGTTTGGTTTTGGCGCATTCGTTCATTCTGGCACGCATGGGCGGCACTTGCAGCCTAACGCGCAGGCGCCGCCGCGGGTGCGATAATCACCCGCACGCGTTATACGTAGGGGCGAGCAAAATGGATGCGGACCACATCATGCGCGCGGTGGGCTTGCGCCTGGCGCAGGCCGAGCGCGTGCTGTTCATCACCGGCGCCGGCATATCCGCCGATTCCGGCCTGCCCACCTACCGCGGCGTGGGCGGCATATACGACGGTGTGGCGACCGCAGACGGAATAGACATCGAAGAAGCCCTGTCCGGCCCCATGTTTCAGGTACGGCCCGTCGTCACCTGGAAATACCTGGCCCAGATCGAAGCCGCCTGCCGCGGCGCGCGCCCGAATGCGGCGCATTATGCAATCGCAGAACTCGAGCGTCACAAACCCGGTGTATTCACGCTCACGCAGAACGTCGATGGCCTGCACAGCGCAGCAGGCGTGGAAAACCTGGTGGAAATTCACGGCTGCCTGAAGCGCCTGGCCTGCACCGTCTGCGGCTGGCGTACTGAACTGGAAACTTACGCCGGGCTCGCCCTGCCGCCGCAGTGCCCGGAATGTTCCGGGCTGGTCAGGCCGCAAGTGGTGCTGTTCGGCGAAAACCTGCCCATGGACCAACTGGAACGCCTCTATGCCGCGCTGGACGAGGGCTTCGACATGGTGTTCACCATAGGCACCAGCGCCTTGTTCCCGTACATCGTGCAGCCGGTGCTGTGGGCGCGTTCGCAAGGCATACCCACGGTGGAAATCAATCCTGGCACGACGGAACTGTCGACTATCGTCGATTACCGTGTGCAGGCGCGCGCCGCGTTGGCGATGCCGGCCATCCTGGCCGCGGCGGGCCTGCACGGCAGGCGAAATTGAGCCCAACGCGCGCCCGATTTGCGCCATGCCATTGCCGCCCGTCGCGGAAAGGCGACGCCGCCATATTGTGCGTGTCGAAATCAGTTCGTAAAATTTGCCGACGTGGAGCGCGATTGACAATTCGCAATTTGACCGAAGCCGGCCCGGCGAATCCATTGACATAAACAGCGCTCGACGTGCGCGCCAAGGTGCACCCGGCCGCCGCGGTAGCCATTTGGGCCCGGCGCGCCATCCGTAACGCGCCATGCGCCCGCGCGCCCTGCAGGGCATGCGGGCATTGCCAGACAGCACTACCGGAGACCAGGCATATGGACGCAAAGACGGTATATCTGCGCGAATTCGGGACGCCCCGCTTCGACGCCAGCAACACCTACGTTAGCGATCGCGCCACGCTGATGGGTGATGTGGAATTGGGCGCTTACAGCAACATATGGCCTTCCGCGGTGGTGCGCGGCGACGGCGGCGGCTGGGTGCGCATAGGCACCCACTGCAACGTGCAGGACGGTGCCGTCATACACGGCGGCGAGCCGGCATTCTGCGTGCAGATCGGCAATTTCGTCACCATCGCGCACTGTGCGATGGTGCACGGCGGCAGCATAGGCGACTACGTCTGCATCGGTATCGGCGCGATCGTGCTGGATGGTTCGCACATCCCGTCCGAAACCATCATCGGCGCCGGTGCGGTGGTGTCGCCGGGCAAGAAGCTGGAACCGGGTTACATCTACATGGGCGCGCCGGCCAAACCCATACGCGCCCTGAGCGACAAGGACCGCGAGTGGCTGCGCTATAACGCCAGCCTTTATGTCGGTCTGGGGCAAAAGGCGATTACGCCGGATGTCATCACGCCGCCGCCGGCCAGCACCGGGCCGCAGCGCGTGCGCTTCTGAAGGCCGGCTAGGGCGCCAGCACCCCCAGCAGCCCTGCCGCCTCGGCTTGGCTTGAGGCCGCAAGAAATTCGTAACGCGACAGACCCCGGGGGGGCGGGCGTCCCGCCCGCCTCCTTTTGCGATCGCCAGGGCAAGCGGGCAGGGCGCGCCCGCGCCGCCAACAAACTGCCCTCTGCGCACTTACAGTCCCAGCCAGCGCGCGATGATATTGCGCTGCATTTCCGAAGTGCCGGAATAAATGGTGCTGCCCACCGCGTCACGCAGCGCGCGCTCCACTTCGTATTCCACCATGTAGCCGTAGCCGCCATGCACCTGCACGGCGTCGAGCGCGGTCTTGAGCAGTGCTTCACTCGCGTACAGCTTGGCGATCGACGCTTCCAGCGAGGCGCTGCGAGCATGCTCCAGCCGCCAGGCGGCACGCCAGGTGAGCAGGCGGGCGGCGTCCAGCTGTACCTTCATGTCGGCAATTTTGTGCGCTACGGCCTGGAATTTCCCTATCGGCTGACCAAACTGCCGGCGCAGGCGCGCGTACTCGATGGTTTTTTCCATCACGCGTTCCATCGCCCCCACGTGGGCTGCGACCAGCAGACTGCGCTCCCAGTCCATGGCGGTCGCAAATACCGCCGATCCGCCGCCCACCCGGCCCAGCACGGCGGCGTCGGGCAAAAACACGTCTTGCAGCGTCAGTTCGCCGACCGGAGACGTGCGCAGCCCCATTTTTTCGAATTTCTGACCGGCACGGAAACCCGGCGTTTCGCGGTCGATCACGAAAGCCGTGACGCCGCCCTGAAAGCCCTTGCTCGCGTCCGTGACGGCGAATACCACCGCCACGTCGGCCACCGGCGCATTCGAAATGAAGGTTTTCGTGCCGCTCAGCACCCAGCCGCCACCCGCCCGCACGGCGCGCGTGCGCATGGAAAAGGTATCCGACCCGGAGCCGGGTTCGGTAATCGCATGCGCGCCGATGAAACTGCCGTCGCACAGGCCCGGCAGATAATGGCGTTTCTGCTCCTCGCTGGCGTGACGCGATAGCGGCACCACACAGGCCAGCATGTGCGCGCACAGCGAAAACGTGAGTCCGCCGTCGCTGCACCCGTAGCCGAGCGCCTCCAGGGCGATGGCGCAGGAAACGGCATCCTGCCCGCTGCCGCCGTAATCCGCCGGCGCGGGCAGGCCCGGGATGCCGATTTCCGCGCAGCGCCGCCACAGATCGCGCGAAAAAACCTGATCGCGGTCGCGCTCAATGGTCCCTTCGTTCAACACGCCGCGCGCAAAGCGCACGATGTTGTCGCGCAGCAGGCGTTGTTCCTCGCTCAGGCCGAAGTCCATCAGGCCATTTCCTTCAGACGCTGATAGTCGATCTTGTCGGTGGATGTTTTGGGCAGACCGGCATGCCAGGCGAAGCGATCGGGAATCATGTACAGAGGCAGATTTTCGGCGCAGAAGCGCTTTATTTCGATCAGCGACAGCGCACGCTGCTCCTTGCAACTTAGAAAGGCGGTAATTTTCACGCCGGCTTCTTCGTCCGAAACAGCCACCACGGCGGCTTCCTCGACCTGCGGATGACGGTACAGGCCGGCCTCGATTTCGCCCAGCTCGACGCGATAACCGCGCCGCTTCACCATGCGGTCGCGCCGGCCGCGGTAAGTGAAATTGCCGTCCTCGGCTTCCACCACGATATCGCCGGTACGGTACCAGCGGCGCCCGTCGGCACTTGCGAAAAAACCGCGCGCGCTCTGTTCCGGCAAAGCCCAATAGCCCTGCATGACGCCGCGCCCGCTGATGCACAGTTCGCCTTCCGCGCCGCGCGCGACCTCCGCGCCGTACTCATCGACTACCCTGCCTTCCAGGTGTGAGCACACCTTGCCGATCGGATAAGGCGCCGTGCGCTCGGGCGGCACCGGCGGCAGCACCTCATAGTAGGTGCACACATTGGTTTCAGTCGGGCCGTAAAGATTGTAATAACGCGGGTCGGGCAGCAGTTCGCACAGCGTGCGCAGGTGTTTTACCGCGAACACTTCGCCGGCAAACAACACCGTGCGCAGATGCGGATAGTTGTCGCGCGCGAGCTTGCCGAACTGGGCCAGCAGCGCCAGGATGGACGGCGCCGAATACCAGATGGAAATGCGCTCGGCGGCGATCAGACGCGCCAGATTTTGCGGATCCTTGCCGGCTTCCTCACCGATCAGTACCAGCGCCGCGCCGTGTTTCAGGGCCACGTGTATGTCAAGTATGGACAGATCGAAATGGAAGGGCGCGTGCGAGGAAAAACGGTCGGTGTGGGTTGGGCTGAACGTTTCCGAACACCAGTCCACGAAACTGACGGCATTTTCATGCGACAGCATGACGCCCTTGGGCTTGCCGGTCGAGCCCGAGGTGTAGAGGATATAGGCGAGCGCGTCCGCGCCGGGCCAAACGTTTTCTGCCACCGGTGCCGGTCCGGCGCTATCCAGCGCTTCCAGCAATGCACTCAACGCCTCGCCACCGCCGCATTCCCCTGTCTCGAGCAAAGGTACGGCAGCGCCCAGCGCCTCCAGTTCGGCGCGAAATCTTTCCGCCACGCGCGCCTCCACCAGCACCGAGTGCACCGCGCAATTGCTCATGATGTAAGCGTTGCGGGCAGGCGGCGCGCCCGGGTCTACCGGCACATAGGCGGCACCGGCTTTCAGAATGCCGTAAATGGCCGCGACCGCGTCGATGGACTTGCGCATATAAATGCCGACGCGGTCGCCGGGCCGCACCCCGCACACTAACAAGTGGTCGCGCAGGCGGTCGGACAAACGCTCCAGCCCAGCGTAAGTGATGGACGCCCGACCCGGCTCGACGACCGCCGTGCGGTCCGGATAGGCAGCGGCTGCCGCGACGAACGCAGCATGCAGAGGACGCGATGCGCTCATGGCCTGCCCCTTATTGTTTTGCAGCCAGCAATTCCACGATGTCATGCACCGTGTCGAGATGTTCGCGATCCACTTCGTGCGCTTCCAGCGTGATGCCGTAGCGCTCTTCGAAGTACATCACCAGCTTCAGCGTGGCGATGGAATCGAGTATGCCGCCGCTGATGAGCTGTACGTCGTCGGTCAGATTTTCCGCCGCTTCGCCGGGCAGAAATTCGCGCAGGATGAACTCCTTTACAGCCGCTTTAAGTTCTTCTTTCCGCTCTACAAGTTTTTCCATGATGCACTGTCTCCAGGGTTGCAAACACGACGTTTCGACTGACTGCTATTTGTCCATGCCGCGGCTTGGCCGCGGATCGTTTGGCACAGCCATGCCGGCCTGCGCGACCTGCGAACCAGGTACTGCGGATTGCGCGCGATGCGGAAAAACCTGTGCCGCATGGTCGATCAGCGCCTCGTAGAGGCGGCGTGCGACCAACTGATGGCCGCGCGCATTCGGGTGGTCGTCCCATTCGGCGAGGCGAATGTCCTGGATGTCCGTAGCCTCATAAACCCTACTGAGGTCGATCACCACATAACCCGCAGCGCGCGCTGTTTCGAGCGCCTCCGGGGTTTCTTCGACCCAGTTGCCGGCACGCACCTGGGGCAGGAAAACCCACACCGGCACGCTGCCAGCCGCGCGCGCCTGATCCGCGATGTGGCCGTACACGTAGCGCAGAACTTCGCGCCGATAGGGCATGAGCAATTTGAGCGCCATTGCCTCGTCCATGCCGGCGTGTACGCCGGCCCGGTCGACGATGTCGCGCAGGGGCGCATACGGAATGGCGATGCCTTTGTGCATCACTTCGGCGAGGTAACTGACCGCCTGGCTGGGCTCGCGCCCGGTTGCGACATAAATGACCGCCTGCGGCGTGAATCGCAGCGCGCGCTCCATACTCACCAGTTGTTGCGGCGGCTTGTAGCCGGGCACGCCCATGTTGAGCAGTTCGTGGTGTGCAATTTCGCCGCCTGCACGTTCCGCGTTGAGCCGGCTTTCGATCAGCGCTTCGAACGTTTCGCCGTCACCCACGCCCCAGCCCATGAGCGAGGAGGAACCCAACAAGGCCGCACGCCAGGTGCCGGCCGCCGGTGTTTCCGAATAATTCTGGTCGCGCATGCCGAAGCGGTTGATGCTGAGCTGGCCGTAGCGCGTTTCCGAAACGAAGGCGGGGATCAGATCCACTTGCGCGAAGCCGCCGGCAAAGCGCTTCAGGCCCGCATTTTCCACATCCAGCCAGTTGGCCGGCTTTTTCGTATAGACCTCCCACAGTTGGGAATTGAAGCGGTCCACCGACAACAGGTTTTCGTAATAGCCGCGCTCCAGCTTGGCCACGTCCAGGCGACTAAGCCGGCCGCTGCGCAAGGAATGCACCACTGTGGCAACTTCACTGCCCAGTTGGGTCGAGACTTCCTCCCGGCTCACGCCTATCAACAGAACCAGCGCCACCAGCGTGGCGGCGCGACTGCGCATCCAGGATTTGTCGTCCTGCGCCGAGGCGCGCACATTGCGTACCGTTTGTGTGGGGATGCTGCCGAGGCCGATCACCACCAATGCCAGCGCCGGGAACAGCAAGGTTTCAAGTTTGTAAGGACCCGCCAGCGCGGCCCACAGACCGAACCAGTCCTGTAGCGATTCGGCGGTCCAGAACGACCACAGTACGCAAATGAACCAGAAGGTCGCGTAGGTTTTGGCGATCGTCACGCCCACGCTGCGCCAGTTACGCTCCTGCGCACCCAGACTGCGTGCGCGGCCGCGGTGGATTTCCCACAGCGAATTGGCCACCACGAGCAGGCCCAGAATGGTCCAGAACAATATGTCCTGCGGCACCAGCAGCAGGGTGCCGCGCAGCCAGAACCACTGGTAGGCGTGCAAAAACCAGGTCATCGCGAACACATAAAGCGTTGCCAGCACCAGTGCTTTGGTGGTTCCCAACTTTTTCAGCTTGAACACCGCCGGGTAATAAAACACCTTCTGCATGAATTCTTTCCAGTAGATGTTTATGCGGCGCCAGAAGTCCGTGAAGCTCGAGGCCAACAAATAGCGGTTGTGCGTTTCCGGCAGGCGGAAACCGAACAGATAAAGCAGTCCGATGATCAGGTGGAACAGCCCGGAAACGCGCAGATAAAGCAGAAAGTTCGCGACCAGATAGCGCAGTAATTCGGTCGGGCCGGTAACTTCGTGTGGTGCCAGGGTGAGGTAGTAATAGACGTAGCGGTACAGCAGCAGATGGATTACGCCGCGCACCATCCAGTCTATGCCCACCTGATAGATGCGGTAGGCGTCGTCGTCGTAATAGTTGCGGCGGAAGGTTTTGTAGTCGATGACCGGAAACAGCGGAAAGCAGGCGTTCGGCAGCATGAAAAAATAGGCCAGCGTCTGCACCGGCGTGGCCGCCGTTTTGTCGTGCCTCAGGTCATAAAAATAGGCGATGAGGCGGAACATGAACATCGCGCCCAGTATCGGCCAGATGGCTTCCGACCACGGAAAAGGCATGAGCTTCGCGCGCTGCAGGGCGAGCACGCCGCCCAATACGAGCAGGATGCTTCCGCGCCAGGCGAAGGACAGCGGCAGGTGGCATACGGCGATCAGCAGCGAACCGATCAGCAGCATCCAGACGCCATTGGCCGGCCCCATCACCACGCCTATGCCGGCCATGCTCAGAACTACGAAAAACGGCAGCCGCATGCGCAGCGGCAACAGCGCATGGATGGCAAACCCGACGCAGGCCAGCATCGCGAGCCGCAGAAATGCCGCAGACTCGATCTGAAACTGCCGCAGCACCAGCAGCACCAGGGCCAGTTGCGTCAAAACTGCCAGATAGTTGTATAGCCCTATCCTGCCTTCAGACCCGGTGGCCGGGGTTTGGCCGATACCTGGTTTCACCGATGCAGCAATGCTCATGAATTTCCCGTCGTGGTTGGAGGGCGCGGCAACGGTGCATCGCCCGCGGCGCGCGGGCGATCGGCTTCGATCAGGCAGTTGTGAGCCACCCGGCGGGCCGAAGAAAAACCAAGGCTATTTGCCGATAGGGCCGAATTCCGTGGAATATTTCACGCGCTGGCTCGCCCATGCCGTGTTACGGCACCTGCCTTGGCTTTAGGGGTGGCATGGGCTGGCGCAAGAAAACCGCAAGCTCGGCGAGGCAATTCCGCTTCGTTTGCAAAGCTCAGGCTGGGGAAAATTTGCCGACGCCGGCGCGGTTGCCGCGCGCCCGCCGCGGGTCACGGACCGCCGCGAACGCACAACCGCAGTACGATCGAAAGCCGGCGCGCCGTTTCTCTGCGCGGTGCCCCCGGCCGGCCTCTTGACGTTTTATGGCCGGCGGCGGCGTCCTTGGCGAAAGTGCCGCAAATCACCGCTTCAGTAACGACACGGCTAGCGGCAAGGCGGAGAGGTGGCTTTAAATTTACTCGTTTGCCCAAACGTGAGAAATTTCACGTCTCCGAACGGAGCTCGATAGTGGCTCCACCAGGTATGGTTGTCAATTGGCTTTAATGCCCGTATTCCAGGTAATCCGACTACCTGTTAATGCTGATTGAACATACAGTTACGTGCGCCAGTTCTGTGTTCTGCCTGGTAGGTGTTTTATTACTGCCTGGCGCGCTTGCATGGCCCGGCGAAGCGGTTCTACAGCCATCGGCATAGATGAAACACGGTAATTAATGGTGCTTGAGCCACGCGCCCCGGTCCGGCGAGGAATGCCGGCGGCTCTGTGCCGGGCAGTGCATTTCGCGAGCACCGCGCCCAGGGGAAAGTGCTGCACGGGGCTTCAGGCCATGCGGCCGCACCGGCCGCGACCGCCTGTTATCATGCCCCCTCCTTCACCCAACCAAGGCGCCGGGATCATGACTAAACCACGCAAGGCAAAACCCACCGCAGCGAAACAGGCGCAGGTACTGGATGCCGTGCCGGATCGCATAGACCTGCGCGACTGGATGTACCAGCCCACCCTGAGCCCGCTGCCGGTCAGCCTGGTCAATTGCGGCAAGGTGCCGGAAATACTCGACCAGGGCCGTGAAGGCGCCTGTACCGGCTTCGCGCTGGCGGCGGTCATCAATTTTCTCGCCGCCCAGCGCAGCAGCGCGCGCCGCGTCAGTCCGCGCATGCTGTACGAAATGGCCCGCAAATACGACGAATGGCCGGGCGAAGATTACGAAGGCTCGTCGGCCCGCGGCGCCATGAAAGGCTGGATGCGCCACGGCGTCACCACGCGCGAGCTTTGGCCGGACAAATTGGCCGGCGCCAATCATCTGGGCGCACAGCGTGCGCGCGACGCCCTGCAATCGCCCGGCGGCGCTTATTTCCGCGTCGCACATCGCCAGGTGCGCGACGTGCACGCCGCGCTGGCCGAAGTGGGCGCCGTTTATGTAACGCTCATGGTGCACGACGGCTGGGGCGCGCCCGCCGGTGCCGCGGTGAAGCTCACGGACGAGCGCAGCGGCCAGACTTTCGACCTGCCCGTCATTGTGCGGCGCGGCCGCGCCTCCGGCGGCCACGCCATCGCGCTGGTGGGTTACGGACGCGAAGGGTTCGTGGTGCAGAACTCCTGGGGTACGGACTGGGGCGCCGGCGGTTTTGCCCTGCTGCCTTACGAAGATTTCATGCTGCACGCCACCGACGTGTGGGTGGCCCAACTGGGCGTGCCGGTGGCCTGCGACCTATGGACACAAGCCGATACCGACGGCGACCTCAGTTCCGGCCTGCAGCGTGCCACGCCCGCGCTGCCGCTGGCACAACTGCGGCCTTACATCATCGACATAGGCAACAACGGAAAATTGTCCGATTCCGGCCAGTACTGGACTACGCTGGACGACCTTAAGCGCATGGTGCAGGAGGAAATTCCGCGCCAGACGGCAGGCTGGAGCAAGCGCCGCGTCATGCTTTATCTGCACGGCGGCCTCAATAGCGAAAAGGATGGCGCCAAGCGCTGCACCGCCATGCTGGGCAAAGCGCTCAGGAACGAAATTTACCCGGTGCATGTGCTGTGGGAAACCGGCTTCATGGAAACCGTGGGCAGTTATTTCGGCGACTGGCTCAGCAATGCTGCCAAACTATCCGGCCGCAGCCTGTTCGACACCATTAGCGACGGGCGCGACTATGTGGTGGAACGCAGCCTGGCCGGTGCGCTGCAGGCGGTGTGGGGCGAAATGAAGGAAAATGCCGAGGGCGCCTCGAAAAGAAACGGCGCCATGCAATTGCTGGCCGACGTACTGCACGCCGCGGGCGACCCGAAAGACTGGGAACTGCACGTGGTGGCGCATTCCGCCGGCAGCATATTTTTCGCCCATCTGCTGAAACTGATCGTAGCCAACAAACTGCCGCTCAAATCCGTGCAGTTCATGGCGCCGGCCGCCACCGTCGATCTGTTCAAAACGCAGGTGCTGCCGCAGGTAACGAGTAAAGCCTGCCCGCGCCCGACCATGTACGTGCTGACCCAGGACGACGAACTGGACGACACCGTGGGCGGCAAGGCGGTGTATGGCAAGTCACTGCTCTACCTGGTATCCAATGCCTGCGAACCGCGCCGCAAAACGCCCATACTGGGCATGGACAACTTCGTGCAGGGCGATGCGGATCTGAAAAAACTGTGGCCCAAGGGCGGCCCGGATTACATCCTGTCCGGCAGCGCGACCTGTCAATCCAGCTCCCACGGCGGCTTCGACAACGACGCACCCACCATGAACGAAATCATGCGCCGCATACTCGGCACGGCACCCAAATATCCCTTCACGCCGCACGATTTGCGTTACTGATAATCCGCCGGTTCTGGCCCTGGAGGTGCGGGCATCGCGCCCGCACCCGACTGCCGCGTCCGCATGCCGACCACTTCCCGCTCAAGGTTTGCCGGGCGGCAGCAACAAAGCCTGCAATGCCTGCGCGAGTTGGCGCACGGTGTCCGGCTCGGGCGCCGGAATGCGCAGATAGGTTTTTCCGGTCGCCGGGTCGCGCTCAACCAGACGTGGCACTGGATTTCCCTGCGATGCCGCCGCGGCGCCGGGCGGCGGCGCGGTGAGCTGGCCCAGCACCTGCAGGCCCAGTTCTAGCAAGGGCTGCCAGGGGCTTGCGCCACCCTGCGGCCCTGCCGGGTGAGTAAGCGGCGCGGCGGCGCTGCCCGCCAGCGAGGGTTCGGGCGGCAGTGTTGCGAGCGACCCCTGCGTCTCAGCGTCGGACATTTCCGGCACGGAAACCAGGTCGGAAGCCGGTCCGGCCGCAGCATCGCCGCTTGCGGCCGGCAGTTCCGGCGCGGCGCCGACCGGCCCCAGCGCCGCGGTCGCGCTTGCGGGTGCAATATCCGGGGTGGTGGCAGGCTCGATCGCAGCCGCCGCAATATCTAACGCGCCGGGCGCATTCAGTCCGGATTCGCCATCCTCGTCGAAATACGCGGCATCCGGCAGCGTATCGTCCGTGCCGCGCACCAGCGTTTCCACGCCGTGCATGAAGCGCTGCATGGCGCTGCCGTGTTGCTGGATTTCCCCCTCGCCGCCGTCCAGTACGCCTTCGAACAGCGCGCGCTTGAACCTGATCAAATCCAGTATGCCCGCTTCTATGCTGGCTTCGGCGACGAAATTGAGCACCAGCACGTTGCGCTTCTGGCCGTAGCGATGCACGCGGCCTATGCGCTGTTCCAGCACCGCGGGGTTCCAGGGCAGGTCCATATTGATGATGACGGCCGCGTGCTGCAGATTGAGCCCCACGCCGCCGGCGTCAGTGGACAAAAACACGCGGCAGGCGGCATCGTCGCGGAAGCGATCCACCAAAGCCCCACGCTCGTCCGTCGCGATGCCGCCGTGGAACAGCACATAGCCTATGCCGCGCGCCGCAAGCGCGGCGGACACCAGTTCGTGCGTGCCCAACCACTGGCTGAACAGCACCACCTTGGCCTGCGGGTCTTGCAACACCTCGTCCAGAGCACTTCCAGCATTTCCGGCACTTTATTGCCGTAATCCCGGCCGCGCCCGATCAGCCAGGTGCTGTTGCATACCATGCGCATGGTTTGCAGGCAGGCGCGCAAAATCTGAAATTCCTTGTCGCTCAGATAACCATAGCGGCGCCACTTGCTGTTGAGGCGCACAACCGTTTCGGCATTTTCCTCGTGGATGGCGCGCTGTTCCGGTGTAAGCGGCACCCAATAGAACTTGTCGCTACGCTCCGGTAGTTGCGACAGCACGTCCGCCTTGCGCCGCCGTATCAGGATCGGCGCCAGGGTGGCGGAAATCGTCTGCAGATTGCGGTAGCCGACTACGTGGCCGCTGTCGTCATAAATGCGGTGTTGATCGAGAAAACGCCAGGTCGGGCCGAGCCGGTGACGATCGACCACTTGCACGATGGAGAGCAATTCTTCCAGCCGATTTTCCAGCGGCGTGCCGGTCAGTACCGCAACAAAGCGCGAGTCCAGCCGCTTCAGGGCGCGCGCGGCCTGGGTGTTCCAGTTTTTCACCCGCTGCGCTTCATCCACGATCAGCGCGTCCGGTGCCCAGCCCTGAATGAGCGGCAAATCCATGCGCAGAGCATCGTAGGTGACGATCTTGCAGGGATGGTTATTGGCGTACTGCGCGGCGCGTCTGGATTTATTGCCGCCCACGATGAGCGCCGCGCGCCCCGCGAAGCGCTGCAATTCCTGCGCCCACTGATGCTTCAGCGAGGCCGGACAGATCACCAGCAGTTTGGACGCACCGCAATGCCGCCGCCAGATTTCCGCAGCCGCGATGGCCTGCACCGTCTTGCCCAGCCCCATGTCGTCGGCGATGATGCCCGCCCGGCGCGGGCCGCAAATAGCGCGCCCTCGGCCTGGTAGGGGAAGAGCGGAATATTCAACAGGGCGGCCAGATTGGCGTCCGTCGCGGCAGCGGGGAAAGCGGCCTCAATCTGGGCGCGGGTTTGTGCCGCGGCGTGCAGCGCGAGCACGAAAGCACGCGCATCCGCGTGGACCACCACGCCCGCGTCCGCGGCGCGGTCCATGAAGGCCTGTATGCGCTCGAACTGCGCGTCATCCACGTGACCATAGCCGTCACCGTCGAACAGCCCGGCCGCTGCTGCGCGTATCGGCGCAGGTACATCGGCGGCCAAGCGCAGCCGCAACGTCCGCTGGGCACCGTACTGCAGCCACAGCTCGCTTTCCGTGGCCGAGTAGCCGCGCCGAAATGCAGTTTTCGCGCCGCGCCGTTTTTCCAGTTGCCCCAGTACGAATTCCACGTGCTTGCAGGTGCCCAGATCGTTAGTTTCGTAATCCGGACAGGAACAATAGTTTTCACCCGCTTCGGCGCCACGGATGGCGACCCGATAGCTTCCGCCGGTGGCGGGATTGGTGACGCGAAAATCGGAAAAGAACGTCTGCTTGCCGATATTTTCCAGTTCGAAATTCTGTTCGCGGCCAAACTGCCGGCGCAGCGAGGTTTGCCAGCTGGCAGCCGGCACGCCGCGCGGAGGACGGGTATGTGAATAAGGCGGTTCGACGCGCGGCGCCGATTCTTTGCCGGATTTGACCATGGCGGGCTGCCTCGGAAAAGCGTGTGCGCGATGATAGCGCCTAATTCCCGTGGGCCGAAGCGGCGGCGGTGACCGCGCGGCGGGAGCGCACCGGTCCATGCAGGGAACCAACCGCCAAGCAACCCGTGCTGGAAGTTGCGGCGGGCGTCGCAGCTTTTCTCGGCGTGCGATACAGCACTGCGGGAAAGCGGTGGAAAACGAGCCGAAAACAAGTCAGGCCAGATTTCTGTTTTGGCGCGGCTGGCAACCAAGCTTGGGCTGCACCCGATGCCGTCACGCCAATCACATATCACGGCCAAGCCGCGCTGTATTACGCGAATGCAACGCTTGCCTCGACGTCACTGATACTGCCCCACACTTAAGTTCCGCCAAGCTTGGGGGCGCGGGCGTCCCGCCCGCGATCGCCGTCGCCCGGCGCAAATACACGCGCGTGACGCTTACGTGCAGTCTCGTTGCCGCCACCACCTCCGGCACCCGAGCCGAATTCGCAGATCGCCCCTATGCCGCGAAGCCAAGCAGGTATCGAGGCCAAGCCGCGCACTGCCACACGCACGCAAAACCTGTCTTGACGTCATTGGGGCCGTGCCCCTGGCCGGTCTCGCGCAGACTAAGGCGCGCTCGTGTTCCAGAATGTGCGCGCATGGGATCTGAGTGCCCAATTACCGTCCTGAGCCGGGCGCGGGTGGTGGATCGCCTACGCGCCCTCGCGGTAACGCTCCCAGGCCCAGCCTGCGAGGGTGGCAACCAGAAACGGATACGCGGCAAACGGAAGCGGCTGCGAAAGCGCCGTGAGCGCTGCGCCGAGGAATAGACGTATCGCTACGACCAGGAACATACTGGCGGCGCAGGCGCCGGCGATACGAACCCAGAGCGGTGCAACTTTTGGCGCGCTCAGCATGAATAGCGCGGCGGCCCACAGGCCCGCTCCCGTTCCGAACAGGGGCGCGCCGGCAGCGAGGTCCATGGGCGCGGTAGCCAGCACCAGCGTCTGGCCGGCGACATAGGTTAGAAAACCCGCGGCGACCAGGTCGTTGCCCTTGCGATAGTGGTGCAGCGTCAGCAGCGTGGCGGCGACGACCAGCACAATTCCATCCAGGCCCCAGAGCAGCCCCCGCACCGGGACCGGCGTGAATGTACCGGCCATGCCCAGGGCCGAGCCCACGATCAGGCCGGCCGACGAAATGAGTCGTGACGCTTGCGAGGACACGGATTTCTCCTTTCCGCCTGCTTGACTGGCAGGAACAGCAGGTGGCGAACCAACGTAGGTAAGCAATGCCTTCAAGTTCGTGCGGCGAGCTTGAAGCCCGATTTCCCTCAAGCGCCTTCCGGCTCCCGCAAGCGGGCGAGGGTCGCCCGCGCGTCGGGTGCTGCAAAGCTTCGCCCGCTTCGGGCAGGTGTTCGACGCGGCAGCGATGCTCCGTGCGACTTCCCTCGCCCGCGCCCGCCCCTAACTTAATGGTATCGGATACCTAATCCGGCTGTGCGCGTTTGTTCAAATTGTCCAAGAGCGCAGGCAGATCCGAGGCGGCGTGGCGGGGCGACTAATTACCGCCTGAATACGCCGGCGCCGTGCTAACTGCAGCCAGCCAAGCCGAATTAGTTGCAGCAGCCTGCGCGCAAACAAAAACCGCAGG
Source organism: Rhodocyclaceae bacterium (assembly GCA_016791105.1). GTDB lineage: Bacteria > Pseudomonadota > Gammaproteobacteria > Burkholderiales > Rhodocyclaceae > JAEUNM01. The sequence goes on along the minus strand of JAEUNM010000062.1, from coordinate 7,161 downwards.
CTGGCCTCAGCCGGACACCGTGGCGGACGCAACCAGCACCTGCCCCGGCGCGACAAATTCTTCCGGCGAACCGAAGTTATCGAGCAGGCTGCGCACTTCCGCCCAGGCCGCCGCGCGAATTTCTTCCGAACAGTCGGCAAGCGCCGCCCGGTACAGCCCGAACGATTCCTGCATCATCAACAGCGTGCGTTCCGCCGACGGCATCCTTAATGTGAGATCCACGGCGCGCAATTCGACATCGACGAAGCCGTTGCTTTCCAGCAGACTTTTGAGCAAGCCGGGCGCCCCCAGCGCAAAAATGCCGGGCTTGCCGGGTGGCGGCAGGGTTTTTCCGGCGTGGCGCAGCAAAATCTGCAGGGATTGCGACATGAAGGGATTGGCCGCCGGCGTGGAAAACACCACCACGGCGAATTTTCCGCCCGGCCGCACGGCGTTGCGCACCGCCTCCAGCGCCTGCGCCGGGGCGGCAAATAGCATCAGCCCCAGCCGGCAGATCGCTGCGTCCATGCTGCGCGCTGCGATCTCCATGCTTTCCGCCGCAGCGCGCAGCGTGGAAACATTGGCCAGGCCGGCCGCCTGCGCGCTTTCGCGCACGTGCTGAAGCATGGATTCGGCGATGTCGCAGGCGAGCACCAGCCCATCCGCGCCCACCCTTTGGGCGGCACGCAAGGTCTGATTTCCGGCCCCGCAGGCGAGATCGAGCACTTTCGCGCCGGCTGCCAGTCCAGCCATATCCAGCATGGCGAGCGTGGCGGGTTCCAGCCAGGCACCGATTACCGGCTCCCACCGCGCCCAACCCGGCGCCGCGGCTTCCCATTGCTCTCGCATTTGTTCCGTTTGCATGGCGTTCTCCAATCCGCTGACTTCCATACGTGTTTGTGCGGCCGGCTAAAGTTCCGCGCTGCGTCCATCCTGGGGATGTGGGCGTCTCGCTCGTACAATTACCCGGTATTGCGCCGCATCGGCCGGACGGCTGCGCCAGTACTATCGCGCGCAATGCCCTGGCGGCTGGCGCGTCCGCCGCGTCCGCCTAAATGTTGAATTGCGCTTTCAGCGCGAGTACGGAGAACTTCGCTCCGCGCCGCACGGCTTTCCCGAACGGCTGCGCCCAGAAATACCGAAAATCGCGGCGCCAGGGCCTGCGGCAGGACCAGGAAGCGCGGGCCGGCGCGCGTAAGTAAGTACACGCCGGCCCGGCTTTTCGCCCTTTCCCCTTTAGCCCTTGAAACTTGGCAAGAGGGAACGCCTTGCAAAGTCTCGCAAGGCTGCTTGGCGTAGATTTTGTCGGATAAGTCGGCCAATCAATTCATGACGCTGCCTGCCGGCGCTCAGAGCGGATGGTCATGCTCATCATAGTTTTCCTTGGAACGGGTGCCGGCAGCCGGACCCACGCCGGTCCTGCCCGGATGGTCGGGAATCGTGATCAGCACTTCGCCCACATTATTCGAATAATTCGACTCCGGAAGCTGATGGCAAATCTCGTCCCCATTCGAATCTATGCGCTCCAGGTGAAGGCAGGGTTCGCCGGCCTGCGGCACGAAGGGCGGATTCACCGTGACGCGTATCAGATATTGTCCGGGCGGCACGGGTGGCTGGCCGTCGCCGCCATCCAGTACGAAAAACTGGCCGCTGAGATCAAAGCGGTAAGTGTCGGCCCAGCCGTGGCTGATGCCCTGATTGCCCGGCACGCCGACCGCGCCGCAACTGCGGAATTGCGAACTGCGCGGCGGCTCATTCCCGCCCGATTTCGGCACCGGATCCGTATCCAGCATGCAGAAGCCGCGTTTCGCGGCCTTCCACACATAACCCGTGGCCGGCTCGACCAATTCATACAGTGCGTAATGGCGAAAATGATAATGATGGTGGCAGGACGCGAACTCGAACAATCCGTCGTTATTCCCCACATGTACATTGGGGTCGCCGACCACGATGTCGGCATCGCCGATATTCGGCGTCTCCACGGTAAAACGCACCAGCCGGCGCAGGCCGGGCGTTACACCGCCTTCTTCGACGCTGCACGCATTGGCATCCAGTTCCTCGTCGCGCACGACCCATTGCTGCGACAACAATTTGGCATTCACCACCAGGTCGGGCTGACCTGTCGTATCAGACTGGCTGTGCGGGCTTTGGGGAGATTGCGCCTGGCTTTGCGCGGAAAGGAGTGCCAAAAATAGAAGTGCCCCTAATTTCGATTGCATGATGATCGGTGCCTCTTGGGTTAAGTACGTGGTATGGGCGGGCACGGCCACGCAATTCGATTTGCATGGCCGCAGCGGCCGCATTTCATCCGCAAATTCCGCGATTCACCGTGCTTTGCGCCACAAATACAAACAAATAAGGCCGGCACTTCGCAGCGCGGGCGCGCACGTACTCTCGCGTCCCCAGCGCAGAGCCGGTAAGCTCAAAGGCGGGTTGATTGACGCCAACCGATGGGGGCGCGGGCGTCCCGCCCGCGAGCGCAGGCGCGAGGCCGAAATTGCGCGGGTAGGACTCCCACCGCAATCACGACCACCGGGCGCAAAAGCGCGGGCGAGACGCCCACGCCCCCAGCGTAGCGCCAAATTCCACGCCCGGCATACGGGCCCGAACCGCAACCCGCCCGCCGCTTAAATTCCACCAAAATTGGGGGCGCGGGCGTCCCGCCCGCGAGCGCAGGCGTGAGGCCGAAATTGCGCCGGTGAGACTCCCAACGCAATCACGACCACCGGGCGCAAAAGCGCGGGCGAGACACCCACGCCCCCAGCGTAGCGCCAGATTCCACGCCCGGCATACGCGCCCGAATCGCTACCCGCCCGCCGCTTAAATTCCACCCAACTTGGGGGCGCGGGCGTCCCGCCCGCGATTACAGCCACCGGGCGTAAAAACGGCGGGCGCGACGCCCAGGTCAGTCCGGAACGATCATGCCGAACCCAGGCCTTTGCGACGGTGCCACTCAGCCAAGGACATGTCCGGATAATTGTCGAATTTCGGATCTTCAGGCCTGCCCTCCACCTCGACCCACGGCGCCTTCGAGGCCAAAAAAATATGGACGTGATCCGGCGGCAGCGGCAACGGCGTGTCGATTGCACTCGCATGCGGATGGATCAATTCCGGCCATGTCGGATCCCACACCCAAAGCGCGCTGCCGCAACGGCCGCAGAAATGCCGTCTGGCCGAACTTTCGCGCGTGCCCGTGCCCGACTCGTCCGGAACGAGCGCGCGATAGACGCGCAAGTAGCGCTTACCTGTGACCTTCATCGAACTTGCCACAGCCCCCAGATTCACACCGAACCCACCGGCCCCGGCCGTCTTGCGGCAAATGGAGCAGTAGCAGCGCATGAACGGAACCGGCGCATCCGCCTCAACCGAAAATTTAACCTTCCCACAATGGCATGAACCGTGCAGAAGCATGGGATTTCTCCTTGTCCAGATACGGGTAGACTAAACGCCGCGGCAGAATTGGAGATTAGCTCACTCTGCCCCCGACGTCGCAATTTGGTGGGGGAAAATCACCTGGCGGGACAGGGCATGTTGCCCCGTCCCGCGCGGATAAATCCGTAGGTTGGAGTGAGCTTGCGAACCCCAACAACCGGCGAAAAATACCCGATCAAGCGGGTGCGACTTTACCAGCCATTTTAAAGCGGACGAAAAGGGACCGGGCTCAAATTATTTTCACGAATTATTTTTAAGCGATCGTTCCCACGCTCCGGCGTGGGAACGATAAATTCCCAACGATAAATCGCACCTGCTGCTTGCCCGCCCGGCATTTAGTTGCTCACCCTCGACCGGATGGGGCTTTATACGCCGGATCGTTTTATGAAGCCGGCTCGGCGCGCATTTCCCCCAGCCGCTGGCGATGCAGTGCCGGGTCCACGACGGCGGCCATGGCGTGCACGTCCAGGTCGCGGCCCATGAATTGCTCCAGGCGCCGGGCGGTGTCGTAGGGGGCGCGCAGCGCGTCACGGTGCTTCACGTACAGCACCGCCACATCGGACGATTTGTCTTCCAGCAGACGCTTGATGGCATTTATCTGACCGGCGTAGACCTGTTTGAGCTTGTCCGGCGGCAGGCGTGCGCCGGGTTTGCCGAGGTTGTCCAGCATCACGTCCTGCGAGGCGCACACTTCGTTTAGGTCGCGCTCCATGAACACGATGCGGTAGCGGTGCGGTTTGGGCGTCTTGACCGCCGTAAAACACCCCAATGATGGAAACTTGGTCAGCGTCGACTGCGTAGGCGATCACGGTACGCTTTTTGTAGTTGGTAACGCGTAGCCCAGGCCGCACGTCGCTGCGCTGAGAGCCTCGATTCGGGAAGGCCTGCAAAGTCTCGCAGTAGCTGACGATGGCTTCGGTATAGCGCGCGGCAACCTCGGGCGAGTCGGCGGCGGCAATGTAGCGATACAGCGCCACCAGTTGTTCCTCCGCCTCTGGCGCAAAGACCACCCGATAATTCATTTTGCCTTTGCGTGTTCTGCAGTCAGGCGCGCGCGGATCTGGCCGGAACTGACCGCACGAGACGGATCGGCCTTCAGCGCATCGTGCGCTGGACCAACCTGGTCGCGCAGCCAGCTTTCCACGGCTCGATCACGCGCCATCAGCGCCCGCAATCCGTCGCGGATGACCTCGCTCTCGCTTGCATACTCGCCCGCCTGGACCTTGGCTTTCACCACGTCAGCCAAGTCGTTGGTTAGCGTGATGCTAAGTTGTTGCGTTCTCCGCATGATAGGTCTCCGCCCGGGGGAATGGGATTTGATCCTACTCACCTTGGCGTGTAAAGTCCAGCGACCGCATAATAGGGGACGCGCGCATAATAGGGGACGTACCCAATGCCGTTTAAATAAGAAAACTTGTTTGCGGCCCCCTAAAATCTGGTATAATACGTTATTAATTCAATTAATTATGGTAATTAAAATGACGATCGGGTTGCAAATTTCATGCCGGCCTTTTTTCTGAATTCGCTCGCCTGCTGGAGTCTGAGAAATTCATCGCAGCTCACCGCGCTGATCCGACGGCCTTTACTCGAAGGCGTATTTTTACTTTCGCAATTGTTGTTTCCTGCATCGCCCAAGGATTCCTAAAAGGGCTACAAAGCGAGCTTGACGATTTCTTCGGGCGATTAGCTGGCAATGCAGAGTTTGTTCGCCGTGCGTCCAAGAGCGCGTTCTCTCAAGCCCGGTACAAGCTTAGACATACGGTATTTCTGGCTCTCAACGATCTTCTCGTTACCAAATGGAAGTCCTCGGTGGCCGCACCTCGCTGGCACGGGTTGCGCTTACTCGCAGGAGACGCCTCCACTCTTCGGCTCCCGAATTTCCCCGATATCGTCGAAGAATTCGGCACCCATCGTGGGCGCTGGGGTAGCAGAGTGCCGCTCGCCGTCATATTTGGCCTCTATGACGTCGCATCTTCCCTCGTCATCCGCGCGGCAATTGAACCGGCCGCCACGCGCGAGCGCGCGATGCTTGCCGGTGTGTTAGATCATGTCCGTTCAGACGATCTTCTTCTCCTCGACCGTGGCTTCCCCGCCCATTGGCTCTGCGCCTGGCTTATTCAGAATGGCCTGAACTTCTGTATGCGCGTCGATTCACTGCGCATTTCGCAGTTTGTGCGTTTCGCTCACGACACGGGTCTTAGGGATGAGATCATAACCGTGAAGGTGCCGGGACCAGCGAAGCGAAAAGCCGCCCGCGCTGGGTATGAACTGCTGTCGAGCGAATTCCGGGTTCGCTTGATTCGGGTCGATCTGCCCGGCAACAAACAGGAAATTCTTGCCACGACTCTCCTCGATAAACGTAGTTTCCCGGCAGCGGAATTTGCCGCACTTTATAACCAACGTTGGCGCATCGAAGAATGGTTTAAATTTCTGAAATGCCGCCTTGCTGTCGAACACTTCTCCGGCGACTATCCTGAGGCCATCCGCCAGGACTTCCATGCCAAGGTACTGGCTTCAAACATCACCTCGTCCCTGGCGTATTTTGCAAACCAGCGCGCGAACGAGTTGTCCCGAAAGCCGGTAGTCGTCAACCTGACCTACGCGCTGTCGGCAACTCGCGCGGTCCTACCGCAGCTACTCGCCAAAAAGCGCGCGCTAGTAAGAAATGTCGAGCGCCTTATCCAACTCATGGCAGCCGTCGTCGAGAAAATTCGCCCAGGGCGGCACTTCGACCGCCCACGCCAAGCTGTCAAGCCCACCCGTCACCGCGCGTACAAGGCAACTCGGTGACGAGACTGCGCCTTATTTAAACGGCATTGGGTCTGTCCCCGATATTTTTCCGATATTTTTCCGGGGTCTGTCCCCGATATTTCTTCCGATATTTCTTGCATGTACGCGCTTACGGCTATCGCTGCGCGCGAACCGGACAGAGTATCTGCCGTGTCTGGAACGTTTTCGGTGTTCCGCAGCAAGCTGGTTTGGGCGACGCCGGTGGCCTTCAAACATTGCGGACGGGGCAACGTGCGCCGTCCAACGGGGAGCGAGAAATTGCGGGGCCGGGGAATTCACATGCGTCCGATTACGCTGCTCTAATCGGACCTACGGGATATGGGCCTGCGCCACAGTGGGCCGGCGAACTGGTATGCCCTGGCCGCAGCGCAGGGGATCACGATGCTTTCGTTTTTCGGGCAGCGCGCTTGGCGGCACCGGGCGCGGGTGTGGCGGGTGCCGGTAGCGGGCCCAAAGCGCGGAAGATGCGGCGCGCGGCGCTGCCCACTTCCGGGTTTACGTCGCCCAGGCGCGCCTCGCCGTGCAGGTAGGCATCGAATGCTGCGCGCAAAGGCCAGTTGCGGTCGGCGTGGCCGGATAGGTCGAACCAGGCCAGCAGTTTTTCGCCGTAATTGCGGGCGGCTGCCAGACGCAGCAGGCGCAGGATGTCGTGGAAGTAATTGGAATAAAGCTCGGGATGAGCGCTTTCCAGCGCCTCTGCAAAGGCCGCCGTGGCGGCGCCGAAATTGTCGCGCGCCAGCGCGGCGAAGGCATGCAACAGGTTGGCGCCGTGGGCGGGTAGTTTGGCCAGGGCGGCTTCGAGATAGCGGTCAGCTTCCTGCACGCCCGAGGCGAGGCTCTGGTAGGCGAGATTGGCATGCGCAAATGCATCGTCCGGTTCGCGCTTCAGGCATTCAAGGTAGGCCTGGGTCGCTTCCTCCGGACGTTGCAGGCAGTCTTGCAGCAGGCTGCCGAGGTTGT
>JAEUNM010000057.1 GCA_016791105.1 Rhodocyclaceae bacterium | reverse complement strand
CCTACATTCCTCAGTTGGACGCGCCTGAGGGTGCGGCGGGCGCGTTGCCTGCCTAGGCGCGACGAGGCGGCAGGGCCGCCCCCTGCAACGAGGAGCAACAACGGCAGGCGGCGCGCCCGTCGTGCCATCGGGTGCGTAGCGGGGCGAACCCACAAGGTACGCCCTTAAGTTGCTGAAGGTTTAATTATTTCCGCGCGTTATCGACGCATCGAAGCGGTCAACTGGGGAATGTAGGTTCACCCCTCGCCTTGCAGCAAACAATGCGGCGCAATTTCCACGCTGCGCGTGGCATCCGACAGCCACAGCCTGCCTTCCTGTATGGTGCACTGCAGGCGCATGCTGCGATCGGCAAGCAGGGCGAGCGCCTCCACTTCGCGCGCCGCAATTGCATGCACGGATAGCCGCGGCAGGCGTGCCAGTGCGGCACCCTGTTTATCCCACCACGGCTCGACGCCGCCATAGGCATATACGATGACACGCGCCGCGCGTCCTGATGCACGCCGCAGGCGTCGTTCGTCCGGCAAACCGACTTCCATCCACAGTTCGATATTGCCGGCATGGTCGCGCTGCCACAGCGCGGCTTCGTCATCGTTCGATACGCCGCGGCCAAATTCCAGCCGCTCGCCGGCATGCAGCGCAAACGCCGCCAGCCGCAGCATCATGCGTTCCTCGGTTTCGGACGGGTGGCGCGCCAGCACCAGATCGTAGTGCGCGTAATGACCGCGCTCGATGTCGGCGACATCGAGCGCGGCTTTGCAGATGGTGGATTTGAGGGCCATGCCGGCGCCGGCCGCAGCCGGCAATCAGCGCAAGCGCGTCTGCAGCAGGAAATGCTCCAGGCTGTTCGCCATGTCCGCGCCCAGCTTTTTCGCGACGCGTTCGGCGAGGTTCTGTTTCTGCGTGAAATCGACGATGTCGCCCGCCTTCACGATGTCGCGCGCGACGAATTCCACCGAGCCGTAGGCATCGGCCAGACCCAGTTCGACACTGCGCTGCCCGGTCCACATGAGGCCGGAAAACAAGTCCGGCGTTTCTTTCAGGCGCTGCCCGCGGCCCTTGCGCACCACCTGTATGAATTGCTGGTGCACGTCATTCAACAGCAATTGCGCGTGTTCTTTCTGGTGCGCATCCTGCGGCGAAAATGGGTCCAGAAAGCCCTTGTTCGATCCCGCCGTGAGCAGGCGGCGCTCCACGCCCAGCTTGTCCATGGTGCCGGTGAAACCGAAGCCATCCATCAGCACGCCGATCGAACCGACGATGCTGGCCTTATCGACAAAAATCTGGTCCGCCGCAACTGCCACGTAATAGCCGCCGGAGGCGCAAATGTCCTCTACTACCGCGTACAGCGGGATGGCCGGATACAGCTTGCGCAGGCGGTAAATTTCGTCGTTGATCATGCCGGACTGCACCGGGCTGCCGCCGGGGCTGTTGATGCGCAACACGACGCCCTGGGTATTCTTGTCCTGGAAAGCGTTCTGCAGCGAGGACATGACGTTTTCGGCACTCGCCTCGCCGTGGTCGGAAATGACGCCACGCAGATCGACCAAGGCGGTGTGCTTGGCGATCACGTCGCGCTCCAGGCTGAAATCGAAGCCACTCAGTTTGAGCAGCACGACGGTGAGGTACACCAGGCCCAGCAGCTTGAAAAAAATGCCCCAACGGCGGCGCCGGCGCTGCTCGACCAGGGTGTCGGATGCAAGTTTTTCCAAAAGCCGGCGTTCCCAGCCGGGGTCCTGGTTGGTAGGTTCAGTCATGGCCTGCTCGGGGTGCTTACTCTGTCAGATATACGCCGCCGTCGCGTTCTTCCACCTGCACCGACCGCAAACCACGGCCATTGCAGGGCCCGCCCAGGCAACGGCCGCTGGCGGGATCGTATATCGCGCCATGCGTGGCGCAGATCAAGTATAAGCCGGAATCGTCAAAAAACTGGCCGGGCATCCAGTCCAGCTCTATCGGCACGTGGGCGCATTCATTCAGAAAGGCACGCACGATGCCGTCGTAACGCACCGCAAAAGCCGGCATGCGGCGGCCGTAGCGCTCCACGTCGAAGCGCACGCCGGCACCGCCTTCGGCCAGTTCGGCCGAGGCGCAAATCATGCGTGGGTCGATAACCATGCTGCCAGTGCCGGCACGGAATCGAGCAACGCCAGGCTGGGCAAGCGCTCCAGCGCCTCCCGCGCGTGCGCGCCATAGGTGACGCCCAGCGCGCGCGTGCCGGCATTGGCGGCCATTTCGAGGTCGAAACTGGTGTCGCCCACCATGAGCGTGCGCTCGGGCGCTACGCCAAATGTGTCCATCAGTTCCAGCAGCATGGCCGGATGCGGCTTGGGATGGCAATCGTCGGCGGTACGCGTGGCGTGGAACAGGGCGCCCAGTTCATGCCCCAGCAGCGATCGATCCAGGCCGCGGCGGCTTTTGCCGGTGGCCACGCCGAGCAGAAAGCCCTGGTCGTAGAGGCGCTGCAGCAAATCTGCAACACCGTCGAACATGGCAATTTCCTGGTCGCCGCGCAGATAGTGCAAACGATAGTGATGCGCCACTTCCTCAAGCTTTTCGCGCGAGGCGCCGGGCGCGAGGCGGGCCAGCCCCTCGAACAGACCCAGGCCGATCACTTCCTGCGCGTCGCTACGCGCCGGTACCGGCAGGCCGGCGTCGGCATAGGCCGCCTGCAGCGAAACAGCGATGGTGGCGGCCGAATCCATCAGCGTGCCGTCCCAGTCGAATACGATCAGGTCAAAATTTTTGGCGCGGCTCATGCGGCGGGCGGTCCCAGGCGGTCCAGGTAATTTTGCAGTTCGGGCGGCAGCGGACTCGCCCAGCGCTGCGCCGCCCCGCTGGCCGGATGGCAAAGCGCCACTTGCGCGGCGTGCAGGAACATGCGCTTGAGGCCAAATTTCTGCAGTTCGCGGTTAAAGCCGAAATCACCATATTTTTCGTCGCCGCACAAGGGGTGGCCCAGGTGCGCGAGATGCACGCGTATCTGGTGCGTGCGGCCGGTGAGCAATTCCACTTCTACCAGCGTGCAGCTTTGCCCCGCCACCGTCCAGCCGGCACGCCGCCGCACCACGCTATGGGCATCGCGGCCAGCTGCATCCACGCTCACGTGGCGCTGGCCGTCGGCAAGCAAGGTTTTCAGCAGCGGCAGGCGCACGTGCCGTTCGGCATCGCGAAAATCTCCGCGCACCAGGGCCAGATAGCGCTTTTCGACCTTGCCCTCGCGCAGCATGTCGTGCAGGGCCACCAGTGCAGCGCGCTTTTTCGCCAGCAACAGGAGGCCGGACGTTTCTCTATCGAGCCGGTGCGCCAGTTCCAGAAAGCGCGCCTGCGGGCGCGCGCGGCGCATCAGTTCTATCACCCCGAAGGACACGCCGCTGCCGCCATGCACTGCGGTTCCGGCCGGTTTGTCGATCACCAGCAGGTGTTCGTCCTCGTACACCACCGGCAATTGGCGCAGCGGCACCGGCTGGGTCGCGGCGGGCGTCGCCGTGCGCACCGGCGGGATGCGTATCTGGTCGCCCTCGGCAAGCCGCAGCGTGCACTCGGCGCGGCGCGAATTCACGCGCACCTCGCCGGAGCGCACGATGCGGTAAATGTGGCTTTTTGGCACGCCCTTCAGCGTGCGCATGAGGAAATTGTCGAGCCGCTGGCCGGCATCTTCCGGACCGGCGACACGATGTTCGACTGTGGGCGCTTTACCTTCTGCTTTCATATCACATATACTGGGGCTGCTTCATACGGTTGCAACAGCAAGGCTCTCGGTAACGATTCCGACACGGCGCCCGGCTTGTCCGCTCTGGGACTCCGGCCGCCAGCAGCCCGACGACCGATGGTTGTTTCGCTCACCATGCAAAAAGTAGCGATGTTAATAGATAGGCGCGACCATCGCACTGGCAGAATCCCCGTTCCGACGGCCCGAAAGGTGACGGAACGTCGTAGACGAACCCTTTCCCTCAGTTTGTACACAGTTCGCAATATCGCTACGGAATGAAACACCGCATGCACGCTACCAACTGACGCGCACCGACTGCGCAAGAACGGTTCGTCCTGCCCGTGCCCTGTGCGCGGGAGAAAAAAGCGATGAAACGCATGCTGTTCAATGCGACGCAGGCCGAAGAATTACGCGTCGCGATCGTCGATGGTCAGAAACTGATAGACCTCGACATCGAATCGGCCACCAAGGAACAGAGAAAAAGCAATATATACAAAGCCGTAATCACCCGCATCGAGCCCAGCCTCGAAGCCTGTTTCGTCGATTACGGCACCGACAGACACGGATTTTTGCCGTTCAAGGAGGTAAGCCGCAGTTATTTTCACCCGGACGTCGATGCCGGCCGCGCGCGCGTGCAGGATGCCCTGCGCGAAGGCCAGGAACTGATCGTCCAGGTCGATAAGGACGAACGCGGCAACAAGGGCGCCGCACTCACCACTTTCATCTCGCTGGCCGGGCGCTACCTGGTCCTGATGCCGAACAATCCGCGCGGCGGCGGTGTGTCGCGCCGGGTGGCCGGCGACGACCGCGCCGAATTGCGCGAAGTGCTCGACAAGCTCGATCTGCCCGGCGGCATGAGTACCATCGCGCGTACTGCCGCCATCGGCCGTTCCGCCGAAGAATTGCAGTGGGATCTGAACTACCTGCTGCAATTGTGGCGCGCCATCGAAAGCGCCGCGCACCAGCAGACCGGCGCCTTCCTCATTTACCAGGAAGGCAGCCTCGTCATCCGCGCCATCCGCGATTATTTCCAGCCGGACATTGGCGAAATCCTGATCGATACCGACGAAATATTCGAGCAGGCGCGGCAGTTCATGAGCCACGTGATGCCGGGCACGGTGAATCGCGTCAAACGCTACCGCGACGACGTGCCGCTGTTTTCGCGCTTCCAGATCGAGCACCAGATCGAATCGGCCTATGCGCGCGACGTGCACCTGCCCTCGGGCGGGCGCATCGTGATCGACCACACCGAAGCGCTGGTGGCCGTCGACGTGAACTCCGGCCGCGCCACCAAAGGCGCCGACATCGAAGAAACCGCGCTGCGCACCAATTGCGAAGCGGCCGACGAAATCGCGCGGCAATTGCGCCTGCGCGACCTGGGCGGCCTGATCGTGATCGACTTCATCGACATGGAAAACCCGCGCAACCAGCGCGAAGTCGAAAATCGCCTGCGCGACGCGCTGCACTTCGACCGCGCGCGCGTGCAGACCGGCAAGATCAGCCGCTTCGGCCTGCTCGAACTGTCGCGCCAGCGCCTGCGCCCGGCCCTCGCCGAAACCAGCTACATCCCGTGCCCGCGCTGCAACGGCACCGGACATATCCGTTCGACCGAATCGGCCGCCCTGCACATCCTGCGCATCATGGAAGAAGAAGCCATGAAGGACAACACCGGCGCCGTGCACGTGCAGGTGCCGGTGGACGTGGCGACTTTCCTGCTCAACGAAAAGCGGCATGAAATCCACGCCATCGAATTGCGCCATCGCGTCAATCTGGTGCTGATTCCGAACAAGTACCTGGAAACCCCGGCGCACGAAATCGTGCGCCTGCGGCAGGACCAGGTGGGGACTGAAAGCGTGGCGCAGCCCTCGTACACGATGGTGAGCCAGCCGGCCAGCGATACCTACCAGCCGCCTTCATCGCTGCCGGCGGAAGATCGCCCGGCGCGCCCGGAAGCCGCGGTAAAAGGCATTACGCCGGCGCAACCGGCGCCCATCGTCGAAGCGCGGCCGGAACCGGTCGCGCCGGTGGCGGTGGCGGTGCCAGCGCCGAGTGCAGCGCCCCGGCGCAGCCTGATGGACCGCATCAAGGCCTGGTTTGGCAGCAGCAGCGGCGATGCCGCGGCAAGCCCGGAAACGCCGCCTGCCGCAGCGCCGGCAGCGACCCCGGCGGCACAGCCCAATGAAAGTCGCCGCCGCCAGGGCGGTCGCGGCGAAGATGGGCGGCAACGGCGCGAACGCGGCGAAGGCCGGTCCGGCCAGGCGCGCACCGAAGGCGCGGAAAACAGCCGGCGCGAAGAGCGCAAACCGCGCCCGCAGCGCGACGAAGCACGCCCGCCGCAGGAAGGGCGGGAGCCGCGCGAGCCTCGTGAACCTCGCGAGCCGCGTGAGCCGCGTGAGGGACGCGAACCGCGCGAAGGCCGTGAGCCGCGCGAGGGTCGCGAGCCGCGTGAAGGCCGCGAACCGCGTGAAGCGCGTGAGCCACGCGAAGGCCGTGAGCCCAAAGAAGCACGCGAGCCGCGCGAACCGCGCCCGCCGCGCGAGCCACGGCCGCCGCGCCAGGATGCCGGCACGCGACCGGAAGCCGGCGTCACAGCCGAGGCCGCAGCCAACGACGCAGCAGGCTCGAGTGCCGAAGGTCAGGAGCAACGCCGGCGCGGCCGACGCAATCGCCGCGAACCTGGCGAGCGCGGCGAACGCCGCAATGCCGCCGCCGCGCAGACCAGCTCAGACGTGGAAAACACTGGCGACACGCCGGTCGAAGCCGTCGCCGCCCTAGCCCCGGAGGCCACCGCAAGCGTAAATCTCGTCCCAGCCGAGTCCACGCCGGCGGTGGAATCCGCCGGCGAAACAGTGCAGGCAGCCGCCATGGCGACATCCGCACCGCCCGACAGCGCAGTTGAAGCGGTTCAAGCTGCCGCAGCACCTGAAAGCGTCGAGCCGGCCCCCATGCCGGTCGCCCTCGCAGCGGCCACCGACGCCTTGGGCAGCGAACCTCTGCCCGCCGCGGCCGAAGTGGCGCCCGCACCGGTAGCACTGGCGCCAGCCGTCGATCTGGCCCCCGCGCAACACCTGCCGCCGGCTGAAGCCGCGCCACCGGTCGAGTTCCTGAGCCAGCCCATGCAGGCCGAACCGGCGCCGGCACCAGCCATGGAGGCGCCCCTGGCACCCGTGGCCGAACCGGAACCCATGCCGGTAACAACCAACGTCGTGCAGTTCGTAGCACCGGAAACCGCCCCGCCGCCGGAAGTTGCTCCGGCATTTGAAGCAGTCGCGCAATCTGGCAGCGAGCCGGGCAGCGCGCCTGCCGAGCCGCCGCACGCTGCTGCGGGCATGATGTCGCTGATCGAACAGGCCATGGAGCATAGCCAGCAAACGGCGCCCGAGGCAGCCGCCGACTACTCGAAAATGCTCGAACAGAGCGGACTCGTGCTGGTCGAAACGGCGCCGGACAGGCTCAAGCCGGCAGCCGAAGCACCTGTTGTCGAAGAAGTGGCCGCCGCACCGCGTCGGCGCGCGCGCAAGCCGGTCGAGGTGGTTGCGGAGCAACCGCTGCAGCAGGTGGAAACGCGCCGGGAGTGATGCAGAACGTCAAGCTGCTTGACCGACCGCCCGTTAAATAGAATCGCGGCAGCGCGTTTGCTTTAATGGCAATAAGCCCGGATCGGGCGTTGGTGAAGCAGGTATGCCAACGCCCGGAAGGATCGTGATGGACGCAACAGTCGAACAAAACCTGATTTCGAAAATCAGGACACTCTCGCCGCAACAAGTGGCCGAGGTGGAAAATTTTGTTGAATTTCTGGCTGCCAAGGCGAAAAAACGCGGCGCCCTGGACCGGCTGCTAGCCATTGCGCCAGCGCTGGAAGCAGCTGGCGCGGACACGATAAGCGAAGACCAAATCGTGGCCGAGGTCGAGGCCGCGCGGGCCGAGCGGCAAATTCGCGATCAGGGCACGCAGCGTCCGGATGCGGATCGTACTTGACACCAACATAGTGCTTTCCGCGCTGCTGTGGCGTGGCACACCGCATCAATTGCTGGTAGCAATCGGCGCGCAGTCAAACATCCAAATCTACAGCAGTGCCGCTCTGCTCGGCGAACTTGCCGACGTGCTTACCCGGCCGTGGGCCGCGCAGCGGCTGGCGGTGATCGGCAGGACGGCAGGTGCAGTCCTGGCAGACTATATCGAGGTAACAGAGTTGGTTGAGCCCGACAGCGTGCCTCGCGTAGTGCCGGGAGACGCCGATGACGACCATGTCATCGCTGCCGCGCTCGCAGCACGCGCCGATCTGATTGTCTCCGGGGATCGCAAGCATTTGCTCCCGATGCGCAGCCATCGGGGCATACCCATAATCGAGGCAGCCGAGGCGCTCAGGCTTATCTCCAGCGACTGACCCAAGATATTGAGCCGAAGCAACGCGACAGGACAACCCACAAAGGCCACACCTGAACCTCGCCCGAAACTCAAGTTTTTAGCCGGCCGCACGTATCAGAGTATCCCGCAAGCAATCGCGATTACCAGCGTATCGATGGGCGCGCGGCCGCGCGCCCCTCAGCCCGGCCCCGCCTGGTTCGTATCGTCCGGCGGCGCCGAGAGATCAAGCTTGGCGAAAAAGCCGGCGACGGCATCATCGACCATGTTCCACACCCGCGCGAAACCGGCTTCGCCGCCGTAATACGGGTCTGGCACTTCGCGTTCCTCGAACACGCGGGTATGCTCCATGAGCAAGCCTACGCGCCCCACCAGCGCTTCGGGGCAAGCGCGCTCCAGTGCTTCCAGATTTTGCTCGTCCATGGCCAGGATGTAGTCGAAGCGCTCGAAATCCACCGGCCGTATCTGGCGCGCGCGTTGCCGCGATATGTCCACGCCGCGTTCGCGCGCGATTTTTTGCGCACGCGGATCGGGCGCCTCACCTTCGTGCCAGTTGCCGGTGCCGGCCGAATCCACCTCCACCAGATCTGCCAGACCATTGCGTTCGACATACATGCGCGCCGCGCCCTCGGCGAGCGGACTACGGCATATGTTGCCCATGCACACGAACAGAATGCGGCACCTCACGCTGGCGGCAGAATTGCCGCCGCGCCCGCCGCGCGCGAAAAGGCTGGGCAGGCGGGCAGCTTTGTCAAAAAATTGTCGGACGCTATGCAGCACGATAATGGCCCGCCAGCGTAGGCCGGCTATTGGCAGTTCAAGTCGAGGGAATCTGCACATGCTAGCGCGCCAAGGCCGACATGCAAGCGACTGCTGCACGGCGGCACACATTTGCGCGCTGCCAGCGCGTTAAAATTCGCTCGCTGCACGCCGGCCGCGTGCCCGCGACACAACATTTCCCCGAGAGCCGCGCATGAAACGATGGATGTGCCAGGTTTGCACTTACCTGTATGACGAAGCCCTGGGCGACCCGCATGCCGGCATCGCACCCGGCACGGCCTGGAGCGATGTGGCGGATTCCTGGTGCTGCCCGCATTGCGGTGCCATCAAGGCCATGTTCGACCTGGCTGCCATCTGAGCCGCGCTGACCGGCCATGAACTGGTATTCCGGCGCTTATCTGGATCGAGCCCTGCGGCGCGACGCCGAGCGCCTGGCCGCCGCCCATCTGGATGCGGACGCGCTCATGGTGCCGCTGTGGCACGGCCGCAGCCTGGTGCGCGCAATGGCGGCCGATTCGACGCGCTTGCGTGCCGTGCTGCCCACCCGCGCCTATCTGCAGGCCAGCGGCCTGCCCTGCGGCGCCCCCATCGCGCTCGGCCTGTTCCGCGGCCAGGCCTGTTTTGCGCTGGAATTGCAAAGCGAAACCATGCCCGACGCGGAACAATTCGCGCGCGGCGCCCAGTTCGCCGATTTGCGGCAAATCGGCATGCTGCTCGACGCCAGCGAAGCCGGCCTGCTGGCCTACGCGCGCGCGATGGTGCATTGGCTGCGCACCCACCGTCACTGCGGCCTGTGCGGCAGCCGCAATGAACTGGCCGCGACCGGGCACGCCCTGCGCTGCTCCAACGCGCAGTGTGGCCACGAACAATTTCCGCGCCTCGATCCGGCCATCATCGTGTTGGTGCATGACGGCGACCAGGCCTTGCTGGGGCGCCAGTCGGCCTGGCCGCCGGACCGCTATTCGACCATCGCCGGTTTCGTCGAACCGGGCGAATCACTCGAAGACGCGGTAGCGCGCGAAGTGGCCGAAGAAACCGCCATCCGCGTTACCGACATCGTGTATCACTCCTCCCAGCCCTGGCCGTTTCCGTCCTCGCTCATGCTGGGCTTTACGGCGCGCGCCACGACACGCGACATCATTCTGGACGACCGCGAACTGGAAGACGCGCGCTGGTTTTCGCGCGCCGACATCGCGGCCGGGCGCCCGCGCCTGCCGCCGCGTCAATCCGTGGCCTACAGGCTGATCGAACACTGGTACGACGGCGGCGCCGAGCGCCCGCTGGCCGAAGAACCGGGCGCGGCACGCTGGTAGGGCGCGCCCCGGCGCCAGCTCAATCGGCCGGCTCGAGATCAGCCAGGCTGCCCAGCGCCAACTGCCGGCCGAAAACAGCGGCAAAATCAAACGCCGCATCGATGGCAAAAGCAGCTTCGGCAGCGCCGGCCAGCGTTGCCCCGGCGGCCAATGCGGCCAACAGACCATGCTCCGCACGGCCTAATTCATACAACTCCACTTCCAGCGCACGCTGGATCACCAGCACCTGCTGGCCGCCGGCATCCAGGTCGACCGTGGCGTCGCCGGCATAGGCGTCCTGATTGGTTTCCCAGATCGCCAGCACCGGAAAGGGCGAATCGATCAGACGCGCGGCCGGCTGCAGGCGGAACTGCAGCGCTTCTCGCGCTTCCTCGGGCACCGCGGCAAGCCGGGCCAAATCCAGCGGCGGCGCGGCGGCAGCGTGAAACACCTGGTGCCAGGCCCATTCCAGCCGGGCGACGTCGGGCAGATAGGGCAAGCCCGCGGCGGCTTCGAACTGCGCCAGAAAATCCGCGAATTCGCGCCCGAATGGCTGCAGATGGCCGGCCCGGGACGGGTGGAGCGGAATGAAACTGCGCGCGCAGTGGCGGAAAAAATCCTCCCCCACCAGTTTCACGACCACCGGATACACGGCCGCCAGCGCGTCGCTCAGGCTTACCACCATGTTGTTGCGGTAAATCTGCAGGCGCCGCGCCGGCGCCAGCCCGTTTTCGCGCAGGGCCGGCAGCGGACGTTCGCCGCGGCGGAACAGCGTATCGAACACCTGCAGTTGCAATTCACGCAGCGCGGACATGGCAGGCCTCGAGCAACTGTTGCGCGTGCGTCACTTCCTGTACCAGCTGGTCCAGCGGCGGCAGATCGGCATCCCATTCGATCAAGGTGGGCACCTGGCCGTAGCGCTGCAGCGCGCTGCCGTACAGCGCCCAAACGTCGTCGGCCACCGGACGGCTGTGCGTATCGATCAGAATTTCGCCGTCCTCGAACTGTTTGCGCGTAAATCCGGCCAGATGAATTTCCGCCACCTTGTGGCGCGGGATGGCCGCCAGATACGCCTGCGCATCGAAACCGTGGTTCTGGGCGCTGACGTAAATGTTATTCACATCGAGCAAAATGCCGCAGCCGCTGGCCTGTGCCAGGGCGGCCAGAAAATCCCATTCGCTCATTTGCGAACTTTCGAATTCGAGGTAGCTCGACACGTTTTCGACCAGGATGGGCCGGCGCAAATATTCCTGCACGGCATCGACGCGGCGCACCATCCAGGCCAGCGCCTCTTCGGTATAAGGCAGCGGCAACAAGTCGTTCGCGTAAATGGCGCCGACCGAACTCCAGCACACATGGTCGGATACCACCGCCGGCTCCACGGCATCCGCCAGGCAGCGCAAACTGGCCAGGTGGGTTTGATTCAGTTCGTCAGTCGAGCCCAGCGACAGGCCCACGCCGTGCAGGCTTACCGCGTAATCCGCACGCGCACGCATCAGGCAATCGAAGGCCTTGCCGCCATTGCCGAAGTAATTTTCGCTGTGCACCTCGACAAAGCCCACAGCCGGGCGCCGCTGCAAAAATTCTTCATAGTGCTGCGGCCGCAAACCCATCCCGGCGGCAAGCGGCAAAGCCGCGCCGCGCCGGGCGGCGGCCAGTTCCGGCTGCGCGCCGGCATGGGCGCGCGCGTCTGAATCACGCATACTATCCTCTGCAATGTGGCGATTGCGGTCCGGCCCGCAACCGGCCGCGCAGATGTGACTATAGGGCGCGGCCGGCGGTTCGGGCTATCGGGAATTTTGCCTAAGGGCCTGCGGCAAGTACCTAGCCTGCCGCAGAATACGGCCCGCCGGCAGCGCACAAAAGGAATACCGGCCATCATGCTCCCTCCCCTCGCCCAGGCGCGACCGTCCCATGCCTGGCTCGCAACCGCCGCGCCCGGTCTGGCGGTGTGCGCGATGCTGGGCGCCGCCTACGTACTCGTGCCCGCCTGGCTGCCGGCGCTGGCGGCCGTGCTGGCGCTGGCATCTGTCGCCTATGCCTACACACGCCGCTCCGGTACGGGAGTGGCCGAGGCACCCGATGGGGACCAGTTCCGCGCCCTGGTGGAAGCCATGAATGAAGGCCTCGCCCGGCTCGACCCGAACGGGCGCGTGGCCTATGCCAATCGCGGCTTTTGCCGCATGTTGGGCTACGAGCCGCAGGAATTGACCGGCCTCGCGCTGGCCGATCTGATAGACCCCAATTGCCGCGCCATTTGGGACGAGCAACAACTGCGCCGCCGCAGCGGTGCGCACGATGCGTATGAAATCGATCTGTGCCGCAAGGACGGCCGCGTGCTGTCGGCATCGATTTCGCCCTGCCCGCTGTTCGACGCGCAACAGCGTTTTTGCGGCAGCTTTGCCGTGGTGACGGACATTACCCAAAGGCGCCAGACGGACGAAATGCTGCGCTGGGTGGCGCGCGTGACGGCCCCGCTCACGGGCAAGGAATTTTTCCGCTCGCTGATGCGCAACCTGGCGCTGGCATTCGATTTGCGCATTGCGTTCATCGCCGAATGCACGGATTTCCCCACCACCCGCGTGCGCACGCTGGCGCACTGGAACGGCGCCGATTTCACGCCCAATTTCGAATTTGCGCTGGAAGGTTCGCCGTGCGAAAAAGTTGTTCAGGACGGCCAGGTATTCTGCGTGCCGGACCGCGTGACGGAACTGTTCGCCGGTGCGCGCGGGTTGCCGGTGCGCGGCTATCTGGGCGTACCGATATTCGACAGCACCGACGAACAGGTGATCGGCCATGTGGTATTCCTGAGCGAAGGCCCGCTCGACGAATCCGTCATGGCCAGCCCCTTGTTCCAGATATTCGTGTCGCGCGCCGGGGTCGAATTGCGCCGCAAGCGTGCCGAAGACATCCTGCGGGCCAGCGAAGAAAAATACCGCCTGCTGGTGGAAAACCAGACCGACCTGGTGGTCAAGTACGACGCCGAACAGCGCCTGCTGTTCGTGAGCCCTTCGTTCTGCGAATTGTTCGAGCGGCGCGAAGCGCAATTACTGGGCACCCGCTTCCGCCCCGCCACCGCCGCCGAAGACGCCGGCAATTTTGCGCGCGCCTGGAACGAACTGGCGTTGCAGCCGCATCGCACCAGCTTTGAGGAGCGCGTATCCACGCGCCTGGGCTGGCGCAGCATCGCCTGGTCGGCACGCGCCCTGGCAGGTGCCGGCGGTGCGCTGGATAGCGTGGTGGCAGCCGGGCGCGACGTCACCGAGCGCAAGCACGCGGAAGAACAATCGCGCCGGCATTTGCAGCAGTTGGCCCACGTCGGACGGGTATCGGCGCTGGGCGAAATGGCGACCGCGATCGCACACGAAATCAACCAGCCGCTCACCGCCATCCACACCTATGCGCGCGCCAGCCAGCGCCTGCTCGCGCAGCAAAGCGAAGCGCCGGAAGACCTGCGCCATGCGCTCGACCGTGTCGCCGTACAGGCCGAGCGCGCCGGTGAAATCATTCGCCGCCTGCGCCGCTTTCTGGCGCGCGAAGGCGTGCAGGCGCAGGCCGCCGACATCAACGAACTGGCCGGCGAAGTGCTCGCCCTGGTGCGCCAGGAAGCGCGCCAGTACGGCATCGCACTGGTGGAAAATTTGCAGCCCGGCCTGCCCAGCGTGCAGGTCGATGCGATTCAAATCCAGCAAATCATTGTCAATCTGGTCAAAAATGCCATGGATGCCACCAACGCCTGCGCGGACTGCAAGCGCCTGCTGGAACTCGGCACAAGCCTGGAGGACGGCGGCGGCGTGCGGGTGTCGGTGCGCGACCACGCCGGCGGCGTGGCGGCGCAGGACGCGGAACAGATTTTCGAGCCGTTCTTCACCACCAAATCCACGGGCATGGGCATAGGGCTCGCGATCAGCCGCTCCATCGCCGAAGCGCACGGCGCGCGCCTGTGGCTGGAACAGCCGGCGGGGCCGGGCGCGCTGTTCCATCTTTCACTGCCCCGCGCCGCACATGGAGCATCCGATGCTGCCTGAAGGCACCGTACATATCGTCGATGACGAAGCCGACGTGCGCGAGGCGCTGGCCTTGCTGGTGCGTTCGGTAGGACTGGCCGCGGCAAGCTATGCCTCGGCATATGACTTTCTGCAGCGCTACCGGCCCGGCGCTGCCGGCTGCGCGGTATTCGACGTGCGCATGCCGGGCATGAGCGGGCTGGATTTGCAGGAAAAGCTCAGGCGCGACGGCATCGCACTGCCCATCATCTTCATGACCGGCCACGGCGACGTGCCCATGGCCGTACGCGCCATGCGCGCGGGCGCCCTGGATTTCATCGAAAAGCCGTTCAACGACCAGGAAATGCTGGACCGCATCCAGGCCGCCATCGCGCGCGATGCCGAAGCGCGCGATGCCGCGGCGGATTTGCGTCAGGTCGCTGCGCGCCACGCGGACCTTACGCCGCGCGAGCGCGAGGTCATGCAACTGATCGTGGCCGGCCGCCTGAACAAACAGATCGCTGATGAACTGGGCTTATCCACGCGCACGGTGGAATTGCACCGCGCCCACCTGATGGAAAAAATGCAGGCCGATTCGCTTTCGCACCTGGTGCGCATGGCGCTGGCGCTGGAAGACGCGGAACGTTCGCAGTCGCGCTGATCGGGCAGCAGGCGATGCGGGCGCCCTAACCGGGCGGGAGGCGGGCCGGGCGTCCAATCCGGGCAGCACCCCTGCGGGCGAGACGCCCGCCCCCCCTGGAAAAGCGCCGCCTGGCCTGGATTGAGCGCCGATCATGAACTTGGCCGACCTTGTCGCCCGGTGCGGCGATCAAAGCACCGTCAATACATGAGTACCGGCAGGCGTTTCGTCCACGCCGTGCTGTCGAGCTCACCCAGCATGAAAGCCGCCACGTCGGCGCGCGCGATACTGCCGCTGCCACGGATGGAGCCATCGTCAGCGGCGCGCCAAGTGCCGCGCGCCGGTTCGTCGGTGAGCCGGCCCACGCGCACCACCGTCCAGTCCGTGCTGCTGGCCTCGAGCTGAGCTTCCATGGCCTCTTTGTCCTGCACCTCGCTGCGCAACAGCAGTCCCAATTTCAGCATGCGCGCAGGCCAGCCGACGTGGGCGCGCGAAGTTCCGGCGCCGACGGTGGAAATCGCCACGATGCGCCGCACCCCGTGCCGCTCCATGGCCGGCAAAATGAGCCGCAGTGCGCTCGAACAGACGTATTCGCGGCGCCGCCAGGGGCGCCCGCCCAATGCCGACAACACCGCGTCCTGGCCGGCCAGAGCGCGGCCCAAGGCCTTGGCGTCGCAGGTGCTGCCCGCCAGTATGCGCAAACCCGGGCGCTGCGGCAGTTGTGCGGCATCGCGCACATACGCCGTCACACGGTGGCCGGCCGCCAAGGCCTGTTTGACCAATTCCCGGCCGGTTGCGCCGGTCGCCCCGAATACCACGACATTCATGTCCCTGTCCTGCCCTGCGCCAGGCCGGCGTCGCAAGTCGAACGCCAGCCGTCAAATTGCTTGACAATAATTATACGATCGGTCTAATATTTGCCCATGGATACGGCAAACTTTGCACAACCCCCTTTACGGCGCCGCGGCCGCCCAACTAAAGGGTCCAGCGCACCCTCCCAAACACGCGCGGCCGTGGTGCGCGCCGGCGTGGCGCTGCTGACCGAACACGGCGTCACGGCGACCGGAATAGACCAGGTGCTTAATGCCGCAGGCATTCCAAAAGGTTCCTTCTACCATTATTTTGGCAGCAAGGAAAATTTTTTGAAGGAAGTAGTCCTCGCCTACGGCGACTATTTCAGCCGCAAACTAGCACGCCATTTCGAAAACGCGGATGCGCCGCCGCTCGCGCGCATCGAAGCTTTTGTTGCCGATGCGGCGGCCGGCATGGCGCGCTACGAATTCCGCCGCGGCTGTCTGGCCGGCAATCTGGGCCAGGAAGTTGCCGCCCTTAGTGACGATTTGCGCCGCGCAATAGTCGCCACCTTCGAGGGCTGGGAAGCACAACTTGCGGATTGCTTGCACCAGGCTGTCGCGCGCGGCGATATCGCGGCCGATGCCGACGTCGCCGAACTTGCAAGCGCATTCTGGACCGGCTGGGAAGGCGCCGTATTGCGCGCGAAATTGCAGCGGGATGGAAATTTCCTGTTTCGTCACGCGCGTCAATTCATCGCCGCACTGCCGCGCAACCTGGCTCCGCCCGCCGCCTGATTAGTTTTTATAAATCGGTGCCGGCAAAATCCTCCTCCACGACCCATCCTTACCACTAAGCATTGAAACAAACATGTCCGACAACGCCGCCCTCAGCCGGCCCCAGGTGATCGCTGCCGGTATTTGTGCGCTGGTGCTCACCGTGGGCATCGCGCGCTTCGCCTATACGCCGCTATTACCTGTCATGCGTGCCCAGACCTGGCTCACGGAAGTAGCCGGCGGCTGGCTCGCCACCTGCAACTACATGGGCTATATGGCCGGCGCCATGGCGGCCGCCGCGGTCGGCGACCTGCAGCGTAAATTCCGCTATTACCGCATCGGCCTGGTGGTCGCCGTTCTGACTACCGCCGCGATGGGCATGACGGACAACATTTGGCTGTGGGTATTGCTGCGCTTCGTGGCCGGACTGGCCGCAACGGCGGGCTTGTTGATAGGCTCCGGCCTGGTCCTCAACTGGCTGTTCCGCCACGGCCACCGGCCCGAACTGGGCATCCATTTCGGCGGCATAGGGGTGGGCGTGGTGGTATCCGGCCTCGCCGCGGCCGCATTCGCCGGCCACCTGGATTGGGCGCAACAGTGGTACGCGCTGGCGGCGCTGGGTGTGTTGTTGTTCCTGCCGGCCTGGTTCTGGCTGCCGGCCCCGGTCCCCTATGCTGCCACGCCGGCACCGGGCAGCGCTCTGCCCGCCCGGCGCGGCCCCGGAAAAGCCTGGATGTCGTTGTTCCTGGCGGCCTACTTTTGCGCGGGTTTCGGTTTCGTGGTGAGCGCCACGTTCAATGTCGCGATGGTGGAGCGTCTGCCCGAGCTGCGCGGCCAGGGCAATATGGTGTGGATGCTGGTGGGGCTGGCCGCGGCGCCGTCCTGTTTCGTATGGGATCACCTGTCGCGCCGCATGGGCCAAATTCCGGCCATGTTACTGGCCTATGTGGTGCAAATCGTGTCCATCGTGATGTCCGCGCTCGCCACCGGCCTGGTCGCGAATATTTTCGCGGCCTTGCTGTACGGCGGCTCTTTCGTGGGCATCGTGAGCCTGGCGCTGTCAGTGATCGGGCGCGCTTTCCCGGCCAACCCGGCAAAGGCGATGGCGCGCCTCACGCTCAGTTATGGGGTGGCGCAAATCGTCGCGCCCGCCATGACCGGCTATATCGCGCAGGCCACCGGCACCTACCGCGGCGCCTTGTTGCTGGCCGCCGGCATCATGCTGGCCGGCATGGTGTGCCTGGTCCTGATGCGGCGCCAGCCGCAGCCGGCGCTGGTCTGACGCTGGGGCCGCCCGGAGCCCGCTCTTGAGGCGGCCTGCTCAGGCGCGGCAGTAGCGTGTACCCGGCAGCTTGGGTTCGCCCGCGCCGTCCGCCGCCGGCGCTTCGGCGCCGACCGCACTCTGCGGCTCGGCGTAATAGCGGAAACAACCGCGCCCGGCACTTTTCGCGGCGTACATGGCGGCGTCGGCGCGCGCGATCAACTCGTCCAGGGACATGGGCTCGCGCGCATGCAGTGCAATGCCTATGCTGGCCGACACCTGCGCGGTTTCGGCGCCGAATGAAAATTCCTGTTCCAGCCGCGTGATCACGTCCTGCGCGACGCGCTCGATCGGCTCCGGGGCGTCTACGTTAGGCAGGATGACGGTAAATTCGTCGCCGCCCAGGCGCGCCACGGTATCCGCTGCGCGCACGCAGCCGCTGATGCGGCGTGCGGCTTCGGCGAGCAGGCGGTCGCCCACCTCGTGCCCCAGGCGGTCGTTGACCGCCTTGAATTTATCCAGATCGATGAACATGAGCGCAAGCAACAGGCCGGAACGCTCGGCCTTGCGCAATTCCTGCTGCAGGCGGTCGCGAAACAGGCGCCGGTTGGGCAGGCCGGTCAGGGCGTCGAAATTGGCCTGTTGCCACACCTGTTCTTCGGATTTTTTCCTTTCCGTAATGTCGGAAAACACGCCTATGCGGCGTAGTACGGCGCCCTGCTGGTCATACACGGTGTTGATGCGCAGCCAACCCACGTAGGATTCGCCGCTTTTGCGCCGGTTCAGGATTTCGCCCTGCCAGCGGCCACTGTCCTGTAAAGCCCGCCACATGCCGGCAAAGCTTTCCTGCGGTGTTTCGCCCGACCCGAGAAAACCCGGCTCGCGCCCCAGCGCTTCGCCGGCAGCGTAACCGGTGATGGTGGTAAAGGCCGGATTGACCGAAATGATGCGGTTGGCGGCATCGGTAACCATAATGCCTTCGCTGCTCGCCTGATACACGTGCCCGGCCATGCGCAGCCGCTCTTCGGCGTCGTGGCGCTCGATGGCGATGCTGGACAGCGCACCGGCCAGTGCGAGCAAGGCGCTCTGTTGTTTGTCCGGCCGCGCGCCGGCCAGCCGCTGGAATACCGACAACACGCCGACCACCTCACCCGTGGCGGATTGCACGGGCAGTGCCCAGAACGAGGCAAAACCGGCCGCCGCCGCCGCAGCCGCCGCCGGCGCGTGTTGCGCAGTGCGCGTGAGGTGGGTGTCCATCACCCGCTCGCACGCGCGCACGGCCAGCGCCGCCGGGCAGTCCGCCGCAGCCAGATCGAGATTGTCGAGTGCAGCGCTCAGTTCCACCGGCAGACCGGCCGCGCCGATGAGCCGCAAGCGCTCGCGCCGGGCGTCGATGACGCTGAGTGCCACGCTCCAGTCGGGCCGCTCGCCGCGCATGGCTTCGGCAATGAAGCCCAGCGCTTCCGCCAGCGGCGCGCCGCGCGCCAGCAGTTCGAGCACGCGGCGGTGCGCGCGCTCGCGCCGCGTATGGCGTTTGCGCTCCGCAGCGTCGCGCGCGGATATGTAGAGCAGCCCTTCGCCATCCAGCGTAACCCGGGTAGCGTGAAT
Source organism: Rhodocyclaceae bacterium (assembly GCA_016791105.1). Lineage (GTDB taxonomy): Bacteria > Pseudomonadota > Gammaproteobacteria > Burkholderiales > Rhodocyclaceae > JAEUNM01. The sequence goes on along the minus strand of JAEUNM010000057.1, from coordinate 24,929 downwards.
TTCGACTTCCACCAGGGCGCCATCGCGCGCGCGCCATTCCGCCTCATAGACGTGGCTTTGCGTGCAGCCCTCGGCAAGCATTTCGCGCAGTTCCAGCGCCGAGTGGCGGGCATCCCATTGTGCCGGATGCATGGCCAGGAGCGCCTCGCGCGGGTAACCCAGCATGCGGCAGAGGGCGTGATTCACGTCGCGCACGCGCGCCTCGCCATCCAGGATGAGCATGGCGTCGCCGGCGGTACGCAACAAGGCGGCGCTGCGCGCATTTTGCGCCGCCAGCAGGGCCTCGATGCGGCGCCGCTCGCTGATGTCATGCAGCGTGGAACGGCTGCGCAAATACTTGCCCGACCCGTCGCGTATGGCCGTCGCATTGAGGGATATGTCCAGACGGCTGCCGTCCTTGCGCAACAAACTCAGTTCGACGTCCGCGACTTCCCCGCACTCGCGCAGGCGCTGAAATGCGGTTTCGTAACCCGGGCGGCTTTCCGGCGCCAGAATGTCCGCCGTGCGCAACCGGCCCAGCACCTCCTCGCGCGCATAGCCGAGCCAGCGCAATTCGGTATCGTTGATGCGCACGATGTATCCGCGGGCGTCCACCGAGTGGTAGCCGCAGGGAGCGTTCTGGTACAAATCCTCGATTTCTTCGGCGTAGCGGACCAGGGTTTCGGCATTGCGCCGGCGCTCGGAAATGTCCTGCATCTGCGCGATGTAACACTGCGGCGCCTGCCCGGGCGCGCGCACCAGCGCCAGGCTGAGCAATACCCAGACGACGCTGCCGTCCTTCTTCACATAACGATTTTCCAGCGCGAAAGATTGATCCGTGCCGTCCAGAAGGAGTTGCCGCTGCAGCGCACTGACCGGCGCATCGTCCGGGTGGGTAAGGTCGAACAGTGGTAATCGGGCCAGTTCTTCGCGGCTGTAGCCCAATAATTGCGCCAGCGCGGGGTTGCACTCGCAGCATAGTCCGTCGAGCTGGACCACCGCCATGCCTATGGGGGCGTGCTCGAACGCCACGCGCAGGCCGACGCCGGCGCTCATAGGCTTTCGACGCCCGGCGTGGCGCAGCTGAACGCGGCCAGCCCGCGCGCGGGCGGCTGCACCGGCCCGATTATCGTGACCGGGCGGATATTCTCGCGATACAACTTTGTTTCTCCGTCATCCTGGCGCTTATCGCGGCGCCCCCCGGGCCGTGACACTGCAGGCATGTTTGCAGGGCCTAACGGCGGGGAACTGCGTTTCTTGAATGCATGCAGGCCACAGGCCGCGACCACCGCCCGCGCACCCATTGCGGACAGCCCCGATTGCGTGCGTCCGTTCAACTGGCTAAGCTCGCGCGTCTTGCCTGCCGTGCGCCAGACAATTTTGCCCGAATTCTGTAATTACGATGTCACCCTCCCGCCTGTTGCCGGATTTATTTACCCGCCTGCTCATCGCCACCGTGCTGCTGGCGAGCTTTTTGCCCTGCAGTGGCCGGCCGGCGCAAATGTTCGACCACGCCGCGAATTTCGGCATCGCGCTGTTGTTTTTCCTGCACGGCGCGCGCCTCGCGCGCTCGGTCATCATTGCCGGCGCCTTGCACTGGCGTTTGCACCTCCTGGTGTTGAGCTGCACCTATCTGTTGTTCCCGCTGCTGGGCTGGCTGGCGCGACCGGCATATGAACCCCTGCTGGGACCGGCGCTGGCAGTAGGCATGGTCTATCTGTGCGTGCTGCCATCCACGGTGCAGTCGTCCATTGCCTTCACGTCGATGGCCAGGGGCAATGTCGCGGCCGCCGTATGCAGCGCTTCGGCGAGCAATATGGCCGGCGTGTTCCTGACCCCCCTGCTGGCAAACTTGTTGCTGGCCGGCCAGGGCGCGACGGCCGGCGTGTCGCTGGACGCGATCTGGAAAATCGTCCAGCAACTGCTGCTGCCCTTCGTGGCCGGACAACTGCTAAGTCCGCTGCTCATGGGCTGGATCAAGCGCCACCCGAAATTGATTCGCGTGGTCGATCAGGGCTCGATCCTGCTGGTGGTCTACACCGCGTTTTCCGCCGCGGTAATCGAAGGATTGTGGCAACAATTGGCGCCCTCCACGCTATTTTTGCTGGTCGGCGTGAACGCACTGTTGCTGGCGCTGGTATTGCTTACGACCGGATTTCTCGCGCGTCGGCTGGGATTTGACCGCGCCGACCGCATCGCCATCATATTTTGCGGTTCCAAAAAAAGTCTGGCCACCGGCGTACCCATGGCCAAAGTGCTGTTCGCCGCCAATGCCTTCGGTGCAGCGGTATTGCCCATCATGCTGTTTCACCAGATGCAGCTCATGACCTGTGCGGTGCTGGCGAGCCGCTGGGGCGCCGAAGTAGCGGATTGAGCCGACCGGAGGCGCCCCGGCTCGGCTGCGGACTAGGCCGGGTCTGGCGGGCGCTGAGTAAGTTTCTGCGCGGTAGTGGTGAGTATTTCCTGTGCCAGCGCGTCGTCGCCCACTGCACGCGCCAGCGCCAGTGCGCCCACCATGGATGCCAGCGCCAACACCGCCTCGGCGCGCGCGGCGGGCGGATCGGCGGCATTCAGCAATTCGGCGTAGAGCGCGACATAGCGCTCCACCTGTTCGGCAAAGGCGGCGCGCACCGCCTCCCCGGCGCGCGCGGCATCCGCCGACAAAGCCACCAGCGCACATCCTTCGGCGATTTCGTCGCGATGGGCGGGCCGCAGGTAGTGCTGGACCAGGGCAGCAAACGGGGCATCCGCGTGCGTGCCGGCGATGCGGCGCTGGCGCCGCTCGCCTTGCTCCAGCGCGGCGCGCACGGCTTCGGCCACGAGGGCGTCGCGCGATTCGAAATGGCGGTAAAAGCCGCCGTGGGTAAGCCCGGCAGCCTGCATCAATTCCGCCACACCGACGCCATTCAGCCCGGCTTCGCGCAGTTTGAGCGCCGCGGCGCGCAGGATGCGTTCGTGGCTTTCGGCTTTTTCAGTGCGGGAATGGCCCATGGCTATAGGCGGTTATGATGCGCATTGACAAACTGGATTATACATGTCATCCTGAATTTGTGGATGATTATCATCATCCAGTGTGATCGAAATTCGATCTTGCCAGGCGATTTGCGCGCGCCTGGGCGCCCCTGTTCCAACAGACACAACGGAGTGAAAATGGACATCCTACCCGGCGGCCTGTATCTCGAAGACTTGCAGGAAGGCCAGACATTTACCACCGGCAGCATGGAAGTCGATGCCGCACAAATCGTCGCCTTCGCCAGCGCCTTCGACCCGCAGCCTTTCCACACCGACGCGGAAGCCGCCAAGCACACGTTTTTCGGCGGCCTCGCGGCGAGCGGATGGCATACCGCGGCGCTCACCATGCGGCTCCTGGTCGGCAAGGGCGCGCCCTTTGCGGTAGGCCTCATCGGTGCCGGCGCGCAACTCGAATGGCCGCGCCCCACCCGGCCGGGCGACGTACTGCACGTGCGTACCGAAATCGTCAAAATAGCACCTTCGCGTTCGCGGCCGGACCGCGGCATGGTCACCCTGCGCAGCGAAACGATCAATCAGCGCGGCGAAGTCGTGCAGGTATTGACTTCCACTGCGGTGGTCACGCGCCGCCCGGCGCCTGCTGGCGAACTCAGGAAAACTTGACCCCGTCTTTCAGATACCCCAAGCGCTGCCGACTCCCCCATGTTTCGCGCCCTGAACAACCCGCAGGTGCTTGCAATAACGCTTGCCGCGGCGGGCATCATGATCATTACCATGGGCGTGCGGCAAACCATGGGCCTGTTCGTGTCGCCCATCAATACCTCGTCGGGCCTCGGCATCACCACCATCAGTTTTGCGCTGGCGGTCGGTCAGTTTACCTGGGGTGCCATACAGCCCATAGCCGGCGCGCTGGCCGACCGCTACGGACCCACCAAGGTTCTGACCGGCGGCATATTGCTGCTGGCATTGGGCTATGCGCTCACGCCCCTGTTGCAGTCGGGCGCCGGCCTGTTATTCACGCTGGGCTTCGTTGCCACGATGGGCTCGGGCGCGGCAAGCTTTTCCGTGCTGATAGGCGCTGCCGCACAGCGCCTGCCGCTGGACGCGCGTGGTACGGCATCCGGCGCCATCAATGCCGGCGGTTCGTTCGGACAATTCATATTTGCGCCAATTGCACAAAAACTGATACAGAGCCTGGGCTGGATGAACGCCATGTGGGCACTGGCCGCCGTCACCCTGGCCGGATTGCCGCTGATACGCAAGCTCGGCGCGCCCCAAGCCCACGCTCACGCCCACGCGGCCGCCAGCGCGAGCGGCGGCATGCGCGCAACCCTGGCCCAGGCGCTGCAGGACCGCAATTATTTGTTGCTGCACGCCGGGTTTTTTACCTGCGGCTTCCACATCGCCTTTTTAGTCACACACCTGCCGGGCGAAGTCGGCCTGTGCGGCCTGCCCGCCTCGGTAGCGAGTTGGGCGCTGGCCATCATAGGTCTGGCGAACATTGCCGGCAGCCTGATTGCGGGCGCATGCGTGTCGCGTTATCGCAGCAAGCACATATTGGTGGTCATGTACGGATCGCGCGCGCTGCTGGTCGCGGCTTACCTCGCCGCGCCTAAAACCCCGCTCACTTTTTACCTGTTCGCGGCCGGACTGGGCTTTACCTGGCTTGCCACCGTACCGCCCACCGCGGCCATCGTGGGCAAACTATTCGGCCTGCGCTACCTCGGCACCCTGTTTGGACTAACCTTGCTTTCGCACCAGATCGGGGGGTTCCTGGGGGCCTACCTGGGCGGCCTTGCAGTAACGCGCTACGGCGACTATGGCTGGATGTGGTATGCCGACATGCTGTTGGCCGCCGCCGCTGCGCTATCCAACCTGCCCATACGCGAAGCGCCCGTGCGTGCCGTGCCTGCCGCGGCCTGAGCGCAGCCACGCAAGGCGCCGCGCCGGAAAGGCCGCCCGCGCGGCGCAAGCGTTTAGTGGCGGGTCGGCCTTGCGCAGTAAACGAACGCACGTCGCTCCGCCCGTCTGCCCGCCGTTTTTGCAGCAGCCGTAAGAGCCGCACTGCGCTGCGTTAAGCGGACGACCGCGACAGACACAACTAAGCGTTTCATCGAGCGTGCAGAACCACATCATCCATATGGCCTATTGACGAACATGCAAACGGCCAGCCGGAAAATAAACATCCATTTCGCCTGCAATCTTCCCGCTAGGCAGGCGCCGCAAAGCCTGCACAACCTGCAATAAAATGACAATCCTGTCACGAAAGACGGACGTAATTCACGGGCCTCTGCGGCAGAACCTGCTCCCGGCGCGATAGTATGAGCGATGCGGCGTTGCAACAATACGCCACTCCGGACCGATGGTTAAATCCATTTCGTCCATACTAAGCCCAACCAACGGATGGAAGCCTGCATGAAACAACAATCCCGCAATTCCCGTTTCGCCCACCCCGGCTGGAAACTAATGGCCGCCGCTGCACTAATGTCCGGCGCGCTGGCGGCCAATGCTGCGCAAACCTGTTATCCCGTAACGGGACATTACACGGAATCGGCCGAATTCCCGCCCACCTGCGGCTCGCCGGTTTTCCTTTGTCTCAAAGGTAATGTCAGCGGCACATTGCGCGGCAGTTTTGCCACCACGGTCAACGTGCTGGTACCGAGCGCGGATACGCCCACCACCGGCGTGGTCGCCTTCAATTCCGACACGGTCGCGACCGGATTCATCGGCAACCGCTCCGGCACCTTGCAGATCAAAAACGCGGGCAGCATACGCGGTGCCGGCGCCGGCGAAATCGTGGACCTGCAGGTAATCGTGGGCGGCACCGGCGATTTTGCCGGCGCCAGCGGCGCCATCATGTCGAACGGCCATTTCGATCAGGCCACCGGCAGCGGCACGTCCGAATATTCCGGTACGGTGTGCGTGCAGTAAGCACCGTCCCCACAAATTCGAACATCCGCCGGTGAGGGTACCGGCATGAGAGCGGTCGCTGCGGCGGCCGCTTTTTATTTGCCCGCGCAAGTTTCCCGTGCGTCGGGCTCGATCTGACGGCATTGCGAAATTGCGCCCGCCGCAGCCTAGACAGGACCCACAAGCCCCACGGCCTATACTGAAGCCGGGGCTCCGGCTGGCAGGCGCTCCGTCTGAGCAAAGGAGCGCACATGAACAGGCTGTCAGGCAAAAACGCGGACATCGCCGCGCACTATGAAATCGTCGTGGTCGGCTCCGGCTACGGTGGCGGCATCGCCGCCTCGCGCATGGCGCGCGCGGGTCGCCAGGTATGCGTACTCGAACGCGGGCGCGAACTGCAGCCGGGCGAATATCCGAATAATCCCATAGACCTGATCGCCCATACGCAAACCGATCTGCCGCTGGCCCACGTCGGTTCGCCCAGCGCGCTGGTGGACCTGCGTTACAACCCGGATATCAACGTCGTGCTGGGCTGCGGCCTGGGCGGCACCTCGCTGATCAATTCCGGCGCCAGCGCGCGGCCGGATCCGCGTGTGTTCCAGGCCCCCTGCTGGCCGGCAGAAATTCGCGCCGAAGCCGAATTCGAACACTATTACCAACTCGCCGAGGCCATGCTCAAGCCCGTGCCCTACCCTGAGCACGCAGCGCCGCTGGCCAAGCTGGACGCCCTGGAAAAATCCGCGCAGACGCTCGGCGCGCCGTGCTACCGCATCCCCGTGCACACCACTTTCGACGCCTTGCCGGGCGGCGTAAACCACGTCGGTGTGCCGCAACAGCCCTGCGTAGGCTGCGGCGATTGCGAATCCGGCTGCAATTACGGCGCCAAAAATACCGTGCTGATGAATTACCTGCCCGATGCTGCGCAGCACGGCGCGCACATTTTCAGCGAAATCGCCGTGCGGAGCATTGCGCGGGATGGCAATGGGTGGAAGTTGAACTGCCGCCGGCTGGATGGCGACGCCGCCGGTCGCGCAGTGGAAATCCGCGCCGACATCGTGATTCTTGGCGCCGGCAGCCTGGGCAGCACGGAAATTCTGTTGCGCTCGGCGGCAGGTGGCCTCGCCTTGTCGCCCGCACTGGGTACGCGCTTTTCCGGCAACGGCGACATGGTGGGGTTTTCCTACAACTGCGACGTGGAAATCAATTCGGTCGGCTGTGGATCCGCCGCGCCCGATCCTGCCCACCCGCCCGGACCTTGCGTGGCCGGCGCCGTCGATGCGCGCGCGGGGCGGCCGCTGGATGAAGGATTGATGATGGAATGCGGCGGTGTGCCCGGCGCCATCGGCGGCTGGATGCCGCTCATACTGGCCGGCGCCGCGAAACTGCTGGGCGAGGATACCGACTGCGGCCTGCGCGATGCACTAAAAGAAGCCGCGCGCGAACTGCAAAGCAAGCTGGGTGGCCCCTATGTAGGCGCCATGCGAAATACGCAAACCTATATCACGGTCGCGCACGACGACAGCGGCGGCCGCATGTACCTGCACGACGACCGCCTGCGCATCAGTTGGCCCGGCGTCGGCGCCCAGCCGCATTTCGCGCGCGCCGCCAAGTTCATGCGCGACGCCACCGCGGCGCTGGGCGGCACTTTCGTCGCCAACCCGACCTGGAACCGCCTCACCAACCAGCAATTGCTCACCGGCCACCCGCTCGGCGGATGCCCCATGGCCGACGACGCCACGCGCGGTGCCGTCGATCACCGCGGGCAGGTATACGCCGGCGCGCAGGGGACCGCCGTGCACGACGGCCTCTACGTCATGGACGCGGCCATCATCCCGCGTTCATTGGGCGTCAATCCGCTGCTCGTGATTTGCGCCCTGGCTGAACGCGCCGCCGCGCATCTGGCGGCCGCGCGCGGCTGGCCCCTGCGCTATGAATTTTTGTGAGTCGCGCCGTAATTCCACGTTGCCCTGGTAGGTTGGGGTGAGCCTGCGAACCCCAACAAGCCACGCTTACTTGACAGGCAAGCCTTGGTTTCCTGTCGCCACCCGAAGTTACGCGACTACGCAGCTGTGACAAGCCCGGACAACAAAACCACCCTACGTGCTGGCAAACTTCCTGGCGCATACCAAAACCCGAGTAGATACTTCAGTATGTCGCCCCCGGACAAAGTCCGTTCCGGCTCAGCGTGACAAACTTGCGCGAAGCTTGCTCTGCGCTGTCCGATCATCTGCGCCGCAGGGACCGGCTGCCTGAGTACAACCCCCGGCAGCCAGACGACAGGAATTTCACCTTCAAGGAGACCTCAATGCGGCGCACCTTCCTGGCAGTGGCATTGGCGATATCGGCGAGCGCACAGGCTGCGCCCATAGGCGTGGTAAATGCCGGGTTTGAAGCGGATTTCGCGGCAAACAATACCTTCCCGGTACTGATTCCGCAGGGCTGGACGGTGTATGACCCGGACGGTATTTACAATAATTCGAATCGTGCGGTCGGCGTGCTCAATCCGACCGGTTCGACGTTTTTCCCGGGCGGGGCGCCGGAAGGCAATAACGTCGCGCTCACCTGGCTGGACGACGGCGATCTGAACAATCAGCACATGGGGCTGACCCAGGTGTTGACTACCGATCTGGCCCCCTCCACGCATTACCGCTTGTCCGTCGAAGTGGGCAATATCGATTCCGGCACGGGCTCGCCGCCCTTCGATGTGTTCGGGTTTTTCAACATCCAGGGCTTTCCCGGCTACGCAGTGCAACTGCTGGCCGGCGGCGTGCTGCTGGCAGAAGACAATAACAGTCTGGGCGCCACGCTGGCGGAAGGAACGTTCGGCACCAGCGTGGTGGAATTCGTGAGCGCTGCCAATGTGTTGCCGGGCCAGGCGCTGGAAATCCGCCTGATCAACCTTAACCTCCCCGGCACGCCCGGCAATCCCGGCATAGAAGTGGATTTCGACGACGTGCGCCTGGCCGCAAGCCCCCTCGCCGTCCCGGCCCCCGCCCTGCCGCCGCTCTTGGGCGGCGCGCTGTGCGCATGGCTGGCTGCGGCACGCAGTCGCAGGCGTCTCATGTAGGTTGGGGTGAGCCCGCGAACCCCAACAATCCACGCTTAATTGACAGACGGTCGTTGGGGTTCCTGTCGTCACCCCAACCTACGTGCTGGCAGCGGCACGCTGTCGCAGGCGTCTCATGTAGGTTGGGGTGAGCCCGCGAACCCCAACAATCCACGCTTAATTGACAGACAAGCGTTGGGGTTCCTGTCGTCACCCCAACCCACCCGGAAAGCCTAACGCCGCCGCCAGTCGCTCTGCCAGACGCGCTCCAGCTCGGCCGCCACAACCGGCGGCGGCCCGCCCAGCAACACCGGGCGCGCGCGCACCAGCGCTTTGGCGTAAACCGTCCCGGACTCCGCGGCATAAAGAAAACTGACGTTGTTGTCGCCACAGTCGTGTGCCTTGCACGCGCCGCCGTGGATATATTCGACGCCGCCCAGGCGCAGGATTTTCGTCAAGCTTTGGGGTCCGTCCAAGGCAGCCAGCCAGTGCTCGCGCGCATAGCTGCCCAGGGCGTGCAGATAGGCGCGCTTGAATCCCGCTTGCTGCAGTAAATCGCCCGGCATCACACCGGATGCAGAAGCCGGCGCGGCAACCGCAGGCCGCGCGGCAGGTTGTGGCGGCGCGCCCAGCGCCGCCTCGCCCGCCACGCAATGGCGATATGCCTGCGCCACCAGTCCGCCCAGTGCGGCGCGCACCTTGGGGTCGCCGTCCAGCTTCGCGTAGCGGCCCTTGCGGTCGTGATACACGTGAAATTCGAGCGACACGCCCGGCCTCACCTCGCCCAACAGCGCCACGTCAAAATTTGGTGGTGGGGAATTCCCGAAGTACGAGAAGGCCGCCTGCGGGTTACGCGCAGTCATGCGCTTGTGGTTGGCCTCGACCATCAACGCGTCAGCTTTCACCACCAGGCGCGGCGCGCTCTGGTCGCCACAGTGCGGCGAATAGGTGCCGCCGTAAAGCTGCATTCTGTCTGCTTCCAGACGGCTCTGCGACCACGCCGGCAACGCGGCAAGCAACACGGTTGCGGCAATCCCGCCACGCGGGCGCTTCACTGGAAACATGCAGGAACTCCGGAAAATCGCTCGACCGGCTGGCTGCCGGCGACACCGCGCCATGCTGAACACAACGCAAGATTGATGCAAGCCGGATTGCCGCCCTATTGCGCCACAGTTCGCAGCACGCGCCATTAACGGGCACGAACCAGTCCGCATAAAACGTCCGGCCTGCGCGGCTCAGCGCGCAGCCGGCTGGAAAGACAGCAATTCGGTGCGCTGCTTTTTCGCGAGTTTGCCTTTCCAGTTGCTTTCTTCGTACTCGTAGGCCACGGCGAGCCCGGAATCGGCGGCGATCCAGTAGCGGTGCGTCACCGTACCGCTGCCGCTGGCGCCGCCCTGAGTGCTGTGATAAGTGCCGCTACCTTCTACCCGCAGCGTATCGAATATGCCGGCCGGCACCAGTACACGCTCCTGTCGCACGGCTTTGAATTCGACCGTTACTTCGGAGCGCCCGTCCTCCCAGGTGCGTATGCCACTCGCCTGCCAGGATTTGCCCGGCACCAGCGGAAAGGCGTAATTGGGCCGGGCCGGCTTCCATTCCACCAGGGTTTTGCCGTCGCGCGTTTCGCGCAATAAATTGAACGAGCGGTCATACTGAGTGCCGTCGGCAAAGCGAAACCCTTGCGCGTCAGCGGCCACCACGCGCTTGGTATAAGTTTTGACTACCGATCCGCTAAACAAGTCGATTAGTTGCGCGCGGTAACTATCGCCCGCCTTGAGCCGCGGCGCGGCAATTTCGCGTATCACCGGTATCGGCCCGGACGGCGCCTGACCGATTGGCCGATTGGCTGCTTCGGGCGCCTGCGCAAAAAATACGAAATCGCCTTCCAGCGCGGTATTTTCCCAGGGGATTTGTTTGCCGCCGGTCAGTTGCCGCACCTGGGTGCGCACGGACTTGAATACGTCCTCGATTTTCGCGCCGCGCACGCGCATGGCCTGCAACAGAAACTGCGTATAAACGCTGTTGGCCCCATCGCCGTCGCTGGCAACCGAACCGGGCGCGGTACTGAAGGCGATGAGGGTGCCGGCCGGCGCGTCCATCTGCACCAGACCGCCCGCCGCCGAACGCAGGCTGCGCGAAAACGGATTATTGCGGCAGGCGTCCAGAATCAGGATATTGACGCGGTTCGCGGCCGATTCCATTTTATCCAGCAGCAGATTGGTATCCACGCTGGCATAGGGCACCTCGTCCTCGCGCTCTATGCCGGAATCGACCGGTACGAGATAGTTGCGCCCTTTCACCTGTACGCCGTGGCCGGCGAAATAAAACAGCCCCACGCCGCCGCCGCGCGCCAGCGCATCGCCAAATTCGCGTATGCCCGAATTCATCTGTTTGAGGCTGGCGTTTTCCAGCACCGTCACGCTGAACCCCGCGTCGGCGAGCACCTTGCCTATGGCTTTGGCGTCATTGACCGGGTTGGCGAGCGCCGCGCCGGCGTAACTGCCATTGCCGATCACCAGCGCGACACGCTGTTCCTGCGCCGCCAGCGGCGCGGCAAGCAGCACTGCCAGCAGCGCAATCAGCCGCATCAGGCCGGCGGTGGGGTTACCACGCCCAAACACCAAAATCCGCAAGGGAACCCTCCCCGTATGCGGCGCGGCTCAGTCCAGCAGCCCGTTCACAAATCCTTCCACCGCCGCGATCAAAGCCTCCGGCTGATCCTTATGCGGCGAATGGCGGCAATCCGCCAGCTTCAATAGCGCCACGTCGGGCGCCAGCCGGGCGATGCGATCTATCTGCTCCATCGTCGCATATTCGTCGTTTTCGCCCTGCACGGCCAGAACGGGGCAATTGATGGCGGGTAGACATTGTTCGATGTTCCAGTCGCGAAATTCCGGCGCCAGCCAGATATCGATCCAGGCCCGGAACACCGCGTCGGCGTCGCGATGGTGCTTGGCGAGGCGCTGCGGCATGTCGCTTTCGGCATAAATCTGGATGGCTTTGCGTATGCCGTCCAGACACTCCTGCTCCACCATTACGTGCGGCGCCGCCACGATCAGGCCGGATAAGGCAACACCGGGCTGGCCGGCGTAAATGAGCGCAATCGAAGCACCGTCGCTGTGGCCGAACAGGAAGGGGCGATCGAGTTCCAGCCGTGCCAGCAGCTCGGGCAGCACCTCCAGCGCCTCCGCGTGCAGGTAGCGCGGCGTGCGCGTATTGCCGCAGGGGGCCGAGCGGCCGTGGCCGCAGCGCGAATACAGCACCGCCTCGCAACCGGTGGCATCCGCCACGCGCTGCGGAAAATCGCGCCACATGGAAATCGAACCCAAACCTTCGTGCAGAAATAACATGGCCGGCCGCCCGGGCCGGGCGTGGGCCGAGGGCAGGCGCAGGTATTCGATGCTGCGCCCGGCCAATTCGATCTGGTGCATGTGCTCTCCCATTGACGTGCGCATAGTACGCGCCTGCCTGCAGCATACACGCAGCAGGTGCGCCGCGCCGCACGCGCACGGGCGCAGGATTGATGCACAATGGCGCAACCTGCCACCCCTCCAGGCACCATGAGCGGTCCTACCAGCGTACTGTTGATCCCTGCCGCGGCGCCGATATTGCTGGCCGCGGCCGCCATCCGCGCCGCACGCGCGATGCAGAACGCCTACCAGGACGCCGAATCGCTCGCCTCCGACCAGGCATTCGCAGCCGCCGAGCGCGCCGCACGGCAATCCGCCGCCCAGGCCGCCGGCATGGAAGCCCTGGCCCGGCGGCAGGATGCCGCGCAAGCCCGGCTCACCCGCCTGCGCGCCGCCGCCGCGCAACTGGGTATCGCTACCGGCGCGGAACTGCCGGCCGCGCCCGAACACGACGCGCCGGCCCTGCGCGGTGCCTATGTCGCCGGCCTGGAAGAACAGTGTGCGCTATTGCAGTCGGCCATTGCCGACCACAGCGCCGGCACCGCGCCGGCAGACGCCGGGCTGGATGAAATCGAAGTCCTGCTGCCGCACGGCGACCTGCAAGCCCGCCTGGACGCCTACGCGCGCCGCCAGACGCCGCAACAAGCCGCCGAAGTGCGCCGCCTGCTCGCGCGCGTCGCGCATCGCGGCAGCCTGCCGGAAGCCGTGGCGCGGCTGGTGGAGCAGCTCGAAACCGCCGGTACGCCCGAACGCCACGCCGCGCTGCTGACGGAACTGCGCCGCGCCGTGCAACAGGCGGCGGAACAGGAATTGGCCGAAGCCGAAGCGCTGGTGCTCGAACAATCCTTGCTGGATCTGGGCTACCAGGTCGAGCCCATTGCCCATACGCTATTCGCCCAGGGCGGCCTGGTGCATTTCCGCAAGCCCGGCTGGGGCAATTACATGGTGCGCATGCGCGTCCATGCCGCCGCCAAAAGCGCCAATTTCAACGTAATTCGCGCCGTCGAAGCCGGCGCCAACGAAACCAGCGTGCTCGATCACCTGGCGGAAGACCGCTGGTGCGCGGAATTTCCAGCCCTGCTGGCCTCACTGGCCGAACGCGGGCTAAAACTGGACGTAACGCGCCGCCTGGCCGCCGGTGAAGTGCCGGTGCAATTCGTGGAGCGCGGCAAATTGCCGCAATTCACTGAGGAAGAAAGCACGCGCCGCGAGCAGGCGCCGCTGCAAAAAACCCTGCGCTGAGGCCGCGGCCCGAGCGCCGCAAACGCAAACCCTGGAAGCCGCCGCATGGATATTTCCGCCCCGCGCTGGATGCGCGATATCGAACGCCTGCTGCCCATACGTTCGCAATTCGTCCTGTCCGGCAACATCCGCGACAGTTTTTTGACCCAGCTCGCCGGCGGGCCCGCCCTGGTACCGCTGCAGCGCTGTCTGTGGGAAGGGCTGGCGCGGCAGGGCTACGCCTGTCTGCTCATATTCGACCCGTCCGACGGCGTGCGCGTGTATCCCGACGAAGCCGCCCAGCGCGAGCGCGCCGAACGCCTGTTCGACCTCAAACTGGCCGGCGGCAGCCAGTTGCTCAGTCTGGAAAGCCTGGCCAAGCTCATGAAAACCCTGGCCGCACAACGCGAGTGCCGCGCCGCGCTGCTGATGGATTTCGCCTCGCGCATCGTGCGCGAGCCCAACCACCTGGGCGAGCCCGAACACCGCTTTTTCGTGGCGGCCGAAAAACTGGCCCTGCAGGCCGCCGCCGTGGTGCCCAAAGAGGGCGGCCTGCCGCTCTACAACCCCATCTTGTGGCTGGTGAACCGGCCGCAGGAACTGCCCTCGTGGTTCACGCTGGATAACGACAAAATTGCCGGCATCGTGGTGGCCAGACCCGGCTACGAAGAACGCGAAGCCGCCGCCGGGCTGCTCGCGCCCTTATTTGAGGGCTATGCGGCGGCGGATGAATCCGCACGCAAAAGCTTCATCCAGACCTTCGCCGCCGGTGCGGAAGGTTTGAACGTCGCCGCGCTGGCCGACGTGACCGAACTGGCCAGCCGGCAGAAGCTGGGCATGCGCGACATCGACGCCGCGATACGCTGTTACAAGGTGGGCGCGCCCGACAACCCCTGGCAGAAGGACTATTTGCGCGCGCGCATCCGCGACGCCCTGGCAACCATAGAAGAGCGCGTCAAAGGCCAGCGCCAGGCGGTGGTGAAAACCCTGGATATCCTCAAACGTTCGGCGGTCGGCCTGACCGGCGCGCAGGCGCGCTCCGGCGGCGGCCGCCCGCGCGGCGTGCTGTTTTTCGCCGGGCCCACCGGGGTAGGCAAAACCGAACTTGCCAAGGCGCTCACGCAACTGGTGTTCAGCGACGAACGCGCGCTGATTCGGTTCGACATGAGCGAATTTGCCGAAGAACATTCCGCCGCCCGCCTGCTCGGCGCGCCGCCCGGCTATATCGGATTCGACGCCGGTGGCGAACTGACCAATGCCGTGCGCGAACGGCCGTTTTCGGTGCTGCTGTTCGACGAAATCGAAAAGGCCCACCCGCGCATTCTGGACAAATTCCTGCAGATACTCGAAGACGGCCGGCTTACCGACGGGCGCGGCGACACCGCCTATTTTTCCGAAGCCATCATCGTATTCACCTCCAATCTGGGCATTTACGTCAATGACGAACACGGCCGCCGCATCCAGCAGGTAAGGCCCGGCGACCCTTACGAATTGGTGGAAGCGCGCGTGCGCGGCGGCATCGTCGATTATTTCAAATACCACCTGTCGCGGCCGGAAATACTGAACCGCATAGGCGACAACATCGTGGTGTTCAATTTCATCACGCCGGACGTGGCACGCGACATTTTCATGGGCATGCTGCGCAACGTGCGCCGCCGCCTGGCCGAAGAACAGGGGCTGGAACTGGCACTCGGCGCGGACGTGGCGGCGGAACTATTGAAGCGCGCCACGCAGGATTTATCCAATGGCGGGCGCGGCATAGGCAACCAGCTCGAATCGGCTTTCATCAACCCGCTCGCGCGCGCACTGTTTGCGCTTGATCTCGCCGGCGCCAGCCGCGTGCGCGTGGCCGCCCTGAGCGAAACCGACAAGGTGGTAAGCCTTACGCTGGAAACTTCCTGACACCGCTTTCCAGCTTCGATAAATACGACTTACCGCGCATAATAAAGACATGTTGATCGCCATCAACAAGGCACACTTTCCCGTCACCGTGCTGGGCCCGGGCCGGCGCATAGGCATCTGGCTGCAAGGCTGCAGCATAGGCTGTCCGGGCTGCGTGTCGCGCGACACCTGGGCCACGGATGCCGGGCGCAACATGCCGCTCGCACAACTATTGGCCTGGTGCCGCGACGTGAGCGGCGGGCAACTGGATGGCGTCACCCTCAGCGGCGGCGAGCCCTTCGACCAGCCGCTTGCACTGGCCGCGCTGCTGGATGGGCTTGCGCAATGGCGCACCGGCGCCGGGCTGGATTTCGACCTGCTGTGTTATAGCGGCTACCCGCAGGCACGGCTGGCCGAGCGGCATCCCCACATTCTGGCCAAACTGGATGCGCTCATTCCCGAACCCTATGTCGACAACTTGCCGCTTGCGCGGCTGTGGCGCGGTTCCGCCAATCAGACCCTGGTACCTCTGAGCGAGCGCGGCCGCCGCGTCTATGCGCCCTATCTGGATGCCGCCGCCGACACCCTGAGCAAGCGCATGCAGCTCGCCGTCGACGGCCGCCGCCTGTGGTTTGCGGGCATCCCCGCGCGTGGCGACATGGAGCGCCTGGAAGCACTCTGCAAGGCGCGCGGCCTGCAACTGGACGACAAATCCTGGGGCCGCGCTTGAACGCGCCCGCCTACATACGCCTGTGCCCGGCCTGCGGCAGCGAAAACCCGCCCGCCGCCATGCGCTGCACCTGCGGCGCCATGCTGGCCGGGGTCGATCTCAGTTTGCCGCGCGCGGCAGCAGAACCGGCCGCGGCCGCGCCGGTGGGCGAGGCGTCCGCGCTGGCCACAGCACAGGCCGAATCCGCCACGCTCATTTGCCCGCATGAAGATTGCGGCGCGCCCAATCCGCCCGGCAGCGATATTTGCCTCTACTGCAGCCGCCCGCTCGCCGCGGCAGCCGACGCCCCGCCCCCCGCCAGCCTGATGCGCCTGCCCGCGGCGCTGGCGCGCGGCCATCGCATCCTGCGGCCGCTGCCCGCGGTGGGCGCCGAAGCCGAATTGCTCATCGTCGAACCGCTCGCCGGCGGCGACCCCTTGGTCGCAAAAATTTACCGGCACGGCATCTATCCACGCCGCGAAGTGGCGGAACGGCTCGCGCGCATGGACGCCGCGCACAAGGTGCGGCTGTTCGATTCCGGCGTATCCGACGGCCACGCTTACGAACTGATGGAATATTGCGCGGCCGGCTCGCTGCGCGGCCTGCTCGCCAGCGGCCCCCTGCCCGCGCCGCGCCTGCTCGAAGTGCTGCGCGAAATGGCCGCCGCCATCGCCGCCGTGCATGCGGTGCGCCTGCTGCACCGCGACCTCAAGCCGGAAAACGTGTTGATACGGCGCGCGCAACCGCTGGACCTGGTGCTCACCGATTTCGGCATCGCGTCGCTGCAGGATGCCACCCTGCGCTTCACCGGCGTGGCGCGCACCCTGGCTTATGGCGCGCCCGAAAGCATCGCCGGGGTGCTGGACGAAAAAGCGGACTATTGGTCGCTGGGCATCATATTGCTGGAAGCCCTGCAGGGGCGGCACCCGTTCGCCGACTTATCGGAAGCCGTCATCCTGCACCGGCTTGCCACGCGCGGCATGGAGGTGGCCGGCGTGGGCGACGCCGGCTGGCGCAAACTATTGCGCGGCCTGTTGCTGCGCGACCCGAAAGCGCGCTGGGGCGCCGCCGAAATCCAGCGCTGGCTGGCCGGCGACCTTACCCTGGCCGAAGCCGCCGACGCTGCCGATGCGCCCGCCTGCAAGCCCTACCAGATCGGCCACGATAGTTGCATCACGCTGGAACAGCTTGCGGTCGCGCTGGCACGCAACTGGTCGCTGGCCAAATCCGACCTGGCCAACGGCCTGTTGATGAACTGGTTCCGTGCCGAACTAAAGGACCAGAACTGCGTGCGCTTCCTGATCGACCTGAATTTCGAGCGCGATGCCCCGCCCGATCAGCGCCTGCTGCGCCTGCTGCTATTTCTGGCACCCGGCCTGCCGCCGGTATGGCGTGGCGAAAGCGTGGACGGCGCCGGCATACTTGCGCGTGCCGCACAGGCGCAGAAGGGCGACGAAACGGCCTGCGCCTGGCTGGCCGAAATTTACGACGCCCGCGTGCTGGCCATCTATGGCGCCGCCGGCAATGCCGAAGCGGCGGACATGGACGCACGCTGGCGCGCCGCACACGACGCCTTCCTGGCCGACTGGGCGGACGCCGAAAAGCGCGTCGCCGGCATGGCGCGCGCAAGCGGCGTGGCGAATTTCGACGATCTGATGTACGGCGGCGGCGCTGGACTTAAATTGCCGCCGCCTGGCCTGGTACACGCGCGCGTCCTGGCACTGGTGTTCGACGCCAAATGGCGCGCGCGGCTCGGCATGCTGCTGCAGCGCGAAGTGGCGCGACTGCTCGCCGACATTCCCTGGCTGGCCGAATCGGGCGCCCCGGAAACCATGCCCGGCGCCCGCCAGCTTGTCATTTTTACCCTGCTGCCGGAACTAAGAAAGCGCGCCGAACAGGCCGGCGCCCGCCTCGCCGCGGAGCGCGAGCAGCAGGCTGCGCAGATGCGCGAACTGTGTGGGGCGGCAGAAATTGCCCTGGAAACCCTGGCCCTGCGCGGCAGCGTTAGGCTATTCACGCGCGATGCCTGCGCGCAACTGCAGCACGCGCTACAGGATTTTTTCGACGCCCTGGCCGCCCTGCGCAGCGTGGGCGTTGCCGAAGCCAACGGGCTTGGTATGCGCACCCGGCTGATACGCGCCGAACCTTACGCGCGCCGCATGGAACAGCACCTGGACGAACTAAGCGTGCGGCGCCTGCAAAACGCCGGCTGGTTCAACCGCCACACGGCCGGCGCGCTCGTGCTCATGCTGTTCATTACGGCCATGTTCGGTGGCCGCTTTGCCGGCCCGCTGCTGCTGGCCGCGGCCGGCACGGCGACCTGGCGCATCCTGCCCAACCACCTGCACGCACGCGAAATTCGCCGCCTGACGCGGCAAATTGTTGGGCAAAGAGCCGAATAATCCACCCATGCTTGCGTGTCCGCGGCACACGCACCAGTCACTAATCACCAACCCGCGGCCAAGCACAACGGCTATCAGGCCGAGATGTTCAGCCTGACACGTCCGCGGTTATTGCCGTAAAAACCCCAGGCGTCGTTGGCATAGGCATAGAAATAGCCGGACCGCAATGGCTTGTAAGTACACCCGGCGCCGATGGCGAATACCTCGTGCGCCAGGGTGTGGCCCTTGGCATCCACGCCGGAACCATTGGCGATGGCACCCACCAGGCAAAACCAGGGCATGCTTTCGTGGCGCCGTGTAAATTTGAAATCGGCGGCCTCATTGCCGGTTACCTTCTTCCATAAGTTCTCGACCTTGCCCCAGGCCGTGCCGACCAGATGGGCAAGTTCGCCGGGTTGGAAATTACCGTCATTGGTACCGCCCGGACCACTGCGTATGGAACTGTCCATCCATTCGCCGCTGGCCGAAAACGTGTAACTGCGGCCCGCTTCCAGCCACAGGCCGGTGGCATTCCAGGGCTGGGCGGCGAAAATATCCAGCGCCAGGGCGCTGCCTTCCGGCAAATCGACTTCCGCGCGGTAGCTGCCCTGATGGATGGGCGGCGTTTTCTGGCGTCGCAGCACGGATTCATGCATGGCCGGGCTGACACCAAGGCGCGGCGCACCGCGCGGCTGGGTAGGCAGGGCTTCAAATACACCGCGCGCCGAATCGTGCAGCACGCCCAGCGGGTCCGGCCGAATCTGCGCCACCACGTCAGGATCGAAAGCCAGACCGCAGCTTTCCGCCTCGCGCAGCATCCACAACAGCGCCCCGTCGGACAAGCCGGTTTCGGCATAACCGCCGCCCACGTCCGAATGCGCGCCGGGGAACCACAGTTCTTTCGCGTCGCGCTCGGCCGCCGCGTTCCACAGCGTAGGCTGGAAGGTAGCGCGCATTTCGTCCAGCGCGACCGCATGGCGCGCGCTCTGGATCGAATCACCGAGACCGGTATCGTGAAAAGTAAAGTCATGCAGATTGTCGATCAGGTTCAGCAATGCCAGATCGTCCGGTATGCCCAGCGCGCCCACCGTATCCCACACACCCAGAAACCGGATCGGCACCGGCGCAGCGGGCTGATTGTGAAACGGCAGCCCGTCGCGGTCCCATTCCTGCCGTGTTTCGGCCTTGCGCCGATAGCCGTTCATGAACAGGCGATCGATGGCAGCCCATAGCTGCGCGCCATCCGGCAGGGCAGCCGACTTCAGCAAGCCGCAAGCGGCGATGAACCCGCACAGGCTGCGCACGGTGTACGCGCCACGACTGAAGCCGAACATATAGATCGCATCGCCCGGCACATAGTGGTCGCATAGTTCGCGGTAGGCGCTTTTGATATTGGCTTCCAGCCCCTTGCCGGTGCCACCGCCTATCACCTTGTCCCACCAGGATTTTCCGGTGCCTACACCGGGGTGGTAATAGCGGTGCTGCGGCGTGCCGGAATTGTCCGCCACCGCAAGGGCGTGATGCAGCCGCACCACATTGGTGGGCGTCGGGACGCCGTTATCCTGTTCATCCGGGGTGTTCCAGGTACCGTCGCAACAAATGACTATATTTTTCATGCATGCTCTCCGCGAGTTAAAACAAAGATCGATCGAATTACGGCTGCCGACCTGTCGCCGCCCAGCCTGTAACGGGCCAGACGCCACAGGTTCTTATGGATTTGGCCAGCAGTCGGGTGCGCGAAATGTCCTGCGCCCATGCTCCGCGATGGGGCGCCGCGTGGCGCAAGCGACTGCAGCAGCGTAGGCACCGCCTGCAGCGAACGGCCCGACATCCATCACTAACAAAAATTTCTTAGTTTTAGCGCAATACCGCACAGGCGTATTGACGCGCACATTCACGCCGACCCATTTGGCAAGCATAGACGATTGCGCGGCATTGGCCTGCCTTATACGCAAGCCGCCCATTTTCAGCGCATGGCACGTGCGGGAACCAAATTGCCGCGCAGCCCCGGCTTTCGGCACCGGCATCGGCCACGCGCCGCCGCCGTAGCGCACCACGCCGCGCCCGGGTTGCCAGACCACGCCGCGGCGCGCCGCCTGCCCGGCCTGAGCCTGGCTACCGCGCGCTGGTGGTAGACTGCGCCCTCGCCAAGGACTGCCTATCCGTGGGCACAGCCTCCGGTTCCGCCGTCTGCGCCCATGCCGGGCGGGACAGCGGGCAAATAAGCATCCACAAAGCACACATGATTTCGTGGCACGCCAGCTCCGGCGCGCCCCTTCCATAGCAGGAGTAAGCATGCCGCTCATCAGACCTTTTGCCGGCCTGCGCCCTACGGCCGGCCGTGCCGCCGAAGTCGCCGCCCCGCCCTATGACGTGCTGAATTCCGAAGAAGCCCGCCGCATGGCCGAGGGCAAACCGTGGTCTTTCCTGCACATTTCCAAGCCGGAAATCGACCTGCCCGCGGATACCGACCCCTACGCGCCCGCGGTGTACGCCAAAGCCGTGGAAAATCTCGCGCAGATGGCCGCGGCCGGCGTTTTGGCGCGCGATACGGCGCCGTGCTTTTACGCCTACCGCCTCATCATGGGCGGGCACAGCCAGACCGGTCTGGTGGCGGCCGCCAATGTGGCGGATTACGACACCAACCGCATCCGCAAGCACGAATTTACGCGCCCGGACAAGGAAGATGACCGGGTGCGTCAGATCGAGGCGCTGAACGCCCAGACCGGCCCGGTGCTGCTGGCCTACCCGGATGCGCCGGACGTGGATGCGCTTCTGGCCGCCGCCACGGCGCGCGAACCCGACGCCGACGTCACCCGGCCAGACGGCATACGCCACAGCATCTGGGTTATGGCGGATGTAGCCACCAACGCGCGCCTGTCGGCCCTGTTCGACGCCCTGCCCGCCCTTTATATCGCGGACGGCCACCACCGCTCCGCCGCCGCCTCGCGCGTGGCCGCCGCGCGCCGCGCCCAGGGCTGCGATGCGCAGGATGCCAGCCAGTATTTTCTGTCCGTGATATTCCCGCACCACCAGATGCAAATCATGGATTACAACCGCGTGGTAACCGATCTGAACGGTCTGGGCGCCGACCAATTCTTGGCCAGGGTGGCAGATGCGTTTGTCGTCGAAGCGGCGGACGCGCCGGTCAAGCCCGCCCAGCCGCGCCAGTTTGGCGTGTACATGGCCGGCCGCTGGTACAAGCTCGCCATCCGCCCCGAGCGCATCCCGGCCACCGACCCGGTCGCCCGCCTGGACGTAAGTTTGCTGTCGGACAATCTGCTCGGCCCCATTCTGGGCATTGCCGATCTGCGGCGCGACAAGCGCATCGATTTCGTCGGCGGCATTCGCGGCCTTCCCGAACTGGAACGCCGCGTCAATAGCGGCGAAATGGCCGTCGCCTTTTCGCTCCATCCGACCCGCATGGAGGATTTGATGGCCGTCGCCGACGCCAATCAGGTCATGCCCCCCAAATCCACCTGGTTCGAACCCAAACTGGCGGACGGGCTGGTATCGCACATTCTGGATTGAGCACGACTAAAGACGGTCTTGAAACGCGCCTGCCCGACGGCTTACGGACAGCCGGCACATCAAACCCGCAACGAAATGACGGGCGCGCGGCCGATGCAGGCGCGCAGCCCGCCGACTAAAACTGCCGGGATGGAACGCCCGGCGGCCGCGTCCAGGGCTGCGGCAAGCGCCGCATATTAGTACCCTTGACGCGCCATTAGCGCGCCGCGCCTGTGGCCAGCATGAAGCGCTCGCACAAAGCGCGCCCTGCACCAAACAAGCCCGCCCCGGCCGGGCTATGTCCCAGTAGCATCAGGCCGCGGCGCTTTGTGCCACAAAGTCGCGCTTCTCGATCAGCCAGGACACGACGAAGCCGGCAACCAGCCCCCAGAACGCGGCACCAATATTCAGAATGCTGATGTCTGCCACCGTAACCAGCAGACTAACCAGCGCGCCCAACGTAAATTTGCCACTGCCGAAAGAGGCGATGAAAGACGCCTGCAGCACGCGCAACATCGCCAGCCCGCCGAGCACCATGATGAATTCCTTGGGCGTAGCCAGCATGAGGCCGGTAAAAGTAGGCGCCACCAGGCCGAACAACACGGCCAAAGTCCCGAACGCAATTGCCGCCGTGTACTGCCGGCCGTGTTCCCCGGAGGACGTAATGAGCGCGTTGGCCGGACCGGTCAGACAACTGCTCACCGCCCCCACGGAAGCCGCGACCGCCGCCCCCAGGCCGGACACAAAGGCGCTGGTATTGACCGGCGCTTCGTGCTTGACCGCCTTCAATACCGCAACGCCCTGCCCGTTCTGCACCACCAGCACGGTAATGGCGAGTGGCACCACCAATTCGACCAATGCACCGACCGACCAGGCAGGCGCCTGAAACAACGGCTGGGCAAACGAAAAACTGCCCAGCGCCGCCGTATCGACGCGGCCAAGCGCGCCCAGCACCACAGCCCCCGTCAGCAAAGCCCCGATCACCGGCGGCATGCGCTTGCCCCAGCTCGGCCGCGCCGAAAGGGCGATGAACGCAATGGTCATCGGCGCGGCGATGGCGACATCGCTATTGAGCGCCCGCACCAGATCGAGGCCGAAGCGCAGAAACACGCCGGCCACCATGCCCATCACGATAGGCATGGGCAGCAAGGCCATGAGGCGCTTCACCCAGCCGCTGGCGCCCATGACCAGAATCAACAGACTGGTGGCGTAGAACGCGCCGATCACCTCAGCGAAGCTCAGGTGCTGCAGCGCCGGACCGACCAGCACGGTACCGGGGATGGTCCAGGCGAAACCCAGCGGCGCCTTGTAGCGCCAACTCATGCCTATGCTGATCAGCCCATTGATGAAAAACACCCCGAACACCCAGGACGCCAGTTGCGCCTGCGACAGCCCCCCGCGCGTACCGACCGAAAGAATGATCGCAACCGGCCCGGTCGCCGCAAAAATGAAAGCAATCAAACCATTGGCAAAATAAGTAGGGCCAAAATCGGCAAAAATCTCCCGCAGGCCAGGGGCTGCGCCGGTCGGGCGCTCAAGGTGGGCAAACATCAAGGACTCCTCCGCTGTTTTGGGTAGTGCGCGTCATTTTCGAAGCGGCGCGGCACGCCATCTTGCCTGAAACCCGCGGCGAACGATCGGGCTGCCGCCAGCCGCGCGGTTTCACTGCAGATGCAAGCCTGGCAGCGGAACAACACGCATAGCGCCGGACAGCCGCCTGGCCCGACAACCCGCTTACGCGTCAGCCAAAACGTACAAGCGCGCGGAACCAGCACCCCTGCTGCTGTTCCGCCCATTCACGGCAGGCGTGATTGCCCACCCCACCGCAATCCTGCCCGAGCCCGACGAACGCGCCCACCCGCGCCGCGCAAACGGCATGCTCGCCCCACGCCACCGACCGTAGGGCGGATAAGCAAAGCGCAATCCGCCGTATGCGAGCCTTCAACCTCCCCAGCCAACCGACACCGCCGCAGGCTTATCAACCCCCCACGCGCCACTTCAATCCCCAAACCAGCGCACATACAACCGTGTATGGCAATTCAACCGCCCCATACGGCGGATCGCGCCCACGGCTTATCCGCCCTACGCCGCAACGCCCCACCCCCGACAGATCATCCGCGCCAAAGCGGCACAAAGCCCCCGGACCGTAGGGCGGATAAGCGAAGCGCAATCCGCCGTATGCGAGCGCTCAACCGCCCCAGCCAACCGACACCGCCGCAGGCTTATCCACCCCACACGCGCCACTTCAATCCCCAAACCAGCGCACATTCAGCCGTGTATGGCAAATCAACCGCCCCTGGGCGACCGAGCAATCTCGTCCCCCCACCGCACCCAAACCCGAGCGGCGCAGCCCCTATGCCTATCCGCGAGCACATTTCCATGTGGTCCGACCCCGGCGCCACCAAGCACCCGGCTGCCAAATTGACTACCGCCGCTCCGCACACCTGGCAGACCTTGGCACAGACCGCAAAACGTGAAAAAATCGCGGTGACGTTGCAACGCGTGGGGCGATTGCCTACCGACTTTCGGGAGTTATATTTTCTGCTCGCCCATTGATTTTATTAGAATATTTTTATTGCTATATAGATAGGCACCTATTTTGTCGCGATACAAAGCGACATTTCGGGTGTCCACTTCCAAAGTTGAACTAAACCGCTACGCGGTGGGCGCGTGCTGAACCGCCTCGCCTATTAAATCCCGCCTGTCAGTTTCACACGCCGTTCCGGCAACATTGCCAAGTTTGGTGCAACAGCCATCCTTGAACGGGGGACTTCCCCGGCTCTCGAGGAGGATGTGTCATGGGCACCATACGTGATCGGATGATCGAGGACATGACGCTGCGCGGGTTGGCGCTGCGCACGCGCGAGTCTTATCTGCAGGCCGTGGTGGGGCTGGTCAAACATTACCGGCGC
>JAEUNM010000029.1 GCA_016791105.1 Rhodocyclaceae bacterium | reverse complement strand
ACGGGTACAGCCGACATACATGTAAAAATAGGACTTAGCGCTCAAATCAAGCCGGCCTGATCCGCTTTCGCCGTTTTCTTCTTGGTTGCTGCCGGCCGTTTCAGCGCCTCCTCAAGCCGAGTCTCGGCGCTGACGGCCCGGTTCTCCAGCGATTCTATCTGCGCAATTTGGGCGTCGAGCTTGCCTGTCAGCATGGCGAGTTGTTGGAGCAGCGATTCGCGCTCGGTCCGCAACTGATCCGCTGCCTGGGACACCCTGGCCAGGTCCTCCCGTGTTCTTGCGCTTTGCTGGGTCTGAGACGCCAGCTCTGCCCTGAGTTGATGCGCATTGGCCGATAGTTCTTCATTCTTCTGTTGCGCCTTGGCCAGCAGCGACTCTGCTCGCTTGGACGCTTCTCGCGCTTCGGCGACCTGCAGCATGACGTGCTTCTGCACGCCTTCCAGCCGTTCGGTCGCTTTGTCGATCTCGGCACGGAAAGTCTGCTCCTGGGTCGCTATGGCCCCCTGCAACTCGGCCAGCCGCCGCTCGTGGGCGGTGTTGGTCGCCGCCAGCCGCAGCTCTGCCTCGGCACGCGACGATTCGACCTCCTGTTCAAGCGCCTGAGCGTGCGCCTGCGCCGCTTCGGCCGCAGCCCGCCCACGCGCCACCTCATCTCGCAATGCCCCGACTTCCGCCTGGCGGGATGCCAACTGGGCTCGCAGCCCGACGGCCTCCTCTTGCTCCCGCGCCAAGTCGCCTTCGAGGGCCTGCGTCCGCTGCAACGCGGCCGCCAACTCTTCCTCCAGCTCGGCTTGTCGGTTCTCGAAGACCTTCTCTCCGTGCTCGACCGCCACGGCCCAGGTCGCCATCATGGCGTTGGCCACGGCCGGCGGCAGCGCCGCGCTCAAGGCATCGACCTTCGCCTGCTCATCCTTCCAGAGCTTCAGCTCGTCATTGATCGTGGTACGACTGCCTTGGCGGATTTCGGCATAGATGAGATCGACGGTCAGCTCGTGCGGCCGACGGCCGGCGGCGACCAGCCGGGCCGCGGATTCACGGGTGCGGATTCGGGTATCGCTTACACGACTCATCGTGACCTCCTGTTCGAAAGCGTGCTGAACAGCCGGGATTCCAGCCGGCGCCAACGAGTATATTACTGTATAACGTTATATACGTAATCATTATATGTAAAAATTTACGATAATCCGCATAATCGCAAGTAACTCTGCTGTACCCTGCGAAAAAGCCACCTGAAAAATTACGAGATCCAGATAGCGTGCCTAACTTGGAACCCTCCGACGATTCCCTGCCCACCATCCTTCTGCCGCAAGCTTTGGACGGCCGCCTAGGTTCGAACCGGGCGCGAGGTGGTATTCGGCAGATCGCTGCTGACACTGACGTTGAGACGGTACGCCTATGGTTGGCTGAGTATGCTGACTCTCCGCATACCCTGCGCAGCTATCGCAAGGAAGCGGTTCGGCTGCTGATCTGGGCGACGCGCGTCCTGGGGAAACCGCTGTCCAGCCTCACCCGCGAAGACTTGCTCGCGTACGAGGCCTTTCTGACAAATCCTTCCGTCGAATGGGCCGATCCGACCCTGCCACGCCGCGGCGGTGGCCGTCGCCTGTTCGAGGGGCCGCTGTCGCCGCGTAGCGTACGGCAGGCCTTGGGAATTCTCTCTGGGCTCTTCGGGTATCTGGTAGCAGCGGGTTACCTTGCCGGCAACCCGCTCGCCCTGCGCCGCCGACGGAGCGGGGCAAAAGCAAGCCGCCGAGTTGCTGTGGAACGCTACCTGGATCGGGAACTCTGGCAGTATGTGCTCGACTTCATCGAGACACTGCCACAAGGGACACGGCGCGAGTGTCAGCATTACGAGCGCGTGCGCTGGTTGTTCCGCCTGCTCTACGGCGCCTCGCTTCGGGTTTCCGAAGCCGCGCACGCGAAGACCGGCGATCTGTCGCAACGGCGTGGCAAATGGTGGCTGCACGTCGTTGGCAAGGGGGGCAGTGCCGGTGACGTACCCCTGAGCGATGAGTTGATGGCCGACTGGGCGCGCTACCGCCGGTTCCATGGTCTGCTGACCATCCCGACCAGCCTGGAAACTTCCCCTCTGGTAATGTCCGTCGCCGGACGCAGCGACCGTTTTCTCACCCCGACCGCCATTTATCTGGTCGTGAAGGAAGTGTTCCGGCGTGCCGCCGCAGCCCTCGAAGCGGTCGATCTGGCCGGAGCGGCCACCCTGAGGCGGGCCTCCACTCATTGGCTGCGCCATACCTCGGCCACGCACCAGGCTGATGCCGGCAACGACATCCGCTTCATTCAGAAGAACCTACGGCACGCCTCCATCGAAACCACGGCTATCTATCTCCATGCCGAGGACGATCAGCGGCATGAAACGACCACACGCCGATGATTGCAGTAAGCCGCAGACGGCCTAAAGGTAGGCAGGAAGCCGGAGTTCGAAGACCGTCGTTCCATCGGAGGATTGCACCGATGCATCTCCTCCGTGGGCGCGCATGATGGATCGCGTGATGGCCAGCCCCAGCCCCGCGCCATCGCCGTCGTGTCGCCGGGAGGAGTCCGCACGATAGAAGCGGTCAAACAGCCGTGACAAATGTTCAGGAGGAACGGTCTCACCGGTATTTCCGACGGCTACCGTCGCCATCCCATCAACCGAACATCCGACCTGGACATTGACGAGGCCACCCTCGGATGCATGTCGAAATGCGTTGGACAGCAGGTTGCCCATGGCCCTCCTGAGCATGAGTCGATCCCCCATGACCGTTGCCTGCCCGTCAACGCTGAGCCTGATTCCATTCTCATCAGCCAGGGCCTCGTAATACTCCAGGAGGCTATCGGCTTCCACTCTGAGATCGACTTTCTCCAGATTCGGTACGATCAGGTCATTCTCGGCTTTCGCCAGGAATAGCATGTCGGCAATCGTTCGCGAAAGCCGCTCGAACTCCTCGGCATTCGAGGCAAGAACGTCCCGATACTCGTCCGCGCTCCTCGCCCGCGACAGCGTGACCTGCGTCTGAGTGAGCAAATTGCTGACCGGCGTACGCAGTTCGTGGGCCAGATCCGAAGAAAAATCCGACAACCGGCGAAAGGATTCCTCAAGGCGGGCAAGCATCTCGTTGAGGGTGCGTGCCACTTCCGCCAACTCGACGGGAATGGACTCGACCGGCAGCCGCCGGTTCAGGCGGCGGGCGGTAATCCGCGCCGCGTTCCGACTGATGTCGCGCAACGGAGCCAAACCTCTTCTTGCGGCAACCCAACCCAATAGCCCACTGGCGAAGGCCGCCGAGGCAATGACCATCCAAAGAGCATTTCGGAACGAATGCATGAAGGATTCGTGATGCCTGAGATCGGTTGCCAAGTCGACCATTACCGGTGGCATGCCGGCCATTCCCAGGGGAGCAGTACCGGACAAGACCCGGAGCGCAGTTCCATCGCGCCCCGTCACGCGTACCGCTTGGGCCACAACCGGCAATTGGGCTGCCCAGGGCGGCAAATCGGCATTTGCCGTGGCATAGAGAATCTGCCCATCCCCCGCCCGAACCCATACCGAGAGCCCGTGGTGCCCGACGAGAGCCCTTTCCAGGCGCCTGGGCAGGGCTTTCAGGTCATCGTCTGTCTTCACCTCAGCCAGCGCATTGCGAATGAGCTCAAGCTTGCCGGTCAGCAATTCGCCATCGAGTTCCTCGAAATGTCGGTCGACAAGATGACCGACGATCAGCCCGAGCAACAGGAGTACGAAGGAGGAAACGGCAGCGAACAATAGGGTCAGGCGCAAGGTGACCGACTTGCCTTGCGGGAGCCTCACTCGGCCACCTCCAGGACATAACCCATGCCGCGAGCGGTGTGGATCAGCTTCGGTTCGTAGCCGTCATCCACCTTGGCGCGCAACCGGCGAATTGCCACCTCGATGACGTTGGTGTCGCTGTCGAAATTCATGTCCCAGACTTGGGAGGCGATCAGGGAACGGGGAAGCACCTCGCCTTGCCTGCGAAGCAGCAGTTCGAGCAAGGAAAATTCCTTGGCGGTCAGGTCGATCTTCTTCCCGCAGCGTGTCACCCGCCTGCGCAGCAGATCCAGTTCGAGATCGGCCGCCCGCAGGACATCGGGCTCCTTCAACTTATTTCCCCGCCGAAGCAAGGTGCGAACGCGCGCCAGCAGTTCTGAAAAGGCGAACGGCTTGACCAGATAGTCGTCGGCGCCGAGTTCCAGTCCCTTGACACGGTCGTCGACGGCATCCTTGGCGGTCAGAAAAAGCACCGGCATGTCTTTGCCTGACCGGCGCACGCCCTGGAGCACCTGCCAACCATCGATGCCGGGCAGCATCACATCCAGGATTGCCAGGTCATAGGCTTCGGTCAGGGCCAGATGCAGGCCATCCAGCCCATCCCGCGCCAGATCGACGACGAAACCGGCCTCGCACAGCCCTTGCCGGAGGTAATCCCCGGTCTTGGGCTCGTCTTCGACGACAAGAATTTTCATTTCCGTCTCCTGCTTGGCTTGATGAATTGCACCGGAATTGTGCACCGCGTTTGCGCCGACCCGCACAACCTGACGGAAATGTAATCGACGGGTCAGCGGCGCGTTAGCTGTCGTTCATCCAGCCCGCCAGCGCCCGTGTGACAAAGCCATGACGAAAAGGTAATGAGCGGATCACCTCGCTGTAGGGATCCGATTTCTAACATGACGACAACTGGGAAGCGAATTGTTCCTAGCCAAATCATTCTTGATCGATACAAAAGGAGAGCATCATGAAACGCAACATCATCAGTCTGACCCTGGTCGCCTTGCTGAGCGGCGTTGGCTCGACGGCAGTCTTCGCGCATGAAGATTATTCGGAAGGCGGATCCCTGCACTGGATTGCCCATGCCACTGAAACCAAGAGCCAGCCTACGGCCAACGCACAAGCCCCCTTCGGCTATGCCGTCAATGGTAGCGCGGACAGGACTGTCGACATTGGCCCCGGCACCCAATATTTCAACGTGACGCGTCTGGAAACAATCCGGATCAACGCCGGCGGTAAATCCGTCACCTGGAAGTTCGATACCCTGGGTACGTCGTCCTTCCCGCTGTCGAACGTGATTCCCGGCCTCGATGGCATCACGGTCTACGTCGCCGAGAACCCGTCCTATCAAGGCGGCTGATTCTCACGCTTACGACTTTTTCCGCGCTTCACCCCTTTTCCAACCAAGGAGCAACTACCATGAAAAAACTGCTGATCGCCTCTCTTTTCGCCGCCATGTCCGCATCCGTGTTCGCTGTCGATGCCGCGCAGGTCGACAAGTCGATTCCGCTCAAGGACGGATCCACGGTCTACATCTTCAAGGATGGGAAGATGAGCATGGAGGACCAGTACGGTCGTGCCGTCCGCATGAACGAAAACCAGGTGATGGAAACGAAGGACGGGCAGAAGATCATGATGCATGGCGACGAAGTCATGCGCCTCGACAACTATCTGCATAAAGACCATCGGGGCTGACGGCGGCCCATCCCAGCAGGAATCGGCCCTTCGTGGGCCGATTCCTTTTTGCGCAGGTTTTTCCAGATTACAAAAATGTAATCAGAGGGTCAGTTGTCGGTTAGGTGTTCTGGTGGACACTCTATCCTCGAACATTTTGTGGTCCTCCTCATGAAAAATATCCTCCTTGGTGGCGTGGCCGCAATTGTTGCCGCTCTGATAGTTGCCTACGGAATGATCTGGGCAGGAGCCATCAGCTTCGCGGCCGACGAGCCCCATTCGGATGACTTGACGAGGCTGATCGGATGGGCAAGGGAACGGGCGATCGCCAAAGCATCGGCCGACATCAGCGCGCCACACAACCTTTCCGATCCGGAACGGATTCGCCATGGCGCAGGCAATTACGACGCCATGTGTGCGGACTGTCACCTCACTCCGGGTGCGGAAGAGTCGGAAATCCGGAAAGGCCTCTACCCGGTGCCGCCCAATCTTTCGCTTGTGTTGGCTGGAGCCGATTCAGAACATGCCGATGCCCGCCGATTCTGGATCATCAAGCATGGGATCAAGGGATCCGGGATGGCCGCCTGGTCCAGGGGCGGCATGGATGACGAAGCCATCTGGAATCTGGTGGCGTTCCTGCGGCAACTGCCGCAACTCTCCAAGCCGGCCTACGCCGAGTTGGTCGCCCATAGCGGAGGGCATTCGCACAGCGGGCTGGGGCAAGACGAACACGAGCCCCCCTCTCGTCCTGCTGCCTTGGACGAGCCCGCGTCTTCGGAAGTGCATCACCCGCATACCCATGATCACGCCCATGAGCGACATTCGCATTGAATGCGCCGGATTACGGAAATGTAATTTTTGGGTCAGCTAGCTGTTGGGTTCTCGCTGCCATCCTGTCTGCCATCGGAAACGCTTGAGGAGCATCATCATGAAGCAAGGTATCGCCGTGTTGTTCGCCGCCCTGGCCCTGGGGACCATTACCGCTGGTGAAGTCTGGGCGTCAGAGGTGGTCGATATTTACAAGAGCCCTTATTGCGGCTGTTGCGGCAAATGGGCCGATCACCTGCGGAGTGCCGGATTCGAGGTACGCACGCACGAAGTTACGGATGTACCCGCTGCCCGCAAGAATCTGGGCATGCCGGATCGGTTCGGTTCCTGCCACACCGCCAAGGTCGCCGGTTATGTCATCGAAGGGCACGTTCCCGCCGCGGACATCCGGCGTCTGCTCACGGAAAAACCCAGGGCGCTCGGGCTGGCGGTGCCCTCCATGCCGCCCGGATCTCCCGGGATGGAGAGCCCACAACCGGTTTCCTACGACACCCTGCTCGTCAAGCCGGATGGCAACGCCAGCGTTTTTGCCAAGCACTGAGCCGGGGCCAATTCGGCGCTGCTATTTCATACTACCCACAACCACTAAGGAGCACTTATGAAAAACGTTCTTGCCATCCTCTCTGTTGCCGTTCTTGCTGCCACCGCTGCGCCGGCCATCGCCGCTGATTCCGGCCAAATGAACATGAATCACAGCGGGATGAACCACGGCGCCGGCATGGCCCACGACGGCGCCATGCCGATGGCCAAGATGTCGGAAGGCACGATCAAGAAGGTTGACAAAGCCGCCGGCAAGATCACCATTGCCCACGGCTCGCTGGAAAACCTCAACATGCCGGGTATGACCATGGCGTTTGCCGTCAAGGACAAGGCCATGCTCGACCAGGTCAAAGTTGGCGACAAGGTGCATTTTGTCGCGGACAGCGTGAACGGCGCGCTAATCGTGACCAAGCTGGAAAGCGCCAAGTAAGCCGGGGAGACTGATCGATGGAGGCTCGCGTGGATCGAGTGCAAGAAACCCCGGTGCGCCTCGCCGCACTGGCCGTCATCCTGACCCTCTGGGCGCTTCCGGGCCTGGCAGGAGAAGTCCCCCTGGGCAGCAAGGTGGAAGACCTTCTCACCTATGCGCGCGAGCACAACCCCGATCTGCAGGGCCGGCGCCTGGACGCCGAAGCCCAGCGCGAGCGCATCGAGCCGGCCTCGGCGCTCCCCGATCCCAAGTTCCAGATGGAACTGATGGATTTCACCAACGCCATGACGCCGGGCAAGTCGGCGTCGCTGGCGCCGGGCGATGTCGGCACCACCCGCTACCGCGCCATCCAGGCACTGCCTTTTCCTGGCAAACGAGGCTTGCGCGGCGAGATTGCCGAGGCCCAGGCCGGCCAATCGGACAGCATCCGCGATGCGACCCGGCTGGAGATCGAAACCCAGATCAAGACGGCTTATGCCCGCTATTTCCAGGCGGCCGGCCAAGCCCGAATTCAGCGCGAAACGCTGCAACTGATCGACGCCCTCGAACGCCTGGTACTCAAGCGCTACAGTGTCGGGCTGGTGCCGCAACAAGATGCGGTCCAGGTCCAGGGGGAAAGCACCCGCCTGAAGTTGGACCTCGTAGAGAGCGAACGGCGCCGGCGGGAGGCGGCCGCCCTGCTCAATGCCCTGTTGCCCCGCGATGCGGACGCGCCCTTGGCCGAACCGGCGAGTCTTGCGCCGATTCCCAAGCCGCCCGCCCTGGCTCAATTGTTTGCACGAGCCAAGGAACGCTCCCCGGACTTGGGACGCGAACATCTAGGTGTCACCGCTGCCGAAAAGAGCAAGGAACTGACCTACCTGAACCGTTATCCGGATTTCACGCTGGCCTTGACCAATAATCGGCCACGCTCGGCCATGATCGGCCCCGATACCTGGGATTTCATGGTGGAGGTCAACATACCGCTCCAGCAGTCCTCGCGCCGAGCCCAGGAACGGGAAGCGGAGCGCCGCCTGGAATCCGCCCGGGAGCGCGTCACGGCCGTCGAGGCTCGCCTGAACGGCCAGTTGGGAGCAACACTGGCCGCTCTGGAAGCCAGTCTGGACAAGGCGCGCCTGCTGGGCGAAACCCTGCTGCCGCAAGCCAAGGCGACCCTGGAGGCTGCCCAGGCGGGCTACGAAAGCGGCCGGGTCAATTTCAACACCCTGATCGACGCCGAACGGCAGATCCTGCGCACTCGCCTCGCGCTGCTCGATGCCGAAGTGGATGCCAACGTGCGCCACGCCGAACTGGAAAAACTGCTGGGAGCCCCCCTGTGAAACGAAGCCTTTCCCTCACGCTCGTCGCCACCGCTGTCATCGCGGCCCTTGGCGCCGGATATTTGGCTGGCAGCCGCCACACCCCGACTTCCGAGACCGTCGCGGCGGCGCCGACGGCGAGTGGCGATGGCGGCGGCCAGCGCAAGATTCTCTACTACCGCAACCCGATGGGCCTGCCCGACACCTCGCCAACGCCCAAGAAGGACTCGATGGGCATGGATTACATTCCGGTCTATGAAGGCGACGAGCCGGACGATGCCGGCGTTGTCAAGGTGAGCCCGGCCCGGGTGCAGACCCTGGGCGTGAAGACAGCGGTGGTCGAGAAGGCCGAACTGGAGGCCGCGGTACGGGCCGTCGGCCGCGTCGAAGTCAATGAGCGGGCCGTCGCCGAAGTGGCCCCCAAGTTCGAAGGCTGGATCGAAAAGCTCTATGTCAACGCCACCGGCGACCCGGTGCGGCGCGGCCAGCCGCTGTTCTCCGTCTACAGCCCGGAACTGGTGTCGGCCCAGAAGGAACTCTCGATCGCCCAGGACCTCAAGCTCGATACACCGGGGGCCGACCCCGCCGCCCGCGACAGCGCCCGCCGCTTGGCCGAGGCGGCGCGGGAACGCCTGCGCAACTGGGACGTCGGTGCGCCCGGGGGACAGGTGGCCCACCGCTTGACCTTTACTTCGCCGGTCAACGGCGTCGTGCTCGAAAAGAAAGCGGTGGAAGGCATGCGTTTCGCCCCGGGAATGTCCATCTTCCGGGTCGCCGACTTGTCCACCGTTTGGGTCATCGCCGACGTCTACGAGCAGGACTTGGCGCGGGTCAAGGTCGGCCAGAAGGCCGATGTCGTCATCGACGCCTTTCCGAATCGCAGCTTCGAAGCGAAGGTGACCTATCTGTATCCGACCCTCAACGCCCCAACCCGCACCACGCCCGTCCGCCTGGAACTCGCCAACCGGGACGGCCTCCTGCGACCGGGCATGTTTGCCCATGTCGATCTCGCCACCGGCGGCACGACAGCGCGCCTGGCGGTACCGAATTCGGCGATTATCGACACCGGCAGTCGCCAAGTGGTCCTCGTCGCTCTCGACGAAGGGAAATTCAAGCCGCAGCCGGTCAAGCTCGGGCTGCGCGGCACGGACAAGGTCGAAATCCTCGACGGACTGAAGGAAGGCGACAAGGTGGTCGTTGCCGCCAACTTCCTGATCGACGCCGAGAGCAACCTGAAGGCTGCCCTCGGCAACTTCAGCGACGGGGAAGCAAAGGCCCAAGGGACGGGTGGCGAGGCAGCCGGCAAACAGTTTCACGCGATCGGCAAGCTCGACAGCATCGATGTGACCGCCGGGACGGTCTCCATCAGCCACCAGGCGATTCCCGAGCTGAAATGGCCGGCCATGACCATGGATTTCAACCTGGCGTCGCCCAACGTCGTCAAGGGCATCGCCCCGGGCACGCCGATCCGCTTCGATTTCGAACAGCGCGGGCCGGGCGAATTCGCCATCGTCAGCATGGCACCGGAAATGGCCGGTCACGGAGGCCACTGACATGCTCGACCGCCTGATCGAATGGTCCGCCCGCAACGTCTTTCTCGTCCTGCTGGCGACCTTGGCCGTGGTCGGCGGCGGCATCTACGCGGTCAAGAAGACGCCGCTCGATGCCTTGCCCGACCTCTCCGATGTGCAGGTCATCGTCTATACGCAGTACCCGGGTCAGGCGCCGAAGGTCGTTGAGGACCAGGTCACCTACCCGCTCACCACCGCCATGCTGGCGGTGCCCAAGGCCAAGGTGGTGCGCGGCTTCTCCATGTTCGGCGCCTCCTACGTCTATGTGATCTTCGAGGACGGTACCGACATCTACTGGGCGCGCTCCCGCGTGCTGGAATACCTCTCCTCGGTGCAGGGCCGGCTGCCCCAGGGCGTGGCGCCGCAGATCGGGCCGGACGCCACCGGCGTCGGCTGGGTCTTCCAGTATGCCCTGACCGGCAAGAACCAGTCGTTGGCCGATTTGAGGAGCCTGCAGGACTGGTACGTCCGCTACCAGCTCACCAAGGCCAATGGCGTCGCCGAAGTGGCGAGCGTCGGCGGTTTCGTCAAGGAATACCAAGTCACCGTCGACCCCCACCGCCTGGCGACCTACGGCATCCCGCTGGAGATGGTCAGCCGCGTCATCCGGGACTCGAACCGCGACGTCGGCGGGCGCGTCGTCGAAATGGCCGAGAAGGAGTACATGGTGCGCGGCCTGGGCTACCTCAACGGCGTCGAGGACATCGAAAATCTCGTCCTCAAAGCGGACCGCGGCACGCCGGTGCTGGTGCGCGACGTGGCGAAAGTCGAGCTGGTGCCGGCCGGGCGCCGCGGCATCGCCGAGCTGAACGGCCAGGGGGAAGTCGCCTCCGGCATCGTCATGGCGCGCTTCGGCCAGAACGCGCTGGACGTCATCGCCAACGTCAAGGAAAAGATCAAGGAAATCGCCGCCGGCCTGCCGGCGGGGACCGAGATCGTGCCGGTCTATGACCGCTCGACGCTGATCGAGCGCGCCATCGCCAACCTCAACCACACGCTCCTCGAGGAAAGCCTGATCGTCGCCGCGGTGTGCGTCATCTTCCTGATGCATGTCCGCAGTGCTCTAGTCGCCATCCTCACGCTGCCAATCGGTGTTCTGATCGCCTTCATCGCCATGCGCGCCCTGGGGATGGGTTCCAACATCATGAGCCTGGGCGGCATCGCCATCGCCATCGGCGCCATGGTGGACGCGGCCATCGTCATGATCGAGAACGCCCACAAGCGCCTCGAACACCTGCCGGCGGACGCGCCCCAGGCGCTGCGCGCCGCGACCATGATCGGCGCCTGCCGCGAGGTGGGGCCGGCGCTCTTCTTCTCGCTGCTGATCATCACCGTCTCCTTCCTGCCGGTGTTTACGCTGGAAGGCCAGGAAGGGCGGCTCTTTTCCCCGCTCGCATTCACCAAGACCTTCTCCATGGCGGGAGCCGCGCTCCTCTCCGTGACCCTGGTGCCGGTGTTGATGATGTTCTTCATCCGCGGCCGCATCATGCCGGAGGCGAAGAATCCGGTGAACCGTTTCCTCATCTGGGGTTACCGGCCGATCATCCGCTGGGTCATGGCGCACAAGGGGGCAACGCTGGCCGCCGCGCTGGTGGCGATGGCGGCCACGCTCTACCCGGCCAGCCGCATCGGTTCGGAGTTCATGCCAACGCTGAACGAAGGGTCCATCTTCTACATGCCGGCCTCGCTGCCCGGCATGTCGGTGACCGAGGCTGCGAAGTTGCTGGCGACCACCAACCGCATCATCAAGACCTTCCCGGAGGTCGAGTCGGTCTACGGCAAGGCCGGACGTGCCGCCACCGCCACCGACCCGGCACCGCTCGAGATGTTCGAGACGGTGATCAACCTAAAGCCCAAGGAGGCGTGGCGCCCGGGCCTGACCGTGGATAAACTGATCGCCGAGATGGACGCGGCGCTCAAGTTCCCCGGCGTCGCCAATTCCTGGACCATGCCCATCAAGGCGCGTATCGACATGCTCTCGACCGGTATCCGCACGCCGGTGGGGGTCAAGGTCTTCGGCAAGGACCTCGCCGTCATCGAGCAGGTTGCCAAGGAAATCGAGGCCGCGGTGAAGAAGGTGCCGGGCACGTCCAGCGCCTACGCCGAGCGGGTGACCGGCGGCTATTACCTGGATCTCGCGCCGCGGCGCGGCGAACTGGCCCGCTACGGCGTCACCGTCGGCGACTTCCAGCGCGTCGTCGCCACCGCCCTGGGCGGTGAGACGGTGACCACCGCCGTCGAAGGGCTGGAGCGCTATCCGATCAGCGTGCGCTACCCGCGGGAACTGCGCGACGACCCGCAGCGCATCGCCAACGAGGTTTTCGTGCCCACCGCCAACGGCATGATCCCCCTCGGGCAACTGGCCGACATCCGCATCCGCAACGGGGCGCCGGGCATCAAGACCGAGAACGCGCTGCTCGCCGCCTATGTCTATGTCGACATCCGCGACCGCGACGTCGGTTCCTACGTGAAGGACGCCCAGAAGGCGGTGGCCGACGCGGTGAAGTTCCCGCCCGGCTACTACGCCACCTGGAGCGGCCAGTTCGAGTACATGGAGCGCGCCAAGTCCAAGCTCGCGGTCGTCGTCCCGGTGACGCTGGCCATCATCTTCGTGCTCCTCTACCTCAACTTCCGGCGCCTCACCGAGACCGTCATCGTCATGCTCTCGGTGCCCTTCGCCCTGGTCGGCGGCATCTGGCTGATGTGGTGGCTGGGCTACAACATGAGCGTGGCGGTGGCGGTCGGGTTCATCGCCCTGGCCGGTGTCGCCGCCGAGACCGGTGTCGTCATGCTCATTTACCTCGACCAGGCTTGGGAGGAAATCAAGGCCAAATGCTTCGACGAGGGCCGCCCGCCGGTCGCGGCCGACCTCTACCACGCCATCATGGAAGGCGCGGTGGAGCGGGTGCGGCCCAAGATGATGACGGTGGTGGCGATCATGGCCGGCCTCCTGCCCATCATGTGGTCCACCGGTACCGGCTCCGAGGTGATGAGCCGCATCGCGGCGCCGATGGTGGGCGGTATGGTGTCTTCGACGGTGCTGACCCTCGGCGTCATCCCGGCCATCTACGCCCTGGTCAAGCAATGGCGCCTGCAGCGCGGACTGGAAGGCGTGCCGCGCGAGTTGCCTTCCGCCCGGGTGGTCGAGGCCGCAAGCTGACGAATTGGTAATGTTGTGCTCATTTTTCGGTAAGGAATGAAGAACCATACTGCAGTCAAGGAGCAACGGCCCGGTTTTCGTCCGGGCCTTCACCAGGCAAAAGCCGGTCAACCCGATCCAAGGAGATGCATCATGAAACTGACGACTTCGATTCTGGCTGCGCTGGCGACCAGCGCTTCTCTCATCGCCGCGGCGCCCGCGGTTGCGAACGATGCCCATCACCCGCAGGGCGGTTCGGCTTCCCAGGATACCGCGGCCCCAGCAACGACGAAACCAGCCGAGCAGACGGTCAAATCCATGCAGGCTAACGTCAAGAAGATGCAGGCCCAACTTGAACGGATTGCCAAGGCCAAGACCGACAACGAACGTCAGCAGGCCATGGCCGAACACATGCGGACGATGCAGGAAAACATGCAGATGGCCCGCGGTATGCAGGCCGGCATGATGGGGTGTCCGATGATGGGCAACGGCATGATGGGCCAGGGCGGCATGGGCATGATGATGGGTCAGGGCGGACCGACGGACATGCAGGAGCGCATGCAGCACATGGAACAGCGCCTCGACATGATGGAGAAGCGGATGGGAGGCAGCGAGCCGGCCGGAGCGCCGGCCAGCGCCAAGCCTTGATTCCCGGGCATCCGATGGACCGATGGAGC
This sequence comes from Rhodocyclaceae bacterium, assembly GCA_016791105.1. Lineage (GTDB taxonomy): Bacteria > Pseudomonadota > Gammaproteobacteria > Burkholderiales > Rhodocyclaceae > JAEUNM01. The sequence continues at coordinate 8,292 of JAEUNM010000029.1, read as the reverse complement.
CATCATGGAGAAGACCTCCCGACGGTTGCCCCGTGAGGTGCAAGGCCATGCCGCAACGGCGTGCGCGAGTTGCGGTACGACAGCCCGCACACGGCTGTTCCTGCATGCGGACGCGTTGTCCCAATGCGAGGCTTGCCTGCTGGACAGCCGTCTGCAGCCGCACAGCGCCGCCCTGATCGTCGAGGGGGTCTATGCCCGTTTTGTCGAGGCGCTGGTCGAAACCCTCGACCTCCGTGAAAGGGAGACCGGCCTGCATTCGCGGCGGACGGCGTGCCACACGCTGGTGCTCGCCCGCCGCCTCGTGGTCGATCCGGAGCACCTGCGCCAGATCTACTGGGGATCGCTGCTTCACGACATCGGCAAGATCGGCATCCCGGACCGCATTCTCCTCAAGCGGGGAGCGCTGAACGAGCGGGAATGGACCCGGATGCGCACCCACGTGGATATGGGCTATCACATCGTCGGCCAGCTTCCGGGCATGTCGATGGCCGCCGACGTGGTGCGCTGCCACGAGGAGCGGTACGACGGCACCGGCTATCCACGCGGCCTGCACGGCGAGGCCATTCCAGTCGGCGCCCGACTCTTCGCTGTCATCGACACGCTCGACGCCATGACTTCCGATCGTAGCTATCGCAAGGCCATGTCCTTCGATGCCGCCAAGGACGAGATCCTGCGCATGGCCGGCCGCCAGTTCGCGCCGGAGGCAGTGGATGCCTTCCTGGCCGAGGAGGCAACCTTGCGGGAGATGGTCGCCATGAAATGCAGCCTCGAAGCGCTGCCTTGACAATATCAACACTCACGAAAGGACGTGCCATGGCTGACATCGATCCCGTCTGCGGCATGACTGTCAAACCGGAGTCGCCGCATGCAGCAAGTTACGACGGTATCCGCTACCGCTTTTGCAGCGGGAAGTGCAAGACCAAATTCGAGGCCGACCCCGTACGCTATCTAAGCGGCAAGCCAGCGGTCCCGGCCGTCCCGACGGGCACGAAGTGGACCTGTCCGATGCATCCGGAAATCGTGCGTGACGAGCCGGGCGACTGCCCCAAGTGCGGCATGGCCCTCGAGCCCATGGGCGTTCCCGCGGCGGCGGAGGGTCATAATCCGGAACTGGTCGATTTCACCCGCCGGTTCTGGGTCGGTCTGGTGTTCACCGTACCGCTCCTGGCGCTCACCATGCTGCCCTTGCTGGGCTACAACGGTTTGCGCGCGGCGCTCGGTGAGCATGTCGCCATGTGGACGGAATTCGCCCTGGGCACGCCGGTCATCCTGTGGTCGGGCTGGCCCTTCCTGGTGCGCGGCGCCAAGTCCTTCCGCAGCATGAACCTCAACATGTTCAGCCTGATCGCGATGGGCGTCGGCGCCGCCTACCTCTTCAGTATCGTCGCCGTGATCGCGCCACAATTCTTCCCGGCGGGATTCCGCAATCCCGACGGCACGGTCGGTGTTTATTTCGAGGCTGCCGCCGTGATTGTCACTCTGGTTCTGCTAGGCCAGGTGATGGAACTGCGGGCGCGTGAGCGAACCGGTTCGGCGATCCGGGCGTTGCTCGATCTGGCGGCCAAAACCGCGCGGGTGATCCGTGCCGACGGCAGCGAGGAAGAAATTCCCCTGGAGGCGGTACAGGTGGGCGACCGCTTGCGGGTGCGCCCCGGCGACAAGATCCCGGTCGACGGCGAGGTGGTCGAGGGGCGTTCCTCGGTCGACGAATCGATGATCACCGGCGAACCCGTCCCGGTGGAGAAAGTGGCGGGCGACCGGGTCACCGGCGCCACGATCAACGGCACCGGCAGCCTGATCATGGAGGCCAAGCGCGTCGGGGCCGACACGCTCCTTGCCCAGATCGTCGAAATGGTAGCCAACGCCCGGCGTTCCCGCGCACCGATCCAGAAGTTTGCCGACATGGCGGCCGGCAAGTTCGTGCCGGTGGTGATCGGCGTGGCGATCCTGGCTTTCATCGCCTGGTCGGCTTGGGGGCCAACGCCTGCGCTAGCCTACGCCTTGGTCGCTGCGGTCGCGGTCCTGATCATCGCCTGCCCCTGCGCCCTGGGGCTCGCCACGCCGATGTCGATCATGACCGCCACCGGTCGTGGTGCGCAGGCCGGGGTGTTGATCAAGAATGCCGAGGCGCTGGAGCGTTTTGCCAAGGTCGATACCCTGATTGTGGACAAAACCGGCACGCTCACCGTCGGCAAACCCCGGCTGGTCGCCGTGCTGCCAGTCGCCGGCCATGACGAGGCCGAGGTGCTGCGGCTAGCCGCCAGTCTCGAACGCGGCTCCGAGCATCCGCTCGCCGAGGCCATCGTCTCCGGCGCCGAGGAACGCGGATTGAAGCTCGCCAATGCCGGCGATTTCGAGGCGCTGACTGGCAAGGGCGTCAAGGGCATGGTGAACGGGCAGGCCGTCGCCCTCGGCAACGCGCAGTTGCTCGCCGACCTTGGCCTGGAAGGCGGAGAATGGTCCGAGGCTACCAACGCCCGCCGCGATCAGGGCGAGACGGTGATGTTCGTAGTCCTCGAAGGCGCGGTGGCGGGCCTGGTCAGCGTCGCCGATCCGGTGAAGGAGAGTACGCCGGCGGCGCTCAAGGCGCTGCACGAGCTCGGCTTTCGCATCATCATGGCCACCGGCGACAGCGAGCGCACGGCGCGGGCCGTTGCCGGGCAACTCGGCATCGACGAGATCCGCGCCGAGGTGCTGCCGGCCGACAAGGCCCGCATCATCAAGGAACTCCAGGCCGCAGGCAGCAAGGTGGCGATGGCCGGCGACGGCGTCAACGACGCGCCGGCGCTCGCCCAGGCCGATGTCGGCATTGCCATGGGCACCGGTGCCGACGTGGCGATCGAAAGCGCCGGCTTCACCCTGGTCAAGGGCAATCTCGATGGGATCGTGCGTGCCCGGCGTCTATCCCTGGCGACCATGCGCAACATCCGCCAGAACCTGTTCTTCGCGCTGGTCTACAACGCCGCCGGGGTGCCTGTCGCAGCGGGCGTCCTTTATCCCTTCTTCGGGATTCTGATCAGTCCGATCTTCGCCGCCTTCGCGATGAGCGCGTCGTCGCTGTCGGTGGTGACTAACGCCCTGCGACTGCGCCGGGTCGTGATCTAGGACCATCGAGGCATTCCTGCATAGCCCCCGCAGCTTGGCAGTATCCGGCACTGCCAAGCTTACGGAAAAGTAATCCCGGAGTCATCGGGTTGACGGTGGCTGCGGCGCACACTGTAAATCGTCCGGAACGTCCGGCCTGTATCGACAACCCAGTCATCGCTTAACTCAGGAGAAATGCCATGAAATCGAGCCTCGCCTTCTCTGCTGTTCTTGCCGCCGTCGTCGGCACCAGTGCCTTTGCCGCAGATGGCAGCAAGATGCCGGCTAACGATACGACTGCGACAACTAAGCCGCATTCGCACATGATGGAAAAGACCGGCATGCCGGCCGCCAAGGGCATTCCCGCGCCTGCAGATGGCAAAACGGCCGCCGGCAAGGATAAATCCAGGCACTTCCACCCTCGCGACGGCAAATAGGGGTAGCCAAACTTCGGGGATGGTTTGTCCATCCCCATGGGCATAGGAGAAAACCATGAAAACCAATTTTCCGACCAGCCGCGACCCGGTATGCGGCATGGATGTCATCGTCGCAGAATCGACTCACTCGACCACCTGGCACGGGTTCGTCTATCACTTCTGCTCCGAGCAGTGCCGGGAGCGCTTCGTCGCGACCCCGACCTTCTACACCGCGCCGATACGCACCAAGGACATCGTAGCCATCCCCAAAAGACGCAAGCTCCGGTTCGTTTCCCCGGGCGAGGAAGCGTTGCGCGCCGCCTGTGGGAAACTGCTGCGCATGATGGGAGTTTCAGCGGCTGTGCCCGGGACCGATTGCATCACCGTCGACTACGATCTGCGCCAGGCGACGCTTGCCCAGATCGAAGCCGTGGTCGCGGGCTCGGGGCTCGTTCTCCGCAGCGGGCTGCATCGCTGGCGGCGTGCCTTCTGGAAATTTGAGGAGGGCAACGAAATCGACAATGTGGCGCATCCAAGCAACGGCGCATGCTGCAACCGCCCGCCGGTACGACTGCGTTAAGGCCCAATCCGACCGGAGAAGACCATGCCTGAAAATACCGCGACCCCCACGCCCGGCAACCAGGATCGCCATAACCATGCCCAGCAAGAGCTCTCGACAAGACGGGTATCCTGGGCATGGTGGGTCTTTGCTGCCATCGCGCTGTTCTATTTGTTGTCCGAGCACCGCGCCCATCTGTTCGGGATACTGCCATACCTCCTGTTGTTGGCATGCCCGCTGATGCATCTCTTCATGCATCACGGACACGGACAGCACGGCAGCCATGACACGGGCGGCAAGGACGGCAACACCGCCACGGGAGGGAAAGATGAACCACGCTGAAACCGGCTACGGACTCTGGACGCTGGTCGTTCTCAACTCGGCCTTCTTCATTTTCTTTGCCGCGAGCTTCTTCAAGCCGAGGACACGGCGGGACTGGCGCACCCTCGGGCTTTTCTCGGCGTTCCTGGTTGCCCTCTTCACCGAGATGTACGGGTTCCCCCTGACAATCTATCTGCTGTCCGGATGGCTGACCAAGCATTTCCCCGGTGTCGATTGGCTCTCGCACGATGCCGGCCACCTGCCCGAGATGCTGTTCGGCTGGAAGGCCAATCCCCATTTCGGGCCATTCCATCTACTCTCCAACGTCTTCATCCTCGGCGGTTTCTGGCTGCTGGCTAAGGCATGGCCGGTTCTCTACAAGGCACAGCAGGAGGGAACGTTGGCATGTACCGGACCTTACGCCCGCATCCGCCACCCGCAGTATGCGGCATTTATTCTGGTGATGATTGGTTTCCTCCTGCAGTGGCCGACCATCATTACCCTCGCGCTGTTTCCCGTCCTTTTGGTGACCTATGTACGTCTGGCTCGCCGCGAAGAGAAGGAAGCATTGGCCAACCTGGGCGACCGGTATCGCGAATACCTGCGAAACACGCCCGGCTGGTTCCCGCGCTGGCACAGTCCGGACACGAGCCGACAGCAGTAAAGGCAGCCACGGAATCCATTTCACGGTTTCGTGGCCCGCTCTCGCATAAAGCAATCCTGTCCAGACTGACAAGCCAAAAACTATATGGCGTCCATTGAGCGCACAGCCTATCCCCGTTTCAAACGCAGCCCATCGCAGCGCGAGCTTGAGACCCTCTATACACCAACCGAGGATGAAGTGAGCTTTGCGCGCCTCATTGCGCGCAAGGCCCAACCGCGCTTTGGCCTCCTATTGCTGCTCAAGGCATTCCAGCGGCTGGGTTACTTTCCGGCGATGGACAACATTCCGGCGGCCGTCGTCCAGCATGTGCGCGAAGCAGCCGGCATCGATGTGGAAATGTCGCCTGTCTATGGCGAACCACGGACTTTGTACCGGCATCATCAGGCGATCCGCGAGCGCCTGGGTGTCTCCGCTTGGGGCGAACAAGGGCTAAAGGTAGCTGGTGAAGCGATGGCTGCTGCGGCAGAGGTCATGGACAACCCGGCCGACCTCATCAACGTGGCCATTGAGGAACTGGTGCACCAGCGCATCGAGCTACCGGCCTTCAGCACCCTTGACCGGCTCTCCCGGCGCATCCGCGCTCTGGTCAATGGCCGCTTCTTCGAGACTGTCCTGGCGCGGCTCGCCGAGGTCGAGCGCGGGCAACTCGATGCCCTACTGGAGGTCGGCGACAGTCCCCAGAAGAAGAGTTTGTTCTTCGCGTTGAAGCAACTGCCCAAGCGCTCTTCTCTGGAGCATCTGCAGGATCTGCTCGACCACATCGTCAAACTCTCGAACACCGTCGGCGCCGATCACCACTTGGCAGGCATCCCGAACACCAAGATCAAGCATTTCGCCGCCGAGGCCAAGGCGCTCGACGCCGCAGAACTGAAGAAATTCACCCCGCCCAAGCGCTACGTGCTGGTCCTGAGCCTGATCCACCGCGCCCGCGTCCAGGCACGCGACGACTTGGCCGACATGTTCATCAAACGCATGAACCACATCCACCGGCGTGGCAAGGATGAACTGGAGCGGCTACGCATCCGCTACCGCCAGAAAACCGAACATCTGGTGGCCACCCTTGCGGACGTTATCCAAGTGCTGGAGGCCCAGCCGGTAGACGCGGAGGCTGGCCGCTCCATCCGGTCGCTGCTGTCGACCCGGGGCGGCGCCCAGGCCCTGCAGGAGGACTGCACGGCCATCAATGCCTTCAGCGGCGACAACTACTTCCCGCTCTTGTGGCGCTTCTACCGCAGCCACCGCCCGACCCTGTTCCGGATGGTGCATCTCCTGACCATGGCCTCGACCAGCGAGGACCAGTCACTGATGCACGCCCTCGACGTCTTGCTCGCCCACGAAAACCGCAAGGGCGCATGGATAGACGAGGCGGTGGACCTCTCCTTCACCAACGAACGCTGGAAACGCACCGTAGTGGTAAAGACCGACGATGGCGAGTGCATGAGCCGGCAGCACTTCGAGGTGTGCGTGTTTTCCGCGCTGGCGGCCGAAATCAAGTCGGGCGATGTCTCGATCCAGGGCTCCGAAGCCTACGCCGACTATCGGGAACAACTATTGTCCTGGGAGCAGTGCGAGCCGCAGGTTGCGGACTACTGCGAGCAGTTGGGTTTCGCGGCCGACGCCGCCGGATTCGCTCACCGTCTGCGCGAGGGCCTGACCGAGGTCGCCGCGGCCGTCGATGCCGGCTTTCCGGAAAACAAGTCCCTGGGCATCGACGAGTCCGGATTGCCAATATTGAAGCGCAGTACGCCGCGAGAGCCGAAGGCTTCAGCCCGCGCACTGGAGACGGCGCTGCTGGAACGCCTGCCGGAACGCAACGTCATCGACGTACTCTGCAATGTGGCGCATTGGACGCAATGGAACCGGCACTTTGGGCCACTCTCCGGCTCCGACCCCAAGATCGAGAACCCCGGTGAGCGCTATATCCTGACGAGCTTCACCTACGGCTGCAACCTCGGGCCGATGCAAGCGTCCCGCCATCTCCGCGGGGCCGTGACGCCCCACATGCTGTCGTTCATCAACCGCCGGCACGTCAATGGCAACAAGCTCAATGCGGCGCTACGGGACATCATCAACCGCTACCATGGTTTCCAGTTGCCGAAGGTGTGGGGCGAGGGCAAGTCGGCGGCAGCCGACGGCACCAAGTTCGACATGTTCGACCAAAACCTCCTGGCCGAATATCACATCCGCTACGGCGGCTATGGCGGCATCGCCTACCATCATGTGGCCGACAACTACGTGGCGCTGTTCAGCCACTTCATTCCCTGTGGCGTCTGGGAAGCGGTCTACATCATCGAGGGCTTGCTGCAGAACAAATCGGACATTCAGCCAGACACGGTGCATGCCGACACACAGGGGCAGTCGGCACCGGTCTTCGCGCTCGCCTACCTGCTTGGCATCAAGCTGATGCCGCGCATCCGCAACTGGCACGACCTGGTGTTCTTCCGGCCGAGCAAGGAAACGACCTACGTGCACATCGATGCGCTGTTCAAGGACGCCGTCGATTGGGACCTGATCGAGACCCACTGGAAAGACCTGCTGCGCGTGGTGCTCTCCATCAAGGCCGGCAAGATTTCGTCATCGACGCTGCTGCGCAAGCTCGGCAACTACAGCCGCAAGAACCGGCTCTACCAAGCCTTTCGGGAACTGGGGCGGGTGGTACGCACCACCTTCCTGCTGCAATACATCTCGGACCTGGAGCTGCGCGACCAGATCACGGCGACGACCAACAAGGTGGAAGCCTACAACGGGTTTTCCAAGTGGCTGTTCTTCGGCGGGGAGGGCGTCATTGCCGACAACGATCCCGAGGAGCAGGAGAAGATCATCAAGTACAACGATCTGGTGGCCAACGCCGTGATCTTCCACAATGTCGTGGACCAGACCCGCATTCTGCGCGATCTCAAGGCAGAAGGGTTCCCGGTCGCGCGGGAGGACGTAGCCACGCTGAGCCCCTACGTCACCAGCCACATCAAGCGTTTCGGCGACTACATCATCGACGCCGAGGCGGTGCCGGAGCCAATCGATCCAACGCTACCGATTTGAGAAATGGATGGCATGAGCGGGGCCATGCCGGCTTTATGTCCTATTTTTGCATGTATGTCGGCTGGACCCGAGAATCTCGCGCAGCTGCTCGCGATACACCCACGCGCGAGCGGTGCGCTTGCTTGGCGCACGGCGGACGAATGCGTCGAGGTCCGCGCGCTGCTGCTCGTTCAGGCGATCACGGTCCTTGAGCAGCGTCCAGTGCATGC
>JAEUNM010000027.1 GCA_016791105.1 Rhodocyclaceae bacterium | reverse complement strand
CTGGTCGGATCGCCGGACCGCTTTCCCGCCGGCTGGCAGTTGCGCGGTCCATTCCCGGCCCTGCGCCTGGCGGTGGCCCGCGGTTCGCTCGATGCGCCCAAGCTGCAGCCCTGGGTACCGGTGCCGCGCTTCATGCTGCACGCGCACGGCGCAGCGCTCCATGCACACGAAATTCGATCCACCCACCCCGGCCTGTCGGATCTGGACCTCGACGGCACGCGCGTGAGCCTGCTGGGGCGGCCGGAATTTGGCGCCTTGAAGTCCATGTCCGGCTGGGTAGGCCCGCGCAACCTGCTCGCGGCACTTTCCGGTGAAGGGGCATTGGATTGGGACACCCGGCAATGGCGGCGCGAACGGCCACCCTTCGTGCATCGCGAAATACGTCCTGGTCTGGCCGTGGATGGCGGCACCACCACTGGCCGGCACGGCATGCTGTATTTTGCCGGCGCCTTGCGCTTCGCGCCTGGTAGCGGCCTCTACGGCCGGCTGGACGCGCGGCTGGATAAGCGGCTCGACCTGAGCACGCTTGGCCACGGCGCCGTACAGGCCGGGCGCAAAGGACGCATCGCGGTACTTACGCCGGTCGAGGCGCTGGACGCGGATTGGCAGAAAATCATGAATGGCAGCCACCTGCCGACCGAGGTGGAAGACGGCGCACGGTTCTGGCTGTACGCCCTCACACCGGCGCGGCCCGACGCCACGCCCGACCGCGAAGATGCCCTTGGCCTCGCGCGCGGCGGGCGCCTGCCTGCCGCGGTGCGCGTGAAACTTTGCGCGGCCCTGACCGGCCGCCCGCAGGTGATAGGCGGCTACCGCCTTGCCGACCGCACGCCGCGGCCCAACCTGCTGTACCACCCGGCCGGCAGCGCCTGGCTGATCGAACTAAGCGGCGGCAGCGCGGAACAGCGCCGCGATGCACTCCATGCTCTGCACGACCGCCACCCGCTGGCGCCGCAAGCCGATGCCGCCATGGGTTTCGGCCACACCTTGGTGGGCATAGGCCCGAAAATAATGGAAGGATGAACATGAACGTCTGGACCCAAACCGCCCTGATGGGAATTTACACACTAACGCCCACTCACTTCGGCAGCGGACAGGCCAACGGTGCGGTGGACCTGCCAATCGCGCGCGACGCCGCCACCAACTTTCCAATCTTGCCGGCGACCGGCATAAAGGGCGTGATGCGCGACTATGCAGGCTTTGTACCGGCCCTGAAAAGCGATGAAAACATCAGCACTTTATTCGGCAGTGCGATCGAACCCGTCGCCGGCGACGCCGGGCGCGCGCCAACCGCGCCGGGCGGCACCGAAGCCGGCAAAAGTCCCGTCATCAAAGCCGGAAAACTTGCATTTACCGAAGCGCGGCTGATCGCCTATCCGGTTCGTTCGCTCAACCGCGGCTTCCTGCATGTGAGTTGTCCGCTCATACTCGAAACGCTGGCGCGCGACCTGCGCAGCCTGGGCGCCGGCGCGCTGCTCGATCTGCCGCCCCTTGACGCCGCTGCGGCCGCGTCGGCGCAGGTTGCCGACCCTGCACTGGCGCGCGATGCGCTGGTGCTCGAAGACCTGGTCTATCGTGTGGACGAAGTGAGCCAATCCACAGCGGTGCAGACCATCGCCAGCGCTCTGGCGGGCCTCATCCCGGCGACCGAAGGCGCCACGCGCGAGCGCTTCAAATCCGGCTTCGTGCTCATCCCGGACCAGGACTTCAACGCGCTCATGGACTATGTGGTACCCGTGCAGGCGCGCATCAAACTGGGAGAGAACAAAACCACCGATGACGGCGGCAACCTCTGGTACGAGGAGCGCCTGCCGTCCGATTGTCTGTTCGCGGGTTTCGTGGGCGAACGGCGCGGGCGCAATAAACAGGGGGCCGAGCCGGGCCTGCAAGCTTTGCTCGACGCGCGCGACTTTTTCGCGGTACTGCAAATAGGTGGCAACGAAACGGTGGGTAACGGCATTTGCCGCACCACCCTGCTGCCCGGTTCAACCCTTGCCGCCGGGAGCGCCGCATGAATACCCGCGACCTGCGCGCCGCACGCGCCCGCTACTGCTACGACGAAGCAGTGCGCTGGAAACCCGAATTTCGCAAGGAAATTACGCAGCGCCTGAAAGGCCTGCCGGTGCAGATGCGCAGTCAGGGCCTGGCGAACACGCTGGCGCTGCTGATGGCCGACGACAAGTTCCACGTTGCCGTGCTGGCGGAAATTCTGGCGCGCTGGCTGCTGGAAAAATCTCCCTTGCGGCCGCTGCCCGAAACGGGCGGCCCCGCCCACTGGGGCGCGCCGCGCCGCCTGCTCGACGCTTGCGTCAAGGCGCGGCGCATCGAGTATGCCTGGGCGCAGATCGAAGCCATCGCCCTCATGGACCAGCTTAAATTATTTGCCGGCGCGCTCGCCGCCAGCGAGGACTGAAACCATGCCCGGCAACGAACGCAATGGCGCCGAAGCGCTCACCTATTTCGCGCCATCCCGGCCGACTATCGAAGCTTTAAAAGCATCCTCCGGCGCACGCGCGAACCTCGGGCTGGTGTGGGAGCGCAACCTGAATGTGTTCCCCGATCCCGGCGAGTCGGGCGGCGCGCCCGCGCTGAAGCAGGCCAACGTGAAACAGGTGCTGAAGGAATTCATAAGCCAGTACGCCGCGGCGGCCACGGAAGGTTCACGCGCCCTGGCATTGCGTGCGGCGCGCCTGGCCGCCGCGCTGGAACAGTGCAGCCGTGTCGATACCCGGCACAGACATGCGCGCCTGCAGTTTCGCCTGGAATGGCGCTTGGCCACCGGCCTGGGCGCGGCTCACCCGACCGAGAACGGCTGTGCGTTCGACACACTGACTGGCGCGCCCTGTCTGAATGGCTCGGCCGTCAAAGGTTTGTGCCGGCAAACGGCAGAGCGCTGGTCCGACCTGGGAGCGGCCGAGGTGGAACGCCTGTTCGGCCCGGCGCGCATCGGCGCCGCAAATTCGGGCTTTCAAGGGGAATTGCGGTTTTTTGACGCCTTGCCCACGCGCTGGCCCGAGTTGCAGATGGACGTGATCAATCGCCATCACGACGCTTGTTACGACGGCGACGGCAAGGGCCGCGTGCTCCCGCGCGAAACCGATAATCCGGTGCCGGTTTATTTTCTTACCGTCGCGCCGCGCACCCACTTCGAGTTTTT
>JAEUNM010000020.1 GCA_016791105.1 Rhodocyclaceae bacterium | reverse complement strand
ACGTCGGCCAGTCCATGCACACGGCAAATGCCGTCGGTCACGGAAACCACCGTGCCCTCGGTGCGCGCCTGGGCCGCCAGGTCCAGGTTCTGGATCCGGCTCTTGATCAGGTCGCTGATTTCAGACGGATTGAGGTTCATTGATTTAAGACTCCTAATTCTTGAGCGCGGTGGCCATGGCAGCCAGCTTGCCGCGGACCGATGCATCGATCACTTCGTCCCCTACCGCGACTTTGACGCCGCCTATCAGGGAAGGATCGACCGTGACGCTTACCTGCAGCGCGCAACCGAACCGCTTTTCTAGGTCGGCCTTGAGCTTGGCAAGTGTCGCGTCGTCGAGTTCGAAAGCCGAAGTAACGACGGCTTCCTTGCTGCCCTCATGGGCATTTTTCAACTCGACGTAAAGGTCGCGGATTTCAGGCAGTACGCCGATACGATCGTTTTCGACCAGAACGCGAACGAAGTTCTTTTGTTCGGTCGATAGATCGGAGCCGGCAACTTCCAGGAACAGCTTCGTCAGCTGATCGGCAGACACCTTGGGATTGCCGATGCAGTTCTGCACCAGCGGATCCGCGGCAACTGCCGACAGGCGAGCGAGGGCGTCCGACCATGGTCCCAGCGCATTCGCCCCCTTGGCGAGCTGGAACGCCGCTTCGGCGTAGGGGCGCGCGATGGTGAGAGATTCGGCCATGGTCGTTTACTTGAGTTCCTGGTGCAGGTTGGCCAGCAATTCGGCGTGGACGTTGGCATTGATTTCGCGGCGCAGGATGCGTTCGGCACCGGTCACGGCAAGGGCGGCGACCTGCTCGCGCAGAGCTTCCTTGGCGCGCTGCATGGCGGCACCCGCTTCGCCTTCGGCCGCTTCACGCGCTTGCGCGATGACGCGAGCCGCTTCGCTGCGGGCTTCGTCGATTAGCTGCGCGGCCTGGCGCTCGGCACCGGCACGGAGTTCGGCCGCGGCTTCACGCGCTTTGCGCATTTCGTCGACAGCTTTTTTCTCCGCGTTCGCGAGATCCATCTTTGCCTTGTCCGCAGCCGCCAGCCCGTCAGCGATTTTCTTCGCGCGCTCGTCAAGTGCTTTCACGATGGGCGGCCACACGAATGTCATCGTGAACCACGCAAGGATGAAAAACACCGCGAGCTGGGCAAACAGGGTTGCGTTCAGATTCACGGTAGAAACCTCTTAGTTAAGGTTCGGCAGGGGTTACCGCTTACAGCTTGAACGGATTGGCGAAGGCGAACATCATCGCGATACCGACACCGATCAGGAAGGCGGCGTCGATCAGACCGGCAAGCAGGAACATCTTGGTTTGCAGGGCGTTCATGAGCTCGGGTTGGCGAGCGGACGCCTCGATGTACTTGCCGCCCATCAGGCCGATGCCAAGACACGCGCCGATGGCACCCAGACCGATGATCAGACCGGCAGCAAGAGCAACAAAACCGAGAATGTGTTCCATGACTACTCCTTTTACTTAGAAAGTTGCGACAAAGTTGATAAACAAAGCACCGCTACACAACTGATTTAATGGCCTTCGTGCGCCTGGCCGGTGTACACCAGGGCCAACATCATAAAGATGAATGCTTGCAGCGTGATGATCAGGATGTGGAAAATCGCCCACATCGATCCGGCGATCACGTGCCCGATCCACAAGGCGGCACCCGTGAAGGTTCCAGCCCAGGCCGCGCCCATCAGCGCGATCAGCATGAATACCAGTTCGCCCGCGTACATGTTGCCGAACAATCGCATGCCGTGAGAAATGGTCTTGGCGGCAAATTCGATCAACTGCATCATGAAATTGAGCGGCGCCAGCACTGGGTGCGAGCCGAAGGGTGCGGAAAATAGTTCGTGCACCCAACCACCGAAGCCCTTGATCTTGACGTTGTAATAGAGACACACGAGCAGCACGCCGATCGACATGCCGAGCGTACCGTTGAGGTCGGCCGTGGGCACCACGCGCAGGTAGGCATGGTGGTCGCCGGTCGCTGTCTGCCATAGCAGCGGCAGCAGATCGACCGGGAGCATGTCCATCGCATTCATGAAAAATATCCACACGAATACGGTAAGCGCCAGGGGTGCGATGAACTTGCGGGACTCGGCGCTGTGGATGATGCCCTTGGCCTGATCGGCCACCATTTCGAGCACGAGTTCCACCGCCGCCTGGAAGCGGCCGGGAACGCCCGACGTGGCTTTGCTGGCTGCGCGCCAGAGGAGGAACAACGCTGCCACACCCATCGCCACCGAAAAGATCAGTGTATCCACATTGAATACGCTGAAATCGACGATCTTGGCCTGGGGATGGCCGGTGGTGTTCCAGTGGGTCAGGTGGTGGACGATGTACTCGCCCGCGGTTGGACCGTGACTTGCTGCCTGTTCTACTGCGTGCTCGCTCATGGTTATGTCTTTTTCAAAAAAGCAAAAAAACCTGCCTGCAGGGTGACTATCAGCCCAGCGAGCAGCGCAGGCCACACGACCGCGCTGTAGAAGTGCACGACAGCCGCCAACAATCCGACCGCCGAGAAGAGCTTTAAGGCCTCCCCGACGAAAAATGCAGCGGGGTACGATGCATCGCTCCGCCGGCTTGTCGCAGACAGACGCAAAGCAAACAGCAAGTTGGGAATGTAATACGCCGCGCCTCCCAACGCCGCTGATATCGCACCCGGCAAACCGGCGAATATTCCAGCAATTGCTGCCGTCAATACCGACGCTGCGACTTGCAGGATGATTGCCCTATACATGGGCATTGCTCCTCCGGCAAGAGTTTTGAAACCTAGCCACGCGCCGTGAAATTTTTAACGCCGTACCGCCGTAACCAAGGAGCGCGATCCTATATAACACTGAAAGCCAAGTCAATTCTAATCTTTGCATCGGTGCAACAAGCGTGCGATGCACGCACCGAAGGGGTGCATGGAGAAGGCCGCTTGACATCACATGTCGATATGTCTAGACTGTTCGACATGAAACAAAGTTACTCCGCTGCCATCCCGCCTGAGTGGCAAGGCATGTCCAGAATGTTCGTCGCCCTGGGCGACGAACACCGGCAACGCATCCTGCTCATGTTCGAGCGCGACGAGCGGCTTAGCGTAAATCAGATCGCAGCTGCTTCGGCGCTTTCCCGCCCCGCGGTATCTCATCACCTGAAGATATTGCGGGAGGCCGAGATTTTGCAGTCCAACAAGGAAGGCAAGCAAATTTGGCATTGGGTAGATCGCGCGCGCATCGCCGACTGCCTGCGCACGGTGCTTGGCTTCATCGAGGACCAGCAATGATGTTGCACGGGCTGATGACACCCGCCGCGCGCTGGCAGCGCGGGGCTTCCGGCTCCGGCACAGGCAATGCGAGCGGCATGGCGCGGAGGCCCGCGTCCCCTGCCGGCCGGACCAGGCAGGAATGCGCGCCGCGCCGGCAGTGCTTTTCACGCGTGCCGCGCGCGCAGGCAGCTGCGGCCGCCCTGGCGATCGACGGGGGCGCCGAACATGGCTGCTGAACCAGCGCGATCGACGCCCGCAGCCCCGCAGCCCGGCCGGCGGCGCTTTCTGGGCGCAGGGCTGGCGGGGCTGGCCGCCTGCGGCCTCGCCGGGGCAAAGCTGTGGCCGGAAGACGGCTGGACCAATCCCTGTCTGGCCGCCCTGCCGCCCGCTCTTGCACAACACGACTTGCTGCAGGCGGCTTGGAGCGGGCTCGACCCGTCCCGGGTGTGGGACATGCACTGCCACATCGCGGGCAACGGCGATCGTGGCAGCGGCATAGCCGTGCACGCCGACATGTATAGCCACGCGCATCCGTTCCAGTTGGCGCAGCGCCTGTTCTATATGGATGCGGCCTGTGCGGCGGGCGGTTCCAGCATCGATGCTGCCTATGTTGAGCGGCTCGAAGCGCTGATCGAAGCTTTCCCGCCCGGCGCGCGCGCCGTGCTGCTGGCTTTCGATGCGTTCCACGACGCCGACGGCCGCGCCCGCCGCGAACAATCGACCTTCATCGTGCCCAACGACTATGCGCACCGGCTCGCCGCGGCACGCCCGCAGCGCTTCGCCTGGGCCGCCTCGATACATCCTTATCGCGCGGATTGCGTCGAGGCGGTGGCTAGCGCGGCGGCCCGCGGTGCGGTGTTGATCAAGTGGCTGCCGGCTGCGCAAGGCATGGATCCGGCCTCCCCGGCTTGCGACCGCTTTTACGAGGCGGCCGCGCGCCATGATTTGCCGCTACTCGTACACTGTGGCGCGGAACGCGCGGTGCAAGGCGGCGATACGCAGAATTTCGGCACCCCGCTGCGCCTGCGGCGCGCGCTCGAACATGGCATGCGCGTAATCGTCGCGCATTGCGCATCCTTGGGCAGCGACCGCGACACCGAGCGCGGCGGCGCCGAGGTAGCCAGTTTTGATCTGTTCGCGCGCCTGATGCAGGATGCCCGCTACGAGGGCAAGTTGTTCGGCGACATTTCCGCCGTCACGCAATTCAATCGCTGCGCCGAGGTGCTGCCGCAGTTGCTGCAGCGACGCGAATGGCATGGCCGCCTGCTGAATGGCTCGGATTACCCGCTGCCCGGCGTCATGCCGCTGGTTTCCTTGCGCCAGCTGGAAAGTCTGGGCATGCTGCCGGCCGCCGCGCTGCCGGTTTTGTCGCAGCTACGCGCGCACAATGCGCTGTTATTCGATTTCGTCCTCAAACGCACGCTGGCGCTGGACGGCCAGCGTTTTTCCGCCGCCGCATTCGAAACCGCCCGCCTGCTCGCGCCGCGCCGGCACGCCCATCTGTCAGCCCCAACGCCAACGACATGAGCTCATCGAACCAGTTCGCGCTACTTAAAGAGCGCCGCTTCGCGCCCTTTTTCTGGACCCAGTTTCTTGGCGCCGGCAATGACAACGTATTCAAGTTTTCTTTCACCGTACTGGCCACTTACGCCGCGGCGGATTGGGGCGGGCTGGATCCGCAGTCGGCCGGCGCCGTGATCGGCGGCATATTCATTCTGCCCTTCGTGTTTTTCTCGGCCACCGCTGGTCAGATGGCGGACAAGCTCGAAAAATCGGCGCTCATGCGCTTTGTCAAGAATTTCGAAATCGCCGTCATGATGCTCACCGGCAGCGGCTTCTGGCTGCAGCAGCCGGCTTTTCTATATGCCGGCGTATTCCTGATGGGGTTGCACTCGACCCTGTTCGGACCAGTCAAATACGCCTATCTGCCGCAGCATCTGCGCGATGAAGAAATTACGGGCGGCAACGGTCTGGTCGAAATGGGCACTTTCGTGGCGATTTTGCTCGGCACCATGGGGGGAGGACTGCTCGTACATGTGCCGGGCCACGGCCCCAAGCTGGTCGCAGCCGCCTGCCTGGTCATTGCGATCGCCGGGCGTGCCGCGGTGGCTTTCGTGCCGCATTCGCCGGCCAACGCACCAGACCTGCAAATCAACTGGAATCCGTTCTCGGAAACCTGGCGCAATTTGAGCATCGCACGCGAATCGCGCACGGTGTTCCTGTCCATGCTGGGCATTTCGTGGCTGTGGTTTTTCGGCTCGATATTCCTGACTTCATTCGCGGGCTTCGCCAAAACCGTGCTGGGTGGCGACGAAACGGTGGTAACGCTGTTGCTGGCGGTGTTTTCGTTCGGCATAGGCTTGGGTTCCGTGCTGTGCGAACGCCTGTCCGGACGCAAGGTGGAAATAGGCCTCGTGCCTTTCGGCTCGATAGGCATGAGCCTGTTCGCGGTGGACCTGTTTTTCGCCAGCCATGCGCGCGCGCCGGCAGCTTTGGCGCCGTTGGGAGAATTTCTCGGCACGGCCGGCAACTGGCGCGTACTGGCCGACCTGTTTCTGCTCGCCCTATTCGGCGGCTTGTACAGCGTGCCGCTCTATGCGCTCATCCAGACGCGCTGCCAGCCTTCGCACCGCGCCCGCATCATCGCCGCGAACAACATACTCAATGCGCTATTCATGGTGGTCGCGTCCGTCATGGCCGCCGCACTGCTGCATTTCGGCGCCACGCTGCCGCAGTTGTTCCTGGTTACGGCTTTGCTCAACGCGCTGGTCGCCATCTACATCTACACGCTGGTGCCGGAATTTCTCATGCGTTTCATCATCTGGCTGCTGGTGCATAGTATCTATCGGCTACGCGCTCACGGGGTCGATCATATTCCCGAAAATGGCCCCTGTGTGCTTATCTGCAATCACGTCAGTTTTGTCGATGCACTGATTATCGCGGCCGCCTGCCCGCGCCCGATACGTTTCGTGATGGACCATCAGATCTTCAAATTGCCGGTGCTTAGTTTCGTTTTCCGGCAGGGCCGCGCGATTCCTATCGCCCCCGCGCGCGAAAACCCGAAACTGCTGGAGCGTGCCTACGACACCGTGGCCGAGGCACTCGCGGCGGGAGAAGTAGTAGGACTATTTCCGGAAGGCCGCATTACCGACAGCGGCGAAATGTATCCGTTCAAGCCGGGCATTGCGCGCATCGTCGAACGCTCGCCAGTGCCGGTGGTACCCATGGCATTGCGCGGTTTGTGGGGCAGTTTTTTCTCGCGCAAGGACGGCCCCGCCATGAGCAAGCCCTTCCGCCGCGGGTTGTTCAACCGCATCGAACTGGCGATTGCGGCGCCGGTACCGGCCGCTGAAGCGGTGCCGACACGACTGCAGCAAAGCGTCGCCGAACTGCGCGGCGACATGCGCTGAAACGACGGCCTGAATACAAACGCCGACACACGAAAAATTCGGCAGAATCTACGCGAAAATCGATACATGTCACCGATGAAAATTCTGCTCCTGATGCTGGCCGGCGCGCTGGCCGGCGGCCTGGTCAGTGAGGCACGCGGCATGGGCGCGGTGCTGATGGGCGCTTTGTTCGGGCTGGCAATTGCCCTGCTTTCACAACGCCTGCAAGTGCAGGAAAAGCGCCTCGCCGACCAGGATGCCAAGTTGCGCTATCTGTACGAGCAATGGTCCGCACTGCAGGCAAATTCCGGCCAGTCTCACCAGGCCGCATTCACGGCGGAGCCGAGCACCGCGCCGTCTGTCGAGGCTGTGCCGCAGCAATCTCCTGACACAGCCGATTTCGAGTCGCTCGAGCCCGTAATGTTCGGCAAGTCGGCAGCCACGTCGCCGGCTGCGCCGGACCTGATCGTCGCCCCGCACAGGGAAACCGGCCCCCAGCCAGAATTTCAGGCACCGCGCGGCCTGCCGCCTGAGCACGAAGACGCGCTCGGTGTTCCGCCCCCAAAGGCTCCCGGTCGCCTGCAAGCCTGGCTGTTCGGCGGCAATACGGTGGTACGCCTGGGTGTGGTCGTGCTGTTTTTCGGCCTGGCTTTCCTGCTCCAGTACGCTTATCAACACGCCGTCGTGCCGCCGGAACTGCGCCTCACCGGCGCGGCCCTGTTCGGCCTGTGCCTGCTCGGCCTGGGCTGGAAATTACGCCTGGCACGTCCCGGCTATGCCTTGTCGCTGCAAGGCGCCGCGGTCGGCGCGCTCTACCTCACCATCTTCGCGGCTTTGCGGCTTTACCACCTGCTGCCGGCCAGTGCGGCATTTGTGTTGCTGGTGCTCATCGCGGCACTGTCCGCGCTGCTCGCGCTCTTGCAAAATTCGATGGCGTTCGCGATGCTCGGCGCCGGCGGCGGCTTTCTTGCGCCCATCCTTGCATCTACCGGCAGTGGCAGCCATGTGCAACTGTTTTCCTACTATCTGCTGCTCGACCTGGGTATTTTGGCGATCGCCTGGAAACGCGCCTGGCGGCCACTCAATCTGTTGGGATTTGTCGCCACCTTCGGCATAGGCGCGGCCTGGGGTCTGCGCTTCTACAGGCCGGAATTTTTTGCCTCGACCGAGCCCTTCCTGTTCGCGTTTTTCCTGATTTTTTCCGCGCTACCGATGCTGTTTGCGCGCCAGCCGCGCGCCGGCGGGGCAAATTATGTAGACGGAACATTGGTATTCGGCACACCCATCGCCGCATTCGCCATGCAGGCCGGGCTGGTGCGCGACATGCAATATGGGCTCGCCTGGACCGCCGTGGCTCTGGGCGCTGCATACCTGACCGCGGCAAGCATCATGCTGCGGCGCGGCCAGGCTGCAATCCGCCTGACGGCGGAAGCGCACTTCGCGCTCGGCCTGTGTTTCACAGCGCTGGTATTTCCGCTCGCATTCGACGCACGCGTCAGTTCCGCCGCCTGGGCGCTGGAAGGCTGCGGCATGCTCTGGCTGGGCCTGCGTCAATCCCGCATGCTGCCGCGCCTGGCAGGCTATGCACTGCAATTGCTGTCCGGCCTGGCTTATCTGTCGACATTCGCCGACACGGGATGGCATACCGAATCGGCACTCCCGGTACTGAACGCGGAATTTCTGGGCGGCGCGCTGATCGCCCTGGCCGGACTATTCAGTTCCTGGCTGGAAGAACGTTACACGGCAGGCCAGGCGGCCCGCAAACTCGGGGCCGAATCATTTCTATTTGCCTGGGGCTGGCTATGGTGGGTAGGCAACGGGCTGCGCGAATGCGCGCTCCACGCCGGCCTGCAGGATTTCGCCGCCGGGCTCATTTTCCTCAGCCTGTCCTGGCTGGGCCTGAGCTTGCTGGCACGGCGTTCGACGTGGCAGGTGGCGGAGGTCATCTGTCCGTGGCTCATCGCGGTGCTAGGGCTGGCCGGAACGCTGCAACTTACGTTGGGGCAGGCCGCTCACCCGGCAGAACATTCCGGCTGGCTGGCGTGGCCTCTGGCATTGGGCGCCGCACTGGTCCTGCTGCACCGGCACGAGCACCAGCACGCCGAGCGCGCCGCACTGTTCCATGCCGGGCTGCTTTGGCTAGGGACAGCGCTCGTGGCGCGCGAATTCGGCTGGCAGGTCGGGCGGGTGGTGCCGGAAAGTTCTGCCTGGGCGGCGGCGGCCTGGGCGAGCATTCCGGCTGCCGTGCTGGCCGGGCTCAGCTTGCGCGGACGGCGCATCGCCTGGCCCGTAGCGGCGCACGAGGCCGCCTATCTCGATCTCGGATGTCTGCCCATCGCCGTGTTTTTACCTGCCTGGGCCATCTGGGCAAATATCAATTACGACGGCACGGCTGCACCTCTGCCTTATTTTCCCATCGCCAATCCGCTCGATCTGGCCCTTGCGGCGGCCTTGATCACCCCAATGCTGTGGTCGGCCGAACGCCGCCAAGCCGGGCCGGCGGGCGCGCGCGCGGCGCACCATGGGCTGCTCGCGCTAGCTGGGTTGATAACTCTGAATGGCGTTTTGCTGCGCAGTTTCCACCACTGGCTGCCGGTCGCCTACGAGGCGCACGCGCTTTTCGCGTCCAGTGCGGTCGAAGCCGGCATCGCCGTACTATGGACCACGCTGGGCTGTCTGCTCATGTTCGCCGCCACGCGGCGCCGCGCGCGCAAGGTGTGGTTGGGCGGCGCCGCCCTGCTCGCCGCGACGGTGCTCAAACTATTGCTGATCGATCTGCAGAATTCCGGCACCGTTGCGCGCATCGTCGCATTCATGGGCGTGGGCATCGTCATGCTGGTCATCGGTTATGTGGCGCCGGTACCGCCGGCGCAGAAGCCCGAAGCGGAGGCGCACTGATGTCTGGCTTGCCGTCCAGCGCCCACGCGCAGCGTGCATTTTCCGTTCCGTCACAGCTTGCCGTATTGGGCGGAATTTTCTGCGCCGCAGCCGTCTTCGCGTCGCCGACACCGACGCCGCAAGACTATACCTATGCAGTCGAAATCACCGCACCGGGCCAAGCCGCGTTCTATCGTTTCGACCTGCCGGACGCCGTCTATACCGGGGTGAGCCGCGGCGATCTGGCCGATATGGCGGTATTCAACGCGCGCGGCGAAGCTGTCGCGTTCGCGCTGCGCCAGCCGCCGCCGGGCCGCACAAGTCCACCCGCCCAGAGCGTGCCCCTGTTCCCCTTGCCGGACGAGAGCGCCACGGCCGACGCCTTGCCGCTGCAGGTCGAAGTGTCAGCCGGCGGTCGCGTCGTGAAGCTGCTGGGACCCGGCACGAATTCCCGGGCCGCGGCGCCCAACGCCTATCTGGCCGATTTAACCAGTTTCCAGGGCCCCCTGGCCAGTATCGAAATCGAATGGAAAGCCGGCACCGCCGCGCTCGCCGCGGCCATGGACGTGGAATCCAGCGACGACCTGCGCAACTGGCGCACCCTCGCGCACAATGCGCCGTTGCTGCAACTTGCTGCGGCAGGCGCGGAACTACGGCTGGCGCGCATCGAGGTGGCGCCGTCGGCGGCAAAATACTTGCGCCTGCGCTACGCGGGAACAGGCCAGCGCGCAGAAATTTCTGCCTTGCGCCTGCAGGCGGCGCCGAATGCCGAGGCGCCCCAACGGCGCTGGAAAACCCTGTCGGGCAGTTCGCCGGAAAAGGCGCGATACGAATTCGATCCGCAGGGCTACTATCCCGTGGACCGCCTGCGCATCTATCCGGCATCGCAAAATGTGGTGGTGCCGGTATCGGTACTGTCGCGCGCGCAAACCGACAAAACCTGGCGTCTGATTGCCCATACCGTCGCCTACCGGCTGCAGCGCGAGTCCGAGGAAATTTATGCGCCGGAAGTGGCTGTCGACGTACAGCCTGGCAGGCGCTACGCATTGCACGCCGACGGCAGCGACTTCGGCGCGGCGCCCAATCTGGCAATCGGCTGGATTGCGCAAGAAGTCGTATTCGCGGCACATGGGCCCGGCCCCTACCGGCTGAGCTATGGCTCGGCGCGCGCCGCGGCGGCGGCACTTCCGATCGCCACATTGATTCCCGGTTACGACGGCCGGGGCGCGCCGGGCTTGGCCATTGCCCGTGCCGGCACAGGCATTCCGGCCGCAAGCGGCGCGACCAAGGTGTTAACCGCGCCGCCCCCGCTGCGCACCTGGGCCTTGTGGGTCAGTCTGGCCGTTGCGGTCGCCGTCCTGGCACTGATGGCCTGGCGCATCGCAAGCCGTTTGCCGAGGCGGGACGCGGACAGCCACTAAGTCGGCCACGCCATCCCGCAAAAGCAGAACGCTGGTCAAAGCGGAATCAATTGACAGCTTTTGGCACGGACAGGCTAAACACCCAGTGCCCGCAAATCCAGCTTGCCCTCGCGCATGGGCGGACACCAGAAATAGGCCCCGGTCTGCGGCCGCGAGAAGTGGAATAGCGCATCGACCACGCCATCTTCCAGTCCGGCCATGCGCCGCATCTGCACCTCAAAGGCTGCGTGGCTGTGGCCGAAGGCCACGAATACCAAACCCTCCGCACCGCTGTCCGCCCAGGGCATGGAGCGACGCCAGACGAAGGCTTCGGGAGCGAAACTTTCCTGCGCGGTGCGCTTGACGTGGGCCGACTCGGGCGCATCTTCGAGTTCTTCATTGTCGGCGCGGCGGCGGCCGAAGGCATCGTCCTGTTCGGACTGTGACAAGGCGCCGAATGCCGTGAAATCGTGCGTCCACTGCTGTACCGCGACGAAACTTGATCCGTCCAGGCCCTCGCCCTGGCCGGCGAGCAGGGCCGTGCTGAGGGCCGCATCCCCTACCGGATTTTCCGTACCGTCCTCATAACCCGTCAGATCGCGCCCGCCAGCGTATAGAAACGCATCCACCACCTGCACCGGCAGCAGATCGGGCGCCAGTTCGCCTACCAGATTGCGCGCCTGCAGCACCAGATCGCCGCGTGCTTCGCCGCGCAGCCAGCACCACAGGGCATAGGAATTTGCCGGCACCGGCACCTTGGCCTCGGAAAAATCCGGGAACGGCTGCAAGCCCGCTATCTGCCGGCCCAGGGCCGACACCAGATGTGCGCCCAGGCCGCACACCAGGCCCGTTCCATCGCAATGGGCGCGGATTACCTGCAAAGCACGCGCGGCATCGCCGCCGGGCACAAGATCGAACGCCAGATAGCGTGCTGCCGCCGGCAGGGGCGCCAATATGCCGGGTTGAAATTCGCTCATCGATTACCTCGCACCGCGCCACCGAAAAGTGGGAAGCATAAGCCAAATGGCGCAGTCTGCCAGCCGGTCCGCGGCGTTACGAAGCATGGGGCTGCCCGCAGTCGTGGCGGTTTTGCTGCGAAAAATTGCCAGGTCGTGCAGGGCAAACCATTGCGTTGGCGCGCCCGGCAGTACGTCCACCTTTTACCGGGTTTGGCGCGGCGGTTGCGGTTTCCCGCGCCTCGACCGCATGGGGCACCCGCTGCCCAGGTGTAATCGTTGGTAAAAACGCGGCGGCCCCGTAGGCCCGCCACGGCGCCGCAGCGTTACTGAAAAAGAACGCTGAAAAGGAGTATTCCATGAGTCCGAAATTGGTCGCACTGTCCGCCCTCAGTGCGCTGCTGCTGAGCGCCTGCGTCGTGGCACCCGCGCCCGGCCCCTACTACGGCCAACCGGTCGCCGTCGCACCGCCTGCGCCGCGCGTCGAATATTACGGTGCGCCACCCGTCGTGGGCCAAATATGGATAGGCGGCAATTGGGCCTGGGTGGGCGGCCGCTACGACTGGGTTCCCGGTCATTGGGAAAGGCCGCAGCCCGGCTATCGCTGGGTGCCGCATCGCTGGGATCATCACGGTGATCGTTGGCGCGAGCGCCGCGGCTACTGGGAACGCAACTG
The DNA here is from genome assembly GCA_016791105.1 of Rhodocyclaceae bacterium. GTDB lineage: Bacteria > Pseudomonadota > Gammaproteobacteria > Burkholderiales > Rhodocyclaceae > JAEUNM01. Next base: position 41,049 of record JAEUNM010000020.1, on the reverse strand, counting down.
AAGCTTGTCGTCAGCTCGCGCCCGCCATGGCGCCTTGGCGGGCGCGAGTTACTGGAACTTCCATCCGACGGAAGTCGAAAGCGCCCGCCGACGAGCCGCAAAAAGTCGACGAGCCAACTTACCGTGCCACATTTTCGGATTTACCGAAACTCCGTCGCACGCGAAAACCACGCGCGAAAGCGCTATCCGGGCGCGGGCGAGCCGCGCTTAATTTGGCACGGCGCCAAACCTCGGCCACCTGCGGTCGCAGCGCTTCGCGTGGAGTTTTTCGCCCGCACGAAAAGTCGGCGCGAGGGCGTGCGTCCGCGCTTACCTGTTAATTCGTAGCGAATTGACGGTTCCCGGTATTGGTCCACGTAGCATCAACTAATCCCGGCTTATCGCGAGGTCACAGCATCGCCCGCACCGACCCAGTCTATCCGCAAGACTGAAAACTATTCCAGACCCGAGCCAGGTGTTCGCGCGGGCGCCATCTTCCGGAGGAGGCCTCATGAATGACGACATGGCCCGGCAGTCCGGGCAATCGATAGAAAGTCCCGGCCGGCGTCACTGGTCGGGTGCTGCGGCGGCCGCAGCCGGCGTACTGGCCTCTCCACATATACGCAACGCACAGGCGGCATCCACCACGGCCCCAACATCATCCACTCCAAGCGGCCTATCCACAATATCGAGGATTTCAAAGGCCTGAAGCTGCGCGTGCCGGGCGGCATGATCGCCGAAGGTTTCGCCTCGATAGGCGCGCGCATCACGCTGCTGCGTGGCAGCGAGGTGTTCTCGGCGCTGGAAAAGGGCACCGTGGACGCGGCCGATTTCGTGGGGCCGGCGGTAAATTGGGACCTTGGTTTCGCGCAGGCCACCAAGTACATCTGGATCGGACCACCCGGCCTGGAGTCCATTTACCAGCCGGTCAACCTGATGGATTTCGTCGTGCGCATGGAGGTGTGGAACAAGCTTTCCGCGCCCATGAAGCAGTGGCTGGATGACGAAATCCAGGTGTATTCCAACACCCACTTCGCGGCTATCCAGCGCGCCGACATGGAGGCCTGGGCCAAGTATGAAAAGGCCGGCACCGAGGTGAATCGGATGCCGCTCGAAGATTTTCCGAAATACGAGAAAGTGGCGGTGCCGATCTGGTTCAAGTGGGCGAACAAGGAAAAGGACGCCGCGCGCCTGTTTTAGTCACACTATTTTGGTCCGCTCCGGAACGCCTGAACCGGCGAGCACGGGCGAGCGGGGCGAAACTGACCCCACAGTCACCCACGGCCCACACCGGCAGACAACCCGAACGCCCTTTACATGCCACGGCAACGGCCTGGGCCGTACACTTTCGGCGCGACGCACTGCTGCCAATTCCGATGCGCATGTATAAAATTAAGTGCGACGCGGATTCAAGCGGCGCCCGGTCCGGTACGACGGACCGCCGCGAGCCGGCTCATGCGATCCGGGTCGCGCCGCAAGATGCAGATTCGTGCCGAAAGGATGGCCGCAATGAAAAGCACACTTTTGCTGGGCCTTGCCTCCGTAATGGCGCTTGCGGCAATACCCAGCGGCGCGGAAACGTTTCGCTGGGTGGATGAGCGCGGCATCGTGAATTATGGCGACAAGCCGCCGAAAGAAGCCAAAGCCACGCCTATCGACGACAGCCCGAATCAGTTGCCCGCCCCCAAAGCTCCGGCAACGGTTGCGGCAGGTACCGCGCCGAATGTTCCTGCCGCCATCGGGCAGCCCCGCGAAGAGGCCATCGCACGCGATTTGTGGGAGCGCCAGCAGGCCGAAGATGAACGCCGCAAGGCCGCCCGGCGCGCGCGCTGCGAGGCGCAGCGCGGCATCGATTGTGACCGCGACCCCAGCATCGAGGCCTATGACCCCGGCAGTGCCGTAATCGTCGTGCGGCCACACGTCGGTCCCCAGCCTGTCATCAAGCCGCCGGTGTTTCAGCGGCCGCCATCCACCCCACCGTCCACGCCGGCGCGTGAGCCTAATCCGGCACGTAACCGTGCCGCAGCGGGTGGCCGTATGGACGTAACCCAGTAAGCGGCTCACCGCAAACAAAAACCGCAGGCGCCTTGCGGCAAACCTGCGGTTTGGGGAACCCTGATCGCGTAGCGGTCAGCGTGGCAAGCGGCTGCTACCCATCAGGAATTCATCCACCGAGCGCGCACACTGGCGGCCTTCGCGTATCGCCCACACCACCAGGGACTGACCGCGGCGCATGTCGCCGGCGGCGAAAACCTTGGGTACGTTGGTGGCGTAACAGCGCTCGCCTTCGGTACTGGCGCCGGCATTGCCGCGCCCGTCCTTTTGCACGCCGAACGCATCCAGCACGCTCGCCACGGGGCTGACAAAACCCATCGCCAGCAGCACCAGGTCGGCCGGCAGGGTAAATTCGCTACCCGGCACTTCGCTCATTTTGCCGCCGTCCCATTCCAGGCGTACCGCGGTAAGACCAGTGACCTTGCCGTTTTCGCCGGTAAAGTTTTTCGTTGCGACGGACCAGTCGCGCGAACACCCTTCTTCGTGCGAAGAGGAGGTGCGCAGCTTGATCGGCCAATACGGCCACACCAGCGGTTTGTTTTCGGCTTGCGGCGGCTGCGGCAGCAGTTCGAACTGGGTAACCGAGGCCGCGCCATGACGGTTGGACGTGCCCACGCAGTCGGAACCCGTATCGCCACCGCCGATCACGATCACGTTCTTGCCGGTCGCCATGATCTGGCCTTCTACACTGTCGCCGGCATTGACCTTGTTCTGCTGCGGCAGGAACTGCATGGCGAAATGGACGCCGTCCAGCTCGCGCCCCGGCACCGGCAAGTCGCGCGGCTGCTCTGCGCCACCAGCCAGCACGACCGCGTCGAAATCGGCCAGCACCTGCGCGGCGGAAATCCGCGTGTCGCCGTCGCAGCCCACCGGCGAGCCGGCGGGCAGTTCGGTAATCATCACGTTGGCACGGAACTCAACGCCTTCGGCTTCCATCTGCGCCATGCGGCGGTCGATATGCGACTTTTCCATCTTGAAGTCGGGAATGCCGTAGCGCAACAGGCCACCGATGCGGCTGTTCTTTTCGAATACCGTGACGTCGTGACCCGCGCGCGCAAGTTGTTGCGCGGCGGCCAGACCGGCCGGACCGGAGCCGACCACGGCAACTTTTTTGCCGGTTTTAACCGCCGCTGGTTTGGGCTGCACCCAGCCCATTTCCCAGGCCTTGTCGATGATCGCGTGTTCGATCGACTTGATGCCCACCGCCGCCATGTTGATGTTGAGCGTGCAGGATTCTTCGCACGGCGCGGGACAAATGCGGCCGGTGAATTCCGGGAAGTTATTGGTGGAATGCAGCGTGTCGATGGCACGCTTCCAATCCGCTTTATAGACGAGGTCGTTGAAGTCCGGAATGATGTTATTTACCGGGCAGCCGCTCATGCAGAACGGAATGCCGCAGTCCATGCAGCGCGCACCCTGAATCGACGCACCTTTGTCATCCAGGTGATCGAGGAACTCCTTGTAGTGCAGCACGCGTTCGGTCACCGGCTGGGCGGCTTCCGCCAGCCTCTCGTATTCCATGAACCCCGTAGGTTTTCCCATCGTTTTTTCCTGATACGTCAGACGGTTTGCAATTGCTTGGACTGCTGGGCCATTTCCTGCAGCGCCCGGCGGTATTCGAGCGGCATCACCTTGACAAACTTGGTACGGAATTCCGCCCAGTTGTCGAGAATTCTGCGCGCCCGGTCAGAACCCGTGTAGTGCATGTGCTGGCCGATCAGCGTGAGCAATATTTGCTCGTCCGCCATCGCCAGGTGGTTGATGTCCACCTTGCCGTGCGATTCCAGTTCTCCAGTTTCGCTCGCGGCCAGTTCTTCGGGCACGGCTTCCAGTTCGACCATGCTGAGGTTGCAGCGCTTGGTGAAGCTGCCGTCCTCGTCGAACACATAGGCCACACCGCCCGACATGCCGGCGGCGAAATTGCGCCCGGTCTGACCCAGCACCACGACCGTACCGCCGGTCATGTATTCGCAGCCGTGGTCGCCGGTACCTTCGACGACCGCAATGGCGCCGGAATTGCGCACCGCAAAACGCTCGCCCGCAACGCCGCGGAAATAGCACTCGCCCTCGATGGCGCCATACAGCACGGTGTTGCCGACGATGATGTTTTCTTCCGGACGGCCACGGAATCCAGCCGCCGGCTTCACAACGATGCGGCCGCCGGACAAGCCCTTGCCGACGTAGTCGTTGCCTTCGCCGATCAATTCCAGCGTGATGCCGCGCGCCAGGAATGCGCCGAAACTTTGTCCCGCCGTGCCGGTAAGGCGCACGGTAATCGTGTCCTCGGGCAGGCCTTTGGAGCCGTAGCGCTTGGCGACCTCGTGCGACAGGATGGTACCGACCGTGCGGTTGAGGCTGCGCACCGGCAGTTCGATGATGGTGCGATCGCGGCTGTTGAGCGAGGCCTGCGCCAGTTCGACCAGCTTGTTGTCCAGCGCCCGCTCCAGGCCGTGCTGCTGCACTTCGGTATTGCGGCGGGCCACACCGGTCGGGATGGGAGGCATGTAGAAAATGCGCGAAAAATCCAGGCCCTTGGCTTTCCAGTGTTCGACGCTGGCGCGCTTGTCGAGCAGGTCGCTGCGCCCGACGATGTCGTCGAGCTTGCGCACGCCCATTTTTGCCATAAGTTCGCGCAGTTCTTCGGCCACGAAAAAGAAGTAATTCACCACGTGCTCGGGCTGGCCGGTAAATTTGCGGCGCAGTGCCGGGTCTTGCGTGGCGACGCCGACCGGGCAGGTGTTGAGGTGGCACTTGCGCATCATGATGCAGCCTTCGACCACCAGCGGCGCGGTGGCAAAGCCGAATTCGTCGGCGCCCAGCAGGGCACCGATCAATACGTCGCGGCCGGTTTTGAGTTGGCCATCCACCTGCACGGTAATGCGCCCGCGCAGACGGTTCAGCACCAGGGTTTGCTGGGTTTCGGCCAGCCCCAGTTCCCAGGGCGTGCCGGCGTGCTTGATGGAGGAAATCGGGCTCGCCCCGGTGCCGCCGTCGTGGCCAGCGATGGTGACGTGGTCCGCCTTGGCTTTCGATACGCCGGCTGCAACTGTGCCCACGCCGACTTCGGATACCAGCTTGACCGATACTGACGCGGAAGGATTGGAGTTCTTCAGGTCGTGTATGAGTTGGGCCAAATCTTCGATGGAGTAAATATCGTGGTGCGGCGGCGGCGAAATGAGACCGACGCCAGGCACGGAGTGACGCAAGAAGCCGATGTATTCGCTCACCTTGTGGCCGGGCAACTGGCCGCCTTCGCCAGGCTTCGCGCCCTGCGCCATCTTGATCTGGATTTGGTCCGCCGACGCCAGGTATTCGGCCGTCACGCCGAAGCGGCCGGACGCGACCTGCTTGATTTTGGAGCGCAAGCTGTCGCCCTGTTTGATCGGAATGGCGGCTTCGACACGCGTTTCGCCGATTTGCGCGGCGAGCGTGCTGTCCTGCGTGACCGGCACGAAACGCAGCGGGTCTTCTCCACCTTCGCCGGTGTTGGACTTGCCGCCTATGCGGTTCATGGCGATGGCCAGCGTGGCGTGGGCTTCGGTGGAAATCGATCCCAGCGACATCGCGCCGGTGGCGAAACGCTTCACGATTTCGGAGGCCGGTTCCACTTCTTCCAGCGCCACGGGCGGGCCAGCCGGGAGAATTTCGAACAGGCCGCGCAGCGTGAGCATGCGCCGCGTCTGGTCGTTGATGAGGCGGGCGTACTCGCGATAGGTTTCGTACTTGCCACTGCGCGTGGCGTGCTGCAATTTGGCGATGGAATCCGGCGTCCACAGGTGGTCTTCACCGCGCACGCGGAAGGCGTACTCGCCGCCGGCTTCGAGCGCATGGGCCAGCACCGGATCGTCACCGAATGCGGCCTGATGCGTACGCAGCGCTTCTTCGGCCACTTCGCTGAGGCCTATGCCCTCGACCAGGGTTGCGGTGCCGCGGAAATAGCGCGCGACGAATTCGGAGCTGAGGCCTATGGTTTCGAAAATCTGCGCGCCGCAATAGGACTGGTAGGTCGAAATGCCCATTTTGGACATGACCTTGTTGAGCCCCTTGCATACCGCCTTGATGAAGCGCTTGTTGGCTTCCTTGGTGGCCAGACCGGACGGCAACTGATCGGAAATGGCGGCGATGGTGTCGAACGCCAGCCAGGGGCACACGGCTTCGGCACCGTAACCGGCCAACAAGGCGAAGTGGTGCACTTCCCGCACCGAACCGCTATCGATGACCAGGCCGGTCGAAGTGCGCAGGCCTTTTTTCACCAGATGATGGTGCACGGCGGAGGTGGCCAGCAGCGCCGGGATGGCCACGCGCTCGCGACTGACGGCACGGTCGGACAGGATGATTACGTTGTAGCCATCCGCCACCGAGCGTTCCGCTGCGCCTTGCAAGGCATCCAGGGCCGGCTTGCAGCCGTCGGCGCCGGCTGAAACTGGATAGGTAATATCCAGAACCAGCGTGCGATAGGCGCCGTTGGACAGCTTGTCTATGCTCACCAGCTTGGCGAGGTCGTCATTGGTAAGCACCGGCTGGATCACTTCCAGCCGCGCCGGCGGTTCGCCTTCGTGGTCGTGCGCGCCCAGCAGATTGGGCTTGGGACCAATGAACGAAGTGAGCGACATGACGATTTCTTCGCGGATCGGATCGATCGGCGGATTCGTCACCTGCGCGAACAACTGCTTGAAGTAGTAATAAAGCTGTTTGTTCTTGTCCGACAGCACCGGCAGCGCGCTGTCGTTGCCCATGGAGCCGGTGGCTTCTTCGCCGGCAGAGGCCATGGGCTGCAGGATGAACTTGAGGTCTTCCTGCGAATAGCCGAAAGCCTGCTGAATGTCGAGCAGGGTATCGCGCGGCTTGGGCAGCGGCTCGGCAGCCGGCAGATCGGCCAGGAAGCGGCGTGAGGCGTTGATCCACTCCTGGTACGGACGCGCGGTGGCGATCGATTCCTTGATTTCCACATCCTCGATGATGCGGCCGGCTTCGAGGTCGATCAGGAACATTTTGCCGGGCTGCAGGCGCCACTTTTTGACGATGCGCTCTTCGGCGATGGGCAGCACGCCCATTTCCGACGCCATCACCACGAGGTCGTCGTCGGTCACCAGGAAACGCGCCGGGCGCAGGCCATTGCGGTCCAGCGTGGCGCCAATCTGGCGTCCGTCGGTGAACGCAACTGCGGCCGGGCCGTCCCAGGGTTCCATGAGCGCGGCGTGATATTCGTAAAACGCGCGCCGTTCTTCATCCATGAGCGGGTTGCCGGCCCAGGCTTCGGGAATGAGCAACATCATCGCGTGCACGAGCGGATAGCCGCCCGTCACGAGCAGTTCCAGCGCGTTGTCGAACGATGCCGAATCGGACTGGCCTTCGACGATGAGCGGCCACAGCTTGTCCAGGTCAGCGCCCAGCACTTCCGACGACATGGCTTTCTGGCGCGCCGCCATCCAGTTGATGTTGCCGCGCAAGGTGTTGATTTCACCGTTGTGCGCAATCATGCGGAAGGGGTGGGCCAAATCCCAGGTGGGAAAGGTGTTGGTGGAAAACCGCTGGTGCACCAGGGCGAGCGCGGATTCCATGCGCTCGTCGGTGAGGTCTAGGTAATACTCGCCTACCTGTTCGGCCAGCAGCATGCCCTTGTAGCAAATGGTGCGCGAGGACAGCGATGGAATGTAGAACTGCCGCCCGTCTGCGAGCTTGAGCGCACGCACGACGTGTTCGACGCGCTTGCGGATCACGAACAGTTTGCGCTCGAAGGCGTCCTGGTCCGCCGTCGCGGCGCCGCGGCCGATGAACACCTGGCGCATGGCCGGTTCGATCGCCCGTGCGGCAACGGCAAGCCCGGCGTTGGCACGCGGCACGTCACGCCAGCCCAGGAAATTCTGGCCTTCTTCGTGAATGATCCGCGCCACGGCAGATTCGCAGGCATCGCGGCCATTGACGGATTGCGGCAGAAATACGATGCCGCAGGCGTAATCGCCAAGTGGCGGCAGCGTAATGCCCAGTTTCGCGCTTTCTTCGCGCAGGAAGCGGTCCGGCATCTGGATCAGAATGCCGGCGCCATCCCCGAGCAATGGGTCGTAGCCCGTTGCGCCGCGATGCACGAGGTTGTTGAGAATTTTCAGGCCCTGCGAAACGATTGCGTGGCTTTTCTTGTTCTTGATGTTCGCGACGAATCCAACACCGCAAGCATCGTGCTCATTGGCGGGATCGTAAAGTCCCTGGCTCGGGGGAAGCGCCATCGTCTGTTCCTTGGGATAAGCAGTTAGCGAAACAATCTATAAGCAAAATCCGTGACCAAAATTTGCAAGCGCGTCAGGTTTTTTTGCGCCACCCCGCATCCGGCATGAAAAAACGCCGCTGCTCGGCAAAAAAGCCGGCATGAAACCGGCTTTTTGTTTGCAAATCGGCCACCCTGGAAAGCCCACAGATCGGGCGGCAACCTCGTAGTCTAGCGCGTGCACCGATCTTGTTCAAGACTCGTTGCGCAATGCAAAAGCTTCGCACCATTGCCGGGAGGCGTCGATTGGGGCGCGCACTATCACGGTGCAGAAACTTCCGGCACTGCGTCCGGATTCAAAATTCGCCCACCGAAAACAGCCGCCGGTGCTCGCGCATGGCGTATCGATCCGTCATGCCGGCGATGTAATCGGCAATGGCGCGCGCCTTGTCGGCGCGCGCCATGTCCTGAAACTGCGGCGGAAGCAGTTCCGGCCCCTGCATGAAGGCCGCAAACAACTCCTGAATGATGCGCCGCGCCTTGTTGGTCATGCGGTTCACCTGGTAGTGCCGATACAGGGCGGTACGCAGGAAGCGCTTCAGTTCGCGTTGCGCTTCGCTCATTTCGTCGCTGTAGGCGACCAGCGGCGGCGCTCTACGTACATCGTCCGGCGTTTGCGGCGCGTGGCTTTCGATGCGGCTGCGCGTTTCGGCGAGCAGATCGGTAATCTGCACATTGATCATGCGGCGCACGGTTTCGTGTATGAGCCGGCGGCCGCTGATACCGGCGTATGTCCCTCGCACCAACGCCTCGTGGCGCGCGTAGATGGGTACTTCCTGCAGTTGTTCCAGCGTGATGAGGCCGGAACGCAAGCCGTCATCGACATCGTGGTTGTTGTAGGCAATTTCGTCGGCGAGATTACAAATCTGCGCTTCCAGCGTTGCCTGGGTGCGGTCAAGGAAACGTTGCCCAAGTTCGCCCAGTTCGCGCGCTTTGGCTGGCGCGCAGTGCTTCAGTATGCCTTCGCGTGTTTCGAAAGTCAGATTCAGGCCGTCGAATGCGCCATAACGCTGTTCCAATTGCTCAACGATGCGCAAACTTTGCAGGTTGTGTTCGAAACCGCCGTATTCCCGCATGCACTCATTGAGGGCATCCTGCCCGGCATGGCCGAACGGCGTGTGGCCCAGGTCGTGCGCCAGTGCCACGGCTTCGGCCAAGTCTTCGTTGGCATGCAAAGCGCGCGCGATGGATCGGGCGATCTGGGCAACTTCTATGCTGTGTGTGAGGCGGGTGCGGAACAGGTCGCCTTCGTGATTGACGAATACCTGGGTTTTGTATTCGAGGCGCCGGAACGCCGTGCAATGCACGATGCGGTCGCGATCACGCTGAAATTCGCCGCGTTCCGCCGGCGGCGCCTCGGGATGCCGCCTGCCGCGCGTATTGCGGTCGGACGCGGCGTAGGGCGCAAGTTCAGGCATGCGCGGGGCAACAGGCCGAAATCGCTTCGGCGATGGCGTCCGCTCCGGCGTTATCGCATATCAGGGCGTCGCCCAGCGCGCGCAGCAATATGAGACGCAGCCGGCCGGCCTGTACTTTTTTGTCGTGCGCCATCAATTCCAGGTAGCGCGGCACGCCCATCGATGGCGCATCGAGGGGCAGTTTGGCCGCTTCCAGGATGCGCCGTGTGCGCGCCACGTCGTCTTGCGTCAACCAGCCCATCAGCCGGGACAGTTCGGCGGCCATCAGCGTCCCGGCCGCCACCGCCTCGCCGTGCAGCCACACCCCATAGCCGCTGCCGGTTTCGATCGCATGACCGAAGGTGTGTCCAAGGTTGAGCAGGGCGCGGTTGCCGGTTTCGGTTTCGTCCTCGGCCACGATGGCGGCTTTGGTCGCGCAGGCCCGGTATATGGCATGCGCCAGCGCGGCCGGCTCGCGCGCCAATAGCCGCGCCATATTGGTTTCGAGCCACTCGAGAAATTCGCGGTCGCGTATCAGTCCGTATTTGATGACTTCGGCCAGCCCGGCACTGAATTCGCGCGCCGGCAGGGTATCCAGCGTTTCGGTGTCGGCCAGCACCAGCTTGGGCTGATGGAAGGCCCCGATCATGTTCTTGCCGAGACGATGATTGATTCCGGTTTTTCCACCCACGGAAGAATCGACCTGCGCCAGCAGGGTAGTTGGTATCTGTATGAAGGGCACGCCGCGCTGGTAGGTGGCGGCGGCATACCCGCACAGATCGCCGATCACGCCTCCACCCAGGGCGATCAGCGTGGTCGAGCGTTCACAGCGCCGTTCCAGCAGGTTGTCGTAAATGCGATTGAGGCTGTCCGAATTTTTATGGACCTCCCCGTCCGGGAGGACGATATCCGAACAAGCGACACCTGCGCTTGCAAGGGCATCGCGCAAGGTCGCAAGGTAGAGCGGCGCTACCACCTCATTGGTCACGATGACCGCGCGGCGCGTGCGCAAATGCGGCACGAGCAATTGCGGTTGACGCAACAGGCCGGGGCCTATGTGTATGGGGTAGCTGCGGCTACCCAGGTCTACCGTGAGCGTTTGCATGGCCGAATTGGTCGGGCGCCCGGCGCCCGCGGAATTGATGATCGATTGGACGCAGGATGCCGCGGCCGCGTCCCCGGCAGGCAAGGCACGCGCCGGATGAGTGGTGCCCGTGCTCGCACGCCACTCGCGCTCGACGCGCCGCACGACGCCCATCAAGCCCATTTGCCCGCCCTGCACGATCACATCCGCCACGCCACGGTAAAGCCCGTCGCGCAGGTTGTACAGATCGATGATGCGCTGGCGTGGGTCTTCCACTTTGAGCAGCGGCCGGTGGCGGTCGTGGCGCAAACGTTCCCAAAGCACGCTGGGCGAAACGCAGAGATAAATGACGAATCCGTGTTCGACCAGCAGGGCGCGATTTTCCGGCCGCATCACGATGCCGCCGCCGGTGGCGAGCACCATGCCCTGCTCATGCACCAGATCGCTGAGCAGAGCGGTTTCGCGCTGGCGAAATCCTTCCTCGCCCTCGTGCTCGAATATGCGCTGAATGGTAACGCCCAGACGGCGCTCCAGTTCGTGGTCGCAGTCGACGAAGCGCTTTTTCAGGCGGCGGGCGAGTTGGCGGCCGACGGTGGTCTTGCCGGCGCCCATCATCCCTACGAGACAGATTGTGTCAGAACCTTTCACGCCCCTGATTGTACTGCAGGGGCGTGCAGCGACGGCCCAGCGCCGGAATTCAGCGCGCGGTGAGCGCGTCCGTCACAACGCGTGGGGTTATGAAAACCAGAAGTTCGGCGCGGTTATTTACCTGAGCCGTGTTTCGGAACAGGAAACCGATGTAAGGCAGGTCACCCAGGAAAGGAATGCGCGACTGAGTTTTGCGTTCGTCCTGCGCGTACACGCCACCGATGACGACGGTACCGCCATTCTCGACCAGAACGTCGGTCTTGACGTGCTTGGTGTCGATAGCCACCCCGGCGCCAGAACTGATCTGCGTGTTCGGCGTGTCCTTATTGATATCGAGCGACATTTGCACGCGCCCATCCGGTGTGATTTGCGGCTTCACTTTCAAGGACAGGTTTGCCTTGCGGAAGGACACGCTTGTCGCGCCGGAACTGGTCGCCTGCTGGTACGGAATTTCCACGCCCTGTTCGATGATGGCTTCGGCCTGGTCGGAGGTCATGACGCGCGGACTGGAAATGACCTTGCCGTTGCCGTCCTGCTCAAGCGCAGACACTTCCAGATTCAATATGTTCGTCAGGCGGCTGTTGGCAAGAATGAACGAAAACGCGCCCGCCTGCTGACCTGCAATCGGCGCAGCCGGCAGATTCACTCCCAGGCTATTCGTGATGAAGTCCGGGTTGGTCGCAACCTGGCCTGTATGAAAGCCGGTGTCGGCAAGCCCGCCGCCTATGTTGAATTGCGGGCTGTTTTGCCCGAGCAGGCGCGAGAACCCTTGTGGGCGGTGTATACCCAGTCGCGCCCCCAGATTTTTCGCAAAATCGGCATTGGCCTCCACGATACGCGCTTCGATCAGAACCTGACGGGTCGGAACATCAATTTCCGTCAACAAACGCCGAATGTCCTCCAGCTTGGTAGGCGTATCGGTCACGATGAGTTTGTTGCTGCGCGAATCCGCCACCACCGTACCGCGCTTGGACAGCAAGGATTTGTCCTTGTCCGAGAACACCTTGAACACCAGTTCGGCCTTGTGATAGTTCAGTTGGAATGATTCCGTGCGCACCGGTTCCAACTCGGTTACCTGCTGGCGCGCTTCGAGCGCGAGTTTTTCCTTGACCAGCAATTCGTCGCGCGGGGCAATCCAGATCACATTGCCATTTTTGCGCTTGTCCAGGCCCTTGGCGTCCAGAATGATGTCCAGCGCCTGGTCCCAGGGCACATCTTTGAGCCTCAGCGTGAGCGAACCGCCGACGCTGTCGCTGGTAATGATGTTGTTATTGGTGAAATCGGCGATCACCTGCAATACCGACCGCACATCGATGTTCTGGAAGTTGAGCGACAGCTTCTCGCCCTGGTAACCCGGCTTCGAGCCCTGCACGAGCTTGTTCGGATCTTCAACCAGCTTTTTCACTTCGACGATGAACTGGCTTTCGCTTTGGTAGGCGTTGTGTTCCCACAGGCCGGTCGGCGAAATCGTCAGGCGCGTGTCGGCGCCATTCTTGTTCACCTCCATCTGCGTCACCGGCGTTGCGAAGTCCGCGACGTCATAGCGGCGGCGCAATTCGTCGGCCACGCCGGCCTTGAGGAAATCCACCACCAGGCGGTTGCCCTGCTGGCGGATGTCTATGCCGACACTGGGATCGGAAAGGTCCACCACGATGCGCGCCTCGCCATCCTTGCCACGCCGGAAACTGACATTGCGAACACTGTGTTCAAGACTGTCGTTTTCTTTCGGCTCGGCAAAGCGCGAAACCGTTTCCTGCGGCACCGCACCCACAGTAGGTACGGGCAAAGCGATCACGAGCGCATTACCCTCGATACGCGCATCATAGGTCGATATGCGATTGAGATTGAGGACCAGACGGGTGCGAGGTCCCGCCTCCACTACATTGAAACTGCGCAAATGCGATTCATTCACGACCTGCGAACTTTTACTCAAACCGTTCGCGGTGTTGGGAAAATCGAACGCAACGCGCGCCGGATTGGCGATGCTGAAGCTTGACGGAAGCCCGCTCGGAGGCTGCGCGAGGCCGACCTTCACGAGCACCTGACCGCCCACCCGCGCAACATCCACGCTTTCGATGCGATTGGCCGCATCTTCGGCCTGCGCAAATCCACAGAGGAAACACACGAGTGCGATAACCGCACATCGGACCATTTGCACGCCAAGCACTTGTGTCATTTTTTCGACTCCTGCTCCTGCAATTGCAGCGAGCTGTTGCGTTCCACCCAGTCCCCATTCGGATCCTGAACCAGCTCTTTGAGCACGATCTCGTTATCGTTGATCTGAGTGATCACGCCGAAGTTTTGCCCCATGTAATTACCGGTGCGCACGCGATAAATCGTGGCGTCGGCTTTCACGATTCCTTGCATCAAACTGCCTTGCTGCAAGGTTCCCACCATCTTCAGAGATTCAAGCGGGAATGCTTCGAGCGGTTCCTTGCGCCGGTCGAAATTTGGCCGCAGCCCGCCGCCGGTTGGCCGGCGTTCCGGCTCTATGCGCGAATTGCGGAACGGATCGACCAGATTGCCGGCCTCATAAGCGACCGTGTCGAAGGGCTTGATTTCCGGCAAGGGCTGCACCTTGCCGCGCAAACCTTTCGCCTGATCCGCCATCCATTGGCGTAAATTCTCGTTCTTGTCGCCAAAGCAACCTGCCAGGCCCAGACACAACACCGCCACCAGCAAACGCCCGCCGCTCATTTTTTGCCTCCCTGCTTGGCGGCTTTCTCCTTTTTGATACGCGCCACTTCTTCGTCATCGAGGTAGCGGTAGGTGGTGGCGATCGCGTCCAGTTTGAGCAGGTTCGGATCTTTTGTTGCTTCGATGTTCAATTCGCCCAGCGTCACCACGCGCGGCAGCTTTGCGACATCACCGGCAAACGCGCCCAGATCGTGATAATTGCCGCCAACCCGAATTTTGATGGGCAACTCGGCGTAAAAATCTTTCACAGCGACCGCATTCGGCTTGAATTCCTCGAACTGCAATCCGCGCCCCAGCCCGGCCTGGCTGATATCCACCAGTAGCGAATCCATTTCCGACTTGTTGGGCAATTGGCGCAGCAATGCGCCGAAGGCGCGGTCGATTTCCGTGAGCTGGCGACGGTGCTCGTCCAGATTGACGGCCTGCTTTTTCTTGTTCAGCCAATCGTCCTTGAGACGGGTTTCTTCCGCTTGTTTGTTTTCCAGCTCAATCGCCTGATCGCGCCACACGAACCACCAGCCGGCCGCGACCACGGCAGCAAATATCGCGGCAAGTACGGTGAGTCGCGGAATGAGCGGCCATGCGCCCATGTCCTGCGGGTCCAGGCCGCGGAAATCGCCCGCGAGGGCCTTGAAATCGATGGCCGGCAATTTGATGTTCGGTGCGGAGGGCTTTTTCATGATTTCTGTCCCGCACCCGGTTTCCCGCCGGCTTTCTTGTCTTCCGTGACGCGCTTGATCGTCACGCTGAGGTTGTATTCGAACAACCTGCGCTTGTCGACGTTGGCCACTTTGATTTCGCCCAACTCGGGCTTCTCGAATACGTTCGACCCTTCGAGATTGCGCAACAGGCTGGACACGCGCGCCTGTGATTGCGCGTACCCGCCCAGCGTCAGTTTGACACCCGATTGCTTGCAACTTTTCAGGTACACGCCTTCCGGCATTTGCCGGGCCAGTTCGTTGAACACCGACACCGCCTCATTGCGGTTGCCCTGCAGCGATTCGATGATGCGCTTGCGCTCGAGCAGTGCGTCGGTTTGCTCCTTGAGGCGCTTGATTTCGTCGATTTGCTTGTTGAGCTTGGCGATTTCGGCCTGCAGAAACTGATTTTGCTCATCCTGCCGCGTAATGTAGGACGAATAAATCTGAAAACCAAACAGCACGACGACCGCGCCCAGCACCAACGAGGCGACTGCAAATGCATAAAACTGCTGGCGCCTGAGTTTGCGTTTTTCTTCCCGGTGAGGAAGCAGGTTGATGCGAATCACGCGTCGAACCTCCGCAACGCCAGTCCACACGCAACCAGTAGCGACGGTGCGTCGGCAGCCAGGTTTTTGGGACGCACGCGCTCTGCATTGCCCATGCCGAAGAATGGATTCGCGACGATGGTGCTCACCTGCGTGCGTGCCGATACGACTTCATCGATGCCCTGAATGACGGCACAGCCACCGGCGAGCACGATGTGATCCACCTGGTTGTACTGGGTCGAAGTGAAGAAAAATTGCAGCGCGCGCGACACTTCCAGCGCCAGATTGTCCATGAATGGACGCAGCAAATCCTGCTCGTAATTTTCCGGCAAGGAGCCGGTACGTTTGGCGGCTTCCGCTTCTTCCGCGCTCATGCCGTACTGGCGCATGATGTCCTGCGTAAGCTGGTAGCCGCCGAAAGCCTGCTCGCGCGTATAGACCGGCTGGTTGTTACGCATGATGAGCACGTTCATGACATTGGCGCCGACGTCGACCAGGGCGATGATGGCGTTCTTGCCCTGGTCGGGCAACTGGTTTTCGACCAGTTCGAATGCCGCCTGCGCGGCATAGGACTCGACGTCCATCACGACCGGCTTGAGGCCCGCCGCCTCTGCAACCGCTACCCGATCCTCCACCTTTTCCTTGCGCGAGGCGGCAATCAGGACTTCGATTTCGTCTGGAGTATTGGGTGCTGCGCCGACGACCTGAAAGTCAAGATTGACTTCATCGAGCTGGAACGGAATATATTGATTGGCCTCGGATTCGACCAGCAATTCCAGATCCTGCTCGCGCTGCCCGGCCGGCACGATGATTTTCTTGGTAATGACCGCCGCCGCCGGCAGCGCCAGGGCAACGTACTTGACGGGCGTCTGCATGCGCTTCCAGGCACGCTTGACGGCGCTCGACACAACCTCCAGGTTGGCAATATTGCCGTCCGCAACCGCGTCGCGCGGCAGTGCTTCGATGGTGTAACGCTCGATACGGTACTTGCCCGGCGTGGGCTCGGACAGTTCGACCATCTTCACCGCGGACGAAGAAATATCCAGCCCAAACAGCGGCCGCGCCTTCGGGTTGAACACGTTCAGGAACGAAAGGTCTAGCGCCAAGAAATTTTTCCTTTCGATACGGTCACTTAGGCGCGATACGCATAATTTACATTAGATGCTAGCAACAAGCGTCTCGGCTGTAAAGAATTTTCTCCGGCCCCGGCCCGTTACTTTGCGCCCTTTATAATCCGGGTTTTTCCGTTTCTGGTGATTCACTTGTCTCGTGCCTTGCGCTGGCCGCTTTATGCACTCGCGGCCCTCATTGGCCTCTTTCTCATCGGGCTTTCGCTGGCAGCCATATTCGTGCTGCTGGCCTACCCGCACTTGCCCTCGCTCGAAGTCCTCACCGACTACCGGCCGAAAATGCCTTTGCGCGTATTTACCGCGGACGGGCAACTGATCGGCGAATTCGGCGAAGAACGTCGATCCGTGTTGCCTATACGCGACGTTCCGAAGCTCATGCAGCAAGCCATCGTCGCCGCCGAGGATGAACGCTTCTACGAACATGCCGGCGTCGACACCCTTGGCGTATTGCGTGCCGCCGTAGCCAACCTTACCAAAGGCGGCGCGCACCAGGGTGCAAGTACCATCACGATGCAGGTCGCGCGCAACTTTTTCCTTTCCAACGAAAAAACCCTCACTCGCAAAGCTTACGAGGTTCTGCTGGCTTTCAAAATCGAGAAAAACCTCAGCAAGGACCAGATACTCGAGCTTTACCTGAATCAGATTTACCTGGGCCAGCGTGCCTACGGTTTTGCCGCGGCAGCCCAGACCTATTTCGGCAAACCCTTGCAAAACATTAGCCTTGCCGAAGCCGCCATGCTGGCCGGCTTGCCCAAGGCGCCGTCCAAATACAACCCGATCAGCAATCTGAAGCGCGCCACGCTGCGCCAGCAATACGTGTTGCGGCGCATGCGCGAGCTGAATTTCATCGACGACAGGCAACTCGCGGCCGCCAAGGCGGAGCCCCTGCAGTTGCGGCGCGACACTGCGGCGACATCGATACACGCCGACTACGTCGCCGAAATGGCGCGCCAGATCGCTTACGAACAATTCCACGAAGAAGCCTATACGCGCGGGCTGAAGGTATTCACCACCATACTGAGCAATGAGCAGGAAGCCGCCTGGGCCGCCGCGCGCCGCGGCGTGCTGGATTACGATCGCCGTCACGGCTGTCGCGGTGCCGAAGACTACATCGACATGACCAAACTGGGCGATAACGCCGACGACAGCCTCGAAGATGCGCTGCAGGACGCGCCCGAATCCGAAGATTTGCGCCCCGCCGCGGTGCTCGAGGCGTCACCGCAACGCCTGAAATTGCACGTGCTGGGGGGAGAAGCAGTCACGCTTTCCGGCGACGCGCTGAAATTTTGCCGCGCCATGCTGGATGACAAGGCGCCGGCGGCGCGACGCATACGCCGCGGTGCGATGGTGCGCGTGACGAAAGATCCCAAGAGCGGCTGGCAACTTGCGCAACTGCCCGAGGTGGAAGCTGCCTTCGTGTCCGGCGACCCGCGCAACGGCGCCATCCACGCCCTGATTGGCGGCTTCGATTTCAATCGCAACAAATTCAATCGCGTCACACAGGCCTGGCGCCAGCCCGGCTCGAGCTTCAAACCCTTCATCTATTCGGCGGCGCTGGAAAAAGGCTACGGACCATCAACCGAAGTGGATGACGCCCCCATCGTGATTCCGGCGTCGGAAACCGGCAGTCAGGCCTGGGAACCGAAAAACTATGACGGCAAATACGACGGCATGATGCCGCTGCGCACCGCGCTGGCGCGGTCCAAAAACATGGTTTCGGTGCGCCTGCTGCGTGCCATCGGCCCGCGCTACGCGCAGGACTATGCCGTCCGCTTCGGCTTCGACGCCGACAAAAACCCGCCCTACCTGACCCTGGCGCTGGGCGCCGGCGCCGTATCGCCCTGGCAAATGCTCACCGCCTATTCGGTATTCGCGAACGGCGGATATCGCGTCACGCCGCACATCGTGACGGAAATTCGCGACGATCACGATGTGGTGCTGGCCAAATTCGACCCGCCGCTGGCCGGCGATGACAGTCTGCGCGTAATCGACGCCCGCAACGCCTACCTGATGGACAGCATGCTGCAGGACGTGGTGCGGCGCGGCACCGCTACCCGCGCGCTGGCACTGAAGCGCTCCGATCTGGCCGGCAAGACCGGCACCACCAACGATTACGTAGACGCCTGGTTCTGCGGCTACAGCCCTGCGCTGGTCGGTATCGCCTGGCTGGGTTTCGACCAGCCGCACAAATTGGGTAACGGCGAAACCGGCGGCGCTGCGGCGCTGCCGATCTGGATCGCCTATATGGAAAAAGCATTGGCCGGCGTACCAGAAACCCGGCTGCCGCGACCGCAGGGACTCATCGAAATTCAGCCCGGCGGAGAAGGCAGCGGCCTCAAGCCAGACTGGATATACGAAGAACAATTGCCGGCGGAACCCAACCGGCGCGACGACGAAGCCCCCGCGCCGCCCGACGCCGCGCTACCGCCATCACCATCACCGGGCTAGCCGATTAGCCCGCCCGGCGGTAGCCTCAGACCAGCTTGACGGCGCGGCCGACGTGCGCGCCGATGAGGCGGCCGAGCGCCGCGAACAAGTCTTCACCGTCGCGCGTGTTGATCCAGGCACCCGCCTGGGGACGATAGTGAAAGCCGCCGCTTTTGTCGGCCACCCAAATTTCGCGCGCGGCGCCGTGGCGGTTGATGATCATGACCGCACCGTCCTCGAATTCGATCTCGATCACCCCGCCCGGGCGGACTTCGAATTCAATGTCATCAATCTGCTCCAGCGCGTCTTCGATCCGCTGCAGCGCGGCGGCCGCCAGCCCGTCGAATTCGGATTCGTCCATGGGCACCCCGATTCCTATAAAATGGCCCGCATTATCACTACTTTACCGTTCCGGCCCACATGAAACCCTTCGTGCTCGCGCTGTTTGCAAGCATCTGTTGCGCCGCATGCGGCACCAAAGGCCCGCTGGAACTCCCCCCCCGGGGCAGCACTAACGCCCCCGCGAGCGTTCCCGATCATAACAAAGACACGCCCGGCACCAGCCCGGACGACACCCGCCCCAAGCGCCCATGAATCATCTGTCCGTCGTCGATGGCATCCTGCATGTCGAACAGCTTGCCCTACCCGAACTTGCGCGCACTTTCGGCACGCCCTGCTATGTCTATTCGCGCGCCGCACTGGGCGCCGCGATGCAGGGCTATAAAGATGCACTGGCGGGCCGCGACGCGCTCATCTGCTACGCCGTCAAGGCCAATTCCAATCTGGCCATCCTGTCGCTGTTCGCGCGTCTGGGCGCCGGATTCGACATCGTGTCGCGCGGCGAACTGGCGCGCGTGCTGGCGGCCGGCGGCGATGCCGGCAAGGTGGTGTTTTCGGGTGTAGGCAAAAGCGCCACGGAAATTCGCGAAGCCCTGTCGTTGGGCATCATGTGTTTCAACGTCGAATCGGAAGCCGAGCTGGAACGCATAGAGAATATTGCCGCCGCGCTCAAAAAGCGCGCACCGGTCGCGCTGCGCGTCAATCCCGATGTCGATCCGCGCACCCATCCCTACATTTCGACCGGGCTGCGCAACAACAAATTCGGCATCGCCATAGACCAGGCACGCGCCATTTACCGCCGCGCCTCACAAAGCCAGCATCTTGCGGTACGCGGTATTGCCTGCCACATCGGCTCGCAACTACTGGATGCAGAGCCGGCGGCCGAAGCCGCTGCTAAAGTGCTGGCGCTCGCCGATCAACTCGCGTCCGACGGCATTGCGCTCCAGAACCTCGATCTGGGCGGCGGCATGGGCATACGCTATCTGGATGAAGACGCCCCGGTTCCCGCCACCTATCTGGCACCTTTGCTGGCCGCCACGGCGGGCCGCAGCGAACGGCTGGTGTTCGAACCGGGCCGCTCCCTGGTGGGCAATGCCGGGCTACTGCTCACGCGAGTGGAATATCTGAAGCGCGGCACGGAAAAAAATTTCGCCGTCGTGGATGCCGCGATGAACGACCTGATGCGCCCGGCGCTCTACGATGCTTACCATGACATCGTCCCCGTCGCGGCTTCCAGGCACACCGCCCTGCCCTACGAAATAGTCGGCCCGGTTTGCGAAAGCGGTGATTTTCTCGGCCACGCGCGCAAGCTCGCGATTGCAGCCGGCGATCTGCTGGCAATTTTGTCCGCCGGCGCCTATGGCATGACCATGAGTTCCAATTACAACAGCCGGCCGCGCGCGGCCGAGGTGCTGGTCGATGGCGCGGCGGCGCATCTGGTACGGCGGCGAGAATCGATTGCAGACCTATACGCCGGCGAATCCAGCGTGCCGTAAGCATTAATGAGCCTCATGCTGCCTATAATCGCGGCGTCGGCAGGGCGCCCGCCCAGCGGACATTGCGCAAGGGCAGGTACCGGGCAAGGAGGCGGCCCTCACTGCATTCAGGTTTGGCGCAACTCGGCGTTAATTGAACAACGCAGGCGTACATGATTGCTGCAGCCCCTACCGGGCGAGGAGGAAAAAATGGCTGATTCCGCTGGGTCAAGACCGGAAGTCGCGCGACGCCAGGTAACGCAGGCAGACCGCCGCCGCATAGGCGCATCCGAAATATTCTGCACGATGACGGCGGATGAGCTCGACCCGCTCCTCCCGCAGTGCAGCATCATCGAACTGGAGGCTGAGGAAATTTTGCTTCCGGCCGGCCAGCACAGCGATACGGTCTACCTGGTACTGACCGGACGGCTGCAGATACAGCCCACCAATATGGAAGAAACCGACTGCCTGGGCATGCCCGGGGGCGGATTCGTGGGCGAAAAAGGCTTGGTCGACGGCGGCTTTACCTTCGCCCAGGTGGCCGCCAGTTCGGCCAGCACGGTGCTCGAAATACCGCGCAACGTGGTGTGGGCCATGATAGACACCTCACGCACGCTGTCGGCGCAAATGCTGCAGCTGCTCGCGCGGCCGGTTCGCCCCCCGGCGGAAGATTCGGCCGAAGCCTGGGCACGCCGGCAGGAGCGCGAACAGGCGCGCAACCAGGATTCCGTGACCGGATTGCGCAACCGGCGCTGGCTGGAGCACGCCTTCCCGGCTGCGCTGGAAGAAGCGCAAAAACACCATGCGCCCGCCTGCCTGATGATGATAGACGTGGACCATTTCGAGCCCTTCCGCATCAAGCACGGCACCGGCGCTGGCGATCGCGCGCTGCAGGCCGTAGGCCGCGCCCTGGCCAGCCGCATGCGCGGCCATGATTTGCTGGCGCGCTATGGCGACGACGAATTTGCCCTGCTGGCCCCCCTGTGTGATGTGAGTGGCGGCCGCGCCGCAGCCGAACGCCTGCGTGCCGCCGTCGCTGCCTGGCGCGTTACCGGGCCGGAAGGTCAGGAACTGCCCGGCCTGACGGTATCGGTAGGCGTGGCCGAAGCCGACCCGCACGACTGGCTGCTCACCCTGGTGGTGCGTGCCAGCGAAGCCCTGCGGCGCGCCAAACGCGGCGGACGCAACCGCATCGAGTGGGAATCCGCAGATGGCGCTGGAAGCTAGCGCAGGCAGTCTGCCGGCGTGAGAGGGCACACTTCCGATCCGCTCGAACATGGCGGCGTGCGGCTCGACGTGTGGCTGCATGCCGCACGCTTTTTCAAACACCGCAGCGAGGCCGCGGCAGCCGCCGACGGCGGCAAGGTGCATGTGAATGGCCTGCGCGCCAAGCCGGCCAAAAATCTGGTGGTGGGCGACCGCCTGGATATCCAGTTGCCGGGCGGCAGCATCACGGTAATCCTGCGCGCAACCGAGCACCGTCGCGGCCCGGCGGAACAGGCGCGCAAGCTCTACGAAGAAACTCCGGAAAGTATCGCGCGCCGCGAGGCCCTGCGCGAACAGCGCCGTCTCGCCGCCGATCCGGGCGCAGCATCGCGCGGCCGGCCCTCAAAAAACTTACGCCGCGCGCTCGAAAAATTCCGCCGCAGCGCTACGCGCGACTGAAGCACGGAACCTGCCACACCACCACAGGGTCCAGTCGTATAGTCACTGACCCCACTTGAAATTCCCGTTTCACTGCATAAGTAATCGATAATGGACAATGCGCAGGCATTTTCGCCGCCGCGCACTGCCGGATCGATCCCCGATGAACGCCCCCGCCCCGCCTGCCCCGGATTTGGCCGCCCCCGCGGCGAGCGCACATTCCGACACCCTGCGCCACAAACTGGATATCCGCGGCATGACCTGCGCCGCCTGCGTCACGCGGGTGGAGCGCGTATTGAATCGCGTGCCCGGCGTGAGCGCGGCCGAAGTCAATCTGGCCAACGAAACCGCCAGTGTCGATGCTGCGCCCGGCACCGCCGTGGAATCGCTGGTAAATGCGGTCCGTCAGGCCGGCTTCGACGTCGCCGTGCAAACGCGCGACCTGCACATCGAAGGCATGAGTTGCGCGTCCTGCGTGGGGCGGGTGGAAAAAGTGCTGGCGGCGGTACCGGGCGTGACCGCCGTTACGGTCAACCTGGCCACCGAACAGGCGCGTATCGAATCCGCCAGCGCGGTTGGCCTGCCGGAACTGATAGCCGCCGTGCGCCGCGCCGGCTACGATGCCGCGCCGGTCGAAACCACGGCCCCAGCGGCCGAAGCACCGCGGCGCGACTGGTTGCCGGTACTGGCCGGCGCACTGCTGTCGCTGCCACTCCTGTTGCCCATGCTGGCCTCGCTCGGGACGGCCCACGTCATGTTGCCGGGCTGGTTGCAATGCGCGCTGGCAACCCCGGTGCAATTCGTACTTGGCGCGCGCTTCTATCGCTCCGGCTGGAAAGCCCTGCGCGCCGGCACCGGCAATATGGATTTGCTGGTCGCACTGGGTACCAGCGCAGCGTACGGACTGTCCGTCTATTTGCTGCTGCGCGACCCCACCACCTCGCACCTGTATTTTGAAGCCGCGGCAGTGGTGATTACCCTGGTGCTATTGGGCAAGTGGCTGGAAGCACGCGCCAAACACCGCACCACCGCCGCCATACGCGCCCTGCAGGCCTTGCGCCCGGAATTTGCGCGCGTGCGGCGCGGCGAAGTCGAACGCGAAGTGCCGGTGGCCGAACTTGCCGTGGGCGATGTGATCATCGTGCGCCCGGGCGAGCGCATCGCGGCAGACGGCAGCGTGGTCGAAGGCAATAGCGAAGTCGATGAATCGCTATTGACCGGCGAATCCGCGCCCCAGGCCAAAGCGCCCGGCGACAGCGTGACCGGCGCGTCCATCAACGGCAGCGGGCTGATCGCGGTGCGCGTGGAGGCGGTCGGCACGCAATCCCGGCTTGCCCGCATCATAGAACTGGTGGAAACCGCCCAGGCACGCAAAGCGCCCATACAGCGCCTGGTCGATAAGGTGAGCGCGATTTTCGTTCCGGTGGTGGTCGCCATCGCCTTCATCACCCTGCTGGGCTGGGTGTATGCCGGCGCCGGCTGGGAACACGGGCTGCTCAACGCGGTGGCGGTACTGGTAATCGCCTGCCCCTGCGCGCTCGGCCTCGCCACGCCGGCCGCCATCATGGCCGGCACCGGGGTCGCCGCGCGCCAGGGCATATTGATCAAGGACGCCACCGCCCTGGAAATTGCCCACTCGGTACGCACGGTGGCATTCGACAAGACCGGCACCCTCACCGTGGGGCATCCGGTATTGCATGCCTGCCAGGCGCTGGATGGCGACGATGCCGGCGCACTTACGTTGGCAGCAGCCTTGCAGGCAGGCAGCGAACACGCGCTCGCCAAGGCGGTGCGCGAGGCGGCAGCAACCCGCGCGCTGACGCTGCCTGCCGCCGGCAAGCTGCAGGCCGTTGCCGGGCGTGGCGTGCGGGCGGAAGTCGGTGGACGCGATCTGGCGCTCGGCAGCGGTCGCTGGATGCAGGAACTGGGTATGGACACATCCGCACTGGCGGATCGCGCGGTCGAATATCAGTCCGCGGGCCACACCGTGTCCTGGCTCGCCGAATGCGGCCCCACGCCGCGCCTGCTGGCTTTTCTGGCTTTCGGCGACGCCTTGCGCCCACAGGCCGCGGAGGCAGTACGCCTGCTCGCGGCGAATGGCGTCACGGCGGTGCTACTGACCGGTGACAACCGGCTGGCGGCCTCGGTGGTGGCAGGCGAACTGGGGATTACCGACGTGCGCGCCGAAGTGTTGCCGGAAGGCAAGGCGGAAGCGGTGGCGGCACTCAAAACCGCGGGCGCGCGAGTGGCCATGGTAGGCGACGGCATCAATGACGCGCCCGCACTGGCCGCCGCGGACGTAGGCATCGCCATGGGCGGCGGCACCGACGTCGCCATGCAGGCTGCCGGCATTACGCTGATGCGGGCAGACCCGCGCCTGGTGGCCGACGCCATCGCCATTTCGCGCCGCACGACGACCAAAATCCGCCAGAATCTGTTCTGGGCCATGATTTACAACATCGTCGGCATTCCGCTCGCGGCTGCCGGCCTGTTGAGTCCTGTGGTGGCCGGCGCGGCGATGGCGTTTTCCAGCGTGAGCGTGGTGACCAATGCGCTCATGCTCACGCGCTGGCGCGCCAGCGCGAGCGGCCGGTCTGCGCGATAGGGCATAGTCGGGCCGGCATCCCATGCAGGCGGCACGCCCGCACTCCCAAGCCAGGCGCCGCGACGCGCTTGTCCCCTCGAATGGCAGCCGCATTGGCGGTCCGCTAATTGGGCCGTTGAGCCTCCGGCAAGGAACCAACAACGGCGCTGGGGGCGTGGGCGTCTCGCCCGCGCTTTAACGCCCGGTGCTTGCGACCGCGGGCGGGACGCCCGCCCCCCAGGGCGGGCGAAATTTAGCCGGCGGGGCGGTTTCGGTGCCTTAAAGTCAAGCAAAGGCATGGGCGTGATGCCGCGCGGCACGGGCTCGATTTGGGCCTGGCTTGACGGCATCGGCGGCATGCCCGCCTCGCACGGATAATACGAGCCTAAGTCCAGGCTGATGCAAAGGCATACGAAACCTACAAGTACCACGACAGCGCAATGGACGGATTGAACGATTTTCTGCACGCATGGGGACCACTGGCGGTATTCGCCGTGGTGCTGGCGGAACAACTGGGCGCGCCCTTGCCTACCCTGCCGCTGCTGTTGCTGGCCGGCACCCTGGCCGGCAACGCCGGGCGCCTGGGCGGCCAGGAAGCGCTGGCCGCTGCCGCAGGCTCGCTTTTGGGCGCCTGGGTGTGGTTTTTGCTCGGCCGCCGCTATGGCAACCGCGTACTCGGACTGCTGTGCAAAGTATCGCTTTCGCCGGACGTCTGCGTGCGCCAGACCGAAGTGGCATTCGAGCGGCGCGGGCCGGTGGCGCTGGTCATCGCACGCTTCGTACCGGGGCTGGCCATGCTGGCGCCGCCGGTGGCCGGCGGCGTGGGCATGCGCAACGCCACCTTCCTCGCCTGGCAAGGCTTGGCATCGACGCTCTATGCCGTCGCCGGCATAGGCGGCGGAGTGTTGTTTTACGAGCAGTTCAGTGCCGCGCTGGGCTGGTTTGCGCGCCACCTGGGCTGGAGCGTCGGGGTCGTGCTGGCGGTCGTGAGCATCATGGTGATCTGGCGCTACTTCAAGCGCATCAGCGGGCGCAAAATCCGCCGTCTTACGCCGCAGCAGGTGGCGCACGCGCTGGCGTCCGGCGACCCGCCGCTGGTTCTGGATGCCCGCAGCCAGTTGTCGCGCATGTCGGACCCGCGCAGCGTGCCGGGTGCGCTACCCTTGGATCTGGAAGACGTCGCCGCCATCGCCGCGCTTCCGTCCGGGCGCAGCCTCATCACCTATTGCGCCTGCCCCAACGACGCCTCGGCACTGGAACTGGCGCGCCGCATACAGCGCGCCGGACGGCCACAGGTGGCCGTGCTGCAGGGCGGGCTGGACGGCTGGAGCGCATGGCAGGGTGACTAAGCTGGCCGTCACGACGGTCTGATACAATTTCCAGGTCGCAACCAGGTACGCACCATGGCGCATTCGTTCAAAGCAGTTCTGGCCGTCGCGCTATGCTTGGCCGCGCACACGGCGATGGCGCAATTCAAAGGTCAGCCTTCCGATCTGGAGCCGGTTCCCGCGCCGCCGGACGCGCCCGCCGATTACCAACCGCCCGAGCCCGCCGGCGCCGGCACCGAGCCCGAAGTCACCATACGCCAGCGCGGCAGGGAAAAGGTCGAGGAATACCGCATGCACGGCCGCCTCTACATGATGAAGGTGACGCCGGCCCACGGCGTGCCTTACGTGCTGGTCGACGAAGACGGCAGCGGCAACATGATACGTCGCGACGGCATCGATTCCGGCCTGCGCGTTCCCATGTGGACCTTGCGCAGATTTTAACGGCATGGCTGTATTTACCCCCGTCAGCCCGGACGAATTGCGCGTCTGGCTGAAGAATTATTCGGTCGGCGCCCTGCTCGAGTTGCAGGGCATCGCCGCCGGCATAGAAAACACCAATTTTTTCGTCAGCACCACGCACGGCCCCAACGGTGGGCGTTTCGTGCTTACCCTGTTCGAAAAGCTGACGCGCTCCGAACTGGCGTTCTACGTGCACCTCATGTCGCATCTGGCGCGCCACGGCATACCCTGTCCGGCGCCCATCGTCGATCGCGACAATGAAATCCTCGGCAAGCTGAACGGCAAACCGGCCGCCCTCGTCACGCGCCTCACCGGGCATTCGGTACTTGAACCTGGTGTCGCGCATTGCGCGGCCATAGGCGCCATGATGGCCGACATGCATATCGCCGGCCAATCTTACGGGCGCCGGCTGGATAATCCGCGCGGTGCGCGCTGGCGCGCCGACACGGCGCCGCAGGTGTTGCCCTACCTGCCCGGCGACGAGCAGGAATTGCTGCGCGAGGAAATTCGTTACCAGGCCGCCCAGGCCTACGACAGCCTGCCGCGCGGCGTGATCCACGCCGACCTGTTCCGCGACAACTGCCTGTTCGAAGAAAACGGCGGTCCGCCGCGCGTGGGCGGCATCATCGACTATTACTTCGCCGGCGACGATGCTTTGCTGTTCGACGTGGCCGTCACGGTGAATGACTGGTGCTCCGACGCTGCCGGCGACTTGCTGCCGGATGCCGCACAAGCCCTGCTCGAGGCCTACCACGCGGTGCGGCCGCTCACGCCCGAAGAACAGGCGGCCTGGCCCGCCACGCTGCGCGCCGCGGCGCTGCGCTTCTGGCTGTCGCGGCTGTACGACTATCACCTGCCGCGCCCGGGCGAAATCGTGCATAAGCACGACCCGCGGCGTTTTCGCGACATCCTGCGGCGGCGCATCGCTGCCGGCGCCGACCTGCCCTGGGCCTGATCATGTCCGATACGGGCATGCCGCCGCATTCGTTCCCGGTGCCGGTCAAATTCGGCGAATTCCGCCACGGCCTGCCCAGCGAGGCGGCGCTGCGCTGGCTCGCCGGCGGCTGGCGGCTATTCCTGCAGGAACCTTTGCTGTGGGTGGTAGCCGCACTCATTTTTTTGCTCGCCTGGTGGCTGGTGAGCCAGGTTCCGCTGATCGGACCGATCGCGCTCAATCTGTTCATGCCGGCACTCGGAGCCGGCTGGCTCCATGCCTGCCGCCGCGTCGATGAGGGTGGGCCGCTCAAACTCGTACAACTGACGGAAGGATTCCGCGGCGCACTGCGCGGACTGATCATGCTGGGTGTCGCGGCAATCGCCAGCGGATTGATC
The DNA here is from genome assembly GCA_016791105.1 of Rhodocyclaceae bacterium. Taxonomy (GTDB): domain Bacteria; phylum Pseudomonadota; class Gammaproteobacteria; order Burkholderiales; family Rhodocyclaceae; genus JAEUNM01. The sequence goes on along the minus strand of JAEUNM010000020.1, from coordinate 12,963 downwards.
GTACTGCTGCTCGCCACGCCCATACTGGGCCTGGGTGTATGGACCGGTGCCATGAACCGCGGCACGGCCGGCGCCGCAGCCGGCAGCTTTCTGCTCGGCCTGGTGGTACTGCTGGTGCTTGCCGCGCCGGTATTGATGGCACTGTGGTTCGCGCCGGCACTGGTGATGCTGCAGGGGCGCGGGCCGCTCGCGGCGCTGCTGTTGAGCCTGCGCGCCTGGCTCGCCAATCCGGCCCCGCTGGGTCTGTTCCTGGTGATACTGATTGCGCTGTGGATTTTTGCCGCCCTGCCTTACGGGCTGGGTCTGCTGCTATTCATTCCGGTTGCGGCGGGCGCACACTACGTATCTTTCCGCGAAGTATTCGAGCCGGCCTGATCGATGCAGGCTTACCGCTCACCGGCCCACCACGGCTGGCTGTGGATCAGCGGAGGATTTGCGCTGTTCAGGCGCAATCCGGCGGCGCTCACGTTTCTGGTATTCAGTTGTTCGTTTCTGATTCTCGCCACCAGCGCGCTGCCCGGCATAGGGCCGGTGCTCGCCGGCCTGTTCGTGCCGGTGCTGTCGCAGGGCATCATGAATGGCTGCCGGCTTATCGACAACCGCCTGCCGGTGCCCATGGACACGGTTTTTTCCGGCTTTCGCCAGAACGCCGCGCAACTGCTGCTGCTCGGATTGATCCACGTCGTCGCTGCTCTGGCGGTCGATGCGCTCGAAACCGCGCTCAATCCGGCAACGGCGGAAGAAGTTGCCCAACCTGCCGCCAACGGCTCCGACGCGCCGCCGCCGGAAGTGGTGGTGGCGCAAAAGTTCGCCCAGGGCGTCCGCGCCGTAACCCTGTTGCACGTCCCGATACAAATGGCATTCTGGTTTGCGCCCCTGCTGGTGGCCTGGCACCAGCTGTCGGCGCCCAAAGCCATGTTTTTCAGTTTTTTCGGCTGTTTGCGCAACTGGCGCGCCATGCTCATTTTTCTGACGGCGGCGGTCGGCCTCGCGCTCATGCTGCCGCTGGCCGCGGTGTTAACGCTGAGCGCGGTGTCGCTCACGCTGGCCCGCACGGTAGGCGCCCTGCTGGTGATTCCATTCGCATTCGTGCTGATTCCATCGCTATTCGCGAGCTATTACATTGCCTATCGCGACGTCTACCACGAACGCAAGGCCTGAGCCGCTGGGCGTATTCGGCGGCACCTTCGACCCGGTGCATCTGGGCCATCTGCGGCTTGCCGAAGAAGCGGCCGAAACGCTGCAACTCGAACGCGTCATCTGGATACCGGCCGGCCGCCCGCCGCATCGGGGCGCGCCGGCCACGTCCGCCGCGCAGCGCCTGGCCATGGTGGAACGCGCGATTGCAGACAATCCACGCTTTCAGCTCGACGATGCCGAAGTGCGGGCCGAAGCACCCAGTTACAGCGTACTCACACTGGCGCGTCTGCGCGCCGCCTGGGGTGCGCAGCGCCCGCTGGTGCTGTTGCTGGGCGCCGACGCCTGGAATGGTTTGACCGGCTGGCATCGCTGGCGCGAATTGTTCGAACTGGCACATATCGCCGTCGCCAGCCGGCCCGGCGCCGCGCTGGAACAGGTGCCGGCCGAACTGCAACACGAACTGCAGACTCGGCGCATAAATTGCGCTGCCGACTTGCGGCAGGCGCCGGCCGGCCGCATCCTGCCCTACACGATCAGCGCGCTGGACATTTCCGCCACTTCGTTGCGCAGCCGCATCGCGCGCGGCGCGAGCGTGCGCTATTTGATGAGCCCGGCCGTTATCGCATATATTGAAATGTATGGGCTGTACCGGCCACCCGCCGCCGCACCGGGACAAGGCGCCGGCCCACACTGCGGCATCATCTCGACAGAGGAATAGCGGAAGAAACTACTGCATGGATATTCGCAAACTGCAACGCATCGTCGTTTCCGCCCTGGAAGACATCAAGGGGCGCGACATAGAAGTTCTCAACACCCGCAAACTTACCCCCATGTTCGATCGAGTCGTGATTGCCAGCGCGGATTCCACGCGCCAGGTGAAAGCGCTCGCGCGCAACGTGCAGGAAAAGGCCAAAGAGGCCGGCGCAGAAGTGCTCGGAACCGAAGGCGAGGACAGCGGGGAATGGGTGCTGGTCGATCTGGGCGCCATCGTCGTGCATGTCATGCAACCGACGGTGCGCAGTTTTTACAACCTGGAAGAGCTGTGGCAGGGCAGTTCCAAAGCCGAAGCTGACCGCGTGGCGGCGTGAAACTGATCGTGCTGGCCGTGGGCAACCGCTTGCCGGACTGGGTGAACGCCGCCTGCAGCGACTATTGCGCACGCATGACGCGCGACCAGCCGCTGCAGTTGGTGGAAATCAAGCCCGAGCCGCGCAGCGCCGGCAAGCCGGTGCCGGCGCTATTGGCCGCCGAGCGCACCCGCATCGAAGCCCAGCTTCCCGCCTCCGCCCATGTGGTGGCACTGGATGAACGCGGCGCCGATGTCACCACCGCGGCGCTGGCGCAAAAACTCGAATCCTGGCGCCGCCTGGGCCGCGACGTAGCCTTGCTGATAGGCGGGCCGGACGGTCTGGATCCGGCGCTAAAATCGGCCGCCCATGAAACCCTGCGCCTGTCCAGCCTCACACTGCCGCATGCGCTCGCGCGCGTGCTGCTGGTCGAAGCGCTGTACCGCGCGGCCAGCCTGAACGCCAATCACCCCTATCACCGCGCATGAATCATTCCGGCATTTATCTCGCATCGCAAAGTCCGCGTCGGCGCGAACTGCTGCACCAGATACACGTGCGTTTCGAAGTGCTGCTGTTCCGCCACGGCGCGCGCGCCGATGCGGATGTCAGCGAAGACGTGCTGGCCGGCGAATCCGCCGCGGTGTATTGCGAGCGCGTGGCGCGTGCAAAAGCCAGCGGCGGCATCAAGCGCCTGCAATGGCGCCACTTGCCGCCCAAACCGGTGCTGGCAGCCGACACCACAATAGAACTGGACGGCGAAATCATAGGCAAGCCGGATAACGCGGAACACGCCTGCGCCATCCTCGCCCGCCTGTCCGGGCGCACCCACCGCGTGCTCACCGCCGTGGCAGTGGCCGTGGATACGCAGATCGAACTGCGCATGAGCGCCAGCGAAGTCAGTTTCCGCCCGCTCGGCGAGGCCGAAATCCAGCGCTACGTCACCACCGGCGAAGCCCAGGACAAAGCCGGCGCCTATGCGATACAGGGACGCGCGGCCATGTTCATCGAGCATATCCGCGGCTCCCATTCCGGCATCGTCGGCCTGCCGCTGTTCGAAACCGCAGCACTGCTCGCCGCCGCCGGCTACCCGGTTTTATAGGGCCACCGCCGCGCTTCCTCGCGGGCCGCGCGGGTAGGGCGCGCGCGCGATATGCGCCGGCCACGGCGCCACAAAACAAATGCCGCATACAATGGCGGCCATGAACGATTTCCTGATCAATTTCACGCCCCAGGAAACCCGCGTCGCGCTCATGCAACAAGGACAGGTGCAGGAATTGCACATCGAGCGCACCGGATCGCGCGGTCTGGTCGGCAATATCTATCTCGGTCGCGTGGTGCGCGTGCTGCCCGGCATGCAGTCCGCCTTCATGGACATAGGGCTGGAACGCACGGCTTTTCTGCACGTGGCAGACCTCTGGGAAGCACGCCACAATGGCGAACCGCCCAAGCCCATCGAACGCCTGCTCAACGAAGGCCAGAACCTGGTCGTGCAGGTGTTGAAAGACCCCATAGGCAGCAAGGGGGCGCGGCTATCGACGCAATTGTCCATCGCCGGACGCCTGCTGGTGTACCTGCCGCAGGAACACCACATCGGCGTATCGCAGCGCATAGAGCCGGAAGCCGAGCGCGAAGCCCTGCGCGAAAAGCTGTTGCGCCAGGTGGCGCCCGACGAAACCGGCGGCTTCATCGTGCGCACCATGGCCGAAACCGCGACCGAAGAAGAACTGGCGGCGGACATCGCCTACCTGCGCAAAATCTGGGACGACATACGCACCGCCGCGCAAACCGCACGCCCGCCTACCCTGCTGTACAACGACTTGTCGCTGGGCCAGCGCGTGCTGCGCGACCTGGTCACCCAGGAAACCCAGCGCATCGTGATCGACTCGCGGGAAAATTTCGTCAAGCTGCAGGCATTTACCGAAGCGTTCATGCCGCAACTGGTGCCGCTGCTGGAACACTACACCGGCGAACGGCCGCTCTTCGACCTGCACGGCGTGGAAAGCGAAATCGAAAAGGCGCTGGCGCGCCGCGTCGAACTGAAAAGCGGCGGCTATCTGATCATCGACCAGACCGAGGCGATGACCACCATAGACGTGAACACCGGCGCTTTCGTAGGCCAGCGCAATTTCGACGACACCATATTCAAAACCAATCTGGAAGCCGCGCAGGCCATCGCGCGGCAATTGCGGCTGCGCAACCTGGGCGGCATCATCATTATCGATTTCATAGACATGGAGCGCGCCGAGCACCGCAACTCCGTGCTGACCGAATTCAACAAGGCCCTGGCGCGCGACCACACCAAAATGTCGGTGTCCAATTTCACCCAACTGGGTCTGGTCGAAATGACGCGCAAGCGCACCCGCGAATCGCTCGCCCACGTGCTGTGCGAACCCTGCCCCACCTGTGGCGGGCGCGGCGAAGTGCGCACCGCGCAAACCATGTGTTACGACGTGCTGCGCGAACTGTTGCGCGAAGCGCGGCAGTTTCTGGACGCGCACGAATTCCGCATCCTCGCAGCCCCCAACGTGATCGATCTGTTCCTCGAGGAAGAATCGCAGTCGCTCGCCATGCTGTCCGACTTCATCGGCAAGCGCATCACCCTGCACGCCGAAGCGAGCTACGCGCAGGAGCAATTCGACATCGTACTGCTCTGAACGCCCGCGGCGCCTCGGCTGTGATGCAAATACGCCCAACTCTGTACGGCGAAACAGCCTGAAGCGCTTCTTCATCAGCGCTTGTCGAAAAACCACTGCGGCAGGCTCCAACACCCCAAGCTGGGTCGCGCCCCCTCTTTTTTGCAGCGGCCAAAGGACTCGCCTAAGCACCTGCGCAAATCCGGGAATACCGCAAACCGCCCGCCCATTTGCCCATCCTGCGCGAACAGCTCGAAGAAATGTCCGGCCATACATTTCTCTGATACATTTCCCGACCATCTGACAATTAGAAAAGACATGGTCGCCAATGTTGTTGCCGTCTGCAGTGCAGGCATCGACATCCTCCGGAAAACCCCAAAAGGATGGGCCGTTCGCGGCCAAACTTTCCCGGGTGCAGAGCGGTCGCGCCCTGAACTGGCAAATAAAACACGGGCCGTTCGGCAACGGCGCACGCTGCGCGATAAGCGCCTGCCGGTCCGGCATTGCACGCTCCGCCGCGTAATGACACCGAGCTTCCATCCTAACTTCCCTGTCCTCTGGAGACTGGCATGCGCGAACTGACGGAAGTCCGAGCGCTGCTGGCACGCCTGGACGAGGTGGAGGCGGATGTCCTGGAGTCGCAGGATCTCGACTTCAAGGAGTGGCCCAGCGATGACCGCCATGCGATCCGGCTCGCAGTCGACATGGCGGTGTGCATGGCCAATGGCGGCGGCGGCACGGTGGTGCTCGGCGTACGCGATCGGGTTATCGGGCGCACCAACGCGATTATCGGCGTCCCCGGCAGTGCAACGCCCCACCAGCTCAAGCGCGACATCTACGAACGTACCGCACCCAAACTGACACCAGAGATCATCGAACTTCCCGTTGCGGAGGGCACAGGGCGCCTGTTCCTGCTGCAGGTTTATGGCGGCCTTCCCCCCTACACCACATCCGCCGGGGCCGGCACGGTCCGGCGCGGCAGGGACTGCGTGCCGCTCACAGGCGATCTGCGCGACCGCCTGATGGTCGAGCGTGGCGAATCCGATGTGACAGCAGTCACTATCCCTGAGCCGGTCGAATCTTTAGTATCACCGGCGGCGCTGGAGCGGCTGCGCGACATGGCCCGGCAGGAGCAGGCGCCGGCAGACCTGCTGCGCAAATCCGACCTCGACCTGCTCGGTGCGCTCGAAATCCTGCGTGACGGCCGGCTTACCAAGGCGGGTCTGCTCATCGCCGGCAATGCCGGCGCCATCACCCGGCATTTACCAAACTACGACTGGACGCACGAGCGCATGTCAAGTTCGACGGTATACGTCGACCGCGCCGATGGACGCGAAGTGCGGGAACTCGCTCTGCCGCTCGCCCTGCAGGCGCTCGAAGCGCGCATCAACGCCGATAACCCCATCACCACTGTCGAGCACGGCCTCTACCACTACGAATTCCGCGCCTACCCCACGGTGGCGCTGCGCGAGGCCCTGCTCAATGCCCTGTGCCACCTCGATCTGCGGCTTGCCAGCCCGGTGCTGGTCAAACAATTCCCGCGCAAACTCGAAATCAGCAACCCCGGCGGACTGGTAGGCGGCATCACGCCGGCAAACATCCTTCACCACCCACCGCTGGCGCGCAACCCGTTGCTGGTACATGCGCTCGCCAAGCTGCGACTGGTTAACCGCAGCAACCTCGGCATCGGCCGCATGTTCGAGGCGATGCTGATCGAGGGCAAACAGCCGCCGCTCATCATCGACGAGGAAAGCGCCGTGCGCGTCGTTTTCAAGCGTCAGGAAACCTCCCCCGCATTTCGCGAGTTCATCGCCGACGAGGGCAAAAACGGCAGGGTACTGGACGTGGACCATTTGCTGGTGCTGCGCTACCTGCTCGACCACGCGGAAACCGATACGGCCACCGCCGCCCTGCTCTGTCAGCGACGCGATGCGGAAATGCGCGACATACTCGATGAAATGCTGCAGGTATACGGCTACCTGCAACGCGGCGGCGCTGGCCGCGGCAGCTGGTGGCGTCTGCAGCCCGCGCTGCACCGCAAGCTGGAAGGCGCCGGTCATGCCGAACGGGACCAGCGCATCGACCTCGAGGTGGCCAAAACCCGCGTGCTCAACATGCTGAAAGCGCGGCAGCAGCGTGCTCAGGCCGGTTTAACCAACGCCGAGGTGCGCGAGGTGACCGGCTATACCCGGCAGCAGGTGAACCGCCTGATCCATGAATTGGAAGCCGAATCGGTGCGCATGGTCGGACACGGACGCGGGGCAAGATACGAATTCGTCCTACCCCCACAGCCAGGACAACGAAAAATTGACAATGACCCGACGTCCATGTGAACACTGCCCGCGGATAGCCGCCCGGGCAGAACAAACCCTTTGCGAACGCAGTGCCATGCCGCCGTTGTCGCCAAGCTACTACCCTCGTGCCTGGCCGACGCGTCACTGGCGCGTGATTTTGCGCGGGACAATTTACCCGTCGCAACTGTCGACCTATGCAGATTCCGACAAGCTTGTGCACCTGCGGGGCACGAATCAAGCCCCAGCGGTGGCAAATAAGTGCTCAGCAGAGCCCACTCGCGGCAGCATGCGCCTGGAGCTGCAACCGATGGGTAGAATTCTGGTGAAACCTGCGCGGAAACATTCCGCTTGCATCAGACTTGTACATCCAGCGGCGGATAAACGCCCTCGTTCAGCGCTGCACAACCGAGCCAATCCGGGCAGATACGCCGCACCGACATGGAACTGAACATCCATCATGCCGTGCTGGGCGCGGCGTTCGCCATGGCGGCCATCATGGGCGCCGTGGTGCATCGCACCCACTTCTGCACCATGGGCGCGGTATCCGATTGGGTGAATTTCGGCGACAGCGGCCGGCTGCGCGCCTGGCTGCTGGCCATCGCGGTCGCTATGCTGGGGCTGGCCGGGCTTGAGGCGAGCGGGCTGGTGCAGCTGGACGGGACTACCTTCCCACCCTACCGCAGTCCGGAATTCAACTGGGCGCGGCATGTGGCGGGCGGACTCATGTTCGGCACCGGCATGACGCTCGCCTCGGGCTGTGGCAACCGCACGCTGGTGCGGCTGGGCGCCGGCAACCTCAAATCGCTCGTCGTACTGGCCGTCGCCGCCGCCTGCGCCTACCTGTTCATGTGGGGAGACGGCTACGCGCGCGCCGTGCAACCGCTCCTGGCGCCCCTCAGCGTCGATCTGACGGCAAACGGCAAATCCGGCCAGACGCTGGGCGATCTGTTCGGCATGAACAACGCCAAGACCGGCCTCGTGTTGGGCGTGGCGCTGCTGGCTGCAATCTTCGCCAATCGGCAATTTCGGCGCTCCCCGGAACACTTGCTGGGCGGCCTCACCGTAGGCCTGGCCGTGGCTGCCGCCTGGTACCTCACCGCCGGCGCGCCCGGCCTCGCCTGGCAGGAATGGGCGCAATTCGCGGACCAGCCGCCGCAGCGCGTCGCGCCGCAGTCCTACACCTTCATCAGCCCGCTCGGCGACACCGTACATTGGCTGGGCAAGCCGCTGGATCTGCGGCGCATCGATTTCGGCATGCTGGCGGCGGCCGGGGTGGTATTCGGCGGCTTCGTGCACGCCCTATTCACCCGCACTCTACGTTTCGAGTGGTTTGCCAGCGGCGCGGATGTCATGCGGCACGTATGCGGCGCGGCGCTTATGGGAAGCGGCGGCGTGATCGGCCTGGGCTGCACCATAGGCCAGGGCGTGAGCGGCGTTTCCACCCTCGCGCTGGGATCATTTTTAACGCTGGCAGCCATCATCACCGGCGCCGCCGCAACCATGAAATTCGAGTATTGGCGGCTCATGCGGGCGGTCTGACGTCTGTCGGATATGACTTTTGCGGCAAGGCTGTTGCAGACACGCAGCAAGTTCGCGCCCACGTCTGCAACACCCCAGGGTCGCAATTCCGCCGCCGCGCGTGCCCCGGCATGCCATGCGCCGGCATGCGATTTGACCAAAAACACACAAGCCAGCTATAATAGCGGGCTTCGGGTCGTTAGCTCAGCCGGTAGAGCAGCGGACTTTTAATCCGTTGGTCGGCGGTTCGAATCCGCCACGACCTACCAAAAAATCAATGCATTAGGCCAGTCAGCTTGTTGACTGGCCTTTTACATTTGCGGCCGCCGTGCAGGAAAATACCGTCCTGCCGCCCCACCCGCGCGAGGATTTTCCGGGCCTGCAAGCTGTGACGCCTGCTTTCCCGCCGCAACGCAGTTCCGGGCTACAAAACCGCCAAAAATGGTGCGATAATGCGCGTCCCGCGTGGGTTGTTAGCTCAGTTGGTAGAGCAGCGGACTCTTAATCCGTAGGTCGAAGGTTCGAATCCTTCACAACCCACCACAAAATTTCAAGGGCTTGGCGACTGCCAAGCCCTTTCGCTTTTTGTGGGCCGCCAGTGCCGCTCGGGTTTGGCCGGCGCTGCGCCAAAGCCGGCCAAATTTGAGTATCCAGCCGGGCGAGCGCCGGTTGCCATCCTCACCTTGGCGACAAAATCAAATACATGCTGCACTATGCATGAATCTGAACCCTTTACCGTATCGAGGAGGCGACATTGAGATTACTTTTCGGGCTCATGTTTTTCGTTTTCGCAGCGTTTGCGCATGCGCAAATCGTTGGCAAAGACATCCCTTCCCGCCCCGGCGTAACGGTGCGCATTGCCTATGCCAAGGCAGAGAACCCAGTTGCCAGCGCAGTACTTTTTCAGGGTGGGCCAGGAAAAATCGGAGTGTTTCCGAACGGATCGATAAAAGCGGACTGGTTATTTCTGTCCGGCGGCGCCAAACGATTTACCGACAACAACATCACCGTTGCAATCATTGACGCGCCGACCGATCGACAGGACTTGAACGGCAAATTCCGCTCCTCCCAGGAACATGCCGAAGATGCCGCCGCCGTCATTGCATTTTTACGCTCCGAATCGAAGCTGCCGGTGTGGGCCATCGGCACGAGCAATGGCTCTCTGTCGGCGGCGAATGCGGCAGAACGCCTGGAAAGCCGCGGCCCGGATGGAATCGTGCTGACCGCCTCCGCAACGAATGCAGCGGAATATCCCGATCTTGTCCATATCGTCACCGACGCCAAATTGCTGGAAATAAGCTTGCCGACACTTTGGGTTCATCACAAAGGCGACGAGTGCAAACATACGCCGTATGACGCGATTCCACCCTTAGTTGCATCGATGAAGAAATCCAGTCGGGTCGAACTGATCACCGTGGAGGGTGGCAATAATTCCAAACTCCAGACGTTCTATCGGCCCTGTAATTCCGGATATCACCAGTTCCAGGGCATCGAGTCAGACGTTATCAAGTCGATCGCCGACTGGATCAAGAAAGTCGAAGCCGGTAGATAATGGACCGCGGCGACCGGGCGGGATGGCGTATTTGCTGCGTCCCGATTGTATCGGGCGCGCAGGGATTAGCCCTACGCGACTGCGCGCCGGTCAAGGGGGCGTTGGCATCCTGCGCCACTCGCGCAACCGAACGGTGGGCCGGTTTCGTCGTAAGGGCGCGGAACAGTAAAGCACGAACCGCCCCAAATACCGCAGGCCGCGTGAAGCGATTGCGCAGCAGGGAAAAAGCCCGGTTCGACTATTTGCCGAAGAATCCGGTGCGGGATGGGCTTTTTACTCCGTCCTGATTATCTCGCTAGCCCGGTAGGTAAAAAAGATCTGTTGCCCAACGGTGCAAAATGATGCGGACGGGGCAGCATGCCCCGTCCGGCCGTGGTCATCCTCGCCATAATTCACACCAGACCCGGTTTGGTGGATTAGTTCGGCTTTCGGCTGGCCTAGGACCACGGTTTGAACCATGCATTTGTCAATTCTGACATTGACAAGAATTATTATCTCCCAAATACTTTCATTCCTTGGCATTGAAATCCCTGAACTTTCGGGAACAAGGCCAGCAGGTCGCCGCGATCCACCGACTCGGCGGGGGAAATCGTAAGCGCTTCACGGCGCTCCCCTCGCGGCCGTTTCGGCACGCAATGGCAGCGCAGAAAATCCGTGCATCGGTGCAATGTCGGCAACACGCTACCCGAACAACCAAATTCAACTCGATTAGACGGCACAGGGCGATGGGATCACAGGACGACGACAATCAAGCATCAGGAAAGATAGGCGCTGGACTTGGCCTGGGCATAGTGGGCATATTAGCCCTCGTCGCGATAGTCTTTATCATCATGGGCGTCGTGTTCTCCATGATCGCGGGGCTGTTCGCAGTGCCGCTGCTCATGCTGGCAGCGCGGATTCCTCCAGGCGGCGCCCGGATGAGCTTTGCACCGGCATATAGCGGCGCCACAACGGGCACATTCCTGTTCCTCCTGATCGCAGTCGGGCTGCTCTACGTGTTGCCGCATGGCATGGCAACGCCCGCGCTGCAAGTATTCGACCATCTGCTGCCCAACCTGCTGCCGTCCAAGCTTCGGCCGTACGCGCCATGGGTGTCGGGACACGTACCGCTGGTACCGCTGCTGATGGTCGCAGTGCCAGGCTTGATTGCCTACGCCCTGGCGTTGCGATCCGCAGGCGCGCCGTTCGACGACGGCATGCTGGGCTTCCTGCGCGGCATGTTGGCCGCCGTGCCAGCGCTGGCGGTCGGCCTGGGCTGCGCCGGCAACATCGTGGCACTTGCCCTGGAGCGCGCGGCGTCGCGCCACATGCTGTCGGCGGCCGCGCTCGAACCCCTGCTTTACACCGCGATATTCGCGCTCGTTTTCGGATTCCTGTTCGCGCTCGTGGCAGCACTCGTGGCCGGCGGCGTGATCGCGTTCGTCTCGCGCTGGTTGTGGCGCCATCCCGAGGCGACATTCCGCCGCGCCTACGGCACGGCCTTCTTTGCCCTGCTGGCCTACCTTGCAGTCACGGGATTCGTGATTTTCCTGCTGCCCAACGACAACCCTTTGTTTCCGGAAATCGCCGCAACCCTGGGCCGACACGCGAGCCACCACCAACACGTGGGCGCCGCCCTGCTGTCCTTCCTGCTCGCACAACTACCTGGCTTGGCCATACTGGCGGCAATCGTCGCTGGCGGTCTGGCGGGCACTTACCGCGGTGTCGCCGGATATGGGCGGGCGTTGGTGGCGAGTGCCGCCGGCGTTGCCGCGGTCGGCATCGCGACCATCGCAACAAGTCTGGTCATCACGAACGCCTGAGCGCCGCCGGTCAGCGCAGCGAACGCCGATCCCGCAACCGGCTTGCCGCCGTAGCGTGTTCCTGTTCGGAACGTGCGGACGGCACCGGGCGCTGGGGGGCCGGTTATCTACGGCCGCGCGCGCGGCGGCTCACTCTCACGCGACGGGATCCCGAAAACAGCGGAGAGCAGTGCAAATACTGGCGTCAGAGTGAGTTACTTTGCGCCGCCGCCAAAAAGGCCAGTTTTCGGGCTGGCGTACGCCCCAAGATTACTTCGCTCTGACCCCAATTCTCCCGACCCCAATTCCCACCCCATGACGTCAATGTGCTTGCACCAGGCGCGAAGCCACTTGTTTAAAGTGCCTCGTGGGAAAACTAGAGGCCCTACCTTACGCTACGCCAACGATGGGCACGGCAGCAGGGAATCTCCGAGGCGGTCACGGGAGGGGACAGGTTACACTTGCAAAAGTGTAGCGTTTTTCACACCGCAGTCCTGCCGTGGCTTTCAGGAAAACCGAGGCGTTCAGCGTCCGAGTCCCGCTCGATGTCAAAGCCGCGCTGTCGGCGGTCGCGGAGCTCGGGCCGCGCAGTGCTGCGTCTAATTTGGAGGTCATGGTGCTCAGCTACTGTCATGATCACAGTATCCTTACCCCGCCGGTCAAGTCGACCGGCCAACCCTATGCAGCAGCATCTAGCAAGTAGCGCAAGCCTCCGAATAAAGACTACCGATGCTCGGCGACAAGCTATCGAATTTCGGACATCTCAAGGCGCACGACCAACAACTGGTGCGCCTCGGGATGCTCGCCGAGCGCTACTTTGCTGATGACCCGAACACCTGCCTCCTGAAGCTTCGCCAACTGGCGGAGCTGCTCGCCCAGCTCGCAGCGTCGAACGTGGGAATTTTTACGTCGCCTGACGAAAAACAGGCAGACCTGCTGCGCCGCCTGCAGGACCAAGGCATCGTCCCGCGCGAGGTC
>JAEUNM010000096.1 GCA_016791105.1 Rhodocyclaceae bacterium | reverse complement strand
TTTTACCGTGGCCGTTAGGCCCGGAAAGCAGCACGATGTCCGCGTCGGTGTCGAGTACGTGAGCCCCGTCATGGGCTGTACCCGAACGCGCCTTGAACCCGCGGTAATTGCTCAGGCGCACGTCCAGCACGCGTTCTATCTTGCCGGATGGCGCGTTTGTGCTCACCTCAGCCTCCGCTTGCGAGGGAATTCGCTGCAGCGAGCTTGCGCGTGCACCAGTCGTCCAGCATGGACTGGATGCGCTGCGCCTGGGTTTGTTTCGCGTCCAGTGCTGCATCCTTTTCGAGCCGGAATGCTGCTTTGCATAGCTCGACCAGTTCGCCCGCGGGCGGGCGCGCAGCCAGCTCGGCCGGTCCAGCGTTTTCCAGCCGATCGCCCAATTCGTTCGCAAATGCGGCCGCGTCGCGCATCGTCACGTCTGTTTCAGGTTTGAAGCGCTCGTGCTTGGGGTCCAGCAGGTCCTCGATGCGCGACTGAGCATCGTATTCGCCGCCGCGTCGTTCCACGTAAAGGGTGAAGCTCCCGCGGTGCCAGTCCTGATCGGCACCCCAGGCGTCGATGCGGCTACGCAGGGCGTTCCGCCCCTCGCTTGGGTCCAGCGTGAGCACGCAGGCCAGCGGACAGACCAGGCCTCGCTCCAGCGCGCTGTCCTGCACACGGCGCAAATAGCCGTAAAGGGTTTGTTTGTGCTGTTCTTCGCAAGTGGGCCCCTCCCAGCACGAAAGATCGGCCGATAAATGTACGGCCAGGCAAATTTCGCTCAGATATACCCCTTCGCGCTTCCAGGCCCGGCGTGAGGGCGGAATTGCCGCTTCTTGCCCCACTATGCAAAATTGGCCATGGCCCTTGCATTCGCTCATTCGGCTACTCCTTGCGAGCTGTGTTTCAAATTCAGGCGCACCGCGGAGCGCGGGCGGCTCGCGGCGAAACTATCCTGCAGCGCGTCGGCGAAACGTTCCGGGCGCCCGGCAGCGCTCACCAGTTCGGCCGCCGAAACGGTGACGCGCACGCCGCATTGCAGCTTGCCGCGCTGGTCCGGACCTTCAGCCTGGCGGCGCACTATCCAGCGGCCGAGCGGACGCCTTCGCTCGCAGGTGGGGACAGCGATTACGCGCAGCAGGCGGCTGCCCTGCTGCCGGGGCAATAAGGCCGGACTTTCGGCCAGTGCCGCCTGGCTGACGAGATGGACGAAAAAAGTCCGCGACGGGTTTTGCGCCTTGCCTAGCGGGCGTGCAGGCAGGGAAAATTCCACGCCCAGCCCCAGGGGCTGGTCGGCACGCACGGCGGCGTCCGGCCCATCCAGATCGAAGCGGTCTTCCTGCGCAGAAAGCGACATGAGCAACAGCGTGGTCATGAGCAGCAAGGCGTTTTCGCGCATGGGCATATACCAGCCCGCGGGCATCGCTTGCGCGGGCGCATGCACGCTCCAGATCATGCGCCAGAGGCGCAGGGGGAAAGAGCATTTGTCCGGAACAGGCTGCAGCAGGTAGCCAAGACGGGACATGCGGTCCGCCGCGGTTTGCCCTTTCAATCCCAGCCAGCACTCCAGGTGATAAGTCCATAGTTTGGACTCGCCGGTCAATTGCCGCAGCCACACGCAGAATGGCCCCTGGTATATCTGGTCGCGCACCAGCCGTTCGAACGCGCGCTCGAATATGGCCTGCATGAACAGGTCGGCACTCAGTTTGTTTTCCGTCGCCGACTGGGATGGCGGAATGGGCTGCGTGAGGCCTTTGGCGGCAGGGCCTGCGGCGCGCGCATCGAGTCCCGAAAAGACCGTCTCCATCATGGGCCGCATGCCGTCCGCACCGCCCTGGATCGCGCCTTTGTGCGCCTCCCAGAACGCCACCAATATTTGCAGCTGATAGAAACTTAGATGTGCGTCATGAACGTGGATAAACGGGATGTTCGCCAGTCCGACGATGCGCTGGTTCGACGCCGGTGGCGCCCCCTCGGCGTGATCCGACGCAAATTCGTTCATGAGGGCGACGGCGGTATGGCGGATTTGCGGCTCTTCGCTGCCGAAACCGCAAAACAGCAAGCTGCGGCTGCGTGCACGGTCCAGAAACAGGTCGCGCGCCCAATTTTCGCGCCGGAAGGTCTGTAACTGCCGTTCTGTCAATACGATGCGGTCGGCGGCGTTATGCCAAGCGCGCTCGGCGTCCCCGGACGGGGCATCCTCACAGAGCGACTTGGCCTTTGCATAGACTTTCGCGCATCCATTAATCTTGTATATGATCAGATCGCCGGCTTTATTGTGTTTCGCGGCGCTCTGGCGGTACTGTTCCAGGCTCTGGATCACGCACGCCGCGCCGCCGGCCGTGCTTGCCGGTAACGCCAAGCTTTGTTCGAATGCGCGTTCGATACAGCAATCGTAATTGGTGGTGATTACTTCGCGTACCAGTCCTTCACGCGCGAGGTACGCCAGATATCGATGCGAGGCCAGAGGTTGCAGTTCGGCGTATTTGTAAATTTCAAGCTGTTCGCAAACCTCTTTCAAGCTGATTTTGAGCGCGGCAAGTTCCGCCAGCCGTGCCAGGCCGGGGTT
>JAEUNM010000074.1 GCA_016791105.1 Rhodocyclaceae bacterium | reverse complement strand
GCGCAGTTGCGGCCCGGCGTGTGCGATCGCGGGTGGGACGCCCGCGCCCCCAGGGGCGGGGTAACTCTACGCGCCGCGGTGCTTACCGCGCGTGGCTTGGGGGCGTGGGCGGCTCGCCCGCGTGGTTGCGGCCTGGCGTGTGCGATCGCGGGCGGGACGCCCGCGCCCCCAGGGGCGGGGTAAATCTGCGCGCCGCGGTGCTTACCGCGCGTGGCTGGGGGCGTGGGCGTCTCGCCCGCGCGGTTGCGGCCCGGCGTGTGCGATCGCGGGCGGGACGCCCGCGCCCCCAGGGTCGGGGTAAATCTACGCGCTGCGGTGCTTACCGCGCGTGGCTGGGGGCGTGGGCGTCTCGCCCGCGCAGTTGCGGCCCGGCGTGTGCGATCGCGGGTGGGACGCCCGCGCCCCCAGGGGCGGGGTAACTCTACGCGCCGCGGTGCTTACCGCGCACGGCTGGGGGCGTGGGCGGCTCGCCCGCGTGGTTGCGGCCTGGCGTGTGCGATCGCGGGCGGGACGCCCGCGCCCCCAGGGGCGGGGTAAATCTGCGCGCCGCGGCGCTTACGGCGTGTGGTTGGGGGCGTGGGCGTCTCGCCCGCGTGGTTGCGGCCCGGCGTTTGCGATCGCGGGCGGGACGGCCGCGCCCCCAGGGGCGGGGTAAATCTGCGCGCCGCGGTGCTTACCGCGCGTGGCTGGGGGCGTGGGCGTCTCGCCCGCGCAGTTGCGGCCCGGCGTGTGCGATCGCGGGCGGGACGCCCGCGCCCCCAGGGGCGGGGTAAATCTGCGCGCTGCGGTGCTTACCGCGCACGGCTGGGGGCGTGGGCGGCTCGCCCGCGCAGTTGCGGCCCGGCGTGTGCGATCGCGGGCGGGACGGCCGCGCCGCGATAGTGGGCATTGGCCGTGGCGGCCAGCGCGCCGCCGGTCACGCCGTGAAAACCGCGCGTAAAGCTCATGACCGTATTGCGGCCTTTAACCAGCCGCGCCAGTTTCATGGCCGCCTCGACGGCATTGGCGCCGGTGGGGCCGGGAAACTGCAGTTTGTATTCCATGTGGCGCGGCTTCAGGATCACTTCCTCGAATGTTTCCAGGAAGGCCTGTTTGGCCGTGGTGGCCATATCCAGCCCGTGGATGATGCCGTCGCCGTGCACATAGTTCGGCAGGGCATTTTTGAGATGGCGGTTGTTGTGCCCGTAATTGAGCGTGCCGGCGCCAGCAAAAAAGTCTATGTATTCGCGCCCGTTTTCATCGGTGAGTGTGGTACCGACGGCGCGACCGAATACGACCGGAAACGAGCGTATATAGCTTCGCACCTCGGATTCCAGGCGTTCGAACGAATCCAGATTCATGATTGGGGTCTCCTCAGACGTAGGTCACCCGGAGGTGACAGGGTCTCCTGCTCCGCATGGACAGCATGCAGGAGGGAATGGATGTGCCGGGGCGTTCGCCGCGCTCGCTGCCCGCGCGCTCGCGGCGCGGGAGCTCACTCGCCTCTGATGGCTGCGCGCGGGCTGGGGCAGGACAGATTTGCTGCGGCCCGCAGGCCTTCGATGCGCAGCAAAATTTCTTCCTCATGCGCCGCCGCACCGAAATCGGATGCGGCGAACAGGGACTGTTCCGCAACGCCTGCCTGCTGTGCCGCGGCAAAGTTGAGGAACATGCGGCGCGACGCCAGGTTGGAGGGCGTCACGGTGGTTTCCAGCGTATCGACTTGCGCCAGCACAGGCCGCGCCAGCAGTTCCGCCAGCATGGCATTGCCCAGGCTTTGCCCGCGCTCGGCGGCATCGACTGCCACCTGCCAGACGAATACCACGGCCGGGTTGCCCGGCGGACAGTAGGCGGAAATGAAGCCCACCACGCGCTCGCCGCGCCGCGCCACCACGCAGGTATCCGCAAAGTGATGGCACAACAGCAGGTAGGCGTAGGGGGAATTCAGATCCAGCGGCGGGCAGCGCCCGACCAGGGCGTGAATTTGCGCGCCGTCACCGCTCGCCGGCAGGCCGAGGCGCAACTTCGGAGCGTCTGCGGCAAGCGCCGCGACCCTGAGGCCCTGCACGGGGATTGTGGCGTTCATCATTCCTCGTCTCCTATCCTGCGGGACGCCCGGAACGATGGCCGGCTTGCCGGCTCTGCTCAGTCGTCCCGCGGGGGTCCGTGTTCCGGGTGCGCGCCCTCCGGCGCCACCGGTTTCTGCTTCACTTGCGCGACGCCCTTTTCCATGAACTCGACCACGCGTTCCAGCGCCAGCGCGATGGTCGCCTGTTCAAGCTCCGGCAGCGCAGTGATCGCCTCGGCCAGATGCTGCTGCAGCGGCGAAGGTGCCCGCGCCGCGACCTCGCAGCCCTTGGGCGTGGCACTTATATGCACCACGCGCCGGTCGTGCCGGTCGCGTTCGCGCAGCACCAGACCTTTTTCCTCAAGGCGGTCGAGGATGCCCACCACGGTGCTGGCACTCAGGTGGATTTGACGCCCGATCGCGCCCGCCGTAAGCGGGCCGAGACTGACCACGCTGTGCAGGCATGCGAGCTGCGGCAGCGTGATCTGGCTGGTTGCCGCCATGCGCTTGGAGTAAAGCTCGACGCCGTGCACGATCTGGCGCAGCGCCTGCACGACGCGCAATTCATAGCGTGGCGGCGGTGCGGTGGATTCTGATTGCGCAAACAAACCCGGCGCTGCGACGTCCAGCGCGCTGGGTTTGAAATCTTCCACTCCGCCCGCAGGCGCGGTCGGTGGCGCGCCTGCTGCGGAGGATTCATCGCCGTTCGGCCATGCCGCGCTCATCGCGCCGTCCGCAGGGCAATCCTGCCTGCCCGTGCGGCAGGCGGATACCATCAACTCAAAATCGTTTATCACGAAATATATTTACAGAAGCTCTTTTTAATTGAAATCATTTTCTGCCGACCCAACCCCTGGGGCAAAGGCCGCCGCCTGCGCGCCCAGGCGGCGGCCGGGAAGCCGTGGCGGCGCTGGCGTGCGGGACATGATGCCGCGCGCCTGCGCCAACGCACGCACTAACGCGCAGCTTCACTCGCAACCCGCATGGCCTCGCGCAACAGGCTCAGGTCGCCGACGTGATTGGCCAGCACCAGTATTAGCCGGGCATCGAAGGCGGCGGCCTGTTCGTCGCTCAAGTCGCGGTGCGCCTCGCACAGCATTTCGAAAAACTCGTCGCCACAGTCATAGTCATGCTGGGCCTTGCGGTTCGGGTCGTGAAAATTCGGATCGAGTATCAAGGGCATGTCGCTCATCTCCCGGCTACCCGCGCAATGCGCGGCACATGGCATTTTCGCACTTCGCGCCTGGGCTCGTATGCGCAGGCCATGGCGCTGGGGGTGTGGGCGGCTCGCCCGCACGCCATGCCTCTCTAACCGCAGGCGGGCGGGACGCCCGCCCCCCCAGAAAACCTCGCGCACCTGGAAGTGCGGCAAGGCAGACGCACCGGCGCCGACGCAGCCCCCACCTGGGGGCGCGGGCGCCTCGCCCGCAATCGCACCCCACACAGCAGGCGGGCGGGACGCCCACCCCCCCAAAAAACCTCGCGCACCTGGACGTGCGGCAAGGCAGACGCGCCCGCGCCGACGCAGCCCCACCTGGGGGCGCGGGCGTCTCGCCCGCGATCGCACCCCACACAGCAGGCGGGCGGGACGCCCGCCCCCCCCAAAAGACCGCGCGCACCTGGCGGTGCGGCAAGGCAGACGCGCCCGCGCCGACGCAGCCCCCACCTGGGGGCGCGGGCGTCTCGCCCGCGATCGCACCCCACACCGCAGGCGGGCGGGACGCCCGCCCCTCCCCAAAAGACCTCGCGCACCTGGACCTGCGGCAGGGCAGACGCGCCCGCGCCGACGCAGCCCCCACCTGGGGGCGCGGGCGTCTCGCCCGCGATCGCACCCCACACCGCAGGCGGGCAGGACGCCCCCCCCTAAAAAACCTCGCGCACCTGGAGGTGCGGCAAGGCAGACGCGCCCGCGCCGACGCAGCCCCCTGGGGGCGCGGGCGTCTCGCCCGCGATTGCACCCCACACAGCAGGCGGGCGGGACGCCCGCCCCCCCAGAAAAGCGCGCTCGATTCAGGCGGCGGGCTCGGCCACATCCAGGTCATGCCCGGCGGCGCCCAGCAATACCAGGCTGTGGGCGGGCAGCGGCAGCGCGCGGCGGCCCTCGTGCCAGCCTGCCGCGGCCGGCTCATCGGCACTCGCCAGCAACACCTGCCACACCCCGCCGGGCAGGGAGAATTCGGTCGCGACGTCGTGCGAATTGATGAGCAACAACAGCGGCGCCTTGCAGCGCGCCGGCCGGCCCATCAGGCAGCCCAGCACGTGGCGGTCCGGCACGTGCCAGGCGTCGTGCGCGATCACGTCGCCGTGCGCGTCCAGCCAGGACAGGTCGGGCAGGCCGTGCCGATCCGGCAGGCCGTCGTACCAGCACTCGGCGTGCAGTCCGGCGGCCCGGCGCAGGCGCGCGAGGCGCGCGGTGTATGCAATCAAGCCCGCGTCGGCGCGCGACCAGTCCAGCCAGGTGGTGGCATTGTCCTGGCAGTAGGGGTTGTTGTTGCCGCCCTGGCTGTGCCCCATTTCGTCGCCGGCAGCGAGCATGGGTGTGCCTTGCGCGAGCAGTACGGTGGCCAGCAAGGCGCGCTTCACGCGGCCGCGCCGCTCGTTGATGGCCGCGTCGTCGGTAGCGCCTTCGGCACCGAAATTGGCGCTCAGGTTGTGCGAATGGCCGTCGCGGTTATCTTCGCGGTTGGCGTGGTTGTGCTTGTGCTGATGGCTCACCAGGTCGGCCAGGGTGAAGCCGTCGTGCGACACGCAGTAATTGATGCTCGCGGCAGGCATGCGCCCGCGCGCCTGAAATATGTCCGACGAGCCGCACAGGCGCAGCGCGAATTCGCCGCGGGTGCTGGACCTATGCACCCAGAAGGCGCGCATGGTGTCGCGAAAGCGGTCGTTCCATTCCAGCCAGCCGGGCGGAAAGGCGCCCAACTGGTAGCCGTCGGGGCCCAAATCCCAGGGCTCGGCAATCAGTTTCAGGCGCGCCAGCAGTGGGTCTTGCGCGATAGCGGTAAAAAACGCCGCGCGCGCGTCGAAGCCGTGGTCGCCGCGGCCCAGCACCGGCGCCAGATCGAAGCGGAAACCATCCACATGCATTTCGCCGGCCCAGTAGCGCAAACTGTCCATCACCAGTTGCAGCACGCGCGGGTGGCGCAAATCCAGCGTATTGCCGCAGCCGCTGGCATTTTCGTAATGCATGCGCGCGTGCGGCTGCAGGCGGTAATAGGCGGAATTGTCGAGACCGCGAAAGCTTAGCGTGGGGCCGTGTTCGTTGCCTTCGGCGGTGTGGTTGTACACCACGTCCAATATCACCTCTATGCCCGCCCTGTGCAGGCTGCGCACCATGGCGCGGAATTCGTCGCGCGCGGACAGCGCCCCGGCACCCGAAGCCAGGCGCGGATCGGGGCAAAAAAACCCTATGGTGTTGTAGCCCCAATAATTGCTGAGCCCCAGTTCGGCCAGCCGCTGTTCGCTCAGGTGCTGCTGCACCGGCAGCAGGTTCACGGCGGTCACCCCCAGCCGGCGCAAGTGCGCAATGGCCGTCTCGCTGGCCAGCCCGGCGAAGGTACCGCGCAATTCCGGCGGCACGCCTGCGTGCTGCTTGGTGAAGCCGCGCACGTGCAATTCGTACAGCAGGCTGTCGGCCAGCGGCGTATCGGGCGGGGCATCGCCGCGCCAGTCGAAGTCGTCTGCCACCACCCGCGCCTTGAGCGCCACAGCCGCGTTGTCGGCATTGTCCATGTGCCGGCCATGGCGCAGGTCGGCACCAAAATGTTCGTCGTGCCAGGCGAAATCGCCGACGATTTCGCGCGCGTAGGGGTCCAGCAGCACCTTGTTGGGATTGCAGCGGTGGCCGCGATCCGGCCGCCACGGCCCATGTACGCGCAGGCCATACACCAGGCCGGACCGCGCCGCCGGCAAATAGCCGTGCCAGATGTCGTGGCTGTGGCCGGGCAAGGGGGTGCGCGACTGTTCGATGCGGCCGGTGGAATCGAACAGGCATAGTTCCACCTTTTGCGCCACCTGCGAAAACACTGCGAAATTGACGCCGGCCCCATCCCAGTGCGCGCCCAGCGGCCAGGCGCGGCCGCGCCGCATGGATTTCAGAACTTCCATGGCCGTATCGCAGCGCGCGGACCTGCCCGCTTGCCGGCCGCACACAATGCGCCGGGCTTCAACTGCGCATGCCGTTTTCGACGGCCCAGATGGCGGCTTCGACGCGGGAACGGAAACTGAGCTTCTTGAGCAGATTTTTGATGTGCACCTTGACCGTACCTTCGGCAATTTCCAGATCGCGCGCGATGAGCTTGTTCGATTTCCCGTTCGCCAGACAGCGCAAAATGGCCCGCTCGCGCTCGGTCAACACGCCCAGGTTGCGCCCGGCGGCCTGCGCTTCGGCACGCAGGGCGGTCGCCAGCAGTCCGCCCAGCCGCTCGCTGATGGCAACGCGGCCGGCCATGGCCTCTTTCAGCGCAGCGAGCAGAGCTTCTGGCTCCATGTCCTTCACCAGATAGCCGTCCGCACCGGCGCGTATGGCGCTCACGATGTCATCCGGATGGTCGGACACGGTCAGCATGATGATGCGCGCGCCCGCCCCGGCGTCGCGCAGGGCGCGCAGGGTGGCGTTGCCGCTCATGCCCTTCATGTTGAGATCGAGCAGAATCAGGTCGGGGTCCACGGCCAGCGCAAGTTCTACGCCGTCCTCCCCGCTGGATGCCTCGCCGGCCAGCGTGAAGCTGTCGTCCATCGCGAGCAGTTGTGCCACGCCTTTGCGAAACAAGGGGTGGTCGTCGATCACCACCACGCTCGTCGCCACACCGTCCTCGCGCATTATTGGCCCTCGTTCCGAAGCGCTGTTGCGGCCGTCGCGCGGGCCGCGATTCATTGCGTGCCGTGCTGCGCGGGAAATTCCATTTCGATGCAAGTGCCGCCGCTCGCACCGGTGGAAATCTTAAGCTCTCCGCCCAGACTATGGGCGCGGTCGCGCATGATCGCCATGCCATAGTGTTGCGGCCGCGCTTGCGCGACGCCAATTCCCAGCCCGTCGTCCTCGATCAGCACCCCCACGCGGGCGCCGGCGCGCCATTCCAGCCGCACCGATACGCGTTTGGCGGCGGCGTGGCGCTCGATATTGCTAAGTGCTTCGCGCACCACATGCAGTACATGAATTTCCTGGCCCGACCCAAGCTGGCGCTGGCCGAGGCGATTTTCGAGCCGGATCGCGAAACCACCGCGACGGCGGAATTCTTCCACCGTGGCCGCCAGCGCAGCCGCCAGTCCACGCCCGTCCATGCGCAGGCGGAAAGTGGCGAGCAATTCGCGCAATTGGCGCGAGGCGTCGTTGAGCCCGGTTTTCAGTTCGTCCATGGCGTCCTGCACCTCGCTGCCGGGCTGCCCGCGCGCCAGCAAGGCGTTGATGCGGGATACCTGGATTTTCTGGTAAGCCAGCGCCTGCGCCAGGGAATCGTGCAGTTCGCGCGCGATCACCGCGCGCTCATCCAGCAGCGCCAGTCGATGGCGCTCTTCGGCGCCGGCGCGCGCCGCCAGCGCCGCGCCGACGTGGCGGCCCACCGCCTGCAGCAATTTATGCCCGGTGTCGTCCAGTTCGCGACCGGCGGGCAGGTCGAATTCCAGATACGTCCGGCTGTCCGCGTCGCCGCCCAGTGCATATTGCAGGGTCGTGGCGGCTTGTGACGGCGGCTCGGCTGCGGTCGCGGCGGTGGCTTGCGCGGCCAGCGGCGGGGCTTCCGCCGCCTCGCAATCGACCACCCGGCCGCGCTCGACGCCGGTCACGCGCTCGGTCTGGCGCAATACGGCGCGCAAAGCCTCGGCGGTGGACGACGCCTCGGCGAGCGTGCGGGTAATGTCGTAGAGCAGGCCCAGGGACTGATTGCTGCGTTCCAATAGCGCGGTCTTGTCGCGCACCCGCGCCTCCAGGTCGGCATAGCTGTTCGACAGGTCGCGCACCATGATGTTGAATGCTTCGCCCAGTTCGGCCAGATCGCTGCCGCCGCGCGCCGCCACCTGCACGGAAAAATCGCCACGCCGCACCGCCGCGGCACAGCGCAACAATTCGGCAATGGGCGCCAGAACCTGGCGGTAAATA
Source organism: Rhodocyclaceae bacterium (assembly GCA_016791105.1). Lineage (GTDB taxonomy): Bacteria > Pseudomonadota > Gammaproteobacteria > Burkholderiales > Rhodocyclaceae > JAEUNM01. The sequence goes on along the minus strand of JAEUNM010000074.1, from coordinate 26,594 downwards.
TTGAGCGCCATCAAGGCGGTGACGACACACAGCAAGAGCAGCGATACCGCCTGCAAAATGCGCAGGGCGTTCAGGCGCGCTTCGAGATCGAGTTCGATCAATTTCACCAGGCGGTCGATGCGTTCCACCTGCTGCTCGATATGCGGGGCAATCTGCAGTGCCGCCTGCGGGGGATCGGCCTCCAGCAGCGCCAGCGCAAGCGGCCTGAAGCTTTCCAGCCAGTAATTGCCTGCCTCCGCATAGCTCGCGTAGAGCGGTGAATCCAGGTCGTTCGGCAACACCGCCTGCAACGCCGGGCTGTCGTAGCGCGCGGAAAAACCCGCCAGCGCATTGCGCACCGCCGCTCGGCGCGCAGCGGGGTCACGCGGCTGTGCCAGTTCCACGCCTATCGCATAGGTCTGCATGCGCAGCGATCCGGCCACGTTAATGGCCGCGGCTTGGCCGGAAGATTGGCGCAGGATGTAGGCCGACGCAAAAATGAATACCAGCGCCAGCGCCGCCATTGCCGCCAGGGACAAGCCCAGATGCAGCACGATGGACCACCGGCGTTTGCGCGGCGCTGCCGGCAGCTCGCCGCTGTGCGAATGTTCAGCCAAGGCGGAAACTCCGGCCGCCGGGCTGCACTCGATAGTCCCCGCGCCACGCGCCCAGCGCAGGCCGGAACTCGGACCAAAACCGGGCCGGGACGATCATGTTTCCGGGCCGGCAGAACAGAACAGACGGGGTTGCAACATTCCGGACATAGAGGCGGCAAAACATTTCTGCAAATTTTGACAAAGTTCGCGCCGTACTTCGGGCCGTGTGGCGGCGGCCAAGTGCGCAAGCATATTTGCCGCGACGCGATATGCAAGTCGCTGAACGACTATTTGGAAATAGCACATTGCAGTGCAAAAATTCCGCCCAGACCTGCCGCGAGCCTCGGCATTCCCGCCAAACCGATGGATTTTCAATCGCTTGGCGGCACCGCTGCGGATGCGATCGGCTAGCCCTTTCAGGGTAGTCGTTTGCGCGCTGCAACAGGCCGGCAAACGCGGCTTTCGCACCGGCAGCCCCACACCCCGCCGGTAAATCAAGCTTGGTCCGGTTTGGTGGAGCGCATGAGGAAATAGCTCACCTCGCCACGTTCCATGTCCTGGTGTTTCTGGCTGCCGATCAGGCCGGCGAAATTTTCCGCTTTGGCACGCAGCCCCGGAAGCGGCGGCAATGCGCGCAGCAATTGCTGTTTGCGCGCCTCGTCGAGATACAGCGCCTGCAGGGCATTGGCGCCTATGTCGCGCCAGGTGTCCAGGGTCAGGCCGGCGGCGGCATGGCGCTTGTGGATCATTTTCCGCACGTAGTCAGGCGCGCCGCGATTTCGGTCCGCCAGCAGCACGCAGCCGCCAGGCTTCAGACAGCGCACAAGTTCGGCGACGAACTCGGGCGTATGGTAAATGTGTGCCGAATCCACGCACAGAAACACATTCACCGATTGCGCGGCCAGCGGCAGTTTCGGCGCCACGGCCGCGCGCACGTCCAGCCCGAAGCGTCGGCGGGCATGGCGGCACGCGAACCAGGACCTTTCCAGGCCGATCAGCCGGGCAGCGGTGCTGCCGCGCAAAAACGCCAGGCCGCCGCCACGGCCGCAGGAAATTTCGCACAGCACCTGCTGCGCGCTCAGTTGCCGCTCGAGCAGCGCAAATGTTTGCCAGTACAACTCATACTGCAGCGCTTCGTCCGGGTTCGGGTAATGCGCCGCCAGCCCCGGCGTAATCGGCGCATAGCCGAAATTCACGCAGCTCACTTTGGCCGGCGTGAACAGGCCGAACACGACTTCGTAAAAAAGCGGCTTGAGCGCGCTTTCGAACGATCGCGCAGTCTTTTTGAAATCCATTGCTGGCAGGGAAAGGACAATCCGGCAAGGGCGCGATGATAGGCGCAATGCGGCCCGCGCGGCGCCGCGGCCGCAATGTTGTACCCACCGCCACGCCCGGCCGGGCCGCGCGACGTGGCGATTCAGCCGGCGCGGCCGTTCTGCCCGCGGCCGCGCAAGCTGCACCCAAGCACAAGCGGCAGCCCCAGCACGAGCAGGGCAAGCACGCCGGTTTCACGCACCGCGGCAAGCGGCGTGAAGCCCACGTAGTCGTAGCGCGCGAGGGCGGGCGTGCCGTCGTAAGTTCCGGCCCAGGCGGTGGCCGAGCCATCCACCGCCCACAGGTTGACCATTACCTGGCCGGGAATGGACGGCAGTGTCACGCTCGCCGCCGACACGGTGTGGCGCAGCACGCCATCGACGTACCAGGCGATGCCCGTCGGCGACCAGGCGAAAGCATAGTCGTGCATGGCCGCGCTGGCATCGAAGCCGAGGTCCACCACGTACTCGTTGCCGGTGGAACCGGCGGCAAAAAAATTGAACTGCACGCGGGTGGTGTCCTGGCCCAATATTTCGATGTCGATTTCATCGTGGGCGTGGCCGGAATCCGGCCCGACATAGGTGAATAGCGAAGTCACCAGCCCCGCGCCGGCCGCCGCCTGCAGCCGGCCGCGCACGCTGCCGTAGCCATACACGGCATTGCTGGCGACATTGGCCGAGGCATAGGGCAACCCGGAACAGCCCGCCGGACAGGACGTGGCGTCGATGCCGAGCACGAGCTGGCCGCCGCCAGCCTGGGCATGGTCGGCACGCCAGCCCACATTGAACGGTGGGCCGTTATGCCAGCCGTCCGCCACATACCAGAACGCGCCATCCAGGGTATCGAACTGATCCAGAAACGCAGACGCCGATGCCAACGGCGCCGCCAGCCCCAGCCCGGCCGCACACAATAGTCTTTTCATTTTCGCCCCCCGGAAAGTCTGCAAGTTTATCAGGCCCTTGCGGGAGCCGGCCTGGCAGCGGCCGAACTTTTCCGGGCTTCGCCGGCGCACCCCAGACCGTATAATCCGGGCTCGCAAAAAACAGGAATCCGGACTCGGGCCGGGCATATCGGAAGCCGCCGGCCGCCCTGCACGCCGCCAGCGCCGATGTACGCGCCGCCCGCACACCGGCGAACATATGGCTACGCAAGAACCATTTTTCCTGCCCGTCGGCGACGGCCGGCGCTACTGTCTGTATGCGGCGCCGAATGGCAGGCCCAAAGCCGCGTTTCTATACCTGCATCCGTTTGCCGAAGAAATGAACAAGGCGCGCCGCGCCGTGGCTTTGCAGGCGCGCGCCCTGGTCACGGCAGGGGCGGCGGTATTGCAGATCGACCTGGCCGGTTGCGGCGACAGCAGCGGCGAATTCGCTGCCGCCACCTGGTCCACCTGGGTCGAGGACGCACTGGCGGCACAGCGCTGGCTGCGCGAGCAAACCGACGCGCCGCTGTGGTTGTGGGGCCTGCGCAGCGGTTGCCTGCTGGCCGCGGCCGCGGCGGCACGGCTGCCGGACGCCGGCAATTTCCTGTTCTGGCACCCATTCACTTCCGGCCAGCGCGCACTGCAGCAGTTTTTGCGCCTGGCGACCGCGGCCGACATGATAGGTGCCAAGCGCGGCAGCGGAACTGCTCCGCGCGAGCGCCTGGAGCGCGGCGAGGCGGTCGAAATCGCCGGCTACGAGCTGCATCCCGATCTGGCGGCCGGACTGGATCGCGCCACCCTGGCACCACCGCCGCAGGGCGGCCGGCTGTTGTGGCTGGACGTGGTCGGCGCCGGAGCCGACACGCCGCTGCCGGCCAGCGCCAAACAGTTGCCGCAGTGGGAAGCCGCCGGCTATGCCGTGCAGCACCATAGCGTGGTGGATCAAAGCTTCTGGCAGACGGTGGAAATCGAAACCGCGCCGGCCCTGCGCGCGGCCACCTCGGCAGCGCTGGGGGATTGGTCATGAAGTACGAAGAACTGGCCACCCGCTTCCACTGCCACGGCGACGCCTTGTTCGGCGTCGTCGCGGCGCCCGAAGCGCCTGCGCGCACCGGCGTGCTCATCGTGGTGGGCGGACCGCAGTACCGCGCCGGCAGCCACCGCCAATTCATAGCGCTGGCACGCGCGCTGGCCGCGGCCGGCGTCGCCAATCTGCGCTTCGACCATCGCGGCATGGGCGACAGCGAAGGCGAAGCACGCGATTTCACGCAACTGGATGAGGACATCGCGGCCGCCATCGAGCACCTGCTGCGCGCCGTTCCCACGCTGCAGCGGGTGGTCATCTGGGGCCTGTGCGATGCCGCCTCGGCCGCCCTCATGTACCGCCAGCGGCGCGCCGACCCGCGCCTGGCCGGCCTGGTGCTGCTGAATCCCTGGGTACGCACGGAAGTCACGCAGGCGCAGACGCGGCTCAAGCACTATTACCTGCAGCGCCTGACCAGCCGCGAGTTCTGGCTCAAATTTTTGCGCGGCGGCGTCAATCTGCTGGGCTCGATGGGGGAATTGAAAAGCCAGGTCGGCACCGTGATGCGCAAACCCGGCGACAAGGCGCAAGACGGCGCCGATTACCTCACCCTCATGCAGCGCGCACTGGCCGCAACCGACATGCCCTACCTGCTCATCCTGAGCGGCAACGACTATACGGCGAAGGAATTTTCCGGCTGGTGGCGCGGCGCAGCGGGCGAAGCCGCTACCGCGCACATCACGCGGGTGGAAGTGGACGAAGCCGACCACACGTTTTCGCGCGCGGACTGGAAAGCCGCGGTGAACATGCACAGTGTGGAGTGGATGAAAAAGCTGTAGCGCCGCGGCCTGCCGGCGACGCAGTGCGCCGCGCCAGGAATGCTTCCCTCCGCGGCAAAAATGGGCGCAGTCGCAGTGCTGGACCAAACGCCGCCCCGCGCCGTAGGATTGACTCGACTACGGCAGTGCCGTATCTTGCCATCCATGTACACCGTGATCGAAACACCCACTTTCGCACGGCTCGCAGCCCACTGCTGGAACGACGACGAAAAAACCGAATTCATCACCTTCATTTCCGCCAACCCGCATGCGGGCGACGTCGTGCCAGGCAGCGGCGGCTTGCGCAAAGTCCGCTGGACCCGGTCAGGCAGAGGCAAACGAGGCGGGGTTCGAATCATTTACTACGACCGCCTTGCCAATGGCGAAATCTGGCTGCTCATCGTCTACGGAAAATCCGTCAAGGAAAATATCCCCGCGCACGTTCTGCGTCAGATCAGAGAGGAACTCGAACATGCCCAGAAGTAAACCCGCGCTCGATCTTGGCGCCGAACTGCTGACATCGGTAAAGGAAATGAAGGCCGGCACAGGTGCGCGGACTCACGCCCCACAACTGACGGCAATGGCGCGCGCACGCATCGCTTCCGGATTATCGCAAGCTGCGTTTGCGACCTTGCTGGGGGTATCGGTGCGTACCCTGCAGGACTGGGAACAAGGTCGCCGGGAACCGTCCGGGGCCGCAAAAACCCTGATCAAGGTTGCGGAGCGCCACCCCGAGGTGTTGCAGGAATTGGCGTCCTGACGGCCGGCCGGGACAGCCTGCGGCGCGGGCCGCAGTTCGCCCGGGCGCAGGTGCCAGACCTCGCGCGTGCCGCCGCCGCGCCGCAAGCACCAGATCAGCAAAGCAAAACAAATTTGCCATGCCCCTAGACTACGCCAGCCTGGATGCACTGCGCACGCGCCACCCGGCCTGGCGGCTGTTGCGGTCTGATCACGCGCCGCTCATCGCGAGCTTTTTGCAGCGCGTATTCGTAGAGCCCAATCTGCGCGTGATGCCCGAAGCCGAACTGGCCGAAGCGCTCGAAGACGAGTTGTTCGCCTTGCGCCAGCAACTGGGCAAGGACGCCTTCCCCAAGCCCGCGCCGGAATACCTGAATGACTGGGCGGCGCCCGACAAAGGCTGGTTGCGCAAGTTTTACCGGCCCGGTACCGACGAAGCCCAGTTCGACCTCACGCCGGCCACGGAAAAAGCCATCGCCTGGCTCGTCACGCTGAGCGACCGCCCCTTCGTCGGCACCGAATCGCGCCTGCTCACGCTATTCGCCCTGCTGGAACAGATCAGCGCCGGCACCGACGCCGACCCCGCGCGCCGCCTGGCCGAACTGCAGAAAAAGCGCGCCGACCTGGATGCCGAAATCGCCCGCGTAGCAGCCGGCGACCTGCCGCTGCTGGATGACACGGCGGTGAAAGACCGCTTCCAGCAATTTCTGCAACTGGCGCGCGAATTGCTGGCCGATTTTCGCGAGGTGGAACACAATTTTCGCCAGCTCGACCGCAGGGTGCGCGAAAAAATCGCGCTCTGGGAAGGCGCCAAAGGCGCCCTGCTGGACGAAATTCTGGGCGAGCGCGACGCCATAGGCGATTCCGACCAGGGCCGCAGTTTCCGCGCCTTCTGGGATTTTCTGATGTCCAGCCGGCGCCAGGAGCAATTGTCGGAACATCTGGAACGCGCCCTGCAATTGCCGGCCGTGGCGGCGCTGAAGCCGGACGCGCGCACGCGCCGCGTGCATTACGACTGGCTGGAAGCCGGCGAACACACGCAGCGCACCGTAGCGGCCTTGTCGCAACAATTGCGGCGCTTCCTGGACGACCAGGCCTGGCTGGAAAACCGCCGCATCATGGATTTGCTGCACGGCGTGGAAAGCAAGGCGCTGGCGCTGCGCGCCCTGGAGCCGGCCGGTACGGTGATGGAACTTGCCGGCATGGGGGCGGATATCGAATTGCCCATGGAACGGCCGCTGTGCACGCCATCATTCAAACCGCTGCTGGCCGATCTGGAAGTGCTGGCCGGCGCCGACGACATCGACACCCAGGCGCTGTTCGATCAGGTGGTGGTGGACCGCGCGCGCCTGGCCGCCGGCATACGGCTGGCACTGCGCTCGCGCGCGCAAATCACCCTGCGCGAATTGCTCGCGCGCGAGCCGTTGCAGCACGGCCTGGCGGAACTGGTGGCCTATCTGCAATTAGGCCACGGCAAGGGCGAACTGACGGAAGGGTTTTCCGCCCTGGTGGATGAATCGCTGCAGGAGCCGGTACAGTGGCAGGCGGCTGACGCCGATGGCGCCGCCGTCACGCGCGAGGCAAAATTGCCGCGTGTGATTTACCTGCGCTGAACGTGGCGCCGCTCCCTGCCCGCAAACCCGCATGAACGCCAGCGACAATACCCTGCAATCCGGCGCCGCGCAGCCGGATTTATCCGCCCTGCTCATCCACCTGCTCAAAGGCGTGCTGTATCGCGAGGACGACGAGCGCAGTTGGGCCGCCCTGTTGCGCCTGCAAGCGCGGGTGCGCGAACAGGCGGCCATATTGCAGCTCGATTTGCTGCTCGACGAAGCCGAAGGCTATGCGTTTTTCAAAAGCCGCCCGGATGCCGATGAGGCCGACGCCGCGCCACGCGTGCCGCGCCTGGTGGCGCGGCGGCCGCTGTCCTACCCGGTAAGCCTCATGCTGGCGCTGCTGCGCAAAAAGCTGGCCGAATTCGATGCCGGCGGCGGCGACACGCGGCTGGTGCTGGCGCGCGACGACATCGTCGACATGGTGCGGGTATTTCTGCCCGAAGGCCCCAACGAAGCGAAACTGATAGACCAGATCGAATCCACGCTGAACAAGGTGATCGAACTGGGTTTCCTGCGCCGCCTGAAGCCGGCCGCCGGCAGCACCAGCCAGGGCGCCGGCAGCTATGAAGTACGGCGCATCCTGAAAGCATTCGTGGATGCACAGTGGCTGTCCGAATTCGATGCCCGGCTGGAAACCTATCGCAGCGCGCTGGCCGGCGTGGCGCCGCGCGGCAAGGACCGGCGCGATGAGTGAAGCGCTGGCGCTGGACCTCGATTTCGCCAGCGACGACCGCCGCACCGGGTACCGGCTGCAGCGGCTGGAAGTGCTGAACTGGGGCACTTTCGACCGCCGCGTATGGAGCTTGCACCTGGATGGCCGCAACGGCCTGTTGACCGGCGACATCGGCTCCGGCAAATCCACGCTGGTGGATGCGCTCACCACGCTCCTGGTGCCGGCGCACCGCGTCGCCTACAACAAGGCGGCCGGCGCCGACGCGCGCGAACGCACGCTGAAGTCCTATGTGCTCGGCCACTACAAGAGCGAGCGCAACGAAATCACCGGCGCGGCGCGCCCGGTCGCGCTGCGCGACGCAACGAGTTATTCGGTCATTCTGGGCGTATTCCGCAACGAAGGTTTCGACCAGTCCGTCACCCTGGCCCAGGTGTTCTGGATGAAAGAAGCGCAGGGCCAGCCGGCCCGCCTGTTCGTGCTGGCACCGCGCGAACTGTCCATCGCCGCCGACTTTTCCGGCTTCGGCACGGATATCGCACAACTGCGCAAAAAACTGCGCGCCGCCGGCTGCGAGGTGGAAGATAGCTTCCCGCCGTATGGCGGCAAGATGCGCCGCCAGTTGGGCATCAGCAACGAACAGGCGCTGGAATTGTTTCACCAGACCGTGTCGATGAAATCGGTTGGGAACCTCACCGATTTCGTGCGCAACCACATGCTGGAACCGTTCGACGTGGGCGCCCGCATCGAAGCGCTGATACGCCATTTCGACGACCTGGACCGCGCCCACCAGGCGGTGCTGAAAGCCAAGCGCCAGGTCGCCCTGCTCGCCCCGCTCGTCGATGACTGCCGCCAGCACACCGAACTGGCGGCGCAAATCCAGGGCTGGCGCGCCTGCCGCGAAGCGCTGCGGGCCTATTTCGCGCGCCTTAAATGCGATCTGCTGGAACGCCGGCTGGACATCCTGGCGCAGGAGTGGGCGCGCGCCAACGCCAGGGTGGAACGCCTGGTGACGCAGCGCGATGCGCAGCGCCAAAGCGTGGCCGATCTGGAGCGCGCGCTGCGCGACAACGGGGGCGACCGGCTCGAACAGCTCGCTGCCGACATACGCCGAAAGGAAGCCGAACGCGACCACCGCCGCAGCAAAGCACGCCGCCACGCCGAATTGCTGGCACAGATAGGCGAAGCCGCGCCGGCTGATGCGGCGGCGTTCATGGAACAGCGGCAATCCATCCTGGCGCGCGCGGAAAGCTTCCGCAACCGCATCGCCGACTTGCAGAACCGCGAGCGCGAAGAGCAATTCGCCTTCGGCAAGGGGCGCGAGGAACACGCCCTGCTATGCGATGAAATCGACAGTCTGAAGCGGCGCAAAAGCAATATCGACGCCGCCCAGGTGCGCATACGCGCGGCCCTGTGCCAGGCCCTGGAAATTGCCGAAGACGACATGCCCTTCGCCGGCGAACTGATCCAGGTGCGCGAGGACGAACGCGCCTGGGAAGGCGCCGCCGAGCGCCTGTTGCGCGGCTACGGTCTGGCCCTGCTGGTGCCGGAAGTGCACTACAAAAAGGTGGCGGAATGGGTGGATAGACAGCACCTGGGCACGCGCCTGGTGTATTTCCACCTGCGCGCGCGCAAAGGCGGTACGCCGCCGACGCTGCACGCGCAGTCCATCGTGCGCAAACTGGCCATCAAACCCGATTCGCCCTGTTACGAATGGCTGGAGCGCGAATTGCGCGAGCGCTTCGACTACGCCTGTTGCGATACGCCGGAGCAGTTCCGCCGCGAGGCGCGCGCGCTCACCCAGGCCGGCCAGATCAAGGCGCCGGACGGCCGGCACGAAAAGGACGACCGCCATGCCATCGGCGACCGCAGCCGCTACGTGCTGGGCTGGAGCAATGCCGACAAATTGCGCACGCTGGGGGAGCGCCGCGCACAGCTCGAACAGCGTCTCGCCAAGCTGGGCGCAAACATTGCCGCCCTGCAAAAACAGCGTTCCGAAGCCGAACAATTGCTGCTGACGCTGGCGCGGCTGGAAGAATTTGCCGATTTCGACGATCTGGACTGGATGAGTCCGGCGCGCGAAATAGAACAACTGGCCGACGAACGCGCGCGCCTGCAAGCCGCTTCCGACACCTTGCAGGAACTGGCGCGCCAGTTGCAGCACGCACGCGCCGACCTGACCACCACCGAGCTGGAACTGGACGACAAAAACGGCGCGCGTGCCGAACGCGCCCGCGTGGAACAAAAGCGCACCGACGCCGAGGCCCTCCATGGCCAGACGCAAGCCGTGTGGGAAGCCGCGCCGCCCGAGGCAGCCTTGGTGGAGCGGCTGGACGGTCTGCGCCCAGAGGCCCTGGGCGAACACCAGTTGTCGGTGGAATCCTGCGACCACCGCGAACAGGACATGCGCAAGTGGCTGCAGGAGCGCATCGATAATGAAGATAAACGCCTCGCGCGCACGGCCGAGCGCATCATCAAAGCGATGTCGGCATTCAAGGACGAATTCAAGCTCGAATCCGCCGACATGGACGCCAGCCTGGCCGCGGCGGGCGACTACGAAGCCCTGCTGGAACAACTGAAACGCGACGATTTGCCGCGCTTCGAAGAGCGCTTCAAAGAGCTGCTGAACGTCAATACCATCAACGAAATCGCCAATTTCAACGCGCAACTGGCGCGCGAGCGCGAAACCATCAAAGAACGCATAGAGCGCATCAATCAGTCCTTGGCGGCCATCGATTACAACCCCGGCCGCTACATCGTGCTGGTATCGCAAATCAGTCCGGATGCCGAACTACGCGATTTCCAGCAGGACTTGCGCGCCTGCACCGAGGGCGCCGTGACGGGCTCGGAAGACGCGCAATATTCGGAAGCCAAATTCCTGCAGGTAAAAGCCATCATAGACCGCTTCCGCGGCCGCGAAGGCCAGTCCGACATGGACCGGCGCTGGACCGCCAAAGTGACGGACGTGCGCAACTGGTTTCTGTTTTCGGCCAGCGAGCGCTGGCGCGAGGACGACGCCGAGCACGAACATTATTCCGACTCCGGCGGCAAATCCGGCGGCCAGAAAGAAAAGCTCGCCTACACCATACTGGCCGCCAGCCTGGCCTATCAGTTCGGCCTGGAATGGGGCGCGGTGCGCTCGCGCTCGTTCCGCTTCGTGGTGATAGATGAAGCATTCGGGCGCGGCTCGGACGAATCCGCACAATACGGCCTGCGACTATTCAAACAACTTAACCTGCAACTACTCATCGTGACGCCGCTGCAGAAAATCCACATCATCGAACCTTACGTATCCAGCGTAGGTTTCGTGCACAACGAAGGCGGCCAGGATTCGCGCCTGCGCTGCCTCAGCATCGAAGAATACCGCGCGCAAAAATCGCCGGCCGCGCAAGCCGCGCCGACCGCTGCCGGCATGGCCGCAGCGGGCGTCGCGCCAGGATCGTGAGCGCATCGTTCGCGCGCGCCGGGGTCGATCTGTCTATCGAACTTCGGGCATGAACTGGACCACCCCGGCCGACCTGCGCGCGCAAGTGGAGCGCCTATGGACGCGCGGTGAGTTGCTGCGCGCGCTGGTCGCGCCAGGCGAGCCGTGGCCCTTGCGTCTCAGCCTTAAAACACCCGCTTCGTCCGATCTGACGGAACGTTTCGAAGCCGTGCGCAAGTGGGCCGCAGACCTTGCCGCCATGCCCCACCTACGCATCGAATGGCGCGAAATCCAGCACCGCGTGCAGGGCCGCCAGCGCCTGCCGGAGCAGGCGTGGCTGGACGACACCGCCGCCGCGCTGGCGCTGATCGCCAAGCGCCGCGAAGGGCAAACCTGGCTAAGCCTGTGGCAGACGGCCGCGGCCGAATTGCCGGCGCTGTCGCCGTGGCTATTGCGCAAGCCGCTCGCCGCGCTGGAACTGGCCGAGCGCTGGCCGCAACTTCTGGCCGTGGTGCAGTGGCTGATCGCCCACCCGCGCCCGGCCGTGTATCTGCGGCAAGTCGACGTGGCGGGCGTGGATAGCAAATTTGTCGAAGCGCACCGCGGCGTACTGACGGAGTGGCTGGATTTGGCCCTGCCGGCCAGCGCGATAGACCCATCCGCCACCGGCATTGCGCAATTCGCCCGCCGCTACGGTTTTCGCGACAAGCCGCAGCGCATACGTTTTCGCGTGCTGGATGCCGGCCTGCAACTGCTGCCCGGCCAGACCGGCAGCCCCGACATCACGCTGGATGCCGGCAGTTTCGCGGCGCTGAATCTCGATCTGAACGCGGTATTCATCACCGAGAACGAAACCAATTTTCTGGCGTTCCCGCCCCATACCGGCGCCATCGTGATATTCGGCGCCGGCTACGGCTGGGACGCCCTGGCCCGCGCCACCTGGCTCGCGCGCTGCGCCATCCATTACTGGGGCGACATCGACACCCACGGCTTCGCCATCCTGGACCAGTTGCGCGCCCACTTCCCGCACGCCCGCTCGCTCTTGATGGACCGCGCCACCCTGCTCGCCCACGCCCCGCACTGGGGCAGCGAACCCGAGCCGGTACACCACGCCCTGCAACGCCTCGACGCCGATGAACAGGCGCTATTCCAAGACCTGCAGCAGCACCGCATCCGGGAACGCCTGCGCATGGAACAGGAACGCGTCGCGTACAGCCACCTATTGCAGGCGCTGGCGCAAATCACGCACAAATGAGCCCGCCCCGCCACTTCGGGGCCGCAACGCCGCCGAACGTAGGGCGGATAAGCGCAGCGCAATCCGCCGTATGGGATAAGCGCAGCGTCCACCCGTATGGGATAAGCGCAGCGTCCAGCCGTATGAGATAAGCACAGCGTCCAGCCGTATGGGAAAAGCAGCGTCCAGCGGCACGGAAAAAGCGCAGCGCCCCCGATAAGAGAAAAGCGCTCCCCCGACCCGGGCAAAACAATCAGCCGAGAGCCATCCGCAGCCCATCATGTTGGGGTTCGCAAGCTCACCCCAACCTACGAGAAGTGCCCAGGATTTTTCCGCACTATCCGATTTGAATTCCCCGGGGCGGGACGGGGTATTTACCCCGTCCTGAACATTTCGGGAATGTGGAAGGCAAAAGACCGAACCTTGCCAGGCGGCCCCAAATGATGCGGACGGGGCAGCATGCCCCGACCGGCAGTGACCTACGAGAACTGTTGGACCGCGGCAGCTGCGATCACGCGGGCCTCTGGGCTGAAAGGTGTTTTGAAGCGGGTGCCAATCCCGGCAGGGCGCAAGGGTGATTTCGCCGCCCCACCGTACGCCGGACCGCCACTGAATGCAGCGCAAGCCTTGAAATTTGTTCAGGAATCGACCCTGATGATCTGGATGAGGCTGCACCCGAGGATGCTTTCCAGATTCGATTTTTGTTTATCATTCACTTCGATATCGTCGCCCGGATCGCGTAGCGAAAGCTCAAATCGTGCGATGCCGGCATCTTGTCCAAAATCGATATCATTAACCGCAACGTCTTTGCCACAACACGGCATGTTGACGCTAACGGACGCGGCATCCTCCGCTTCGCCCAGCGTTTGCTCAAAACGGTCCCACCAGGTATAGCCATCATCGTCTTCTTCGAGATCGAACCTCATGACTGATTCGCCACATTGGGGGCAGGACAATTGCTCAAAGCTGTCGTTGCCGCTAACAAAGTGTGGGTGTGCAGAGACGAGCGTTTCAACATCGTACCCTCGACAGGAAAAGTAATCTTCAATACGCGACTTAGCGGCGGCGACAGCCCCCTCGGCCGGCACGAAATATCGGTCTTCCGGAATCAAAACAATAGTGAATTCAGCCATGGGTTTCCTCTTGAGGCGGGGTTTTTAGGCGCGTCATTAACAAAAGCCACCAATTGGTATTGCCAGGACTTCACGCGCGTCGCGCAAGCATGCCTTACGTCACCCAAAATTGCAATTTTTATATAAATAATTCGTTTATAACGATATGCAAAAGCACCGCCACCATCGCGCCGATGCGATCCACGGAATCGGTCGGGCGCCGCCTACCCACCGGGGTGGGACGGGGTATTTGCCGCGTCCTGAACATTTCGGGAATGCGAAAGGCAAAAGACCGAACCTTGCCAGGCGGCCCCAAATGATGCGGACGGGGCAGCATGCCCCGTCCGGCAGTGAGGGAGCCCGCCCCGCCACTTCGGGGCCGCAACGCCGCCGAACGTAGGGCGGATAAGCGCAGCGCAATCCGCCGTATGGGATAAGCGCAGCGTCCACCCGTATGGGATAAGCGCAGCGTCCACCCGTATGGGATAAGCCGGGGCGGGACGGGGCATTTACCCCGTCCTGAACATTTCGGGAATGTGGAAGGCAAAAGACCGAACCTTGCCAGGCGGCCCCAAATGATGCGGACGGGGCAGCATGCCCCGTCCGGCAGTGAGTAGTTCGACCAGCCTTGGATATACCTTAGCCAGCGCCGGTAGCGCGTAATTGAATCAAGCTCCGCCTCGAACACACCCGGGGCGGGACGGGGTACTTACCCCGTCCTGAACATTTCGGGAATGCGAAAGGCAAAAGACCGAACCTTGCCAAGCGGCCCCAAGTGATGCGGAGGCGCGCGGCTTTATTTCTTTTTGGCAGCCGGACCCGGCTCCGTGGCTTTGGGCGTGCTGGGGGTAGTTGCGGGCGGCTGGGTTGAACCCGGTACTTCCGGCTTTTTGTACACGCGATGGGGCTCCCCGGTTTCGGCCTCGAACGCCTCACTGTCGTTGCAATCGCTGCGGCGCTGCGAGAGGCATTGTTCGCGCCAGGACTGAAACGCGGCTTCGTCGTCGGACGATTGCGCCAGCGCGGAATTCTGCGCCGAAATCAGGACGGTCAAGCCCAGACCAAGCATCAATACGCGAAATTTCACGGCAGGCTCCATGCGGAAATCATGACGATACCAAATAATACTCCAGCCCCCGGACTGGTCCCATGGCCAGCGGCCGAACGGCATGCGCAGGCGCCAGACGGTGGAAAAGTTGCAACCGGCGCGCTTCTCGCCGGGCTGCATGCCATGCCGGGGGGGCTCTTTTGGATTGACCTGCAAATTTCGGCCCGGGTTCCAGCCTACCCCCGCGCACGCCTGCCCGTACCGGACGGGCGCGTGCCGAGCGGCTAGTTTCCGGCCGGAATGGTGCCGAGCCGTTCTTTCAGCGTCGGCGCCTTGTCACCAAACAGCACCGAATAATAGACGGCGTTGCTCATGACTTTTTTGACGTAGTCGCGGGTTTCGTTGAAGGGGATGGTTTCCGCGTAGATGGCGCCTTCCAGCGGCTTGCTGTCGCGCCAGCGGCGCGCGCGGCCGGGGCCGGCGTTGTAGGCAGCCGAAGCCAGCACCGGCTGGTCGTCCAGCGAATCGAGCACCATGCGCAAATAACTGGTGCCCAGCACGACGTTGGTGTCGAGGTCGGTGGCCTGGCCGGGGTGGTAATCCATGCCGATTTTTTTGGCGACGTATTTGGCCGTGGAGGGCATCACTTGCATGAGCCCCTGCGCGCCGGCCGAGGAACGCGCAACCCCTATGAAACGGCTTTCCTGGCGCATGAGGCCATATACCCAGGCGTTGTCCAGGCCGCGCTCGCGCGCTTTGGGTTCGACCTGTTCGCGAAACGGCGCCAGAAAACGCAAGCTATAGTCGTGCTCGGTCTGTGTGCGGTCGGCGGCGCTGATGGCGCGATCGTAAATTTCCTTGCGCCGGGCGTATTCCGCCGCCGCCAGCAAAAAACGGTCGGAACGGCCGCGCATGGCCCAGTTCCATTCCCGCACGGCTTCCGGCCTGAGATCCACGCGAATAAATGCCAGGGCGCGCTCCACGCCGGTGTCGTGCGCCACTTCGTCCAGTTCTTTTGCCGTCGGCAGCGCCGCGCGCGGCGGCAAGGTGATGGGGCGTTCCAGTTCGTCGCAGGCCAGGTTGCCGTAAAACTCGGCCTGACCGCACAGGCGTTCGAATATTTCCTTGGCGCTGACCGCCTTGCCCTGCACTTCCAGCGCGCGCGCATACCAGTACTGCCAGTCCGGCCGCGTTTTGAGGTCTTCCGGCATGTGTTCTATGGTGTCGCGCACCATGCGCCAGTCGAGCGCGCGCAATGCCGCGCGCACGCGCCACTGCCATTGTTCGGTACTCATGGCCGGAAAGCCGCCGGCCTTGTACCACTTGCTGGCGTTGGCCAGATGCGCCTGCGCGCCATGCCAGCCGAATTGCGCATGGAGGTAGTTGCGGTCGGCGGCGGAATAGCGGTCGGCAAGGCGTTCGAAACGGTCGGTGGCCTCCACGACGTCGCTGCGCGCCAGTGCGGCGAGCGCAAGGATGCTCAGTTCCCGCTCGCGGCGGCTGGCGGCGAAGGCGGGCTTCAGTGCCTTTAGAAAACGTTCCGGTTTGGTCAGCGCCAGATCGAGCTGTTTCGGCTCCGGCGCCTGATTGTCCGGCAGCCAGCCGGCGGCGCTGCGCACGCCGCCAAAGCGCTTGAATTCCGCCAGACGGCGCATGCGCGCCCATACGTCCTCGGGCTGGATGCGGCCGGCGCTTTTGAGCGCTTCGAGCACACCCTGGCAGCCGGGCGCGACGTCAATGAGGTCCAGCCACAGCTTTTCGGCATCGTCCAGCGCGGTGTTGTCGAGGCCGGCCAGGCGCGCCTGCAGTTTGTAACATTGCAGTTCCTGGTCCGGCTGCGCGAGCAGGGCATAGTGTTCGGCGAACGGCCCCCACTCGCCACGCTTGCCGTAACGCTTGAGCAAATCCGCCCGCATGCGCTCGGCAATCAAACTGCCGGACTGCAATGCCAGGAAGGTTTCGACGGATTCGACCGGCGTGTTGTCGAAATCCATGCGCAAACGCCAATATTCGACATAGGCGCTTAAATCCGGATCGGCAAAGCGCTGCGCCAGGCGCTCGAAGCGCGGCTTGTCGCCGGCGCCAAAAGCCTCGCGCAGGGCGAGGAAAGCCTGGTCGGAATTGGCAGGAACAACTGAACTTGCGGCCTGGACGAGCGTGATACAGCAGGCGAGCAAACTACCGGCGATGCACTTCTTCATGCGTGTTAGTCTTGCGAGGCACTCGCGTCCAGCATAGCACATGCCCCTACCCGCCCCTGCCGACCCCGCTCGCGCCGAGCGCAAGGCCTTGCGCCGCCGCCTCATCGCCGCGCGCGAAGCGCTGGCGCCGGCGCTGCATGCGGAATTGTCGCAGCGGCTGGCGCGCCATCTGGCAAATCTGCTGGACACCCTGGCACCGCGCTGCGTGGGCTTTTACTGGCCTTATCGCGCCGAATTCGACGCCCGTGGCGTAATCGACGCATGGCTCGCGGCGGACGCCGGGCGGCGCGCAGCGCTGCCGGTGGCGCTGGCGCCGGCCTGTGCATTGGAATATCGGGCGTATTTGCCGGGCTGCGCGCTGGCGCAGGACCGCCACGGCATTCCGTATCCGGCCGAGGCGGCCGAATCAAGCCCGGATGTGTTGCTCGTGCCTTGCAATGGATTCGATGCCCGAGGTTATCGGATCGGCTACGGTGCGGGCTATTTTGACCGCACCCTGGCCGCCGCCGCACCGCGTCCGCTCAGTTTGGGCGTGGCGTTCGAACTGGCGCGCCTGCCCAGCACCGAACCCGCGCCGCACGACATTGCACTTGACTGGCTGGTAACGGAAGCCGGCGCCGCACCCGCCTTGCGGTGAATTGGCACGAACAGGTATTTCGCTATTGCGAGCGCCAGGATTCGGCGTTCTGGGGCGAGCCTTTCAATGCCGCGAGCAACCTGGCCTTTCTGCTCGCGGCCTGGGCCGGCTGGCGGCTGTTGCGCGCGCGCGGCGCCGCTGCGCCCGATCTGTACGCGCTGGTGTTGTTGATGGCCTGTGTCGGCGGCGGCAGTTTTGCTTTTCACACCACGGCCACGCGCTGGGCGGAACTGGCCGACATGGGGTTTATCGCACTATTCCAGTTGGTTTTTCTGCAGCGCCTGCTGGTGCGGGTGTTCCGCCGCAGCACGGCGGCCGCCTGCGCCTGGTTGATACTATTCATTGCCGCCGACCGTGCCTGTGCGGCCTGGCTGCCGGCAGATTTGTGGAACGGTTCCATCGCCTATGCGCCGGCGCTGATCGCGTTGGCATCGGCAAGCTTGGTGGCAAGGCGGCAGCAGCAGAGCGCGGCGCGGCCTTTGACGGCCGCCTGCGCGCTATTTACGTTTTCGCTCGCGTTACGCAGCGCAGACCGCGCCGTATGTGCCTGGCTGCCCGCCGGCACGCACGCCGGCTGGCACCTCGCCAATGCCGCCGTGCTATACCTGCTGCTGGCTGCGCTGGTGGCAGCGCGTCAGCCCAAAAACAGTTTGTAGGCCGGGTTTTGAGTTTCTTCGACGTAGCGGTAGCCCACTTTGTCGAGGAAGTTCTGCAACGCCCCCTTGTCCTGCGGCGGCACCTGCATGCCCACCAGCACGCGCCCGGTATCGGCGCCGTGGTTGCGGTAGTGGAACAAGGAGATGTTCCAGTTGTGGCTCATCGCGTTCAGAAATTTCATCAGCGCGCCGGGCCGCTCCGGGAATTCGAAGCGGTAGACGATTTCGTTTTCGGCCTGCGGGGCGTGGCCTCCGACCATGTGGCGCACGTGCAGCTTGCCTAATTCGTCGTCGGTCAAATCCAGCGTCGGATAATCGTGCCGCTGCAGCACTTCGATCAGGCGCAGCGATTCGCCGCGGTTGGCGACCTGCACGCCGACGAATACATGGGCTTCGGAATTGTTTTTGTAGCGGTAATTGAATTCCGTAATGTTGCGGTTGCCGATCAGCGCCACGAATTTTTTATAGGCGCCGGGCTTTTCCGGCAGCGTAACCGCCAGCACGGCTTCGCGCTTTTCGCCGACTTCGGCGCGTTCGGCCACGAAGCGCAGGCGGTCGAAGTTCATGTTTGCACCGCTCGCCACGGCCACCAGGGTTTTGTCGCGCAGGTGATGCTTTTCGATATAGGCCTTGGCCCCGGCTACGCCCAGCGCGCCGGCCGGCTCCAGAATGGAGCGGGTGTCTTCGTACACGTCCTTGATGGCGGCGCAGATGGCGTCATTGCTTACCACCACCATTTCGTCGACATAGGTCTGGCAGAGCCGGAATGTTTCTTCGCCCACCAGTTTGACCGCCGCGCCATCCGCAAACAGCCCGACCTGATCGAGCTTCACGCGCTTGCCGGCGGCCAGGCTTTGCGTCATGGCGTCGGCATCGGCCGCTTCCACGCCTATGATCTTGACGTCCGGCCGCACGCGCTTGATGAACGCCGCCACGCCCGAGATAAGTCCGCCGCCGCCCACGCAGCAAAATACGGCGTGCAGCGGCTTGGGATGCTGGCGCAGGATTTCCATGCCTATGGTGCCCTGGCCGGCGATCACTTCCGGGTCGTCGAACGGGTGGACGAAAGTCAGGTGCTGGGCTTTTTCGAGTTCGCGCGCATGGGCATAGGCTTCGTCATACGCTTCGCCGTGCAGCACCACATCGGCGCCGCGCGCGGCGACGGCGTCGATCTTGATTTGCGGCGTGGTGGTCGGCATCACGATCACCGCCCGGCAGCCCAGCCTTTGCGCCGCCAACGCCACGCCCTGGGCGTGATTGCCGGCGCTGGCGGCGATCACGCCATGCTTTTGCGCCTGCGATGACAGTTTGACGATCTTGTTGTATGCGCCGCGCAGCTTGAATGAAAACACCGGCTGCAAATCTTCGCGCTTGAGCAGGATGTGGTTGTGCACGCGCGACGACAATGCCGGCGCCAGTTCCAGCGGGGTTTCGTCCGCCACGTCATAGACGTGGGCATTCAGTATGCGTTCCAGGTAATCCGGCTTGTTCATGCGATCTCCCGGCCGCCAGCGCGGCACGGCGAAAAACCGGCAAGCCTAGCAGGGCAGAGGCTGCGGCGGCAAGCACCGGCAGCGCAATCGGGGACAAATGGGGGAAATTGGGGAGAAACTGGGATGAACTGGGGTGTTTTGGCGGGGAAACTGCCGCGCCTTGCAGGCGCCGGCCGCGCGGCGTGCTGCCTCGAACCCGCTGCGGCGGCCGTGCGGGCTTAGTGCAGGATGCCGTAATAGGGGTCGGTTTCCTCGAAAATGTCGGAAAAGATGGCGATATTTTCGACGTCGAGCAGGCGGTCGGTATCCAGCACGATAATCGTGCGGCCTTCGGCCTGGGCCAGACCGGTAATGAATTCCGCCGCCGGCGGAGTACGCTGCGCAGTGCCGGACATTTTGACCGTCGATTCGAGTGTAAGCGAATTGATTTCGCGCAAGTCGGCAACCGATTCGACCACCAGACCTATCGGCTGCGGGCGGTCGTCGGCCGGTACCAGCACCACCACGATGCAGCCATCCCCGCTCGGGCACGGGGCGCCGCCCAGGCGCGCGGAGAGGTCGATGACGGGCATGCTGCCGTCGCCGAAATCGAGTACACCGCGCACGAAATCCGGCACCAGCGGTACGCGGATCACGCCGACGTGCTGCAGGATGTCATCGACCGCGAGCACCGGCAGTGCGTACATTTGGCCCGCCAGCGAACACATGAGGTAGTGCTCGGCGCAACCCGCATACGCGTCATCCAAGTCTTCGTTTCTGCTCAACCTGCCCATAGCCGGGTCCCTGTAACAATTTGAGAATTCGCGCCGCGTCCGACGCAGAAGCTGAAAATGGAAACAGTGCCGCCCCGCGCGCAACATGCTCGTTGACGGATGCGGGGTGAAAACCTTGATAGCCTCTGCCACGTTCCCGGCTCGCTTGCCAGATCGCGCGACGCTATTTTCGGCCTTGCCGGCGGGATGCGATACGTTGAATTGGCCGAATATAGGAACTATTTCTCCCGAATCAGGCTTGATCGGGGTGCTTGCAGGCGGTTTTGCGGCCCCTTGCGCCATACCGCGGCGGGGCGAGCGCCAGATTTGGACGTTGGCAACCCTGGTTCTTGCGCTCGCGCGCGGCCGAAAACACGCGCGGCGCCGCGACCGGTTTCCTGCCGGCCGCGCGTGCGGTCTAGCCGCACGGCGAAAGGGGCCGTCTCGCGCCGCGATCGCGGCTGCGCCATAGCGCGATCGCGGCTGCGCCATACCGCGAAAGTGCCCGCGCCATACCGCGAAAGTGCCCGCGCCATACCGCAAGAGCAAGCGCACCTTGCCGCGAAAGTGACCGTGTCGCGCCGAAGAAGTGACTGCGCCAGGGGGCACCAGCGCGCACGCCCGCCCGCGACCGCAGTTGCGACACACATGTAGCTCCGCAGCGGCGCAAATGCGGCCACGCACGCCGCGCAAGGCAATGTACACTTACGCTGCCAGCCCCGACGGCACGCGCGACATGCCGAATTGCCATTCCAGCGCTTCCCCCGGCGAGTTCATGCCGCCCGGGCCTGAAGTTTCCCGAACCCAGGGCAATTTGCATGTGCCGACAGGTGCGTGGCGAACCAGCTCCTTTTTGGAAGATTGCGGGCAATGTTCCTTGGGTCGGATTGCATTCACTCCCTATACTCGGCCGCGGGAGGTTGAACCTTATGCATGTTCTGGTAACAGGCGGGGCCGGTTTTATCGGTTCCCACAGCGTGGATGCATTGATTGGCACCGGCGCACGGGTACGCGTGCTGGACAATTTTTCGAGCGGAAAACGCGACAATTTGCCCGCCGAATCGCCCCAACTGGAAATCGTAGCGGGCGACATACGCGACCTGGCGACGGTAGAGCGCTGTACGGGCGGCATCACGCACGTGCTGCATCTGGCGGCCCAGGTATCGGTTGCGGCCTCGGTTTCGCAGCCGCTCAATTCGGCATCGGTAAATGTGGCGGGCTTTCTTAACGTGCTGGAAGCCAGCCGTAAAGCAGGCGTACAACGCCTCGTGTATGCATCGAGCGCGGCGGTGTACGGCGCCCCGCGCCGCCTGCCGCTCGATGAAGCCGCACCGACCGCGCCCTTGTCGCCCTACGGCCTGGAAAAGTTGATCAACGACCAGTACGCGGAACTGTATCGGGACCTTTACGGCCAATCGAACTGCGGGCTGCGCTATTTCAATGTATATGGACCGCGCCAGGACCCGCATTCGCCGTATTCCGGCGTGATCAGCATTTTTGCGCAGCGCCTGCGCGCCGGTGCGCCGATTACGATCAATGGCGACGGCCAGCAAACGCGCGACTTCATTTTTGTGGGCGATGTGGCGCGCGCCAATGTCGCAGCTCTGCAGTGCGACACACCGGGCGTTGTAAATATTGCAACCGGGCGCAGCGTAACCTTGCTGGACCTCGTTGGCGCCCTTGCCACCACCACGGCCAAGCCTCCGCAGGTGGAACACGGACCGCCCCGCGATGGCGACATTCGGTATTCCGCTGCCGACAATACGCGGCTGGTGAGCGACCTGCGTTGTTGCGAATTCGTGCCGCTGGAACGCGGCCTGTATGCCTTGATGGCGGATGGCGGAAGCTGCTGAGGCACACGCCATGCGACGCGTTTGCGCCCGCCTTTGGGCGTTTGGACCAGGCGTACAAAGGCGGCGCAGCCAGTGCGGGGAAGGAAGGGCACAATTCGCGCATTCATGCGGATACGCGCTGGCCTCGACGTGCTGATCAAGCATTTATATGCCACACAAAAGCAAGGTTTTCTCGCAGAAACAAACCTAAAACAAAATTTACATGCGAATTAAAGCACATACATTCCCTGCCGGTCAACATTTTTGTGCCGCAAATTTTGCCGGCAGAATGGCACCTGCGGCAGTCAGCCGGTCATGAACAACACCACCTCGGGCGGCTTGCCAGGCTTGACGGCGCGTTTGCGGGAATTGAAAGGCGACCAGTCGGTGGCGGCTTTCGCACGCCGCTGTGGCATAGGCGAAAGTCTGATGCGACAGTATCTTGCGGGCGGCGTGCCGGGCATGAGCTGGGCACTGAAAATTGCCCGCGCCTGCGGCGTGAGCCTGGATTGGCTGGCCGACGACAGTAGCCCGAAACATTTTGCCAGCACGCCCTATCCGCTCGCGGCGCACGAAGAAATTCGCCCGCACATCGGCGAACCGGCGCCTGACGACGGGCGCAGCCTGGGCAGCGCCGCGCGCCACGGACTGCCTTGTTACGACCCCGCACGCCAGCCCGCGCTGCGCTGGAATGACGCGGCCAATCATGTCGGCGACTTCACTTATCCTGCCGGCTGGCTGGTGTCCCACAGCAACGCGGCGCCCGATCGCGTGGTTGTTCTGGTAATGCGCGGCGACGCGATGGCGCCCACATTCGGCGACGGTGATCTATTACTGCTCGACACCTCGGCGCGCCCGCTCGGCCAGGAAGGGGTGTGCGTGCTGTTGCTGGATGGCCGCCTGCTGGTCAAGCGCGTGCAGACGCTGCCGGAAAAGCGGGTGCGCCTGCAAAGCGACAACCCCGCCTATTCCCCTATCGATCTGGCGGATGACTGGGACAGCGGCGGTTTGCAGTTCGTCGGCCGCGTGCTGTGGCGCGCCGGGCGCTGCGCCTGAACGCGCGCTACTGCGCGTTTTGTATCAACCGTACCGCAGGCCGCACCGCAGTGCAGCCGAAGCACTTATTGCAGCGCACCCGGCAGCGGCGCCAAGCCCGGCAACACGCTGCGCAGGCCTGCGACATCGCGCCAATCCTGCGCGCCCGGCAGCCCGGGCACCACGACAGCGCCGCTGTCCTTGCCGAATTGGCGTACATTACCGGGGCGACCGATTTGCACGCTGCCGCCATCCACTTCGAACAAGCTGGCGCGCGCCACGCCATACGCCGACACGGCAGCAGGGCACGGAGTTAGGTCGGTCCAGACACCGCTGCAGTTGATCACACCAAAGCTTGCTCTACCCGCGCTCAGTTGCGCGTCTCCGGCTTCGAACGAAAACGCCCCGGGCCGGCGCACGGCTGCAAGCCCGGTCTGCACGCGCGCCCCGCCCGCCAGCAGGTTGAACGCAGCGCGATCGCGCTGCGGCTCGGTTTCGCTGTAGGAAAATGCATCGATGCGCAATTCGCTCTGCGCCGCGAGGCTGATGACCGTGCCGTCGGAAAAATCCACCCGGCCCGCGCTGCGCTCTGTCGTACCAAGCGTTTCGCCCGGCCGCAGCGCCGACCCTACCGCTACGAGGCGCACCGAGCCATTGCCCGAGCGCGCATAAACACTGCCTTGCACGAACTCAAGATAAATTTCCGCGCGCTGGGCGTTTTCTTCCGGCCCGGCTGCCGTCACGATGTCGGCGAGACTTTCACCGGAGGACAAGGACGCAAGTTGCAAGCCGCCCGCCGCCCCGCCGCCCGCGCTTGAACCGCCGCCCAGCAAGCCGCGCTGGGTGGCGGCAATCAGATCGGAGTCCCCCGGAACGCCTTGTCCGCCCGTCTGCGACAAACGCACGGTGAAATGGAAATCGACCACGGCCGAATTACCGTTGCGATCCAGCAGGCGCGCACCCGCCGCATCGCTGCCGGCAAACCCGGCCGCCACCTCATAAGTGAAGCCACTATTCCCATTGACCGTGAGCGTGCCGGACGCCGGCGCCAGCGCTACCTCCAGGCCGGCGAAACGGCCGATCGCAAACGGGATGTCCACGCGCGTGCCGATCACTTCGACTGCCTCGTCGATGCGAATTTGGCTGCCTGAAGCGAACAGCAAACTTCCGTCGCCGCCCAACTGAGCATAAGACTGCAGCAGGCGGCTTCCACCCAGCACCAGATCGGCGGCACCCCCCATGAGGAAACGCCCGCTACCGCCACCACCGCCCAATAGTGCCAGCGCGCCGGAATCGCTACGCACCGTGCCGGCGTTATCCAGCAATATGTCAATGCGGGCGGCGCCACTGCCCAGGTTTTTCTGCAGCGTGCCCGCGACGTCCATGAAACCCGAGCCGGTAATGATGGCGTCGCCCAAGCTGAAGCTCGCGCCGGCCGGTACAGACAGGCCCGCGTCGTTTTGCAGGGTAAGCAGGCTGCCGCTGGAAAGGCTGCCATTCCCGGCCAGGGACAGCGTGCCGCCCGCGAGCAGCAGGCCAGGACCGTCCAGGGTCGCCGCGCCACGCACATTGCGCGCACTGCTGCCGGACATCTCTCCGGCCGTCCAGTCCAGGCTGCCAATGGACAGCGCGCCCGCGCCAGCCAAGCGCGCGCCGCTCAGCGTCAGATTTTCAATGGCTGACACGCCGTCCAGCGACAGGGCGCCACCTTCCAAGACCGCCTGGCCGATCGCAATATCGCCGCCGCCGTGACTTATATTTCCGCCGGATTGCAGCAAACTGCCGAGTGCTGACGCGCCTTCGAGGGCTAGCGTTCCGGCGCGAATATTCGTTGTGCCGCTGCTGCTCAGGCCGCCATTCAGTTGTGCACTGCCGCCGCTCAGGGTCAGGTTGTCCAGATTCGCCAAGCCACTCACATCCAGCCTGCCGCCGGCGCCAATTACCGAGTCGGCGCTGGCCAGTGTGCCGCCAAAGGTCGCGTCGGATGCACCGCCTATGCTCAAATTGGCAATCGTGGCATCACCGCCTATTGCCGTCGTGCCGCCCGTGAGGGTCGCGGTGGTGGCCGCAAACGGCGCGCCGATTTGCGTAAAGCCGCCACCCGTTTGAGTAAGCAGGTGCAGACTGGCCGCACCGGTGATACCCAGCGTGCCGCCGCTTTGCTGCGTCGCGCCCGTTGCGCTCAGGCCGCCATTTAGTTGCACAGCGCCGCCGCTCACGTTCAGGTCCGCCAAACCGGCCAAGTTACTCACGGTGAGGCTGCCAGAGCCGACACTGACCGAACCACCGCTGGTCAGGGCGCCGCCCAAGGTCGTTGCCGATGTGCCGCCTACGCTCAGGTTGGTAAGCGTGGCGTCGCCGTCTATTGACGTGGTGCCGCCCGTGAGGCTGGCGGCAGTCGCCGCGAACGGCCCACCGGCTTGCGCGAAGTCGCCGCTCGTTTGAGTGAGCTGATTCAGGCTGGTCGCACCGGTAATGTCCAGCACGCCGCCGCTTTGCTGAGTCGCACCCGTCGCCGTCAAGCCACCATTTAGTTGCGCAGTGCCGCCACTCACGCTCAGGCCTGCCAAGCTGGCAGCGCCTCTCACGTCCAGCGCACCCGCGCTTACCGTCACCGTATTGCCGCTGGTAAGCGTGCCGCCAAAGCTCGCGGTCGAGGTACCGCCTAGCGCCACGCTGCCAATCGTGGCGTCGCCGCCTATCGTCGTCGTTCCGCCCGACAAGTCCGCGCTCGTCGCACGGAACACGCCCTGGGATTGCGTGAAGCCGCCTCCGGTCTGGGCGAGGAAATTCAGGCTGGTCGCACCGGTAATGTCCAGCGTGCCGCCGCTTTGCTGCGTCGTTCCGGTCGCGTTCAGGCCACCATTTAGCTGTGCCGTGCCACCGCTCACGTTCAGGTCGGCCAGTGTCGCCGTGCCGCTCACATCCAGCGCGCCTGCGCTTACGCTGACCGCCCCCCCGCTCGTAAGTGTGCCGCCAAAGCGCGTTGTCGACGTACCACCTATCGTCAAGCTGGCGACCGTGGTGTCTCCGCCTATGGTCGCGGTGCCGCCAGACAGGTCCGCGGTTGTGGCGGAAAACCTTCCTCCTGTTTGCGTGAAACCACCGCCGCTCTGATTTAGTTGGCTCAGGCCGGCCGCGCCGATAATGCCCAGTGTGCCGCTGCTCTGGCTCACCACGCCGTTGCTTGTGAAACCGCCATTGAACTGGGCATTGCCGCCGCCCAGGCGCAGGTTCATCAGATTCGCCATGCCAGTAATCGTCAGCCCGGTGCCTGCGTCCAGTTGCACGCTGCCACTCGGGCTCTGCGCGGCGTTCAAACCGCCACCCAGGCTTAGGGCTCCGCTTCCGCTGAGGTGGATGCTTTCGCTGAGCGTCAGGTTCCGCGCCGCAGCGCTACTCGAAATGGTGACAACCGGATCCGCGCCGGCGCGCGCTATGCTCGCATCCTGGCCCGCCACCGGGGCGCTGCCGCCGCTCCAGTTCGCGCCGT
>JAEUNM010000058.1 GCA_016791105.1 Rhodocyclaceae bacterium | reverse complement strand
GCCGACTGGACCTTCACCACGCCCACAGTAGTGTTCCAGCCGATCAGCGGCGCGGCGATGGCCCACATGGCCGGCATACCGCTCACGACGCCCTGGCTGCTGCTCAGTCTGGGTCTGTATCTGCTCGCCGGCAGTTGTTGGCTGCCGGTGGTGTGCCTGCAGATACGCATGCAAAACATGGCCGCGGCGGCGCTCGCCGCAGGCACACCCCTGCCTGCCGCTTACTGGCAACTGGCGCGTTTCTGGTTCTGGCTTGGTGTGCCGGCATTTACCTGCATGGTGCTGGTCGTGGCGTTGATGGTGTTCAAACACATCCCTGGGAGCGCAGCATGAAAAGCCTGCTGCAAATGGCGCTGGGCTCGGACTGGGAACAACTTCCGGCCGCGCTCAAGGCGCATCACGAATTCGCGCCTAACCTGGATATCGGCCACCTCGACGTCGAATTTCCCCGCTCGATGAAACCCTGCCTCTGGCTACTGCACAAGTGCGGCGCCCTGCTTGCGCAGCGGGGAAAATCAATCCCCACGCGAGTGGAAAAGAACGTCGCCTGCGGCCGCCAGTACTGGCATCGAACGCTCAGCTATGCGGACGGGCGCACGGCCGGTTTCAACAGCTTCTGGGTCGCCTCGGCTGACGCTTGCCTGATCGAGTTCGCAAAACCGTGGTCTGTCCCCTATTTCTCCCCCTTGCCTGATCGAGTTCGCAAAACCGTGGTCTGTCCCCTATTTCTCCCCTATTTCTCCCGGACTGGGAACAACTTCCGGCCGCGCTCAAGGCGCATCACCAATTCGCGCCTAACGTGGACATCGGCCACCTCGACGTCGAATTTCCCCGCTGGATGAAACCCTGCCTCTGGCTGCTGCACAAGTGCGGCGCCCTGCTTGCGCAGCGGGGAAAATCAATCCCCACGCGAGTGGAAAAGAACGTCGCCTGCGGCCGCCAGTACTGGCATCGAACGCTCAGCTATGCGGACGGGCGCACGGCCGGTTTCAACAGGTTCTGGGTCGCCTCGGCTGACGCTTGCCTGATCGAGTTCGCAAAACCGTGGTCTGTCCCCTATTTCTCCCCCGTGGTCTGTCCCCTATTTCTCCCCTATTTCTCCCAAAAACCGTGGTCTGTCCCCTATTTCTCCCTTCACCTGTCCCGCATACCGGGGCAGCAAAGCCTTGAGCGCGTGCAGGTTGTCACCCTGCACAATCAAGTTGCCGCTTGCGCCGTCGCCGCATGAGAGGCCGGGCACCGGCTCCAGCAGGCGGAAGGGTACTTCCTTGTGATGCTTGACGACGGCATCCTTGCCGATCCAGTTCAGTGTGGGCATGGCGCCTCGTGACCTTCAGTTCTTGCGGGCAGC
Source organism: Rhodocyclaceae bacterium (assembly GCA_016791105.1). GTDB lineage: Bacteria > Pseudomonadota > Gammaproteobacteria > Burkholderiales > Rhodocyclaceae > JAEUNM01. Next base: position 460 of record JAEUNM010000058.1, on the reverse strand, counting down.
GGTGCCGCCCGCATCTTGTTCGTCGTCCGCGCCACCGGCGCGCACCCAGTCGTCCACCTCGGACAGTTTGAATTTCCACAGGCGTCCGACGCGGTGCGCAGGCAGCCCGCGATGCTCGCGCCAGCGTTACACGGTGTCCTTGGCAACGCCCAGGTGCTGGGCGACCTGCTCGACGGAAACCCACGGTTCTGTGGAAATGGTCTCCGCGCTTTCCTACTGGAAGCGCCTTATGTGGATCAAAACGGACAAAAGTCTAACAGTTGAAGCTTGATGTCCCAAGCTTGGCTTCCGGGCGAACCAGCGCGGGAATGGAATTGGGGGAATGGAATTGGGGTGGGAATGGAATTGGGAATTGGGAATTGGGAATTGGGAATTGGGAATTGGGAATTGGGAATTGGGAATTGGGAATTGGGAATTGGGAATTGGGAATTGGGAATTGGGAATTGGGAATTGGGAATTG
>JAEUNM010000022.1 GCA_016791105.1 Rhodocyclaceae bacterium | reverse complement strand
TGTGCGTCGCGCGTGTAGGTGACGGGCTGGCCGTTGGCATCGGTGGCTTGGGTGGCGAGGCCGCTGCCGTTGAAGTCCTGGCTGATTTTATTGCCGCGGCTGTCCAGCACTTCGGTGCCGACGATGTCGCCGCCGGTGACGGACTGGCCCTCCCAGGAGTCGATGCGGGGGCAGCCGGCGCCGCGGCAGGTTCCGTTTGTGCTGCCGCGGGTGAGTTCATTGCCGTTGCCGGAGCCGGCGTCGGCCGAGCGCAGGCCGGGTACGCAGCCGCCGACGATTTTGTAGTTGAAGCGCAGGTCGGTGCCGTCCGGCCAGGTTTGGCGCAGCACGCGCTTGGAGGGGCCGTAGTAGTTGGTGAATACGCCGTCCACGCCGGGCAGTTGGATGGTTTTGATGCGCGCGCCGCCGCGCACGTTGGCGCAGGTGGGCGCCGCCGCGGATACCGCGCTGCTGCTGCTGGCAAGGGTGTCGACAAAGCTCAGCCCGCCCAGGCGCAGGTTGGGGGGATCGTCTTCGTAGGTGTAGGCGTAGGTGCCGGCGGGGGTGCTGGCGCTCACCATGCGGTAGGGCGCGAGCGGGCTGATGCCGGCGCCCACCGCCGCCACTTCGACGGCGCGGGTCTGGCTGCCGCCGCCCACCGTTTCCGCGCCGAAGCCGCGAAAGCCGCCCAGGGCATCGACGCGCTCATGCTGGTATTGCACGCTGCGGCCGCTTTGGTCGGTGATGCTCGATACCACGCCGCCGGCGCCATAGCTGAAGCTGGCCGATTGGCCGCTGCTGGTTTCGATGCGGGATATTTTGCCGTCGCCACCACGCACGATGCGCAGGTAGCGGCTTTGCGGGTCGCGGATTTCGGTCAGGAAGTACAGGCAGCCGCCGCGTATGCGCACGCGCGTGGCCGAGGGGGCGGCATCGAAGCGCAGGACGCGGCCGTCGCGCTGGCGCAGTTCGTAATAGCTGCCGTCGTACCCGATGCAGGTAACCGGCTCGACGCTCACCGTGGGCGGACGTGTGCCGCCGTCCAGTTGGCCGATGATGCTGGGGTTCGTGCCGCCGACTTTGATAAGTTCCGCGCCGTCGTACTGCAGATTGCCGCTGCTGCGGAAGCGGCCATCGCCGCCCCGCCCCATGTCGATGCGGGAATTGCCCGGCTGCACCATGCGCACGCTGTGGTCGCCCGTGAAGGGCATGATGGCGACGTCGTAGTTCAGCGTCCAGTTGACGCCCAGGCTTTGCTGGAAGTTGGCGATGTAGGCGAAGGCGTCGAAGGGGTTGTAGCTGCGCGATATTACGATCGGCACTTCGCCCGGTACGACCAGATCGACCGCGGTTTCGAGTTCCTGGCCGGTGGCGAGCGTGATGGGCTTGCCGGCCCGCTGCGCGCGCGCCTCGCAGTCCGGACAGGGGGGATTGGGCGCGGCATCCTGCGTGCCCTGGAAGCAGGGCAGGCCGCACACGCCGCAGAAGCGCGGGATACCGGAGCCTGCGTCGCTCACGATGACCGAGCCGTCGGCCGATACGGTGCCGGTGCCGCCCTGTTTCCATTCCCCGGTCCCGCCCATGGGGCTGCCGTCGTAGTACCACAGCGGGGTTTGCGTGCCCGGCTCGAGGCCGAGGTCGTTCGGCAGGGTGATGGGTATCGGCTGGCTGGGCACGCCGCCCATGGCGCTGCCGAAGAACAGTTGATACACGCTTTTGGTTTTGATGGGCGGCGAGGCCACCGGCAGGCTGCCCGGGTCCAGGCGTTCGACGGCGATGCGGGTTTTAGGGACGCCGTCCCAGCCGGTGATGGATACGCCGGCCGGGATGCGGATTTCCAGGCCGGGGAAGCGCGCGTCGGTCACCACTTGGTCGGCCGGGCTGTTGGGCTGGATGGCGCTGAAACGCTCGGCCGCGGGCGGCGGTTTGAGGACCCAGTCTTCCATGGCCAGCATGCGCCCGGCCGTAACGACCACTTGTTGCGGCCAGATGGGATACAGCGGATGCGCCGGGGTGGCGTCGAAGCGCAGGGTGACGGTGCCGGCGGGCAGGCCGGTGAGGACGAAGTTGCCGGCGGCGTCGGTGCGGGTTTCGGGGTTTTGCGCGGTGAGGCCGAGGTCGGCGCGCACGATGATGCCGGCGATCGGCGCGCCGCTGGCGTCGATGAAGCGGCCGGTAACGCCGGTCAGGCCGGCGGCCGGGCGCGGCAGTACGGTGATGGAGGCGGCGGCCGTGCGCGCTGCGCTGCCGGCGCTGGTGGGGCCGGTGGCGCTTACGCGGAGGGGGAAGCTGCCGGCGGCGGCGGATTCCGCCGCGCTGAGTGTGAGGGTGGCGGTCTGGTTGGCGCTCAGGGCCGGGGTGTCGAAGCGGGCGCTTATGCCGGCCGGCAGGCCCGTCACTGCCAGTTGCATGGCGCCGGTGTAGGCGCGCGTGCCCTGGTCGGTGAGGCGCAGGGCGATGGCGGTGGCGGCGCCAGGGTAGACGGATGCCTGGGCCGGGCTGGCGCTCAGGCTGGCGTCTTGCGCGCGCAGTACGGTGAAGCTGGGGCCGCTGGCGCTGCGGCCGGCAACGCTGACGCTGAGCGGGCCGCTGTTGGCGGTCTGCGGCACCAGCACGGTGATGCGGTCGGCCTGGGCGCTGGTGATTTGCGCCGGGGTGCCGGCGAAGGCGACGCGGTTGGCGGCGGCGCTGTCGCCGAAGCGTGTGCCGGTGATGGTGACGGTTGTGCCGGCTTCGCCTTCGGCAGGGCTGATGGCGTCGATTTGCGGGCCGGGCGGTTCGGTGACGGTGAGGATAAGTACGTTGGAGGCGCGGCCGCTGCTCTCGAACACTTGCACCGAGTAGGCGCCGGGGTTCTGGATGGCCGCGGCGGGCAGCGCGGCGACGAGGCGGTTGGCGCTCTCGCGCGTGGTGGCGAGCGGCAGGCTGCCCAGCAGGGCGCGCGCGGTGCTGCCGAAATTTGCGCCGGTCAGGACCAGGCTGGCGTCGTGGTTGGCTTCGACGGAGGGCGGGATCAGGGTAGACAGCAGTAGTGCGGGTGGGCCTATGGTGAAGGGCAGTGCGGCGGAGTCGCCGCCGCCCGGGGTGCGCACGCGCACGTCGAATACGCCCGGGTTGGCGAGCATGGCGGCGGGCAGTTCGGCCTGCAGGCGGTCGGCGGCCAGGTAGTGGGTGCCAAGCAGGCTGCTGCCGAAGAGCAGTTTCGAGCTGTTCATGAAGTTGGCGCCGCGCGCGTCCAGGGTGAGGGCGGCCGCCCCGGCGCTGCTGCCGGTGGGTTCGATGCTGGACAGCACGGGCACCGGCAGGTTGGATGTGGCGCGGATGAGCACGCGCGCGCTGGCGCTGGCGCCGACGCGGTCGGTGACCTGCAGTTCGAGCAGATAGTCGCCGGGCTGGGTTGCGGTGAAGCGGGCGTTGGGGCGTTTGGCATTGCCGAGGCTGACCTTGCTGCCGGCGGGCTGGGCGACCAGGCGCCAGGTCCAGGCGCTGACGGCATCATCGGGGTCGGGGTCGAAACTTGCGCTGCCGTCGAGTTGCACCAGGGTGCCGGTGCGCACGGTCTGATCGCTGCCGGCCACGGCGGTGGGCGGGGTGTTGCCGCCATAGGCGGCGACCACAACGGTGGCCGGCGTGCCGGCCTGGATGGCGTCGCGCACGTCCAGGCGGGCACGGTAGAGGCCGCGCAGGTCGGCGGTGAAGCTGGGCTGCGGGCCGTGCGCGTCGAGCAGTTGCGCGGTGCTGCCGACGGGTTTGTCGGTGAGGGTCCACAGATAGCTGAGGGGGAGGTTTTCCGGGTCGCGGCTCGCGCTGCCGTCCAGGCGCACGCTGGCGCCCGCGCGCACGGCCTGGATGCGGCCGGCGTCGGCGTTGGGGGCGGCGTCGGGTTCGGCGGCGTGGATGTGCAGCAGGGCGGGCAGGCTGTCCATGCGACCGTCGTTCACGATGAGGGTGAAGCGGTAGTCGCCTGCGACATCCGGCGTGAAGTTCGGCGCGACGCGCGCGGGTTCATCGAGCGTGGCCTGGCTTTCCGGCGGGCGTTCGCTCAGTTCCCAGCGGAAGTCCAGGGGCTGCAGTTCGGGGTCGCGGGAGTTGCGTCCGTCCAGGCTGAGCGGAAGCCCGACGGCGGCGGCGCGGTCGCGGCCGGCATCGGCGCTGGGGGCGATATTGATCTTCACCGACAGGGTGCTGGCCGACACGCGCCGGGTCGCGTTGCTGAGGCCAATGCTGGCGCGGTAGCGCGCGATGCTTGCTGCCATGCTCACTTCGCGCACGAGTTGATAAATGCCGTCACCGGCCACTTCGTCGCCGTGGGTGCCGTCGTCGTAAAGGGGGCCGAGATCGGCCACCACGCGGCCGGCACTGTCCAGCCCTTCCAGGCGGGCGGTCTGCAGGTCGGTGCTGGGCTGGGGGAAGCGGGCGGTAAAGGTGTACTGGGGTGGAACATACGGCGTACCGATGGGTGCGCTGGATGCGCCCTCCGTGCCCGTGAGGTCGCTGGCCGTTGCCTGCGCGCTGGCAAAAACCAGCAGCAGCCAGACGAGTTTGTGCCACGGGGGAAACTGGGGCCAGAGTGAGGTATTTTTCGCCACCGACCGAAAAAGGCACGCTTCGGAGGAAGCTTGCATTTGGAAATTACTTCGCTCTGACCCCGACTCCTTGCTCAATTTCAGTCGCCGACCGACAACGATTCTCTCTTCGTGGGCCGATAAATACTTCACTCCGCCCCTACTCCTGCACTCTTCTGGCGACATCTCCCATGCCGGCGCAAGCCCCACCGTTGACTTCCTACCTGACTTTATTACCTAGCCACCTGTCGGGCTTCGCCAATTCCTCTGTTGTAGGTGGGAAATTTACTTCAATTTGCTTGCTCTATTTGATTAGAGGTGGGGTTTTTACCAGGAAAAATCCAGAAATTGATTGCCATTTCCAATTCTTCGCTCGGAACCCCCTCAAGTCCGACAGGCTCCTAGGCCGTCGAACACTTCCCTGTCGGCGATGCCGCCGTCGGTGACGGATTGGCCATCCCGTGAGCCGATGCGCGCGTACCCGCGCCGTTGAGGGAGCCGCTCGCGCTCCTGTTATGCCCCCCCCTTACACCCTATTTCCCGAACACCCACCGACCTTCCATGAAGCCCGCCCCAACCATGCGAAACCAATTGCTGACCTCCTCGATACATACGTCAATATTGTTAAACCATTGCCGCATGTGTTACCCTTTCCGCCTTCGAACTTGATCACTTGCGCTGCGCCAGTGCCGGACCGCCGCCCCAGCTGGACGAGATATTAACGTTCTCAAAATGACGTTGAACCACCTTGCCGGGTCCGCGGAAATGCATTGTGCATCGCTCTATACACTTGATATGTATGGATATACAAAGCCTTGCCCCTAGAAAAGACAATCTGTTTGGGCTTGGAAAAACCGAATGCCCGGACAAATCGGGTGCAAAAAACTTCAGGAAGGGAGAATGGGGCGTGTCAAAAAAACTTCTGTCCAATGCATTGACGCAGTTGTCCATAATGTTGGCGCTACTTGCACCGGCGGCGCAGGCCGCACTGTACACATACACTTATACAGGGAGCAATTTCACGACCCATGTAACGCCGTATCTGCCCACTGACCACGTACAACTGCAATTCACTA
>JAEUNM010000131.1 GCA_016791105.1 Rhodocyclaceae bacterium | reverse complement strand
CCATGGCGCGCACGCTGGGGGGCGCGGGCGTCTCGCCCGCGCAATTGCCGCCCCGCGTGTTCCCGCGGGCGGCACGCCCGCGCCCCCAGGGTCTGGCCTGACTCAAGCAGTCGGGCCATTGCGCGCACGCTTGGTGGCGTGGGCGTCTCGCCCGCGCAATTGCCGCCCGGCTTGTTCCCGCGGGCGGGACGCCCGCGCCCCCTGAGTCTGGCCTGACTCAGGCCATCGGGCGCTTGCGCACGCCCTTGGGGGCGTGGGCGTCTCGCCCGCGCAATTGCCGCACCGCGTGTTCCCGCGGGCGGGACGCCCGCGCCCCCAGGGTCTGGCCTGACTCAAGCCGTCGGGCCATTGTGCACATGCTTGGGGGCGTGGGCGTCTCGCCCGCGCAATTGCCCCCGGCGTGTTCCCGCGGGCGAGACGCCCGCGCCCCCAGGGTCTGGCCTGACTCAAGCAGTCGGGCCATTGCGCACATGCTTGGGGGCGTGGGCGTCTCGCCCGCGCAATTGCCGCCCGGCGTGTTCCCGCGGGCGGGACGCCCGCGCCCCCAGGGTCTGGCCTGACTCAGGCCGTCGGGCCATTGCGCACATGCTTGGGGGCGTGGGCGTCTCGCCCGCGCAATTGCCGCCCCGCGTGTTCCCGCGGGCGGGACGCCCGCGCCCCCAGGGTCTGGCCTGACTCAGGCCATCGGGCGATCGCGCACCCACTTGGGGGCGTGGACGTCTCGCCCACGCAATCGCCACCCGCCACGCCGGTGCTATGATGCCCCGCGTCGCCGGCCGGCCGGCGCTGCGAGGTTTTCATGGCTCAAGTGATTCCCACCGGCTGGCGCCAGCTCAGCGCTTTCGGCGCCGCGCAACGCGAACTCGAAACCCTGGCCCAGCTCGCCGACCAATTGCCCGAGCGCTACACGGTTTATCACGGCGTGCACTGGACGCGCGTCGATGGCCGCCACTCGATATTCGGCGAAGTCGATTTCGTCATCGTCAATGCCGCCGGCAAAATCCTGCTGATCGAACAAAAATCCGGCTTCCTGCAGGAAACCGCGGACGGCCTGGTGAAGTGCTACGGCGACAAGGAAAAATCCGTGCCGGCGCAAATGGCCCGCTCGGCCGACCACATCCGGCACAAATTCAGCCTGGCCAACAAGGGCGAAAAGGCGCTCATAGAAGTGCTGCTGTATTGCCCCGACTACAAGGTGAAAAACCCGGCCGCCGCCAGCATCGCGCCGGAACGCATCGTCGACAGCAGCAAACGCCCGCATCTGGCGCTCATCATCCAGCAGATTCTGCACGACGATGCGCCCGACGAAGCCGCCCGCGAGCGGGCGCACCGGTTTTTCCTGGGCCTCATAGAGGTGGTGCCGGATGTGGGCGCGCTGGCCGGCGAGGCCGGATCGCTGTTCCGCCGCCTGTCCGGCGGGCTGGCCCACTGGGCGCGCCAGATCGAGTGCGAGCCGCAGCGCGTGCGCGTGATCGGCACCGCCGGCTCGGGCAAAACCCAGCTCGCCCTGGCGCTGTTCGACGATGCCGTAAAAGCCGGCAAACGCCCACTCTACGTATGCTTCAACCGCCCGCTGGCGGACCACTTCGCGCACATCGCGCCGCGCGGCGGCGAAGTGGCCACCTACCACCAGTTGTGCGACCGCGCCCTCAGCGCCGCCGGGCAGCGGCCGGATTTCACGGCGCCGGATGCCTTCCCGCGCATGGAAGCGGCGTTCGCCGCGCTGGAGCCGGCCGCGGCCCTGCGCTGTGACGTGCTCATCATGGACGAAGGGCAGGATTTTTCCGCCGCCTGGTGCGAAGTATTGATGCGCCTGCTCAATGCCGGCGGCGCCGCCTGGTGGCTGGAAGACCCCATGCAGAACCTCTACGAGCGGCCGCCGCTGCCCCTGCCGGGCTGGGTAACTTTGCGCTCGCAAACCAACTATCGCAGCCCGCGCGACATACTGCGCCACCTCAACGCCCTGCTGCCGCATAGTCGGACTATCGAAGCCGGCAGCCCGCTCGACGGCTCGGACGTGGATATCCTCACCTACGCCGATGGCGCGGAATTGGTCAGCCAGACTAAAAAGGCCATCGCACGCGCCGTGGGGCTGGGATTCAAGCGCGACATGATCGCCCTCATCACCTTTCGCGGCCGGCGCGAATCCGCCCTGTCGGCTTACGATCAGCTCGGGCCGCACCGATTGAAGCATTTCACCGGCAATTACGATTTGTTCGGCAGCCCGCAATTCAGCGCCGGCGACGTGTTGATCGAATCGGTATATCGCTTCAAGGGCCAGTCCATGCCCTGCGTGATACTGACCGAAATCGATTTCGAAACCCTGGACGACAAATCCCTGCGCAAACTATTCGTCGGCGCCACGCGCGCCAGCATGAAACTGCTGCTCGTATTGTCCGACCGCGCCGCGAAAATTCTGCTGCAACGCCTGGACTGAACGGGGGCGGGTCGCAGCGCAAAACGGCCGCACTGCGTCCAGCCCGCAGCAAATTCCAGCCCCCCCTGCGCCGCGACGGCCCGCCCGGGCTTGACGCACAAACTGTTTATTTATACAGTTATCGGGTGAAAACCGCCCCCCTCCCCGGCTACGCCGAACTGCACTGCCTGTCCAATTTCAGCTTTCTGCGCGGCGCCTCCAGCGCGGAAGAACTGATGGAGCGCGCCGCGCACCTGGGCTATGCCGCACTCGCCATCACCGACGAATGCACGCTGGCCGGCGCGGTGCGCGCGCATCTGGCCTGGCGCGCCCTGCCGGACGCAGCGCGGGCGGCCTGCAAACTCATCATCGGCACGGAAATACAGCTCGCCAACGGGCCGCGCCTGGTACTGCTGGCCACCAACCGCAATGGCTACGGCAATCTGTGCGAACTGATCACCAGCGCGCGCATGGAAGCCGAAAAAGGCAGTTATCGCGTTACTGCGGACGATTTCGCCTGCGGCCTGCCGGATTGCCTCGCGCTCTACGCGCCCCGCGCCGGCAGCGATGCCGCCACCATCGCCGCCCAGGCACGCTGGGTAGCCGAGCGCTTCCTGGGCCGCGCCTGGCTGGCCGTGGAACTGCACCACGGCGCCGACGACGCCGCCCATCTGGCCGCCTGCCGGGCCGCCGCCACAAGCGCCGGGCTGCCGCTGTGCGCGGCCGGCGACGTGCACATGCACGTGCGCGCGCGCCGCCGCCTGCAGGACGTGCTGACCGCCATAGGCGCCAACACCCGCCTGGAAGATTGCGGCATGGCGCTGTGGCCCAATGGCGAACGCCATTTGCGCAGCCGCGCGCGGCTGGCCGCGCTATACCCGGCCGCGCTGCTGGCACAAACTTTGGTGATCGTCGCGCGCTGCAACTTCACGCTGGACGAATTGCGCTACGAATATCCGGAAGAAATCGTCCCCGCCGGCCACACGCCGGATAGCTGGCTGGCCGAACTGGCACAGCGCGGTTATACCGCGCGCTGCGAACAAATCCGCCGCCTGGTGGCCGAGCCCGCCGCCAAGGCGCGCGAATTCCGCGCCCAGATCAAACACGAACTGGCGCTCATCGCCGAACTGCATTACGCAGCCTATTTCCTTACCGTACATGACATCGTGGCCTGGGCGCGCGCACGCGGCATCCTGTGCCAGGGGCGCGGCTCGGCCGCCAATTCCGCCGTGTGCTACGCGCTCGGCATCACCGAGGTCGACCCCTGGCGCGCCAGCATGCTGTTCGAGCGCTTCATCTCGCGCGAGCGCAACGAACCGCCCGACATAGACGTGGATTTCGAGCACGAACGGCGCGAAGAAGTCATCCAGTACCTGTACTCAAAATACGGCCGCACACGCGCCGCCCTGGCCGCCGCCGTCACCACCTACCGGCCGCGATCGGCGCTGCGCGACGTGGGCCGCGCGCTGGGTTTCGATGTCGATCAGTTGAATGAACTGAACAACCGCTACGCCTGGTGGGACGGCCGCCGCGTGGCGCCGGAGCGCCTGACCGAAGCCGGCTTCGACCTCAGTTCGCCGCGCGTCGCCATGCTGATCGAACTGACCAATCTTCTGGTCGGCTTTCCGCGCCACCTGTCGCAGCACACCGGCGGCTTCGTGATCGCGCGCGGCCTGTTGTCGCGCCTGGTGCCGGTGGAAAACGCACGCATGGCGGAGCGCTCGGTCATCCAGTGGGACAAGGACGACCTCGACGCGCTGGGCCTGCTCAAAATCGACGTGCTGGCGCTGGGCATGCTCACCGCCATCCGTAAAACCCTGGATGCAGTCAATGCCGCCGCCGGCTCGGCGCTCACCCTGGGCGACATCCCGCCCGAAGACCCGGCCACTTACGCCATGCTGCGCGCGGCCGATTCAGTGGGCGTGTTCCAGGTCGAATCGCGCGCGCAGATGGCCATGCTGCCGCGCTTGCAACCGCGGCGCTATTACGACCTGGTGGTGGAAGTGGCCATCGTGCGGCCGGGGCCGATACAAGGCGGCATGGTGCATCCTTACCTGCGCCGCCGGCAAGGCCTGGAACCGGTCGATTACCCCTCGGCGGCCGTGCAGGCGGTGCTGGAACGCACCCTGGGCGTACCCATATTCCAGGAACAGGTGATGCAGCTCGCCGTGGTCGCGGCCGGATTCACGCCCGGCGAGGCCGACCAATTGCGCCGCTCCATGGCGGCCTGGCGCCGGCGCGGCAGCCTGCACCCGTTCCAGGCCAAACTGGTCGAAGGCATGCGCGCGCGCGGCTATAGCGAAGAATTTGCCGAGCGCATATTCCGCCAGATCGAAGGTTTCGGCGAATATGGCTTTCCCGAATCGCACGCCGCCAGTTTCGCCCACCTGGTATATGCCTCGGCCTGGCTCAAGCGCCACCACCCGGCCGCCTTCCTGTGCGGACTATTGAATTCCCAACCCATGGGCTTTTACATGCCCGCGCAACTGATTGCCGACGCGCGCCGCCACGGCGTGGACGTGCTGCCGGCCGATGCCGTCCATTCCGACTGGGACAACAAACTCGAAGCCGCCGGCGCGGGTTTTGCCGCGCGGCTGGGGCTGAGACAAATAAAAGGACTGGCAGAAACCACCGCCCGGCGCATGAGCGCAGCGCGCGCGCACACCGCCTATGCCGACGTGGATGATCTGGCGCGGCGCGCACAACTAAGCAATGCCGAACTGCGCCTGCTCGCGGCCGGCGGCGCACTGGCCAGCCTGGCTGGCCACCGCCGCCAGGCCTATTGGGCCGCCGCCGCCGACCTGCCCGACGGCGTGCTGGAACCCGCCGGCGTGGCCGAAGGGCAACTCGCCCTGCCGGCGCCCAGCGAAGGCCAGACCATAGGCGCGGATTACGCCAGCCTGGGCTATACCTTGGGCCGCCACCCGCTGGCACTATTGCGCGCCCGCCTGGCACGCGAGCGCTTCGTAAGCGCGCAGGAAATGAACCACTATCCGGACCGCAAACTGGCCCGCACGGCCGGCATCGTCACCTGCCGCCAGCGCCCCGGCACCGCCAGCGGCGTGGTATTCGTCACCCTCGAAGACGAAACCGGCTACGCCAACATCATCGTGCGCGGCGACCTGGTGGAAAAACAGCGGCGCGAACTATTGGGCGCCAGTTTATTGGGCGTCTATGGGCAAATATCGCGCGAAGGCCCGGTCGTGCACCTGATCGCGGCCCGCCTCGTCGATCGCAGCGAATTGCTCGGCAGCCTGGAAACCAGAAGCCGGAATTTTCACTGAGGGCGGCACGAAAAACCTGCGTGCCGGCAAATGCCCGCAGCCCGTAGGGGGGAACAAACGTGGGTATTCATCGTTTCATCGTTCATCGTTCCCACGCTCCAGCGTGGGAACGATCGACTCGGCAAGGAGATTGCGCCCTACCCGCTGCGGGCGCGGGCGTATAACCCCGCGTATTAGCGCCCGGCGGCTGCGAGCGCGGGCGGGACGCCCGCGCCCCCAGGGCAGGCGGACTTTAACCGTGAAGCGAGTTAAATGGCGTCAAGCCTGGCAGAGCTGCAGAGCCGATCGGGTCGAGCCAGCCGGATTGCGCCCGCTGGCCCCCGGCGCTGGACGGGGCATGTTGCCCCGTCCGAAACGTTTTGGGCGGTTGAACGCAAAGCGCGGCCCTTGGTTCATCGCCTTCCACAACATTCAGGACGGGGTAGGATACCCATATGCGCTAAGTTAAAAACCTATCCAGATCGTCAAGCTGGTACCTGCGCCGTTTCCGCGACGCCTCGCGCAGCTCGTTGGAGATCGGGTTCCAGCCGCGGAGTCCGTCCAAGAGACCAAAGTTGGGATTGACCGCGCGCGAGAGCAGGAATCGCATTATCGAAACTTCACGCCATCTGCATCGGCGCGTCCGCGTCGGTTCGCAAGAAGTAGCCCCAAGGGGAAAAACGCTCGCCTACGGCGATCAGTGTTTCGATTAGGGTGGCTACGAATAACTTTCCCTGCAGCCACGCTTTTGCGCCTACCTTGTCTGTCTTTTTCAAGTGTCCGAGATGCAGCAGCGACTTCAAGCGCTTGAAGGCGAGTTCGATCTGCCAGCGGTAGCGATACAGTTCCAAGATCCGTGAGGCAGACACGTCCTGCAGGGTCGTCAGCACGATCACGTATCCAGCCGCTTCAAGCGTTTCAGGTTGCAATGCGCGCCCTTTTCTTGCCGCAGTATGACGCAGCTTTTCTTGGGTCTTCAGCGTTTCCTCCGGGCTCTTTTTGAGTGCGCACACTTGCACGTCGATCACCCCGGAATCACTGTGCATGCGCGCCGGCCAGGCGCGTGCCTGTCCGATCTCGAGCGTGCGCAAGCGCGGCAACCAGTCGATAAGTTGGCCGTTTGCCTCTTCCAAGGGCACGTTCACCACGTCCATGCGCACAATCACATCGCCGCCGCGTTCGACAACGGAGCGTATTCCGCGCTGCTGAGCCAAACCGCCGTCGGCCATCAACACATCATTCGGCTCGACGGCAAAACGCATGAGTGTCTCGCCTTCGTCCGGTTGCGTCACATCCACCTGCTCGCATGCCAGCGTGCTCAGGTCGATCATGTAATGCAGCCGCCAGGTCGATCCGGTAGCGCCGGGCTCACATATCACGCTGGCGTCCACCAGGCGCACGCGCTTGCCCGGCACGACGTCCCGGCTCGCGTTCGACAGCCGCTGGCTCATTTGCTCGACCATCCATCTGAACCACTCGCCGCTGCTTCGTAGCCGGCCCAAAAGCGCCACATCCGACACCGTGGCTAATCCGCCCGCTGCCGCCCGCACCGCCGTTTCGCGCAATGAGCAGCCATCCACTAAGTGAATAAGCAATACCCTGAGCAGGGCGGCTGGGCTATCGAAACCGCGCGTGCGACGCAGCGCGCCCGTATTGCGGGCCGCCTCTCGCCAACCGTCCGGCAACACCCGCTCGACGACATCCCAGTCTTCCGTCAGCCCGGCAAATTCTTCCTCCCAATCAAACTCGCTTTCGCCCATCGCTTGCCACCTGTTGTCCTTGCCTGATCCGCAGGATAGCACAGGGCGCCGATTTTATATTAGCGCTTATGGGTACATACCCCGTCCCGCGCCAGAGGCCGCGGCCCTGGTTCCTTGCGTGCCGAATCGTTCGGGCCGGGGGTACCTACCCTGGCCCGCCGGGCGCCAGACCCGTTAGCCACGCCCTCAGCCGTCAAAGCGCGCCAGCCAGCGTTGCGAAAAGTGATAATTCGGATTTTCTCCGGGCGGCGCTTCGTAGCCCGGCGGCGCCCGGAATATGGACGTCGTATAGTTCGCCCGCAGCGGTTTCAGGGCGCG
>JAEUNM010000126.1 GCA_016791105.1 Rhodocyclaceae bacterium | reverse complement strand
CAGCAGGTCGAGCGGTGACGGGGTCGCAGCGAGATGCTTCTGCGCAAGATGCAGATAGCGCTGGGTGGTCTCCAGACTATTGTGCCCCATTAGCCGCTGTATCGTGTGCAGATCGGTGCCGTCCTCCAGCAGGTGCGTCGCGAACGCGTGCCGCAGCCCGTGAATGCCGCAGCGCTTGGTAATGCCGGCCTTGTCCTTGGCCATGTAAAACAGCTATTGCGCGTAAGTCGCACTTCTCGGCAATGTTGTAGGAACCGCGGCTGGAACTGACAGGCGCGATACAATACGCGGGGCGGCTCAGCACGCACTTACCGCGTAGTGGTTTAGTACCACTTGGGGGCGTGGTTCCAATGGCATGCAGAGCCTGAGGCGCGCGCGCGAGTGCTTGACGCCCCAATAGTACGGAATCCGGCGGTAACCACGCTACCACCCACATTCAGAGAGCCGATTAGCCTGTGCTACGTTCGTGCACGCGGCAGCACTGATCGGCGAAAAGGATTAAACAGCGTCGCTCCATGGTAACGCCGCGCACCGCAAAAGCAGCCTTGGCGGGGTCGCTTGAGGCCGCAATGTGAGCGGTTCTTGCGCCGCCGCGGAAACGACGTTGGATCAAGCGACTGGCTGGCGCTTCGCTCTTTGTGGCATGCCGGCCACCTCGGCCGGAATTGTCACCCAGGGCGTCAGGTTTGCGATTTTTTGCAACGCAGCATAGAATGCTCAGGCCATGCCGCTCGGGCGCGTAGTGCCCCGGGCGGGCGCATGCTGCGCCGCGGCTCTCGGCCTCCTCCTCTCCCAACCTCCTTGCAATCGAAGGGATTCCCATGCCCAGCGAAACGCCGCCCAAAGCGCCTCCGCTTCCCAGTTTCAGCGTCGACCTGACGCAAAGTTCGGTGTCCGGCTTGTCTTCCGGCGCCTTCATGACGGTGCAACTGCATCTGGCCCATTCCGCCACCTTCGTGGGTGCCGGGGTGGTGGCGGGCGGCCCCTACCGCTGTGCGGAAACGTTCCGCGGTGCCGCCGCCATCACTGAAGATGCGTGGACGCTCAATGCGCTCTATATGTGCATGAATCCGCTCATCCCGCAAAGCGGTCCGGACCCGGCCAAACTGGTGCGCATGGCGCGCCAGACGGCGCGCGACGGTCTGATAGACCCGGTGGAAAATCTGGCTGACGACAAGCTCTACATATTTACCGGCAGCGCCGACAGTGTGGTGGAATCCAGCGTGGTCGATACCACGCGCCGCTTCTACGAAATGCTGGGCGTGCGCCCCGATAACATGCTGTTCGACGATCGCGTGCCGGCCGGCCATTCGCTGATTACCGATAATCCGGAAGACAATCCACTCGACGCGAACCGCCCGCCCTATCTGAATAACGGCGGGTTTTTCCAGTCGCAGACCATTCTCAATCATCTTTACGACGGGTTGAAAAAGCCCAGTGAGCGCCTGTCCGGGCGCATCGTGCGTTTTGACCAGACGGAATTTTTCGATTCCGATCCGCGCGCCAGCATGAGCCCCTACGCGTATATTTATGTGCCCGAGTCGGTGCAAAAGAAAGGCAAGGCGGCGCGCATACACATCGCGCTGCACGGCTGCACGCAGGGCTACGCGTTCGTGAATTTCGTCAACGGCCAGCCTGACTTACAGAATTCCGTACCTTATGGCAACCGTTATTTCACCACCACGGGTTATAACGAAATTGCCGACGCCAATGACATGATCGTGCTGTACCCGCAGGCACAGGGCACCGACGACGGCAAGGTGCAAAATCCTGAGGGCTGCTGGGACTGGTGGGGCTATTCCGCAAAGAATGCCGAAGCGCCCGACTATTACTCCAAGAACGCGATTCAGATCAACGCCATTTATCGCATGCTGCAGCGCCTCGGCGGGCAGTGAGCGGAACAAAGACCGGAGACATCGACATGCTGGAAAACTTCATGAAAATGGCGCAGGAATCGGCGCGGCAAATGCAGACCACCCACGCCCGCCTGTTGCAGGGGACAAGTCCGGCCCTGCCCGGCCTGCCTGCGCAAGCGCTGGCAGGCTTTGCGCCGGTGCAGAAGTTGAATGCTTATCAGGGCATTGCGCAGAACCTGATGGCGCAACAGGCGCAATTGGTGCAGGACTTATGGACTCTGGCGACCCAACCGGGAACCGATTTCAGCCTGGCGAGCGAAATGCTGCAGCTACAGCAGGCGCTGTTCGAGCGCATTGCAAAACAGCAGGCTGACGCCATGCGCGAATTAATGGGCATTCTGAATGGCGCCACGCACATGCGCAGCGCCAATACCATGTCCAAATTGCTGGAAGAGGAAAGTGACTTTTTTGCGCAGTTGCACGCCCTCATGTCGGCTCAGGCCACTGCATACCTGGAACTGGCTGAAACCGCTCAGGTCAATGCCGGCTACCTGGTTGCGCGCAAGGTGGCTGGGGCGGACAAGTAAGGAGAAACCCAGCCGGCAGGTGTTCCGCCTGCCTGCTTTGGGTATGCGTCGTTGCCGCGGCAAAAGACATAAAAAAAGCCGGGTCCAGCCCGGCTTCAAAGGTGCTTCGGGGTAAAACTCAGTGGTCGTGTGCGCCGGCAGCGCCCAGGCCCGTTTGTGCGCGGATGTACTGTTCTTCAAACGCCGCAGCTTCGTTGGCAGCACGAGCGCTTTTGTCGGTGACCGACATGAGCCAGGTGATGACGAAAGCCAGGGTCATCGAAATGATGGCCGGATGGTCGTAGGGGAAAATAGGCTTGGCATTGCCCAGCACTTTCACCCACACGGCCGGGGACAGCACCACCAGACCCACCGACGAAAACAGGCCGGCCAGGCCGCCCCACAGTGCGCCGCGCGTGGTCAGTCCTTTCCAGTACATCGACAGGATGAGCACCGGGAAATTGACCGAAGACGCCACACCGAAAGCCAGGGCCACCAGGAACAACACGTTCTGATCCTTGAAGGCGATGCCCAGGCCGATGGCCGTGATGCCCAGGCCAACCGATGCAATGCGCGTCACGCGCAGTTCGTCGGCGGGCTTGGCTTGGCCCTTCTTGATCACGCGTGCGTACAGGTCGTGGGAAATGGCCGATGCACCCGCCAGCGCCAGACCCGACACCACCGCCAGAATGGTGGCGAATGCCACGGCAGACAGGAAGCCCAGGAAAATGTCACCGCCAACGGCCTTTGCCAGGTGCATGACCGGCATGTTGCCGCCACCGATCAGTTTGCCGCCTACATTGCCACCCTCGAAGAACGCCGGGTTGGTGCCGACGATGGTGATGGCGCCGGCGCCCAGAATGATGGTGACCAGGAAGAACAGACCGATGAAGCCGGTGGCGTAGAACACCGACTTGCGGGCTTCTTTGGCGTTCGGCACGGTAAAGAAGCGCATCATGATGTGCGGCAGGCCGGCGGTACCGAATACCAGACCCAAAGTCAG
This sequence comes from Rhodocyclaceae bacterium, assembly GCA_016791105.1. Lineage (GTDB taxonomy): Bacteria > Pseudomonadota > Gammaproteobacteria > Burkholderiales > Rhodocyclaceae > JAEUNM01. The sequence continues at coordinate 55,088 of JAEUNM010000126.1, read as the reverse complement.
CGAGAAGGCCGAAATCGGATCCGCCATCAGCGAGCCCGGCAGCATGAGCTTGGCGCCCGCCTTGTGCGTTTGCACGGCCTTGCCAAACAGGGCTTCGAGCGAAAAGCCGAACTGCGACAGGGTGAGCAGCATCAGGGTGATGCCGCCGCCGAGCAGCAGGCAGGCCTTGATGATCTGCACCCAGGTGGTTGCCGTCATGCCACCGAAGGTGACATAAACCATCATCAGTATGCCCACGGCAACCACCGCCATGTTGTATTCCAGACCGAACAGCAACTGGATCAACTGGCCGGCACCGACCATCTGCACGATCAGGTAGAAGCACACCACGGTCAGAGAACCGATGGCGGCGAAGGTGCGGATGCGGTTCTGGTCAAGCCGGTAAGAAGCAATGTCGGCAAAGGTGAAGCGGCCCAGGTTGCGCAGGCGCTCCGCAATCAGGAACAGAATGACCGGCCAGCCGATGAAAAAACATACGGCATAGACGAAACCATCAAAGCCCTTGAAGTACACCATGGAGGTCAGTCCGAGCAGGGTCGCGGCCGACATGTAGTCGCCGGCGATGGCCAGACCGTTCTGGAAACCCGTGATGCCGCCGCCAGCGGTGTAGAAGTCGGCGGTCGATTTGGTTTTGCCCGCAGCCCACTTGGTGATGCCTAGCGTGGCGGCCACGAACACCAGGAACATGGCGATTGCGCTTACGTTCACCGGCTGCTTTTCCACCCCTTCGATGCCGCCGGGGCCGGCAAAAGCCGCGCAGGAAGCCAGGGCAAGCAGCGCAACAGCAAAAGTTTGTGCGTAGCGCTTCATTTGGAGGCCTCCGAGAGGATTTCGCTGGTCAGGCGGTCGAATTCACCGTTGGCACGGTTCACATAAATGCCGGTCGTAATCCAGCCGCCCGCCACCAACACGGCAGCGATGAGCCAACCTATCGTGAGCACGCCACCCTCGCTGAGCGTGCTCGCGAATACTTGTGGCTTCATCGAGACGAAAAACATGAAGGTGTAGTAGGGCACCAGCACGATCAGCGTGAGCAGAACGGCAAACGCCGTCCGCTTGGAGACCAATTCGGCAAACTTGGGGTTTTGCCGGATGCGGTCATGGATACTTTTTTGAGACATGACTTCCCCTTTTTGAAATTAAACGCACGTTGCGCTCTCCCGAACCACTTGACTGTTTCTACGTATTTATTCGGCTGTTTCGGCCCCCTCCGTCCGAGGTGGTCCAATGAATGTTTCAGGTGGGAAAGAATGGAAACTTCAAAGCCGCGTCCCGATCACATGCCGGGGCATCGAATGGCGGGCGCAGGTTCCAGTAGACATTTCTTCCTCCCAAACTTAATGAGCGAAAAACCTTGCGTTCTCCGATCACCCTCGAGCGCGCACAGCGCGCCCAAGGTTTACCCGCCGCTGCTCTAAAGGCGCGATCGGGACATTTTTGCATGCGCACGCGGCATGTACCGCGTGCGCCGAGCTTATACGACTGAAGGCGCCGTGGTTACGTTTTTTGCTGCCGCCTTGGCGCGCGCCGCACTCGATGTTGCGTAAATTAACGCCTCGCCGTCTATCACCACGGTATCGCGCACGCGGCACACGGTTTCCAGCAGCACGCGGCGCTTGTCCATGAAAATTTCCGACACGCGCACCGTGGCATGCACGGTGTCGCCGGGGCGTACCGGGGCGCGGAAATTGAGCGACTGCTTCATGTACACCGAGCCCGGGCCGGGCAACTGGGTGGCGATGGCGGCGGAAATTACGCTCGCCGACAACATGCCGTGCGCGATACGGCCGCCGAACTGGGTGGTCTGCGCATACTCTTCGTTGATATGGATGGCGTTCACGTCGCCGGAAACCCCGGCGAACATGACGATGTCGGCTTCCGTCACGGTTTTGGCGAAGGTGGCGGTCATGCCTACCTTCAGGTCTTCGATGTCGTAACCATTCGAATCATTCATCTATTTGTCTCCACGCTCTGTGCGGCACACTTACATGCCTTGGTAAATGGGGCCTTCTCCGCCCTGCGGTACGGACCAGTCGATGTTCTGCGTCGGATCCTTGATGTCGCAGGTTTTGCAGTGTACGCAGTTCTGCGAGTTGATTTGCAGGCGCGGCGCGTTTTCTTCGCCGACTATTTCGTACACGCCGGCCGGACAATAGCGCGTTTCGGGGGCGCCGTAGAGCGCCAGATTGATCTGCACGGGCTTGGACGCATCGCGCAACTTGAGGTGGCAGGGCTGGTCTTCCTCGTGGTTGGTGTTGGAGAGGAACACCGATGCCAGGCGATCGAAAGTAAGCTTGCCGTCAGGTTTGGGATAGTCGATGCGCGCGTAGCTATCCTTGTTGCCCAGCGATTCGTGGTCGGCGTGGTGGCTGAAGGTCCAGGGTGCCTTGCCGCGGAACAGGTAAGTGTCGATCGCGCCGTAGGCGATGCCGGCCCATAGCCCGTGCCGGAAAGCCGGGCGTATGTTGCGCACGCGGTACAGTTCGTCCCACACCCAGGTCTGTTTCAGGCGCTCGGCATAGTCCTTCACTTCGGCGCCGGCATTTTCGCGTGCCAGGTGATCCATGATGGCTTCCGCCGCCACCATGCCGGATTTCATGGCGGTGTGGCTGCCCTTGATTTTCGCCACGTTCAAAAATCCGGCCGTGTCGCCGATCAGCACGCCGCCCGGAAAACTGAGCTGGGGCACCGCCTGTATGCCGCCTTCGGACAGAGCGCGCGCGCCATAGGCCAAGCGGCGGCCGTTTTCGAAATAGCCGCGTATCGCCGGATGGGTTTTGAAGCGCTGGAATTCTTCGAACGGCGACAGCCAGGGGTTGCGATAGTCCAGTCCGACCACGAATCCGACCGCCACCTTGTTGCCTTCCAGGTGATACAGGAAAGAACCGCCGTAGGTGTCGGTGGCCAGCGGCCAGCCCACGGTGTGCACGATGAGCCCGTTCTGGTGCTTGTCGGGATCGATTTCCCACAGCTCCTTGATGCCTATGCCGTAGGTTTGGGGGCCGGCATCCTTGCGCAGGTCGAAGCGCTCGAACAGCATTTTGGTGAGCGAGCCGCGGCAGCCCTCCGCGAATACGGTCTGCTTGGCCAGCAGTTCCATGCCCGGCTGGTATTGCGAGGTGGGCTGGCCGTCGCGCCCCACGCCCATGTCGCCGGTGGCGACGCCGCGCACGGAACCGTCGTCGTTGTACAGCACCTCGGCCGCCGCGAAGCCCGGGTAGACTTCCACGCCCAGGGCCTCGGCCTGTTCGCCCAGCCAGCGGCACACGCGGCCCAGGCTCACGATGTAATTGCCGTGGTTGTACATGGACGGCGGCGTCGGCAGTTTGATGGCACGCGCTTCGGTCAGGAACAGGAAGCGGTCCTCGCCGGCCGGGGTGTCGAGCGGCGCGCCCAGTTCTTTCCAGTTCGGCAGCAGTTCATTCAATGCCCTTGGTTCGAGCACCGCGCCGGACAGGATGTGCGCGCCAACCTCGGCACCTTTTTCGACCACGCAGACCGACAGCTCGGTGCCGCGTTCGCTGGCGAGCTGCTTGAGCCGTATCGCGCAGGCAAGGCCCGAAGGCCCTGCGCCCACGATCACGACGTCGAATTCCATCGCTTCGCGCATGATGGCTGCCCTCAGAACTGCGCGTCTTCGAGCGCCAGCACGGATGCGGCGCCGTTCTGGATGGCGGCCTGCCAGGCCAGGGTGCGTGGCAATTCATGCTCGATGAAAAAGCTCGCGGTGGCCTGTTTGGCTTTCCAGAAGCTCGCATCGCCATCGCCGGCTGCCAGTCGCGCGCTGGCAACCTGCGCCGCGCGTGCCATTTGCCAGGCGCCGACCACGGTGCCGGTGAGCCACAGGAAGGGCACGGCACCGGCGGCCGGCACGGCCGGGTTGGTTTGCGCCAGTACCCAGCTCACGGTGTCGGTAAATACCTGGACACCCGCGTTGAGGCGTTCGCCCAGGCGGGCCAGCGCAGCGTCGCCGCTGCCAGTCAATTGGTCGGCCGTGGCGCGGATGCGGCTGGCGAGTGCATTGGCGGTTTCGCCCTTGTCGCGCGACAGTTTGCGGCCGATCAGGTCGTTTGCCTGAATGCCGGTAGTGCCTTCATAAATGGTGGTGATGCGGGCGTCGCGCATGTGCTGGCAGGCGCCGGTTTCTTCGATGAAGCCCACGCCGCCATGTACCTGGATGCCGGTGGAGGTGATTTCCAGCGACGCTTCGGTGCACCAGCCCTTCACGACCGGCGTGAATAGTTCCACGAAGCGCTGTGCTTCGAGCCGCGTGGCGTCGTCCGGATGGGAATGCGCAACGTCGATCTGCGCCGCGGTGTAATAGGCCGTGGCGCGCATGGCTTCGACGCGCGATTTCATGTTCATGAGCATGCGGCGCACGTCCGGGTGCTGCAGGATGGGCTGCCCCGGCGTGCCGCCTATGGGTTTGCCCTGTACGCGCTCGCGTGCATAGTTGAGCGCCTGCTGGTAGGCGCGCTCGGAAATCGCGACGCCTTCCAGGCCCACGTTGAGGCGGGCGTGGTTCATCATGGTGAACATGTATTCCAGGCCGCGGTTGGCCTGGCCGACCAGATAGCCGATCGCACCTTCCTTTTCGCCGAACGCCATCACCGCCGTGGGGCTGCCGTGTATGCCCATCTTGTGTTCGATGGAGGCGCACAGCAGGTCGTTGCGGGCGCCCAGGCTGCCATCGGCATTGACCATGAATTTGGGCACCACGAACAGGGAAATGCCTTTCACACCGGGGGGCGCGTCGGGCAGGCGGGCCAGCACCAGGTGGATGATGTTTTCCGCCATGTCGTGCTCGCCCCAGGTGATGAATATTTTGGTGCCTGAGATGAGGTAATGGTCGCCATTGGGAACCGCCTTGGTGCGCACGGCGGCCAGGTCGGAACCGGCTTGCGGCTCCGTCAGGTTCATGGTGCCGGTCCAGGTGCCGGCCACCATATTGGGCAGGTAGCGCGCCTTCAGTTCGTCGGAACCGTGGTGGGCGACGGCTTCGACTGCGCCCATCGTGAGCATGGGGCACAGCGCGAAAGCCATATTGGCCGATTTCCACATTTCCTGTACCGGAATGGAAACCAGCGTGGGCAGGCCTTGCCCGCCCAGATCAGTGCCGGCCGGCATGGCATGCCAGCCGTTGTCGGAGAACTGCGTGTAGGCGTCCTTGAAGCCGTCCGCCGCGGTAACTACCGTGTCGGCCCAGCGTGCGCCCTGGCGGTCGCCTTGCGCGTTGATCGGCGCCAGCACGTCGGACGCAAATTTTCCTGCTTCATCGAGGATGGCCTCGACCAAATCTTCGCTGGATTCTTCGTAACCCGGCAGCGCATTCACCTCGGCCAGTCCGGCCAGCTCTTTCATCGCAAACAACATGTCGCGCACGGGGGCGATATAAGTCGTCATGTGACGCCATCCTCTCGGTGTCTGTAAGGTCAAAAAAGTGGAGGCGGGGCCGGGCAACTCGGCCTGGCGGCCGCGCAGTCTCCCCTTTTGCTGCCGCACCCGGCCCGCGCGGCAGCCGTGAGGCTGCCGCTTGCGCCGATCTACTCGATGGCCGCGGCAGATTTCATCTGCTGGCGGAGCACGAATTTCTGAATTTTGCCCGTGGAGGTTTTGGGCAAGGCGCCGAACACGATTTTCTTCGGCACCTTGTAGCGCGCCAGGTGAGCGCGGCAGTGCTCGATCACTTCCTGTTCGGTGGGATTGGCGCCGTCCTTCAGTTCAACGAAGGCGCAGGGCACTTCTCCCCATTTGACGTCCGGCATGGCGACCACCGCGGCGGCGATTACGGCCGGGTGGCGGTACAGCGCTTCTTCGACTTCCAGCGAGGAAATGTTTTCGCCGCCAGAAATGATCACGTCCTTGGAACGGTCCTTGATCTTGACGTAGCCGTCGGAGTGCACCACGGCCAGATCACCGGTATGGAACCAGCCGCCCTGGAAGCTTTCCGCAGTGGCCTTGGGGTTCTTCAGATAACCCTTCATGACCAGATTGCCGCGGAACATGATTTCGCCCATGGTTTCGCCATCCCAGGGCACCGGCTGCATGGTTTGCGGGTCGAGCACCGTAATGCCTTCCTGCATGTGGTAGCGCACGCCCTGGCGGCCGTTGCGTTCGGCGCGCATTTCGATGGGCAGGCGTTCCCATTCCGGATGTTTGGCGCACACCGATGCCGGGCCGTAGGTTTCGGTCAGGCCATACACGTGGGTGAGGTTGAAGCCCAGGCGTTCCATGCCTTCGATGATGGCGGCAGGCGGGGCGGCACCGGCGATGAGCGCACTTACCTGGTGCTTGATGCCGGCGCGCGCTTCTTCGGGCGCATTGATGAGCATGCCGTGCACGATGGGCGCGCCGCAGAAATGCGTCACGCCGTGATCGCGGATCATCGAGAAAATGAGTACCGGGTCCACGCGGCGCAAACACACATTTACGCCGGTGTTGGCGGCCATGGTCCAGGGGAAGCACCAGCCGTTGCAGTGGAACATGGGCAAGGTCCACAGATAGACGGAGTGCTGCGGCATGCCCCAGGAAACGATGTTGCTCACTGCGTTGAGGTAGGCGCCGCGGTGGTGATACACCACGCCCTTGGGGTCACCCGTGGTGCCGGAGGTGTAATTCAGCGCAATGGCATTCCATTCGTCGCTGGGGTTTTGCCACACGTATTCGGGATCGCCGTCGGCGATGAATTTTTCGTACTCGATTTCGCCCAGCAGCTTTCCGGGCGGCGCGAGCGGATCATCCACATCGACCACCAGCGGACGCGGCCCTTTGATGAGCGTCAGGGCTTTTTCGACGATGCCGGAAAATTCGCGGTCGGTAATCAGCACCTTGGCCGCGCCGTGATCGAGCATGAAGGCGATGGCTTCGGGGTCGAGGCGGGTGTTGAGGGTATTCATCACGGCGCCCACCATGGGGACGCCGAAATGCGCTTCGAACATGGGCGGCGTGTTGGCCAGCATGAGGGCGACCGTGTCGCCCTCGCCCACGCCGCGTTTTGCCAGTGCGCTGGCAAGGCGGCGGCAGCGCGTGAAAGTTTCCTGCCAAGTATATTTGGTGTCGCCGTGTATCACCGAAAGACGCTTCGGGTACACGAAGGCCGAACGCTCAAGAAAAGTAATTGGCGTCAGCGCAACATAATTGGCAGCGTTTTTGTCAAGGCCGATCTGATATGGGTTCGTAGATTCCACGGTTTAGCTCCTCACTTCGTCGTCGTATATTTGATGCAGCTTTGCAGCCGCTGTTTGACTGCATGAAGCATCGCAGAATACTTTGGCACAATTTTGCGCGGAATGTAACGAATGTTTGCATGCCACTAAGCTGCCCGTGGCTGCCCTAGAATGGCTCTAGACAAGGGGGAGCGCCATGCAAGAGCCTACGCTGCTGGACGAACACCGGCGCCTGGAGATGCTGCAGGCCGGACTGGATTTACTTAATCAGGGCATCACGGTTTTCGATGCCGATCTGCACATGGTGGCGTGGAACAGCACTTTTCTGCGCCTGCTCGAATTCCCGTCCGAACTGGCCAGCATCGGTGCCGATTTCGAATCTTTCATCCGCTATAACGCCGAACGTGGCGAATACGGGCCGGGCGATCCGGACCAGCAAGTGGCCGAGCGCGTGCTGGCGGCGCGCGGCTTCCAGCCGCATTACACGGAGCGCACCCGCCCCGATGGCCGCATGCTGGCGGTGCGCGGCGAGCCGTTGCCGTACAAGGGTTTTGTAACGCTCTATACGGACATTACGGCACAGCGCCGCTATGAAAAACTGATCCGGCGCCAGAACGCCGATCTGGAAGAGCGCGTGCGCGAGCGCACGGCGGAATTGCAGTCGGCCAACACCCGCCTGACGGACGCCAACGAAGCCAACGAGCAGATCGCTGCGGCCCTGGCGCGCAGCGAAGAGCGCATGCGGCTCATTTCCAACAACGTGCCGGCCATGATCGGCTATTTCGACCGCAACGAAATATTCCGCTACGGCAACCGCGGCTACGAATTGTGGTGCGGGCACGACGTAATCGCCGGCATGACCACCGCCGAAGTGGTCGGCCACCAGGTTTATTCCATCGTCAGAGGCCACGTGCAGACCGCACTGGGCGGCCGCCAGGTTACTTACGAGTACCACAAGGAGCGGCCCAACGGCGAAATCGCCTATGCGCGCAGTACCCTGGTGCCGGAATTTTCCGCCGATGGCGAAGTGCTCGGATGTTTCGTGCTGTCCATCGACATTACCGAACAACGGCGTACCCAGGCGGCGCTCGCCCAGGCGCAGAAAATGGAAGCGATCGGCCAGTTGAGCGGCGGTATCGCGCACGACTTCAACAATATCCTCACCGTGGTGATCGGCAATCTGTCCGTGCTGCAGAGCCGCACCGGCCCCGAGGCGCAGGAATTTCTCGCGCCGGCATTGGCCGCGGCGCGGCGCGGCGTCGAAATGATACGGCGCCTGCTCACCTTTTCGCGCCAGCAGCCGCTGTTGCCGCGGCCGGTGGACGTGGGCGCGCTGATCGGCGAACTGACGCGGCTGTTGCGGCGCTCGCTGCCGGAAAATATCGAAATATGCGTCACCACCGACAGCGCGCCCTTGTACGCGATGACGGACCCCAATCAGCTGGAAAGCGCGCTGCTCAATCTTGCGCTCAACGCGCGCGACGCCATGCCGGGCGGCGGCCGTTTGCAGATCACAGCCGGATCGCGGCCCATAGACGCCGACGAAGCCGCCAAGCGCGAACTGACGCCGGGTGATTATCTGAACATTAGTGTGCGCGACAACGGTACGGGCATGGACGAAGCGACGCTGGCGCGCGTATTCGAGCCTTTCTTTACCACCAAGGCTTTCGGCAGCGGCAGCGGCCTGGGTATGCCCATGGTGTATGGTTTCGTAAAACAGTCCGGCGGTACCATACTGTTGGACAGCCGGCCCGGCGCCGGCACTACCGTAACGCTTTTACTGCCGGTCGCCGCGCGCGATGCGCTGCAGCTCGAAGCCGGCCCGGCGCAGCCCGCGCCCGCGCCGGGTTTGGCCGGCAAACTGGTGCTATTGGTCGAAGACAATGCGGAAGTGCGGCGCATCGCGCGCCTGCTGCTGACGGAACTTGGCCATCCGGTGCTGGAGGCCGAAAATGGCGAAGAAGCCGCTGCCATGATAGACGACATCGAGGACATCGCCGTGGTGCTGACCGACGTGGTCATGCCGGGCGGGCTGGACGGCATCGCGCTGGCCCGCCACGCCGCCAGCGCGCGGCCCGGCCTGCCCGTGCTGCTCATGAGCGGCTATGCCGAAAGCGCGGTGCGTGCCGGCGACACGGGCGGCATACCGCTGCTGCCCAAGCCATTCACCCGCGACGAACTGGCCGCGGCCCTGGCCAAGGTGGCGCCGTGAGCGCAGCCGATACACGCAAAATGGTGCACCTCGTCGACGACGACGCCGACGTTGCGCGCCTGATACTCCATACGCTGTCGGATTTCGGATTCGCTACTTACTGGAGCCGCAACGGCGCCGAATTGCGGCGCGAATTGTCGCGCCGCGTGCCCGACCTGTGTATCGTCGATCTGGGCCTGCCCGATGTGGATGGCATGGACCTGGTGCGGGAACTGCGCAAAAATTGCGCATGCGGCGTACTTATCCTGACCGGCCGCGCCCACACCAGCGACCGCGTGACGGGGCTGGAACTGGGCGCCGACGACTACGTGGTGAAGCCTTTCGAGCCGCGCGAACTGGTTGCCCGTGTGCGCAGCATATTGCGGCGCATGAGCAAATCCGAAGACCCGGCAGAAGCAGTGCGGCGCGTCGCCCAGTTCGCCGGCTGGACCTTCCATTTCGACAGCAACATGCTGGTCGGCCCGGACGGCGTGGAAACCGCGCTCAGCACCGCGGAAGCGCATTTGCTGCACGTATTTCTGGATCACCCCAACCGCATCCTCACGCGCGAAAAGCTGTTGGGCGAGCGTGACCTGTCGCCCTACGACCGCAGCATAGACGTGCGCATATCGCGCCTGCGGCGCAAACTCGAAGCCGATCCGCAAAACCCGAAACTGATCAAAACCGTGTATGGCGCCGGTTATTTGTTCGCCAGCGCAGTAAGCTGGAAGTAGGGCAGGGCCCGCCGGCGCCACTTGCGTTGCGGCCGGCGGGCAAGCGGCCCGGATTCATGCCGCCGTCCGCCATGCCCCGGGGCGCCGCTTCCATGTTCCGCTACAGATTGTCCTGCTCGTGACCCCCGCATTCCTGCTTGCCAGCCTGCTGCTCGCCGTGTCGCCCGGGCCGGGCGTGGCGTTCATCGTGGCGCGCACGCTGGCCGGCGGCCGGCGCGCCGGACTTGCCGGCGTGGCCGGCATTGCGCTGGGCAATTTCGCCAATGCCCTGGGTGCTGCCCTGGGTGTCGCTGCCTTGCTGGCCCTGGCGCCGTCCGGTTATGCCTTGCTCAGATATGCCGGCTCCGGCTACTTGATCTGGCTGGGCGTGCAATCCCTGCGCGCGGTGGGTGCGCCAAGCGCCAGCCCGGCCGTTCCCGAAGGTGGCGCGCGGGCCATGCGCGACGGTTTGCTGGTGGCGCTGCTAAACCCCAAAACGCTGTTGTTCTTTGCCGCCTTCCTGCCGCAGTTCGTCCCGCCGGACGCCAACCCGGCACTATCCAGCGTGGGCCTGGGCGCGACCTTCGTCGCGATCGCTGCGCTTACCGACAGCGGCTACGCGCTGGCTGCCGGTGCTGCCGCGAAACTGCTCGCGCGCGACGCGCGGGCGCGTGTGGCCGGCCGCCTGCTCAGTGCCGGCGTGCTGATCGGGCTCGGCTTATATGCCGCGCTGGCGCTGCCAGGCCAGTGAGGTGCTCGGGGCAGCAGGCGTTCCCGCCCCATCGAGCCAAGTAGCTTATGGAACCTTTAGGGGATAACATTCTATCCCTGGGCAGGCCCGGTGGCGGCCGGCAAGCCAGTGGCGGAGGGGGCATCGTGGAAAATGCGACGGACAGGCCGCGGCGGGTATGGGCGCTCAGGCTGGCGCTACTGTTCATGCTTTGCGCAGCCCTGGCGCCGCTGGCGCGCGCACAAGCGGGCGCGGCGCCGCGCCTCATGCTGGCCGACACGTATACCGAAGGCAGCGACCCGCGCGGCTATTGGGTCAGCGAAAAACTGGACGGCATGCGCGGCTACTGGGACGGGAAACGACTGCTTACGCGGGGCGGCAATCCCATCGCCGCGCCGGACTGGTTTACCGCCGGCTGGCCGGACCATCCGCTGGACGGTGAACTATGGGCCGGGCGCGGCAAATTCGAGGAAACCGTGTCCACGGTGCGCAGCCAGGTGCCGGACGACGCGGCATGGCGGCGCATCCGTTACATGTTGTTCGACCTGCCCGCCCACCCGGGCAGTTTTGACGAACGCGTGCCGGCATTGAAAGAAGCGGTGGCCCGCATCGCTCAGCCCTGGGTGGAAATGATAGAGCAGACACCTGCCACCACCGCGGTGGCCCTGAAACTAAGGCTGCAGGAGGTGGTGCGCGCAGGCGGCGAAGGATTGGTGCTGCACAGGGGCGACGCCAAATACCGTGCCGGCCGCACCGGCGACCTGCTCAAATACAAGCCTTATTACGACGCCGAAGCGCGCGTGCTGGCGCATCTGCCGGGCCGCGGCAAATATGCCGGGATGACCGGCGCGCTGCTGGTGGAAACGCCGGACGGGCGGAAATTCCGCATCGGCAGCGGGCTGGGCGATGCCGAGCGGCGCCAGCCGCCACCGCTTGGCAGCTGGATTACTTTCCGCTATCGCGAACGCACCAAATCCGGCCTGCCACGCTTCCCGACTTATCAACGCCTGCGCCTGGACTGGGAAGCACCTGCCAAGCCTTAGTTGTGCGGCCAAAAAGCTTGCACCGTACTGACGAAAATCGCCGAAGCGCAGCGTGGCGTAGCATAGTCGCGGCGGCTTCGCATGCCAGTGGCGAGGGCGCGCTTTGTTGCGCAAACTCAAAGCAAATGCGACGAATGTTTGCCGGTCCGCCGCAGCCCGCGCGCAGCCACTAAAATCCTGCGTCGTGCGGCGTGCGTGGCGATGCGGTCGCCGGTGCGCCGCACCGGGCCTTGCCGCCCGTGCGAGGGAGATGTGATGACGGACCATGCCTGGACCGCCAGGCGCAGCGTGTTCATTCTCGAAGACGACCTCGAAGTCGCGCGCATCATACGCACGATTCTCGAAGAATTCGGCTTTTATACCGAAAGTTACGCGCGCTCGGCCGATCTGTACGCGGCGCTCAAACAGCGTCTACCCGATCTATGCATCATCGATCTCATGCTGCCCGATGCGGACGGCATGGACGTGGTGCGCACTCTGGCGGATCGGCACGATTTCGGCATGCTCATTCTGACCTGCCGCAGCTACCTCGAAGACCGCGTGCTGGGCCTGGAGCTGGGCGCCGACGACTATGTCCTGAAGCCGTTCGACCCGCGCGAACTGGTCGCCCGCGTGCGCAGCATATTGCGCCGCTGCAGTCCTGCGCTGCGGCAGGGGCGGGCGGAAGCCAAGTGCGCGCGCTTTGCCGGCTGGTCATTTCACGCCGGCGACAATAGACTCAGCGGCCCGCAAGGGCGGCACTGGGTGTTGAGTACCGCCGAAGCGCGCCTGCTGCAGATTTTTCTGGATCACCCGCGGCGCATCCTGGCGCGCGAACAATTGTGCGGGGCGCGCGATCTGTCGCCGTTCGACCGCAGTGTGGATGTGCGCGTATCGCGGCTGCGCCGCAAACTGGAGGTCGATCCGGAGCGGCCGCGCATCATCAAGACCGTGTACGGGGCCGGCTATCTGCTTGCCGCGGAGGTGGAATGGGATGTCAGTGCATCTGCCGCACCGCCGGCCGAGCCGGACGCGGCGCCGGAGGACCAGTGAAAACGGCCCGGCAGTTACCTGCCGAGCCGCTGCATGCCGACGCGCATTTGCGCTACGCCGCCGGCTAATCGCTGCAATCCCCGCAAGCGGGGTGCGCGATCAAAGGACCTTGATGTTGGAGGCTTGTTTGCCCTTTTGGCCTTGGACAACGTCAAACGAAACTTTTTGGCCTTCTTGCAGCGATTTGAAGCCTTTGCCCTGTATCGCCGAATAATGCGCGAACAGGTCTTCGCCCTTCTCGTCCGGGGTGATGAACCCGAAGCCTTTAGCGTCGTTGAACCACTTTACAGTACCAGTTGCCATGAAACGATTTCCTTCAGTTGTGCGTACTCGCATGGGCTTAGCCGGCGAGCCAGTCTTACGCCACACGTGCGCAACGCTGTTCCAGAACAACCGATAACGGCAGCAGGACAAACAGAACACAAGTGCAGCAGATCCCGGGACGGCCTGACTGCGCCGGCCCCACGGCAGGAAGTCCGCCACCCCTCGTGTCATTTGCCCCGGCGAGGGACGGGCATCCGTGAACCGCGCCGCAGTTTATCACTGATGGCCATTTTGCGTAACTTGGACGTAAAAAAATCTTGAAAATCCAGGGTGTTGCAGTGCAACAGAGGTGGCGGACCGTCGGCGCCTTAGTCGCCCTCAGCTAAATGGCCGCTGACGGTGCGCAAACTGTTCCGGCAGGCATTGAGCCTTGCCTGCAGGGCCGGTCCCGGTGTTTTGTGCGATCACTGTGCGGCGCACACATGCTTGCCCCGAACGCATGCCCCGGCGGGCCTGCGCAGGCCCCGGCGATAGATGCGTAAATGGCGGAAAAAATGAGGGTTTTTCAGCATTCTTGCGGACGCCGCGGAGATCCGCGCGAAACCCCGCGGATTGCCTCGCACCGCCCGCCAGCGGGTTAAGTCATTCCTCGCGGCGTGGCCAGTGCGGCGAATATGGAGGTGTGAAGGTGCTCGGGATGGTCACGCCAGCCGCCCCAATTCAGCCGGCACGCGGCAAGAAAAAAGCCCGCCGGGGCGGCGGGCAGGCTGCGCGTTGCGCATTCGGCGAACCGAGTACGCACGCTCATTCCGCTATCTGATCGTTTGCGCTTACTTGGCGGGCGTGGCCGGGGCTTCGGTCTTTTCTTTCACCGCTTCGGTTTTCGCGGCGACATGCTTCTTTTTGTCCGCCGTGCCGGCGTGCGCCAGATTGGGGGCGGCGGGCGCTGCAGCCGCGGCCGGTTCGGCGGGCTTGCCGGTCTCGGCTACCGGAGCTTTTGTCGCGGGCTCGGTTTTGGCACTTGCCGGGTTGGTTTTGCCGGCATCGCTTGTGGCCGCGGTGGCGGCCGGCGCGGCGGTGTGGGTGCTCGCAGCGTGAGCTTTCTTGTGCGCGGTTTTCGCGTGCTTGGTGGGGGCCGGCGTGCTGTCCTTGGCAGCCGCCGTGGGGGCTGCAGTCTGCGCCGCCGGCGGCGCGGTTTTGTCGGCGGCGGCGGGGGCGTCGCCCGCAGCCAGCGCGGGCAGGGTGAAGGCGGCAAACAGAGCGGAAACGAGAAGCTTGTTATTCATGGCGCATATCCTTTCATGTGGTGTGAGACGAAGGTTTTCGTCCTGCGCCGAATAACGCCGCCCGCCACGGCGCGTGCGACGGCGGTTCGCAACAAGGTGTAAGAACTGTAAGTGGCTGCCGCCAGCGCCGGTGACGATCCGGTTTTTCTGCCCAGGACGGGGCCGGATACCGCTGCGCCTGTAGCGCCCGTGCGGCCCCTCATGCGGGCGATATGCGCAGGCGAAGCACCCTTGCAACTTAACCGGCGCCCCGGCCGCGCATTCAATTCGCGAAGAAATGTGCTTGCGCGGCGAAATCATCGTGCACCGCAGCATAGATTTGATGTTTCGCAAGATCGGGGCTGTCCTGCCTGCTAACATGCGGCAGCCCGTTTCTTCAGGCATCGCAAGTCCGACTTCCGGCCCGAACTCAAGACTGCCTGCGCCACACCGTAAAAAAATGAAGTCACAAGATCAAGGTTCCGACATGCAGAACATTTCGCCGGCCGCTGCGCTGAGCCTGCGCGCCACCGGCATTGCGACGCTGGTATTGGGCGTGGCGGTGCTGGGCGGCTGGGCCTTCGACGTGGATGCGCTCAAAGTCGTGCTGCCGGGCATGCAGTCCATGAAGGCCAATACCGCACTGTGTTTCGCCCTGAGCGGGGCGGCACTTACGGCGCTGGCCGGGCTGCGCCAACGCGGAGCCAGCCGCGTGGGTCAAGTGTGCGCGGCACTGGTGGCCGCGGTGGCGGGCATGACCTTGCTGGAATACCTGTTCGATGTCGATCTCGGACTCGACGAATTTCTGTTCCAGGATCGCAAACTTGCCGCCGCCGCTCACAACGGGCGCATGTCGGCCGCCAGTGCCGCGGGATTTTTGGCAGCCGCCGCTGCGCTGTTACTTGGCCGTGTTGCGGCCGGGTCCATCATGTACGCGCACGCGGCGCGTGCGGCTGCCCTCGCTGTGTTCGCAATCGGGCTGTTCAGTGTGGTCGGCTATATGGTCAGCCTGGATTTGCTGTATTCCTGGAGCGTGTTCAGCAGCGTGGCGCTACATACGGGAATCGGCTTCGCGGTTTTGGGCGGTGGGCTGACGGCAGCCGGTTGGTCCGGATTCTGGGCCAGCGCGCCGGGCAGCGAGCACGAGCGCATTACCCGGCTTGCCGCATGGATCCTGGTGACGGTCACGCTGGCAGCGGGCGCGGCCGGCGTCGGCTTCGTGCGCGCAACGCTGGACGCGAACGTGAGCGACGCCCTGCAACTGGCCTTGCAGGCACAAATCCTGCGGGTGTCGAGCAATACCGAATTGCGCACTACACGCGCGCAAATAATCACGTCGCGCCCCAATTTGCTGCGCCAGGTGCGCCGCATGGTCGACGATCCCAACGACGAGGCAAGCCAGGCCGAGGCGAAAACGGTGCTGGAAAGCTTTTTGCAGCATGGGTTTGGCGGCATCGAAATTCATACCCCGGACGGCCGCAAACTGGTGTCCGCCGGCGCAATCAGTGGGCAAACGGATTTCGATTTTTCCCTCAAAACGGTCACCGAAACGCACCTGGCCGGTGTTGGTGACAAAGTGACGCTGCGCCATCGTCTGGCCTTGGCGGATCGGGACGGCCCACTGGGCTACGCCTGGTCCGAGCAGCCGCTCGTCAACGCCAGCAGCGTCATGCTGGCGGCGCAGCGCTGGCAAACCGCTGAATATCTGCTTTGCGATGCCGGGCCGGAGCGCATCGTGTGCCTGCCTACCCGCGGGCACATTGAGCCCATCGTGATCGACCGCGGCCGGTCCGGCACGGCGCTGTTGGTGGAGCGCGCCGCGCGCGGGGAAACCGGTACCACGATCGCCACCGATTATCGCCGCCGCCGCGTGATGGGCGCATTTGCACCGGTGCCGGCGCTGGGGCTGGTGGCGGTGCTGAAGGTGGATACCGAAGAGTTGTACCGGCCCATTGCACATAGACTGCGCTGGGCGCTCCCGCTCATCATTCTGCTGGCGGCAGCCGGAACATTATTGCTGCGCGCGCACGTGCGCCCGCTCGCCGGTGCGCTGGAGCAGCGCGTCGTCGAGCGCACGCAACTGCTGGAGCGCGCAAATTTACGCATCGCCAGCCGCGAGGCGCAATTGCGCAAGGTGCTGCAAGCCATGCCCAGCGCCATCGTGGTGGCGGATGCCGGCGGCAACATCATCGAACTGAATGCCGGTCTGGAAAAGATGTTCGGCTATACGCGCGAACAACTGATCGGCCAGCCCATAGAAATGCTGATTCCGCAGCAACATCGCGGCGTGCATGTTTCGCACCGCGCCAGCTATCTCGAAGCGCCGCACGCGCGCCCCATGGGGGCCGACATGGATTTGCGCGGACAGCGCCGCGACGGGCACGAATTCCCGGTCGAAATCGGTCTCGCACCGGTGCCCGCCGAAGATGGCTCGACCATGGTGCTGGCATCGATCATAGACATTACCGAGCGGCGCGCCGCGCGCCAGCAACTGGAAGCGGCGCTGCAGGAAAAAACCGTACTGCTCAACGAAGTGCATCACCGCGTCAAGAACAATCTGACGGTGATATCCAGCTTGCTCAATCTGCAGGCCGGGTCGAGCAACGACAGCGCCGTGCAGGCCGTGCTGGACGAAGCGCAGGGGCGGGTGAAGGCGATGTCGCTCATCCACCAGTTGCTGTATGAGCGCAGAGACTTTTCCAGTCTGGACCTGGGCGAGTACCTGCACCGCCTGGTACATCTTTTGCACGGCAGTTATGGGAATGTGCGCAAGCGCGCCGAAATACGCATCGAAACGCCTGAGGACGGCGCCGTGCAACTGGCGCTGGACCGCGTCATTCCCTGCGGCCTGTTCGTGAACGAAGTCGTGACCAATGCATTCAAACACGCATTTCCGGGGGATCGCAACGGCACCGTCACGATCAAGCTGGAGCGCATGCCGGCCGACATGGTGGTGGTAACGGTGAGCGACGACGGCGTCGGGCTGCCGGAAAATTTTGACGTCGCGCAGGCGGAAACGCTGGGCTTGCAACTTATCGGCCTGCTTGCGGACCAGATACACGGCGTGCTCAAGGTGTACAACCAGCCGGGCGCGCGTTTTGAACTGTATTTTTCGCTGCACGAAGGTGAGACCGCAACATGACGGCGGTAAAAGTTCTGGTCGTCGAAGACGAACGCATCATCGCGCTCAATCTGAAGCGCCAACTGGAAAGCCTGGACTACAAGGTGGTGGGGCTGGCGGCCAGCGGTACGCAGGCGATACGGCTCGCGCACGACTTGCAGCCCGATCTGGTGCTCATGGACATCAATCTGGATGGCGCCATGGACGGCATCGAAGCGGCGACCCTCATCCATGCCGAGCAGGGCACGCCGGTAGTGTTTCTGACCGCCTATTCCGAAGACAGCATTCTCAAGCGCGCGCAGGAAAGCCTGCCCTTCGGGTATCTCGTGAAGCCGGCGGAACTACGCGAATTGCATGCCACGGTGCAGATGGCGCTGGCGCGCCACACTGCCGAGCGCGAGCTGGAACGCGGCAAGGAACGCCTGCGCCTGGCGCTCGAAGCGGCCGAAATGAGCGTTTGGGAATGGGACAGCGGGTCCGATCAGGTAGCGTCCAGCGGTTACGTGAAAGCCATGCTGGGCTGGGTGCCCGAACCGGTGCATGAGCCCTGGGCGAAATTCCTCGATCGCGTACACCCCGATGACCGTGCCCCCATCGCTGCAGCCATGCGCACGTCGCTGGATAACGAAGGGCCGCTCAATTTCACATTCCGCACCCGCCCCGACGCCGGCGACATCCGCTGGATAGAAGTGCATGCCAAAGCCTATGGTGCCACGGCCAGCCAGCCCGAGCGGGTGGTCGGTATCCTGCAGGACATTACCGAGCGGCGCCGCGTCGATGAGCAATTGCGTCAGGCCGGCGTGGTGTTCAACACCACCGCCGAAGCCATATTCGTGACCGACGCCGAGCGCCGCATCGTATCCGTCAATCCGGCATTTACGGTGATTACCGGTTATGCGGCTGCGGAAGCGCTGGGGGCGGACGTAGAGGTATTGATACACGCGCGCCGGCACAGCGATCCGTTCTATCCGCGTCTGGCGAAAACCGAGGACGGCAAGTGGCAGGGCGAAACCTATTGCCGGCGCAAGGACGGCACGGTGTTTCCGGCCTGGGAAAGCCTGGCCGTGGTGCGTGATACCGATGGTCAGGTATCGCACTATGTATGCGCGTTTTCCGACATTAGTGCCATGCGTCAGGCCGAGGACAGGCTCAACCATCTGGCCCACCACGATCAGCTCACCGGGCTTCCCAACCGCCTGCTGTTCGCCGACCGCATGGACCACGCCATCGAACAGGCCCTGCGCAAAGGGGCACGCTGCGCGCTGCTGTTTCTGGACCTGGACGATTTCAAGCAGGTCAACGACACGCTGGGCCATGATGCCGGCGACCTGCTGCTCAAAACCGTAGCGGCGCGCATCAAGACCGCCGCGCGCGCCAGCGACACCCCGGCGCGGCTGGGCGGTGACGAATTCGTGGTCATCCTGGACGACATCGCCCACCCCGAAGATGCCGCCGTGCTGGCGCGCAAACTGCTTGAAACCGTCGCCCAGCCGGTGCTTCTGGGGGCCGAAACGGTGACCGTCAAGACCAGCATGGGAATCGCCATCTATCCGGACGACGGCGGCGACCGCCACGCCTTGCTCAAGGCGGCCGACACCGCCATGTACAGCGCCAAACAGCAAGGGCGCAACCGCTTTTGTTTCCACACCGGCGAACTGGCCGCGCGCGCCTCGCAACGCATGCGCATCGAACAGGGCTTGCGCAGCGCGCTCGCCACCGATGCCATGTTGTTGTATTACCAGCCGCTGGTGCGCGCGAGCGACCGTCAGATGGTGGCCGTGGAAGCCCTGTTGCGCTGGAAACACCCGGAATTCGGGCTGCTGGCGCCAGCCAGTTTCATCGACGTGGCGGACGATACTGGCGTAATTGCCGCGCTGGGCAGTTGGGTGTTGCGCCAGGCCTGTAACGACATGATGGCCTGGCAGCGAACCATGGGCAGCACGCTGCGGGTGGCGGTCAATATGTCGGCGCGGCAATTTTCGCTCAATCCGCGCCTGGTGCAGGAAGTGCGCGAGGTGCTGGCGGCGAGCGGTCTGGCGCCCGAATTGCTGGAAATCGAAGTTACCGAAGGCACGCTGCAGGGGCTGGAACAGAACATGCATTTGTTGAACGGCCTGAAAGACTTGGGCCTGCGCATCGCGATCGACGATTTTGGCTCCGGCCATTCTTCCCTGGCGGTGTTGAAACACCTGCCCATCAGCCGCCTCAAGGTGGCGTCGTCCTTCGTGCGCGAAGTAGGCGGCAAAGGCCCCGACGCAGCCATCATTCAGGCCATCGTCAACATGAGCCGCACGCTGGGCCTCACGGTCACGGCGGAAGGCGTGGAAACGGCTGCCCAGGCTGATCTTCTCTCCACCATAGGCTGTGAGGAATTGCAGGGTTTCCTGTTCGGCCGCCCCATGCCGCTGGAAGAATTGGTGCGCTCCGACCTAGGGCGGCGCCCCAGGGCTTGAGCCCGGTCGCGTTCTGCGCGCGCGGAGGGCCCGCTAGACGGGGCCTGTGGCGGCAAGCAGCGCCAGCGCGCGCTCGGGCGCCACGGCAACGCGCACGCGCTTGGCGCGCGCGCTGCTGCCGCTCACCAGTTCAACGTCGCGCCGCGGCAGGCCAAGTATTTGCGCCAGAAAGGCGATCAAGGCGGCATTGGCGCGGCCGTCCAGCGGCGGCGCGGCGAGGCGGATTTTCAGGGCGTCGCCGTGGGTGCCGGCCAGTTGCGTGGTTTTTGCGCCTGGCTGTATGTGCAGCGCCAGCAGCGCGCCGCCCGGCACGGGGGTAATCCAGGCCGGCAGCGTCACCGCAGCAGCATGAGCAGCGCGCTGCGTGCCCAGGCCAGCAACAGCAAGATCATTTGCAGCAGCAGCAACAGGAATAGCGGCGATAAATCCACCCCGCCTATGGGCGGCACGAAGCGCTGGAAGGGGCGCAAAAATGGCCGTGCGATGCCTGCCAGCACGCTCGCGAGCGGGTTGTAACTGCTGATCCAGCTCATCACCGCGGATACGATCACCACGAACATCAGAAAAAACACTGACAACCGGATAATTTCCAGCACGCCCATGATCATCAGTCCGACTATCGCATTGCCTGCCGAACTGAGCGCCATGCCGGCGATCCAGGCCGTCAGCAGCGATTGCAGCACCTGCATGGCCCAGGCGCACACCAGCGTGGGCAGGTCCAGGCTGGAGCGCAGCGGGAATATGCGCCGCGCCGGCTGCACGATCCAGTCGGTTACCGCGATCACGAATACGCCGATCTGATTGCGGAAAGAAACGCGCGCCCACTGCATGTAAAAGCGCGCCAGCAGCACGCTGGTGAAAAAGCCGAAGACTGCATCGAGAATCAGCAGCAGTAGTTGATTAAACAAACTATTCGCCATGTCAGGTGAAGTTCCGGGTAAGTTCGGGACGGGCGCGCCGGCAGCGGGCCATCAGTCATCCTTGCCGAGCAGGTCGCCAAGTTCGCGCCCGCGCGCGCAGGCGGCGGCGACGGCGCGGCCCATCGCCGCGACCAGGTCGTCGGCGGCCAGGCTGGCCAGCGCCGCTTCGGTGGTGCCGCCTTTCGACGTTACCTTGGCGCGCAGCGTGGCCGGGTCATCCTCGCTCTGTGCGGCAAGCCGCGCCGCGCCCAGGCAGGTTTGCAGGGACAAAAGACGCGCCGACGCGGCGTCGAATCCCTGCGCGCGCGCCGCGGCTTCGAGCGCTTCGATAAAGTGGAACAGGTAGGCGGGGCCGCTGCCGGATACGGCCGTAACGGCGTCCATCATGGTTTCGTCGGCGATCCACAGGGTGCTGCCGACCGCGGCCAGCACGCTTTCGGCGGCGCTGCGTTCGGCCGCGTTCAGGCTGGGGTCGGCATACAGGCCGGTCATGCCGGCGCCGATCAGCGCCGGCGTATTGGGCATGGCGCGCACGATGCGGCGGTAGCCGCCCAGCCAGCGCGCCAAATCTACGCTGCGCAGACCGGCCGCGATACTGATCACGATCTGGCCCGCCAATTTACCCGCCAGCGGCGCCAGGGCTTCCCGCATTTGCTGCGGCTTGACGGCCAGCAGCAACAGATCGCAGGCCAACAGCTGGGTGTCCGCTGCCGCCACCGCGCGCACGCCGAATTTCTGCGCCAGCCGCTCGCGCGCTTCGGCGCCGATTTCGACCACCTGCATGTCTGCGGCCGTGGCACAGCCGCGTTCCAGCAGCCCGCCTATGAGGGCGGTGGCCATATTGCCACCGCCTATGAAACTGATTTTCATGTCCGATCCTTTTCCCGCGCGCTACCGGGGCTGCGCGCACGGCTGCCGAATATGGCGCTGCCCACGCGCACCAGAGTGGCGCCGCAGGCGATCGCCAGTTCGAAATCCTGCGACATGCCCATGGACAGCGTGTCCAGCGCATAGCCCTCGGCATTGAGCGCGTTGCGCAATGCCGCCAATTCACCGAAGCGGCGCGCCAACAATTCTGTATTGTCGGTCGCTTCGGGTATGCACATTAGGCCGCGCAGGCGCAAACCGGGCAATTTTGCGACGGCGCGCGCGAGTGCCTGCACATCGGCCGGCGCCACGCCCGATTTGCCGGCTTCCAGGCCCAGATTCACCTGTATGCATACCTGCAGGGGCGCGAGTCCGGCCGGGCGCTGGGCGGACAGGCGGGCGGCGATTTTTTCGCGCTCCAGTCCATGCACCCAGTCGAAATGCTCGGCGACCAATTGCGTCTTATTGCTTTGCAGCGGGCCGATGAAATGCCACTCCAGCCCCAGCCCGGTTAATTCGCGTACCTTTTGCACGCCCTCTTGGGCATAATTCTCTCCGAAGGCGCGCTGGCCGCAGGCGGCTGCCTCGGCGACCGCGGCAGCCGGCCAGGTCTTGCTTACGGCGACCAGACCTACCGCCGCCGCATCGCGGCCGGCGGCGTGCGCGGCGGCGCTGACGCGAGCGCGCACGGCTTGCAGATTTGCCGAGATTGTCGTCATAATGGCCCGTCGAAAGCGGGCGCAGTATAACCCGCACGGCCCGCTAAAGCGGCCGCCGTCCCCTTAGGAAGAAGCATGGACATTACCGAACTGCTCGCATTCGCGGTCAAGAACAAGGCATCCGACCTGCACCTTTCTTCCGGCCTGCCGCCCATGATTCGGGTGCATGGCGACGTGCGCCGCATCAACCTGCCGCCCTTCGAGCACAAAGAAGTGCACGGCATGCTGTACGACATCATGAACGACGGGCAGCGCAAAGCCTACGAAGAGCACTTCGAGTGCGACTTTTCGTTCGCAGTGCCCAATCTGGCGCGTTTTCGCGTCAATGCGTTCAATCAGAACCGCGGCGCGGCGGGCGTGTTCCGGACCATTCCGACGAAAGTGCTCACGCTCGAAGATTTGAACGCGCCGCGCAGCTTTCAGGATATTTCGATGCAGTCGCGCGGCATCGTGCTGGTGACCGGCCCCACCGGCTCGGGCAAATCGACCACGCTCGCGGCGATGATCGATTACATCAACGAAACCACCTACGGCCACATCCTGACCATTGAAGACCCGATCGAATTCGTGCATGAAAGCAAGCGCTGTCTGGTGAACCAGCGCGAAGTCGGGCCGCACACGCTGTCGTTTTCTAATGCCCTGCGCAGCGCGCTGCGTGAAGACCCGGACGTCATTCTGGTCGGCGAAATGCGCGACCTCGAAACCATACGCCTGGCTCTCACGGGCGCCGAAACCGGCCACCTGGTGTTCGGCACGCTGCACACCTCCTCGGCCGCAAAAACCATAGACCGCATCGTGGACGTGTTTCCAGCCGCGGAAAAGGAAATGGTGCGTTCCATGCTGTCCGAGTCGCTGCGCGCGGTCATTTCGCAAACCTTGCTCAAAACCAAGGACGGCGGCGGGCGCGTGGCGGCGCACGAAATCATGATAGGCACGCCGGCGATACGCAATCTGATACGCGAAAACAAGATTGCGCAAATGTATTCGACCATACAGACCGGCCAAAACTACGGCATGCAGACTTTGGATCAGGCGCTCACCGAACTGGTCCGCCGCAACGTCATCGCGTCGGCCGAGGCGCGCGGCGCGGCGCAGAACAAAGACTTGTTTCTCGGCTGACGGGCTGGCCGGCAGGCATAATCCCGACCATGCCGGCGGCATGGTAAGCCGGCGCTTCCTATTGGAGACTGCTTATGGAACGCGATCAGGCCCTACGCTTCATGTACGACCTCCTGAAGCTCATGGTGGCGAAAAAAGGTTCGGACCTTTTCATCACCGCGGGCTTTCCGCCCGCCATCAAGGTGGATGGCCGTATCACGCAGCAGTCGAATCAGGTGCTCACCCCGGCGCATACGGCCGAACTGGCGCGCTCCATCATGAACGACCGCCAGGCGGCCGAATTCGAATCCACCAAAGAATGTAATTTCGCCATTTCGCCGGCCAATATCGGCCGTTTCCGCGTCAATGCATTCGTCCAGCAGAACCGCATCGGTTGCGTCCTGCGCACCATCAATGCGCGCATCCCGAATTTCGACGAACTGGGCATGCCGCCCGTACTCAGGGACATCGCGATGACCAAGCGCGGCCTGATCGTGTTCGTGGGCGGCACCGGCACCGGCAAAACCACCTCGCTGGCCGCGCTGGTGGATTGGCGCAACGTCAATAGTTATGGTCACATCATCACGATCGAAGACCCGATCGAATATGTGCATGATCACAAGAACTGCATCGTGACTCAGCGCGAAGTGGGCCTCGACACCGCAAACTGGGAAATTGCGCTCAAAAACACCTTGCGGCAGGCGCCGGACGTCATCCTGATGGGCGAAATTCGCGACCGCGAAACCATGGAATATTCCATCCAGTTCGCCGAAACCGGGCACCTGTGCCTGGCTACCCTGCACGCCAATAGTTCCAACCAGGCGATAGACCGCATCATCAACTTTTTCCCGGAAAACAAGCGCGAACAGTTGCTGATGGATTTGTCGCTCAATTTACGCGCCATGGTGTCGCAGCGTCTGGTGCCGCTCAAGGAAGGCAAGGGCCGTTGTGCGGCAGTGGAAGTGATGCTCAATTCGCCGCTGATTCAGGACCTGATCTTCAAAGGCAACGTCGGCGAAATCAAGGAAGTCATGAAACGTTCGCGCGACCTGGGCATGCAGACTTTCGACCAGGCCTTGTTCGGCCTTTATGACAATGGGCGCATCAGTTACGAAGACGCCCTGCGCAACGCCGATTCCGTTAACGATTTGCGTCTGCAGATCAAACTGCACAGCCGCGAAGCCAAGGACCGCGATCTGTCCTCCGGACTTGGTCATCTGGACATCGTGTAAGTCGCGGCAAATTTACGCGCCGGTCTGGGCGTCGAGCTTGCCGGCGACGATGGCGTACTCGTAAATTCGGCACTCGAGCGCGCCGTTCCACAGCGGCACGCGGCGGCTGGTGCGCAATCCCATATTCTTGGGAAACGCCGTGTCGGACGATAAAAAAAGGCAGCGCCAGCCGGTATAGCGCTTCTTTAGTGCGTCGCCAAGCGCGCGATAAAACCCCAATAGTTGTTCCGCTTCGCCCAGCCGCACGCCGTATGGCGGATTTGCAACCATCACGCCGCTCGCGGCCGGCGGGCTGCCCAGCAACACGTCCTCGCAGCGCAGCTTGACGGCCTCGGAAAGACCGGCCGCGGCCAGATTTTGTTCCGCCCGCACCAATTGATCCGCATCGATGTCGGCGCCGAAAATTTGCAGCGGACGCGCCGGCTGGGCGCGCGCTTCGGCCGCCTCGCGCGCGGCTTTCCACACCTTGGCCGGGCAGGGGCCGCTGGTCTCCAGTGCAAAGCGGCGGCCCAGGCCGGGCGCGCGGTCTAGTGCGATTTGCGCGGCTTCGAGCAGGAAAGTGCCGCTGCCGCACATGGGGTCGAACAGCGGCTGGTCCGGTGTCCAGCCGGCGATGCGCAATATCCCGGCGGCGAGGTTTTCCTTCAGCGGTGCTTCGACCTTGGCAAACTTATAACCGCGCTTGTAGAGTGGCGTGCCGGAGGTATCCAGATACAGTGTTAGTTCCCGCTCACCGAGGAAGGCATGTACGCGCACGGAAGGGTCGGTGGTGTTGATGGAAGGCCGTGCCCCCATGCGATTGCGGAAGCGGTCGCACACCCCGTCCTTGACGCGCAGGGTGGCGAAATTGAGGCTTTTGAGCGGGCTTTTAATTGCTGTGACGTGCACTTTCATGGACTGACGCGGGTCGAACCAGTCTTCCCAGCGCTGTTCGTAAGCCAGGCCGTACAAGTCGTCCTCGCTGCGATAAAGGCCGCTATCCACATGCCACAACACCCGCGTGGCGAGCCGGCTTTCGAGATTGACGCGGGCGCATATGTCCCAGCCGCCGCGAAACGCCACGCCGCCGGGGAAGGTTTTTGGCGCTTGCGCGCCCAGTCCGCTCAATTCCTCGACCAGCAGAGGTTCCAGCCCACGCGGGCAGGGACAGAAAAAGCGCTCGGTTTGCATGGGGGCAATTAATCCGCTGCGTTAGTTTGCGTTCAGAACGGCTTGAACAATACCAGCCAGACCACCGCGAACAGAAGCAGCACAGGTAATTCGTTGAACACGCGGTACCAGCGATGGCTGTGCCGGTTGCGCAGGGCGGCAAAATCCGCCAGCAGCTTGCCGCACCAAAGGTGATAAGCGACGAGCAGCGCGACCAGCGCCGACTTGAGGTGCAGCCAGCCGCCGGCAAATCCGTAGCCGAACCACAGCCAGAGGCCGAATACCACCGCCAGCACGCCGAGTGGCGTCATGAAACGGAATAGTTTGCGTGCCATCAGTAATAAACGCGCACGGACGGACTCCTCGCCGGCATCCAGCATGGCCAGGTTGACGAATATGCGTGGCAGGTAAAAAAGGCCGGCAAACCAGCTCACTACCATCACCACATGCAGCCACTTCAGCCACAGCATGGCGTGTCTTTCAGGTTTAATGAGGCAAGGGTAGTCGCCACCGTAGGCCAGCGCAGACGGCAGCGCAATTCGGATTTGATGCGCCGATTATCGAGCCGGCGCGATTCGCTCATGAACGACAGCGTTAGCGCGGAAAGGCGTGCTTCGGCCTCATGCTTCGGCAGGCGCGGAGGGCGGGCCATTCCGCAGGCATCGGCGACCTGGTCGAAATAATCGGCCATGTACAGGGCCGAATCATCCACGGCGTTAAAAACGCGGCCGCCGCGGGCGCGGTGCAAGGCCGCGCCGGCAAGCCGCGCCAGATCGTCCGCGTGTATGTGGTTGGTGCGCACGTCGTCCTCGCGGCGCAGTACCGGATCGCCCCGCAGCAGGCGTTCCAGCGGCAGGCGGTCGGCGGCATAGATGCCGGGTGCGCGCAGGATGGCGACGCGCACGCCGCGCCGGGCGAGCTGGCGCAGGCTGCGTTCGGCATCCAGCCGGCGCCCTGCGCGCGGTGTGGCGGGCCGCGCCGGCCGCGTTTCGGGCACCACGGCGCCGTTGCAATCGCCATACACGCCGGACGTACTGATATAGACCAATGCCCGTGGTAGACTGCCGCGCGCAGCCAGCGCGGCGACGAGTGCGCGGGTACGCATGTCGTGCTCGCCCGTGCCTTGCGGCGGGGCGAAATGCCACACCAGCGGCGCCAGACCGGCAAGCCTGTGCAAGCTTTTGCGGCAGTCCAGGTCGCCTGCGACGGGAATGGCGCCCTGCGCACGCAAATGTGCCGCCGTGGCGCTGTTGCGAGCCAGTGCATAGACGCGATAGCGGCGCGTGAGCCACGGCAGCGCGCGCTGCGCGACGTCGCCGCAGCCGACTATCAGCAATCTTTCCATCTGTCGATTATCTCACGATCATGGCGTTCAAAATTACTCTGCAGCCGAGCCGGCATAGTTTTCCCTGCGTGACGGACCAGTCAGTGTTGCAGGCGGCCATGGATCATGGATTCATCATGCCCTATGGCTGTCGCAACGGCGCGTGCGGGTCTTGCAAAGGCCGCGTACTGGAAGGCGCGGTCGATCACGCCGCGAGCCAGGATAGCGCATTGCCGGCCGCCGAGCGGGCGGCGGGACTGGCACTATTCTGCTGCGCGCGGCCTTTATCGGATCTGGTGGTGGAGTGTCGCGAAGTTGGCTGTCTGGCGGATATTCCGGTCCGCAAACTGCCCGTGCGGGTGCAGAAAATGCAACGCGTGGCGCCCGACGTGATGGTGCTTTATCTGAAGTTGCCGGCCAACGAACGCCTGTTGTTCCTGGCCGGCCAGTATGTCGACATATTGCTCAAGGATGGCCGGCGGCGCAGCTTTTCCATCGCCAACGCACCGCATGACGATGCCTTCCTGCAATTGCACCTGCGTCTGGTGCCGGACGGCCATTTCACGCGCCATGTGTTCGAGGACATGAAAGAGCGCGAAATCCTGCGCATCGAGGGGCCGTTGGGCAGTTTCTATCTGCGCGAGGACAGCCGCAAACCGATGCTGCTGGTGGCAGGGGGAACCGGCTATGCGCCGATACGCGCGCTGATCGAACACGCCCTGCACAATCATTGCGAGCGTGACATGGTGCTGTACTGGGGCGCGCGCGATCCGGCCGGGCTGTATCTGGATGCCGAGCCGCAGCGCTGGGCCGCCATGCTGCCCAATTTCCGCTACGTTCCGGTATTGTCCGACGCTACCCCGGAACACGGCTGGACGGGCCGCCGCGGGCTGGTACATCAAGCCGTGATGGAAGATTTTCCTGACATGTCCGGGCATCAGGTGTATGCCTGTGGCGCGCCCGCGATGATAGATGCAGCGCGCGCGGACTTCAGCAAACAGTGCCGGCTGCCGTTAGAGGAGTTCTACGCAGATTCCTTTACTTTCGCAGCCGATAGTTCGCCATGAGTGTTTCCGATGTCCTGATTACCCACGAACCTGTCCTGAACCGCCAGAAAGCCATCACTGCCAATCGTTTGCTGGTGCATGCACCGAATAGCGAAGCGGCGATGGAAGCCCTGTGCGCCATAGGCGATGCCTGGCCGATCGCGCGCACGGTATTTCTCGGCCTCGCGGGCTGCCGCCCGGATGCCGCGCTGGCGTCCTGGCAGGTTCCTGAAAACGCGCTGATCGAAATACCCGCGTCCGACATCGCCGACCCGGATAGCGTCGATCTGATGCAATCGCTCGCCAAGGCCGGTGTACCGCTGTGCCTGTCCGGCTATGCCGAGGGCGGCATCGCCGCGCCGGCCGGCACGAATTTCCGCTTCGTGCTGGCCGATGCAAAACTGGCGCCGACGGCGGTACGAGTGCCCGGCATTCTGATCGCGCAAAACCTTGCAGACCTCGCCGCGTTCGACAGCGCTCTGGCCGCCGGTTACGGCGGCGGCGTGGGCTGGTTCTTCAAGCGCGGCCAGCCGCCCTCGAAAAAGCTGCAATCGGCGCACGCGCAAATCGTGCGCGTGCTGAATCTGGTGCGCCGCGGCGCCGAGGTGCGCGAGGTGGAAAACGCGCTCAAACAGGACGTGGCCTTGTCGTTTCGCCTGCTGCGCTACATCAATTCGGCCGGTTTCGGGCTGCGCTGCGAGGTGCAGAGCTTTCGCCATGCGGTCACCATCCTGGGCTACGACAAACTGAACAAGTGGTTGTCGCTGCTGCTGGTCACCGCCAGCAAGGATCCGACCGCACCCGCCCTCATGCAGGCGGCCATTACGCGCGGGCGTTTCATGGAACTTATGGGTGCGGCCTATTTCGAGCGCGAGGAATTCGACAATCTGTTCATTACCGGCGCGTTTTCGCTGCTGGACCGGCTGCTCGGCAGCACCATGGCTACGGTGCTGGAAGGCATGACCTTGCCGGAGCCGATTTGCGACGCTCTGCTGGGACGTGGCGGCCCTTACACGGCATTGCTCGAACTGGCGCGCGCCTGCGAGGCGGACAACCGCAGCGCGCTGCAGGCGGCGCTGGGCGGATTGCAGGCCGACCCGCTGGCGGTCAATCGCAACCAGTTGCTGGCACTGCAGTTCGCCGACACGCTGCAATTCCACTGACGGCCGTGGGCCAGGCCGACAGAGCCGCACCGGCTCGCGGATCTGGCCTCAAATTGAGCGATCGCAAGAGCCCCGCGGCGGCCTGAGGGCTGCCCGGCGGGCGAAAATTTTTCTTGGACTATGCTGCGCTTGGTGGCATCTTTGCCGGCTTTTACCGGCCCCAGCCCAGCAAACTGTCCAGGAGTGTCGTCCGATGCCGCCTTCCGCACTGTACCGCCCGATGCGGCCGCTCGTACTTGCCCTTGCCGTGCTGATTGCCCAGCATACCGCCCTGGCGGCGGAAAACCGCGCCGAGGCGATGGAATTGCCCACGGTGGAAGTGGTCGGCACCACGCCACTGCCCGGCCTGGGCACGGAATTGCGCGACGTGCCGGCCAATGTGCAGATGTACGGCGCGAAGGACATCCGGCGCCAGCAAAGCGCCAATCTGGGCGACTACCTCGAGCAAACTCCCACCAGCGTCACGCTCAATTCGGCACAGGGCAACCCGTTCCAGGCCGACGTAAATTTCCGCGGCTTCACGGCCTCGCCGGTGCTGGGCACGCCGCAGGGGCTGTCCGCGTTCATCGATGGCGTGCGCATCAACGAGCCCTTCGGCGATACGGTGAATTGGGATTTGATTCCGCCCTCGGCCATATCCAGCCTGCAGTTGATTCCCGGCTCGAATCCGGCTTTCGGCCTGAATACCCTGGGCGGCGCGCTGGCGGTCTACACGAAAAGCGGCAGCGCCTATCCCGGCGCCAGTCTGGACCTGTACGGAGGTTCTTTCGGCCGTGTTGGCACGACTGCCGAATTGGGCGGCCGCAAGGACAATTTCGATTATTTCCTGACCGCCAATTACCTGGACGACAAAGGCTGGGCCGAACACAACCCCAGCAACGTGCAGCAATTTTTCGCCAAGCTGGGCTGGCAGGACGAAAAAACCGATTTCGATGTGAGCCTCACGCTGGCCAACAATGCGCTGCAGGGGACCCAAACCTTGCCGCTGTCCTGGTTCGACGACATACGCCAGCCCTACACCTACCCGGACATCAATCGCAACAAATTGAGTTTCCTGACCGCCAAGGGCAGCCATTTCCTGTCCGACGATCTGGTGCTGGGCGGCAACGCCTATTACCGCAAATACCGCAATGACAATTTTTCCAGCAACGTCAATGACGAGTTCAAGGTTCCCGGCGATCCGCAAGCGATCAACGACCGCTCGAGCATAGACCAGGACGGCTGGGGCTTCGGCCTGCAGATGACCCGGCTGGGCAAAATCGCCGGCATGGAAAACCAATTCACGCTGGGTGCGAGCGCGGATTTCGGCCGCGCCCGCTTCACGCAGGAAAGCCAGGACGCGATGTTCACGCTGTCGCGTGGAACGCAAGCCACGGCGGCATTCCAGCTTGAAACCGACGCGAATACCGCAAACAGCAATTACGGCCTGTATTTCACCGACACACTCAAGCTCGACCCGCGCTGGACGCTCACCCTGTCGGGCCGTTACAACCGCGCCCATATCAAGATCGAAGATCGCAGCGGGACCAATCTGGATCTGAACGGCAGCAGCCGCTACATGCGCTTCAACCCGGCGCTGGGCCTCAATTTCACACCGTCCGCGACGCTCACCAGCTACGCAAGCTACAACGAAGGCATGCGTGCCCCCACGCCAATTGAGCTAACCTGCGCATCCGAGACAGACCCCTGCAAACTGCCAAACAATTTCCTGGCCGATCCGCCGCTCAAAAAAGTCGTGTCGCGCACACTCGAAGCGGGTGCGCGCGGCAAACTGCGTGGCCAGGATGACTGGAGCGCGGCGATCTATCGCACCGAACTGATAGACGACATTCAGTTCATATCGGCCCCGAGCGGGAACACCAACGCGGGATATTTCAAGAACGTCGGCCGTACCCAGCGCCAGGGCGTGGAATTCGCCTATCGCGCGCGCTTCGGAAAGTTCAGTGCCGGCATGCGCTATGCCTTTGTCGATGCCACTTATGAATCCAGATTCGACGTGCGTTCGCCCAATAATTCCAGCGCGGATGGCCCCGACGGCGATATCCACGTTCAGCCCGGCAACCGCATCCCCGGCATCCCGCGCCACAACCTGAAGCTGCGCATCGATTATGAATTTGACGAGGCGGCATCGCTGGGCGCCAGCGTTAATTACTCCAGCGCCGTCTTTGCGCGCGGTGACGAAAATAACCGTGATGTGAACGGCATGGTGCCCGCTTACGCAGTGGTGAACCTGGATGGGCGCGTGGAATTGTCGCGCGGCCTGGAGCTTTATGCCCGCATCGCCAATCTGTTCGACCGCAAATACGCCAATTTTGGCGTGCTGGGCGAAAACGTGTTTGCCAACGCCGCACGCAGTTTCGACCCCGTAAATTTCATGCCCGAACAATTCCGCGGCCCTGGCGCGCCGCGCGGCGGCTGGATAGGCCTGCGCTATAAATGGCTATGAGACCGCGGGGCAGCGCCCCGCGGTGGTATCGGAACGGCCTGCTTACACGCCGTACTTCTTGAACCAGGCCAGCATGCGCTTCCAGCCCTCTTCCGCCTCGGCCTTGCGATAAGACGGCCGATAGTCGGCATTGAAGGCGTGGCCCGCATCGGGAAATACCTCGATGTGCGATGCGCTTTTGGCCGCCTGCAGGCGGATATTCATTTCATCCACATCGCTCAGCGGAATGGATTGATCCTTGCCGCCATAGAGGCCCAGCACAGGCGCGTACAGGCTGTCAGCCCAATCGAGCGGGTGGCGCGGCTGATTGGCCCTGACCGAATCGCGCAGCCGTCCGTACCAGGCAACACCGGCTTTTACGTGCGGATTGTGCCCGCAGTACATCCAGGTAATGCGACCGCCCCAACAGAAACCCGTGACACCCAAACGTTGCGTATTTGCCCCTTCCTTGGCCGCCCAACTTACCGTGGCGTCTATGTCACCGAAAACCTGGGCGTCCGGCACCTTGGAAATAATGTCGGTCAATAGTTGCGGAATGCTTTCGATCTTGCGCGGATCGCCCTGGCGCGCGAACAGTTCCGGTGCCACTGCAAAATAGCCCAGCTTTGCAAGCCGCCGCGTCAGGTCGGCGATATGTTCGTGCACACCCCATATTTCGGATATCACGATGATTACCGGCGCGTGTTTGCTACCTGCCGGAGCCGCGCGGTAGGCCGGTATGCTGCCGTCCGCGACGGGAATTTTTACCTCGCCTGCCAGCAATCCCTGGCTGTCGGTGGTGACCAGCTGCTGCGCCATGATGGGTTGCGCGGCAAGCGCAAATCCGGCGCCCAGCGAAGTCACGATGAAGCCGCGGCGGCTCGTGGGCGCGCCGGCATAATGGCCGGCAAGTTCCGATTTGATGTCGCTCATGAGGAGTTCCTGTATGGGGTCACATGGGGAGCAAATCACGCCTGTTCGGGCAGCGGCAATACTTTTACATCGCGCGCCGCAATGAGCGGCCCGGCAATCTGCCGGTAGGCCTGCATGTGCGGCGCCTGCCAGTGCGCTTCGAGCGCTGCACGGTCATGCCAGGTTTCTACGAACACGAATTCGCCGGCAAGTTCGGCGTGCTTGTAAAGATCGTAGGCTACACAGCCGGCTTCGCTGCGCGACGCCTGGACCAGCACGCCCATGGCATGTTCCAGCGCGGCAGCGCTTTCGGGCTGGGCGGTAATTTTGGCGACGACGACAATTTGCGACACGGCTACTCTCCTTGCAGGGAAGCGGCAGCATAGCACCGGCACCGCGGTCTGCCGGGAATTGCGAAGGTTTTGGCGGGGAAGGTGGTTTGCCCGCGCGCGCTGCCGTGCCTGCAGACAGGCACGCAAACGCCCTTCCGGCGCCATGCATTCGTTTGGTGCCTGGCGCGCCCTGCATCGGTGCATTAGCAAAATACCATGCACGGATGCGGTGCGCGCGCTGGTTATGGCGTAGTTCGTGTGTTCTTTGCGGCGCTTGCAGCGGCATTTCTTGCCATCAACATGGCATGGCACGAAGCGTGCATAAAGTGCCGTTCGAAGCCACTCAGCGCGGGTCCTCGCCTATTTCATGAATCCCAAACTACTGCAGCAGGCGCTGCCTATGCAGGCCTATCTCGAAGATTTGCACGCGCGACTCGTTGGCATTATGGACGGCGACGTGGCGAGTTATATTCCCGAATTGACGCGCGCCGATCCGAACTGGTTCGGCATCGCACTGGTGACGGTTGACGGGCACGTTTACCAGGCCGGGGACAGCCACCAGAAATTCACCATACAGTCGATTTCCAAAGCCATTACTTACGGTCTGGCGCTGGAAGATCGTGGCCTGGAGCAGGTGCGCGCGAAAGTCGGCGTGGAGCCTTCCGGCGAGGCATTCAATTCGATCAGCCTGGAAAAAGACACCGGCCGGCCCTTCAACCCCATGATCAATGCCGGTGCGATCGCCACCACCGGACTGATTAACGGGCCGGACTGGGAAGGCAAATTTCGCCGCATCATGCAGCGATTCGAAAAATTTACCGGCCATCCGGTGTCCATGGACGAGGAGGTCTATCGCTCCGAACGCGACACCGGCCACCGCAACCGCGCCATTGCACATTTGCTGCGTAATGCTAATATCATCGAAGAATTTCCGGAGGAAATTGTCGATTTATATTTCCGGCAATGTTCCATCCTCGTCACGGCGCGAGATCTTGCCGTGATGGGCGCGACGCTGGCCAATAACGGCGTCAATCCGATCACTTCCGTCATCGCGCAACAGAGCCAGTACGTGGACAAAATGTTGAGCGTCATGTCCACCTGCGGCATGTACGATTATTCCGGCAATTGGGTGTATAGCGTCGGCATGCCGGCCAAAAGCGGCGTGGGCGGCGGCATCATGGCCGTGTTGCCGGGGCAGTTCGGGCTGGGCGTGTTTTCGCCGCCGCTCGATGCCAAAGGCAACAGTTTCCGCGGCGTGAAGGTGTGCGAACAATTGTCGCGCGACTTCGGCCTGCACCTGCTCAAAGTGGTGCGCGCCACCTCGGCTTCGGTGGTGCGCGTGCAATTCGACGGCGCCAACGTGCGCTCGCGCCGCCAGCGCGGCATAGCCGAGCGCGAACTGCTCACGCAGGCGGGCGCGCGCATCAAGGTATATGAACTGCAGGGGGAACTGATGTTTTCCTCCACCGATTCGCTCATCCGCAGCATTACGGTGGCGTGGGACGACACGGATTATCTGATCCTCGATTTTCACCGCGTGGTGGATATTTCGGCAGCTTCCATCAAGTTGCTGAGCGGGCTGTTGCAACGCCTGGCAAGTGCCGGCAAACAAGCTTTGCTCACCGGCACGGAAAACAAATATTTCTTTCGCCGCGCCGTCACGCGCGCTGCCGCCGGCGGCGATATGCAAAAGGTATTCGGCTTCCGCAACACTGACGCCGCACTGGAGTGGTGCGAGAACCAGTTGCTCGAGGCCCGTGGCACGGGCGCCGCGCCGGACCCCGCGCAACTGCTGCTGCGTAACCAATATTTGTGCCAGGATTTCGATGCCGATCAGGTCGCCTGCCTGCAGACGGCCTGCGTACTGCGCCGGTTTGAACCCGGGCAGGAAATTTTCCGCTGCGGCGATGCAGCAAATTCGCTATTTTTCGTGACATGCGGCACCGTCGATTTGATCGTGCGCACGAGTAATGGCCGCGAGCGCCGTGTGTTGTCGGTTTGTGCCGGCATGTCCTTCGGCGAATTCGCGCTTGCCACCGGCCAATCTCGCTCCACCGGGGCACGCGCGGCCGACACGGTCGAGTGCCTGGAACTGCGGTTCGGCGCCATAGCCGCCGATCTCCACCCAAAAATGATGACTAATCTTGCCAAAGAACTCGCTCGCAGACTGAGCGCGGAAGCCAGACAGTTGCAGTTGCTCGGGTAGCTTTTCCGACCTCTGCCCGCGACCCAGAGCCGCTCCCACACCAACGCCAACACCAACCAGCCCGGGAGGCCCGCGATGTTCAGACAGCGCGTTTTTACTGCATTCAGCACGGCCAGCGCGCTCGCGTTATTCGGCAGCCTGGCGCATGGCGCAAGCTGCGATCAGGTGGCGGGTCATTTCGTTTCAATGGAAGGCCAGGTTGAAGTGGCCAGCGGCAACATGGCACGCTGGAACGACGCGCAGGCAAACCAGACCCTGTGTCAGGGCGATGCCGTGCGCGTGGGGCCCGACGGCCGGGCCGCGCTGGCGCTGGTCAATGACGCGGTGTTGCGCATCGCACCGAACACCACGCTACGCCTGGTGGATATCGCCGGGCAGAGCAAACAGCGTTCTTTCCTTGAACTGATCAAGGGCGCCTTGCAGTCCTTTAGTCGCAAGCCGCGCGTACTGACGGTCAATACCCCCTACCTGAACGGCTCCATCGAAGGCACGGAATTTGCGCTCGCGGTGCAGGACGGCGAAACCCGACTGACGGTATTCGAGGGCACGGTAATTGCCGCCAACGACCGGGGCAGTTTGCCCGTCACGGGCGGCCAGGCGGCGACGGCGGCCAAAGGTCAGGCCCCGCAGGCGCGCGTCGTGGTGCGCCCGCGCGACGAAGTGCATTGGGCGCTCTACTATCCGCCCGTGCTGGCGGCGGCGGATGCACAAGGCGCGGCGGGCGAAACGCTGCGCCGCGCGGCGCACCTGCTGCAGGTCGGCCAGGCCGGGCAGGCGCGGGCGCTGCTCGAATCCATTCCCGCCTCTGACCCGGCCACGGGCGTCGCGCTGGCACAGCGCGCCGTGATCGCCGTGGTACAGAACGAACGCGGTCAGGCGCTTACCCTGGCCGAACAGGCGGTCGCCGCGGGTGGCGGCGTAAGCGCAGCACTGGCCTTGTCCTATGCACAACAAGCGTATTTCCGTATCGAAGCCGCGCGCGACACGCTCGCCGCCGCGGTGGCGCAGCACCCGGATGCCGCACTGGCCTGGGCACGCCTGGGCGAACTGGAACTGATGCTGGGGCGCCAGGGGCCGGCGCTGGAAGCCGCGCGCCGCGCCGACGAACTGTCGCCCAATCTTTCGCGCACGGCGCAGGTAAGAGGCTTCGCAGCGCTGGCGCAATACCGTCAGGGCGAAGCACAAGCTGCATTCGAGCGTGCCATCGCGCTGGATTCCGCCGACCCGCTCGGCCATTTCGGCCGCGGCCTTGCGCTGATCGCCAATGGCGCCATCGAGCCGGGACGGGCGGAGCTTGAAGCCGCCGCCGCGCTGGATGGCTCGAATGCCCTGTTGCGCGCCTATTTGGGCAAGGCCTATGGCGCCGAACGCCGCACGCCGCTGGATATGCAGCAGTACGAAATCGCGCGCGAACTCGATCCGAACGACCCCACCCCCTGGCTGTATGAAGGGCTGTTGCTGCAATCCATCAATCGTCCGATAGAGGCGGTGCAGGCGCTCGAACGCTCGCGCAGCCTGAACGACAACCGCGCCGTCTACCGTAGCCGCCAGTTGCTGGACCAGGACCAGGCCGCGCGCGGCGCGAGCCAGGCGCGCGCTTATGGCGAAATTGGGTTCGGGCCATTGGCGACCGACGCTGCTGCTGCGTCGCTTGCCCTGGATCCCGCCAATGCGGCAGCACACCGCTTTCTTGCCGACAGTTATTCGGACGTGCGGCGCCACGAAATATCGCGCGTGTCGGAACTGTTCCAGTCGCAGTTGCTGCAAGACTCGAATTTGAATCCCATCCAGGCGTCCAGCGGCGAAACCAACCTTAATCTGGTAAGTGCAGGCGGGCCCGCCGCGGCCGGGTTTAATGAGTTTAATGCGCTGTTCCAGCGCAACCGGGTTGGCGGCACGGTATCGGCCTGGGGTGGCAATCGATCGACACTCGGAGGCGAGGCACTCGTCGCCGGGCAATACGGCGCATGGTCACTCGCGGCCGGCGCGTTCGGCGACCGCAGTGACGGCTGGCGCGAAAACAATGGACTAAACCACCAGATACGTTCCCTGTTCGGCCAATGGGCGGTTAGCCCGCAACTGAGTGTTCAGGCCGAATTTCGACATCTGGAATCAAGCGAGGGCGATCTATCGTTCAATTTCGATCCGGCGACGTTTATTCCGATCAAAACCGTGCGCCGCGACCAGGACGTCGGGCGCATCGGTCTGCGTTTTGCACCCAGTGCGGATAGGGCTTTCGTTCTTTCCTACATACACTCGGACGTCAAGTACGATCTTGCTCAGTATGAAGATCTGCCGGCTCCGCCGTTTTCTAACGTCCAGACCAGTCAAAAACTGCAGCATCGTTCTGACCAGTACGAGGCGCAGTATATCCACAGCTTGGATCGGGCAAACTTCCTCGTCGGTGCGGCTCAGAGTGTGACTACAAGCACCCAAGGTGGGCAGCTCGATTTTGTGTTCTTTGGTGTTCCTCAGCCGCCCATTCCACTCGACGCTACTGAAAGGTTTCGGAACCCACACGCGTATGGCTATTTGAACATGCAGCCTGCCAAGGGGTTAACGCTTACATTAGGGTTATCCGCTGATCGCTATTCACAGGATAACGGGCAGCAGATACTGCGGGTCCATAGCATCAACCCGAAATTCGGCATTCGGTGGCAGGTGCTGCCTGGCCTGCAACTGCGTGCAGCTGCAATCCAGGTCGTAAAACCGGCCCTGGCAAATAACCGTACTCTGGAGCCGACGCAAGTTGCTGGCTTCAATCAGTTTTTCGACGACATCAGTGGCACCCGGTCGCGCCGCTATGCAGCCGGTGCCGATTGGCGCATTTCATCACAACTGGCGAGCGGACTGGAAATCAGCGCTCGGCAGCTTGAGGAACCCGTACTAGATCAGCGCCCCATCCCGGCAGAATTCATCCGTGAAAAGCGCCACGAGCAATTGCACCGTTTGTATGCATTATGGACGCCTTCAGACCGTCTGGCACTTAACGCATCCTTGTCCTACGACCGTTTCCGCAGCCTTGGCTTTGTGGTCAATACCCTGCCTGAAAGGGTTGATACGGTGACGCTTCCGCTAGGTATTACTTATTTCGATCCGTCGGGATTTTTCCTGGGCGCTCGTGTGACAGGGGTGCGCCAGCGCGTGGTGCCCACGGATCCGCCGACGACGGCATTCGGCAAGAATACATTTGCGCTGACCGACGCGCAGATTGGCTATCGCTCGGTGCGCTACCGAGCCAGCGCAAGTCTTGCTGCACTAAATATTTTCGACCGCAAGTTCCGATATCAGGACGACAGCTATCGCGAGTTCCGCGGTGACCCTGCGACCGGACCCTATTTTCCCGAACGCATGGTGCAACTACGCGTCACCGTCAATTTCTAAGCGGCTGCCGTCGCTGCAGCCATCGTCGTAACAATGCTCTAGTGGGGGGCTTTCCATGTCATACCGTTTTAATCCGTTACGTCTGTTAATTCTTTTAGTCGGAATGGTTGCCGCGTTCGCTGCAATCGCATCGGACAAGTCGGTTACGATCTTTCCGGCCGAAGGCAACAAAACCTGCAGCGACTATGCAGCAAACAGAGTCGTGCTGAGCATGGGCGCGAATTCGCCGGTCACCAATTCCAATGTGACGCTGAGCGGACCGGACATGACCAACGACAGCGACAGCCTGCCGGAACAGGTGAGCTATTTCCTGAGCGCCGACGGCAAATCGCTCAGTTTCAGCCCGACCAGCACCAATACGCCGATAGATTATGCGGTGCTGAAATCCGGCTCGACCGTGTCTGTCGTTATCTATCCAGCCGGGGGCGTGACTTCCGACGCCCACCTGAGCATCCCGGGGCCCAGCAATACCACGATGCCAATTTCGAGTTTCAGCCTCTGCTACAACCTCGGCAATAGCGCGCCGGTGCCGGTGCGCACCACCACGCCATCCTGCAGTGACCAAATGTCTTTGGATCAGCAGGGCATTGCGTGTAACGGCGGGGCTCCGGTACTCATTTGCAGTATCGAGCTTGACCAGCCATTCTTCGGCATGAAAACCGGCGACCGCTGCTGCGTATGCAATCACGAAGCGCTGGTGGAATGCGATCCCAGCCTGCCGGAAGGTGCCGCGGGGTCGTGC
Organism: Rhodocyclaceae bacterium; assembly: GCA_016791105.1. Classification (GTDB taxonomy): domain Bacteria; phylum Pseudomonadota; class Gammaproteobacteria; order Burkholderiales; family Rhodocyclaceae; genus JAEUNM01. Next base: position 15,591 of record JAEUNM010000126.1, on the reverse strand, counting down.
CCCGGCCCCACGCACAATGGTGCGCCGAAAGAAGTCCAGACTACGATAGAAATCAACAAAGACCCGTACTATTGCCTGAGTTTGGGCGGCACGAGAACGTGTTACTACTATTGAGCGCAGTTTGCGCCGAGCGCGCCCAGTCCGCGCTCGGCAGCTAGCAAAATGGCGCCCTGGGCACGGGCAGTCCTGGTCGGCGCCGGCGTCGCCTGCCTGGGCGTAGGCTTTGCGGTAACGCCGGCCTATACCGCCTTTGAAACGCGCGTTGGGCTCAACGCGCTGTTTCATTTGCGCGGTCCGCGACCGGCGCCGCCCGAAGTGGTGGTGGTGGCCATAGATGGCCGCACCGGTGGCCGCTTGGGCCTACCCGATTTGCCGCGCGACTGGCCGCGCAGCACGCACGCGCGTCTGGTGGATGCGCTCACTGCGCGCGGTGCCAAAGCCATCGTGTTCGACATGGATTTTCGCCGCGCGAGGAACGACGAGGATGACCGCGAATTGGGCAAGGCCATCGCGCGTTCCGGCCGGGTGGTGTTGTTCGAGCATTTGAATGGCCGCATGCAGCCCATCGAGGATGCTCAGGGCCGTCAGCAGGGGATGGTGTGGATCGAAGCCATGGAACCCCCCATCGCCGCCATCGCCGGCGGTGCGCGCGGTCTGGCGCCTTTCCCGCTGCCCAAGCTGGAAGCGGCGGTCGATCAGTTCTGGACCTTCAAATCCAGCGCTCAGGATGCACCCACCATGCCCTGCGTGGCATTCCAGATTTACGCCGAAGATAGTTACCCCGGCCTCGCCGCCGCCTTGAAACTATCCGGCCTGCCGGGTGCCGCCGCATTACCGGCCCGGCTTGCGGATGCCGGCGATGCGGAAGGCCTGCGCGACGTCATGGTGGGCATGCGCCGCATGTTCGAATCTGCTCCCGCGCTGGCGCACACCGTCGCCGCGGGCGCGGCGACGCCGCAACTGGCAGCGCTGGCGGCGTTTTACTCCGGCACCAACCAGCGCCATCTCAATTATTACGGCCCGCCCGGTGCAATTACCACCTTGCCTTACCACGCCTTCATCAAGGGCGGCGGTCCAAACCTGCCGGATGCGGCGCTCGATCTGCACGGCAAGGTGGCGTTCGTGGGTTATTCGGATTTATACGATCCCGGCCAGCCCGACCGCTTCTACACCGTATTTACGCGCGAGGACGGCGTCGACCTGAGCGGCGTGGAAATCGCCGCCACCGCTTTTGCCAACCTGGCGCGCATTGAAACCCTGGTTGCGCCCGGACCCGGCGGCACCATGGCGGTAATTGCCGCCTGTGGCCTGGTGCTGGGCTTTCTGGCCTACCTTGCTCCGGCAGCTTGGGGCGTGCCGCTGGTGGTCGCGCTGGCATTGGGGTATGGCACCGCGGCGTCGCTGGTATTCAACGCCAGCGCGCATTGGTGGCCGGTCGCCACGCCGCTCCTGGTACAGTTTCCGCTCGCGCTCTTCCTCGGGCTGATGGGGCAGTATTGGCACCAGCGCCGCAAGGTGCGCACGATCAGCGACGCAATCCGTAATTACGTGCCGGAGGACGTCTATCACAATCTGGTCGGCGACGCCCCGGACGAAGCCACGGTGGACCGCGTCACCTACGGTACCTGCCTGGCCACCGACATGGCGGGCTTTTCGACTATCGCCGAGCGCATGAAACCGGCCTTGCTGGCGAAACTATTGAACGACTATTTCGAGGCGCTTGCGGGGGCATTGAAGCGGCACGGCGTATCGGTGACGGAGTTCCGTGCGGATGCCATCATGTGTGCCTGGACCGGCCAGCGCGACGATAGCGCGGTGCACCTGAAACCGGTACTGGCGGCGCTGGAAGCCAGCCAGGCGATAGAGGTATTCAATACCGCGCGCGGTATCAAGGGCAGCTTGCGCATCGGACTTGCCAATGGCGATTTTTATGTAGGCCACGCCGGCGGCGGTGGCCACTTTGTCTATAGCATCGTGGGCGATTGCGCGAATACCGCCTCGCGCATCGAAAGCCTCAACAAACAACTGGGCACGAGCATACTTGCCACGCGCGGCGTGGTGGAGAACTGCACCGAATTTCTGCTACGCGAACTGGGTAACTTTCGTTTCGTGGGCAAGACGGAAGCTTTGCCCATCGTCGAAATCATGGCCTTCGCGTCGGCCGCCACCGATGCACAGCGCAAACTCGCCGCCGGCTTCGAAGAAGCGCTGGCACTTTATTCGGCCGGAAAATTCGAGCGCGCGCAAAGCGCGTTTGAATCACTCGGCACCCGTTTCCCCTCGGATGGCCCGGCCCAGTTCATGGCGGCGCGTTGTCGCGACCATGTCGCAGGCAGCCTGCCGCCGGCCGAACCGGGCGTGATTGCACTGACCAGCAAATGATGCATCGCACTTTTCGGAGCGTCGGCCATGCCTAGCACCCTGCCCAGCAATGCGAGCGTCGCGGCCAAGCCGCCCGACCACGCCGGAGCCGTTGCGTACGCGCTCGAACGCCTCGCGCGCGAATTGCCGGCCGGACTTAGTTACCACACCGCAGCGCATACCGCGGATGACGTTTTGCCCGCTGCGCGGCGCCTGGCCCGACTGGCCGGCGTCTCGGAGGGCGAAACCGGACTGCTCGAAGTGGCCGCTGCATTTCACGATCTGGGATACATAAATACTCACGCCGGTCACGAGGCGGCCAGCGTCGAAATCATGCGCCAGGTGTTGCCGGAGTATGGCTTTTGCCCCGGCAGCATCGCCCGCCTGGCCGGTTTGGTCATGACTACCTGCATGCCACAAACGCCGCGCGACGAACTGGAGCAGTTGATGGCCGACGCCGACCTCGACGTATTGGGCCGCGACGATTTCCTCCCCACCAGCATCGCGCTGTGGCGGGAACAAGCCACGCTGGGCCGGAACATTGCCTGGCCGGACTGGCTGCAGTCGCAACTGAAATTCCTGCAGAACCACCGTTATTTCACCACCGTGGCACGCCGCCTGCGCGATGCCGGGAAAGCCGCCAATATCGCCCTGGTGGAGCGCATGATCCGCGAGGAGACGGGGCCCGAATAAGGGGCTACGCATCTGGTGCGGGCGTTGCGAAAATGTGGCGTGCTTGGCGCGTGAACGCCGCCCAGGCGAGCAGACCGTGCCGAGGCGAAACGCCTGGGTCTTGTCCGCAAAGCGGTGGATTCGCCGCACCCGTGAGGATCCCGGGCGCATATGTGACGCTGCAATCTGCTCAGGCGGACACGATGCAAAAACTTTGCCGTGCATCGCGTCTGTTCGTCTTCTTCTACACCCCGTTGCCTGTCGCCCGGGCGAAAGCCCCTTTTTTGGGTGACGCGAGAAAGCGTTCGACATAGAATTTCAATCATGAACTCGGGTAACGTACTGCGGTTTTCTGTGAGCGACCGTATCAACGATGTCGAAATCGGTCCGCGCCAGGTTCCATTAACCCTACTGGGCGAGTTTCAGAAGGATGTCCTCGAGTTTTTGCGCGGCTCAGCGCGCGAAGTCGATCCGACCCAGGTAATGGTGTCGATAGAACCGGGGTCTTTGGCGTTCGTCGCAACTGGGTTGGCAATGGCCGTATCGCTGTGGGCCGATCTGGAAAGCCTGCGTTTGCCCGACTCCCTTGGTTTGATGGATCCCCGCCGCGCGGCGGTGGTGGAGCGCTGGCAAGCGGCGGCCCGGCAAAATCCACACCGTAAATATCGCGTTTCCGAATCCTCGGTCGGGATTGATTTTTCCGTTGATGCCTCGACTGCATTTGCGCGCGCCGAGGATGAGTGGGTTCAGGTTGAAAAATTCGTGCACGGTCGGGTTGTGGATTGGGGCGGTAGAACCAAGGCCAACGTCCATCTCGAATTGGAAGACGGCAAGATGTTGGTGGTGGCGGCTGCACAGGATTTAATCCTTCAGGAGCAGCAAAACCGTGTCTATCGTACGGCCCTGCTGCATATCACCGCAGAAGAAAACTTGCTCTCCGGCGCGTTACGCAACCCGCGCTTATTGGCGTTCGAGGCGCACCAGCCAGTTTTCGACGAGGACGAGTTCCAGCAGATGGTAAGTCGAGGTACGGCCGCGTGGTCCGGATTTGCCAACGCCACCGAATGGCTGGAAGACCTGCGCGGCGGCGCACAATGAGCACGAAAGTATTGCTGGATACGAGCTTCCTGATTTCTCTCGTTGATCGCGGCCGGCCCAATCATGGTGTTGCCGCCCGCTATTACCGCATGATGCTGGATGAACAAATGCCGATGTATTTTTCGGCGATAGTTGCAGCAGAATTCGAGATCGGCATGCCGATCTCGGATCTGCCACTAAAAAATTTTCGGCCCATTCCGTTCAATATCCCGCATGGCAGGGAAGCTGGCCGCCTGTGGAAAATGCTTGGGCCGCGCGATGAAGGCGACCTGCGACATGTAGTGCGGGACGACGTGAAATTGATTGCGCAGGCGTGCCACGAGTCGATTCCGTTCATCCTGACGGAAGACGGATCGACGCTTTATAAGTACTGTGAGCGCCTCAGAGCGGCGGGGACCGTGCCGACAAGAGCGGTCAAACTGGTCGATGGTTTCGATGCCGCCGCCTTGCGTGCAGACGGACAGCGTGGGCTTGATCTGCCTGATTGAGCACTGGTATGCCCACAGCAAGGTCTGATGGGGTGTCGCTTGCGGCCTTGCCGGCCCGTACCGGTCCGGTGCATGTTTGCCGGCACTTATTGACGCGTTCGCGCGAAATTAAGGATGGCCTGCGGAATGCCGGATAAGGGCAGGACCTGATCCGCAGCGCCCAGTTTGATGGCTTCCTTGGGCATGCCGAATACCACGCTGCTGGCTTCGTCCTGCGCCACGGTGGCGGCGCCGCCGTCGTGCATTTCTTTCAGGCCGCGTGCGCCGTCGTCGCCCATGCCGGTCATGATGACGCCCAGGGCATTGGCGCCGGCAAACCTTGCCACGGAACGGAACAACACGTCCACCGAGGGTTTGTGCCGATTCACGAGCGGACCGTCCACCACTTCCACGCGGTACTGGGCGCCGCTGCGCTGTAACAGCATGTGCCGGGCGCCCGGCGCGATCAGGACGCGCCCCTGGAGCACGCGGTCGCCGTCTTTCGCTTCGCTCACCTTCACCTGGCACAGGCTGTCCAGTCTCTGCGCGAACATGCCGGTGAATTTTTCCGGCATGTGCTGCACCACCACCATGCCGGGCGCGTTGGCCGGCAGGCGGGTGAGCAGGTATTCCAGGGCCTGGGTGCCGCCGGTCGAGGTGCCTATGGCCACCACCAGGTCGGTGGTGATGGCCATCGCATTACCGGCCGGCAATATGGCATCGGCGGACAGCTTGGGTGCCGGCCGCGCCACGCCGCTTGCGCGCAGAGCGCGCAGGTTGGCGCGCGCCGCGCTGCGCACTGCCTGCACGATGTCGTTGGCGCTGTCCTCCAGAAAGCTTTTTAGACCGATTTTCGGCTTGGTGATGATGGATACCGCACCGGCTTCCAGTGCCTCTATGGTCGCTTTGGCGCCGGTTTCCGCCAGCGAGGAGCAAATCACCACCGGGGTGGGGCGCTCGGCCATGATTTTTTTCAGGAAGGACACGCCATCCATGCGCGGCATTTCGATGTCCAGCACGATCACATCCGGCCAGCGCTGCTGCATTTTGGTGAGCGCGAATAGCGGATCGGACGCGGTGGCGATCACCTCTACGCCGCTTGCATTTTCCAGCGCCTGCGAAACAACCTGCCGCACCACGGCGGAGTCGTCCACGATCATGACGCCGATGCTTTTTTCAGCCATGTTGGGCGTCTGTGGCAAGCCGGTCGAGGCAGAGCAAAGCTGCATGGAATTCGGACCGGGCACCCCGATGAACTGCCCGGCTTTGGGTTGCGGTGCCGTTCCTGGGGGTGCGGGCGTCTCGCCCGCAAGCGCAGCCGCCCGCAACAGCAGGTGGACCACACGCCCGTCCCGCCAGCGGCGGTACGCAGGCCGCTAGGCCTGGAATTGACGCCACTGGAAACGTGGCCTCCGCTTTATCCCGCATTGCTTTCCCGAACTAAATCCGCGTGCGCATGAAACTAAAATAGTTCCACGCCCTTGGCACCCGTGCCGCCGTCTTTCTGTAGCGATGCGGCGTAAATTTTTTCCTCGCGCATGATTTCCACGGAAGTATGCAAGGTGCTGGCCATGCGGCGGCACCAGGCCTCGCCGTTCCAGGGCGTGAAAACCAGCTTTCTGGACCAGGGCCCGAGCATGTCGTCGGACATGAGCGGAATGTTTTCCCGGCCCAGCCATTCGCGCGTGAAATCGGCATTGCGCCGGCCTATGTCGTTCTGACCGTGGCCCAGCTTCAGGATGGCGCCGCCGCCGAAGGCTTTGGCCTTGATGCGGGATTTTCTGGCTCCGCGCATGAGCAGCCCGTTCAGCAGGGCTTCCATGCAATAGTCGCCCGCCAAGAGGGCGTCCGTTTCGCTGAACGCCGAGCGCGACAGCGCCGGCAGCATGAAGTGGTTGATGCCGCCCAGGCGCAGTTCCAGGTCGAACAGGCACACCGACACGCAGGAACCGAGCAAGGTTGCGATAGGCCGGGCATGCTCGACCGCCCAGTCGCCCGGCGCCACGTTGCGGGCGTGGCGCTCCATTTCTTTCGGACTAAGGCTGCTCAGGACAGCGAGCGGGGGGACTGACATGATCAGGCACCGGCGTGCGTCGCCTCCGCAAGTTGCCCGTTGCCCATACCGGCGAGCAGCGCTATTTCGTCGGCCGCGAGTACCTTGCCGACGTTGAGCAGAATAACGAAACGGCCGCCTACCTTGCCCATGCCCAGAATGAAATCGGCGCGGATACGGGCGCCGAAACTGGGCGGCGGTTCGATGTCGGAGGGCTGTATTTCCAGCACTTCAGACACTGAATCCACCACCACCCCGATCACCGGCTGGTCCTCGTTTTCCGGTAATTCGACGATCACGATACAACTGCGCCGGCCTATGCGGGTCAGCTCGTTGCCGAAGCGGCAGGATAAATCCACCACCGGCACCACGCTGCCGCGCAGGTTGATCACCCCGCGGATAAAGCGCGGCATCATGGGAATTTCCGTCACCGTGCCGTATTCGATAATTTCTTTAACGTTCAGTATGCCCACGCCGAACATTTCCCCGCCCAGGGAAAAGGTGAGGTACTGCAGGGGCGACTCCCTGGCGCTCACCGCGCCCCTGGCCTGGGGCACCGGCAGCTTGTCCGTGCGCGTTGCAAGTTCGCTCATGCCGGCCGCTCCTCAGAATTTTTCGAAATCGTGGTCGCTATAGACCGGCGCCGGGGCGCGTCCGCGGCTCCTGGAGCCATTGCGGGCGGCCGTCTGAACGGGCGCAGCGCGCTGGTCGCCGACGCTGAAGAACTGCATGATTTCCTGCAACTGCTGGGCCTGCCCGCCCAGTTCTTCGGCGGTCGCGGCCAGTTCTTCAGAAGCCGAGGCGTTCTGCTGCGTGGCCTGATTCAACTGGCTCATGGCCTGATTGATTTGCGATACGCCGGACGACTGCTCCAGCGAGGCGGAAGCGATTTCCTGCACCAGGTCCGACGTTTTGTGTATGGACGGCACGATTTCGTCCAGCAGCTTGCCGGCCTTTTCCGCCATGCTCACACTATTGCCGGCCAGTTCGCCAATTTCCTGGGCGGCAACCTGGCTGCGTTCGGCCAGTTTGCGCACCTCCGCCGCCACCACCGCGAAGCCCTTGCCGTGGTCGCCCGCGCGCGCGGCTTCGATGGCGGCATTCAGGGCCAGCAGATTGGTCTGGTAGGCGATGTCGTCGATAATGCCGATCTTGTTTGCGATCTGTTTCATCGCATTCACGGTTTCCTTTACGGCGCTGCCGCCGTCGTTGGCTTCCTTCGCGGCCTTGGAAGCCATGCCGTCGGTGACGCGGGCATTTTCGGCGTTCTGATTGATCGAGGCCGTCATCTGCTCGACCGAGGCCGAAGATTCTTCCACGCTGGCGGCCTGTTCAGACGAAGACTGCGACAGCGACTGCGCGGTGGACGACACCTGAGCCGACGCATTGCTGAGCGCTTCGGCCGACAGCCGCACCTGCGAAATCGTGTCGGACAGCCGCGCAACGGTACTATTGACGGTATCTTTGAGCACCTGGAAATCGCCCTGATAGCTGCCGTTTATGGTTTGCGTCAGGTCGCCTTTTTCGAGCGCGCTCATGAGCCGGCGCACTTCCTGGATGGGCACGACGATGGCATCGAGGGTGGCATTGACGCCGTCCACGATCTTGCGGAAATCGCCCTGGTGCTTGCTGGTATCGCCACGCGTATCCAGCTTGCCGGCCACCGCCGCGGCGGACAGCATGTTGGCATCGGCCACCAGTGCCTGAATGTTGGCACGCACCTGATCTATCGCGTCGTTGATGAAGCGCTTTTTGCCGGGCAGCTTTTCCACGTCGGCGGCCATATTGCCCTTGCCGAATTCCTGGAAGCAGGCCATGGCTTTTTTCTTCACCGCGATGTGGCCGAATACCATGTCATTGACGCCTCTGGCCATCAACTGGAAGTCGTTCCGGAATTTGCCTTCGTCTATTTTCACGTCGATGTCGCCGGCGTCGTGCTCTTTCGACATGCGGTTCATTTCGGCGATGAGGCTTTGCAGATTGCTGCGCACCTGCTCTATGGTGTCGTTGATGAAGCGCTTTTTGCCCGGAAATTGTTCCAGCGGGGCGTTGAAATTGCCGTCGCCGAATTCTTTCACGCAGGCCATGGCTTTTTTCTTCACGGCGATGTGGCCGAACACCATGTCATTGACGCCCTTGGCCATCAACTGGAAGTCATTCCTGAATTTCGCCTCGTCTATTTTCGCGTCGATTTCCCCGGCATCGTGCTCTTTCGACATGCGGTTCATTTCCGCGATGAGCGTCTGCACGGTTGCCTGCAGTTTGCTTACCGAGCGCGACAATGCGGCCAGTTCGTCGCCGCCGTCTGTATCCAGCTTGAAGTTGCAATCGCCCTCGGCCATCTGGTCGGCGGCTTTGACGAGGCGGCCTACCGCGCCCGTGATGCCGCGCGTGATCAGGAAGCCCAGCACGGTGCTCAGGGCGATGGCCACGACCGCCAGCCCTATCATCAGATTGCGCCCCCCCACCGCTACGATTTCGCCATCCTCCGCGGCTTTTTTCATGAGCCCGGCCTGCGAAGCGGCAAATTCGTCCAGGGCAAGCAGGTAATCGGTCTGCGACTTGCGTGCGCTGCCGAACAACAGTTCGGTTGCCTTCTCTGCGGAATGGGTGGAACTGCCGCTATAGGCAAGTCCAATCAGTTTGTCCAGTTCCGTGTTATAGATGGCACGGGTTTCCTTCACCTTGGCGAATAAGGTGCGGCCTTGTTCGGAACTGAGCAAGGCCTCTATCTTTGGCGCCAGTTCCGCGTTATTGGCCCTGGCCGCCCGAATGTGGTCCATCTGGGATTCTTCTTCGCGCTTGTCGTTACTGAGAATGAGGTTGCGTACCGCGCGCGCGATGGTGTGTACGTTTTCCTTCATCTTGTAAGACATGTCTACCTTCGGAAAGCGGCTGGCGGAAATGTCCTGCAATTGTTCGTTCAACTGTCCGAGGCGCACGCTGCCGAAGATGGTAACCCCCAGCGCGAGCAATATGACGAGCAAGAACGCGGCGGAAAGGCGAGTTCCAATTTTGAAGTTTTTCATGTGGGTTCCTTCAGGAAATCATGACAACTGCGGAGCGCAATACGCACGGGCTGCGTCCTGCGGCGACCCGTTCTGTTTTTCGGAACAAATGTGTACCAGGGACTGCACGTCCAGAATCAGTGCCACTTCGCCGCTGCCCAGGATGGTGGAGCCGGCAATGCCCTTCAGGCGCCGGAATATGCCGCCCAGCGGCTTGATGACGGTCTGGAATTCGCCCATGAGCCTATCCACCACCAGGCCGGCGCGCTGGCCGGCGAACTGGATCACCACCACGCTTTCGCGCGCGGAAACCGGTTCTTCGATGCCAAATACGTGGCGCAGGCGGATGAAGGGCAGCACCTCGCCGCGCAAATTGAGGTAATCGCGCCGCGCCGACACGTCGCGCAGTTCCATGCATTCCACTACCGCTTCGAGCGGAATGACGTAGGACGCCCGCCCCACTTCGACCAAAAAGCCGTCGATGATGGCCAGCGTGAGCGGCAGGCGGATGGTGAAGGTGCAGCCCTCGCCTTCTTCCGACGCCACCTCCACAGTGCCGCGCAGGGCCTGGATGTTGCGCTTCACCACATCCATGCCCACGCCGCGGCCGGATAGATTGGAAACGCTGTGGGCGGTGGAAAAGCCGGCCTCGAATATGAGGTTCACGATTTCCTGATCGGTAAGCGTCTGTGCCGGCTGGATCAAGCCGCGCTCCAGCGCTTTGGCGCGGATGCGCTCCCTGTTGAGGCCACCGCCGTCGTCGCGCACCTGGATCACCACATTGCCGGAGTCGTGCCTGGCATCCAGGCTGAGCGTGCCGCGCGCGGGCTTGCCGCGCGCCCGCCGTACATCCGCCGGCTCTATGCCGTGGTCCAGGCCATTGCGCACCAGGTGCATGAGCGGGTCGCCCAGCTTTTCGACCAGGGATTTGTCCAGTTCCGTGTCGCCGCCGCGCACGACCAGTTCGATGTCCTTGCCCAGTTCCTTGCTCACGTCGCGCACCACGCGGTGAAAGCGGCTGAATGTTTCGCCGATCTGCACCATGCGCAACTGCAGGGCGGAATCGCGGATGTTTTCCACCAGCCGCGCCAGGATGGAGGTGGCTTCCAGCATTTCGCCGCCATGCCCACGCGCCAAAAGTTGCGCCGAAGCTCCGGCGATCACCAGTTCGCCCACCATGGCGATGAGGCTGTCCAGTTTGTCCGCGTGCACGCGCAACATGCGCGACTCCGCGGCTTTTTTCTGGCTTACCTGGGCTTGGCGCTCCACCGCCGCATCCACCACTTCGGGTTGCACCAGGCCTTGTTCGACCAGCACTTCACCTATCCTGGGCAGCGCGCTGGACTGATCTGCCGCCGCGCACGGCGCCTCCGCCTGCTGTGCCAGGCTGGCATCCAGTTCGGCCTGAGTCAGTGCGCCTATGCGCACCAGTATTTCGCCCAGGCGCATGCTGTCTTCCGGCAAGCTATTGATCAGTTCCACAAATTCAGCCACCAGGCTGTCGGGCGGCAGGATGCGCAGGCTGCAGTCGTCCTGCACGAAAGCGAATACGGCTTCGATTTCGGATTTGGTGGCGCGCGACTGAAAGCGGATTTCGAAGCCCAGATAACAGCATTCCGCGTCCATTTCCTCGCCGGCCGGCATGGCGTCGTCCAGGGTTTCGATGCCCGTGATGTCGCCCAGGGTGACCAGGTAGCGCAGGAAGGACAGCGGATCCATGCCGTTTTTCAACACGCCCGGGTTGAAGCGCACGGATATGTGCCAGTAGTCGGTGGCAACCAGTCCGCCGCCGCTCTTTTCCACTGCCCGGGTTTCGGCGTCCGCGCCGCGCGCTGACAGGTCCTGATCGTAGCCAAGCAGTTGTGCGGTCAATTCCTTGCCGGCCGCCAGAAGTGCTTCCGCCGGCGTCGGCAGGCCTTCGGCAAAGGCCTGCACCAGCTTGTTCATGTGGTCCACGCAGCGCAACAGCAGGGTAACCAGCGCTTGCGATACACCCAGCCGGCCATCGCGCAGGCGGTCCAGCACGCTTTCCACCTGATGCGTGAAATTTTCGACGTATTCACATTCCACCACGCCGGAGGCGCCCTTGATGGTGTGCGCGGCGCGGAAAATCGCACCCAGATTGGAAACATCGCCGGGCTGGCGCTCCAGATCCAGCAGGCCGGCTTCCATGTCGGCCAACTGTTCGCGGGATTCTTCGATGAAGGCGCTGGTCAGTTCGTCCATGATTCGCTTACTGGCTCGGCGGCTGGGGGGCGGGCGGCAGCACCATCGGGTCGCCCAGCCGCGCGGCCAGGTTCAAAAAATCTATGGTTTCACGCACCGTGGGGCTGTGGCCGACGATGCGTGCCTCCTTGCCCAGGCGCTGCGCTTCCTTTTTCAGGAACAGCAGCAACTGCACGCCGGAACTGTCCATTTCGAACACCCGGGATAAATCCAGCTCCACGCTGTCGCTGGCGGCCATGCCGTCCAGCAGCCGGCGCTTGATTTCGGCCGCGTTGTAAATGGTCAGATCCTGTTCGATGACGATTTGTCGGGGGGCGCTCATGTGCGGTGCTCAGAACAATTCGACGTTGGGCAGTGCGGCCGGGGTGGAATGCGTTTCCGCGTGCGAGGCGCCGGCCGCGGCGCGGTGGCGGCTGCGCTGCGAATCCATCACGTAGCGGGAAAAAAGCTCATCCAGCTGGCGGTCGAAATTTTCCATGTCGGCAGGAATCGGGGCCTCCGGCTGCTGTAGCGCGGCCGCCAGCCCGGAGGCATGGACATCGAGCTTTTCCAGCGCCGCATTGACCTGTTCCGCCTGCTGGCGCACCACGTCCTGAAACTGCAGCCCGGCCATGGCATCCATGAAGCGCTGCGCCAGGGCGTCGCTGGTCTGGCGAATTTCCGCCATGACGGCCTGGTTTTCCTGCACCACCTGGTTGTAGCCCGAGGACAGCGCAGCAAGCTGATCGGCAAATTCCTGCAGCGCGGTTTTTTCGCTGCCGGCGATGGCTTCGCAAGACGAATCGGTAAATTGGCCCTGGATGCTGCGGCTTGCAGAATCTATGCCCTCGCTGATCTTATGTACGGCCTTGTCGGTTTCGACCGACAGTTTCCTGACCTCGTCCGCCACGACGGCAAATCCGCGCCCCGCTTCCCCAGCCCGGGCGGCCTCGATGGCGGCGTTGAGCGCGAGGAAATTGGTCTGGCTGGAAATGGTGCGGACCAGCTCCACGAAGGTCTGCAAAGAGCGGATTTCCCGCACCACGACGTCAACCCGCTCCTTCTCCCGCCCGGAGTCTTCCATGCGTTGGCGGATATAGGCCTCGATACGGTCTATCTGCGCGCGATTGGCCTCTATCCTGCTTTCCGATTCCGCAGCCAGCGCGTTGGTGCGGGCCGTATTCCGGGACACGAAGCGCCCCAGTTCGGATACCGTGCTGTCGATTGCCTGGAACTGTTCCGACAGATGCACGCTGGCCTGTTCCGTGTCAGCGGCAATCGCGTCGAGGTGGCCGCGCAACACGCCGGAAAATTTCGGCCAGCGCGAAAGTTCCGCCGCCACATAGTTGATGGACTTTTCCGCGCAACTGCGCTCTTCCGCCAACTGCTTCAGCATGGGCTTCAAACCGAAGGTCACGTCGCGGAAAAACACCAGCGAAGCCAGCCGCTGCACGCCAAACGCGATGCCTATCATGAACACGCAGCCGATCGCATTGCCGGCCGCGGGCGACAGGCCGAACATGGGCAGCACGGAAGCGTGGTACCCCTCGTCGAGGAAATACACGCCGATGCCGCCCAACAAGGCGGTAACGAACGCCGCGGCAACCATGATGGAAATCTGGCGCCGGTAGGCCTGGTCTACCGACAGGCATTCCAGATAGCGGCTATAGGCCTCGTCGGACATGTTCAGCGCATGACCATCTTGATGGCGGCAAGCAATTCCTCGGCCTTGGCCGGCTTCACGATCCAGCCCGAGGCGCCGGCGGCTTTGGCTTCCGCGCGCCTGGTCTGTTGCGATTCGGTGGTAAGAAACAGGATGGGCATGAAGCGCAGGCCCGGCAGTTGCCGCACCTGTTTGATGAACTCTATGCCGTTCATGCCCGGCATGTTGAGGTCCGTGATGAGCAAATCCGGCTTCAGATTGCCGCCCTTCATGCGGGTGAGCGCCTCTTCGGCGCTGGAAGCCTTCTCCACGCCGTAGCTGGCCTTGCCCAGCACGGCGGAAATGCTGATCAATATGGTGGTGGAGTCATCCACCAGCAGTATGGTTTTCAAAATGCGCTCCCGTGGGTACTCCGGCTCCGACCGAGCGGAGCAGATATTCAATACCAATCGGATGGCATTAGCGGCAGCGCGGGGAATTCCTTGAGGCGTAGCGATTTCGCGGTTTGCAATGGTGTCGGGACGGCCCGGCGCCGCACCGGAACGTCGGCGTACTCGAACAAGGAAATCTCACATCCCATGTCCGCAACGAAACTCCAAAACTAAATTGGCATTAACGCATGTACTTAAATGCCGTCTTCCAGCTCGGCCTATTGCTGCTGGGCCAGTATTAGTTGCGCCGCGCGCAGGATATCCTGCGCCGTGTCGATATGGCGCGGGCCGTGCAGCACCTCGCAGCACCTCGTAGGTTGGGGTGAGCTTGCGAACCCCAACACTGCGGCCGGCTAACCAAGGCAAGGCTGTAAGTTAGCCCACCGCAAGCCACCTACGCCTGATGAAACGACGCGAAAACCGGGGCGGAACGAAATATCTTGCGCGATGCACCGAGCAAGGCCCGTTTCGGAGGACGCTTACACTCCCGGAATTCCCTTGGCTTTGCCCCCGATTTCCTGCTGTTCCGCCCGCGCCGTAGCGACGATTGAACCGCACAACCGAGTCCGTCCGGGCATTATCTGCGCCTCTTTTGAAAATCGGGTGGGTGGAGTTGCCCGGTTTTGTGTTCGAAGGCGGTGTCAAGGGCGGGCTTTGCCCGGCGAAGCGAACCCTTGACACCGCCTTCGAACACATACGCTGGTCCAAGGCTGAATGCGGCTGAATGCGGCTGAATGCGGCAGAATGCGGCATTCAGCCTTGGAGACTACAGCGCGATGTCGCACAACCGTCTGTTTGAAGTAGCACTCGGAATATCGCAGCCCTGGTTCGTGCAATCGGTTGGCTTCGACCAAGCGAAGCGTGTTCTGACGATAGGGGTGGATTTTGTGGCGGGGAGTCGGTTCCACCATCCCGATGCGCAGGGCGAGCACCCCGTGCACGACACGCGCCAGCAGCGCTACCGGCATCTGAATTTCTTTGAACACGAGTGCTATCTGGAGGTACGCGTGCCACGCGTTCGGCTGCCCGACGGCGCCGTCCGCCAGGTGGAGCCCGATTGGGCGGGGAAGCTCAGCGGATTCACCTTGCTGTTCGAGGCGCTGGTGGTCGCCCTGTGTCGAGAAATGACGTTCGAGGCGGTAGCAAGAGTGACGGGATTGTCCTGGCATCGTGTCAGCGCAATCTGCGGGCGCTACGTGGATCTCGCCCGCGCCGAGGCCGACCTGTCGGAAACCACAACGCTGGCGGTCGATGAAACGTCCTATCAGCGCGGCCACAAATACCTCACGATCGCCGCGGATGCCCAGGCGCACAAGGTAATTTTCGTCACGCCCGGGCGCGACAGCGACACCATCGCGCAGCTCGCTGAACATCTCCAAGAACATGGCGGCGCGCCCGAACGCATCCGTTCGGTCAGCATGGACATGTCGGGCGCGTACATCAAGGGCGTCACGGAACACCTGCCCACGGCCAGGATTACCTTCGACAAGTTTCACGTGATTGCCCACGCGTCTTCCGCCGTAGACCGCATGCGGCGGATCGAACAAAAGCACGATCCGTGTCTCAAGGGCATGCGCTGGACCCTGCTCAAGGATCGTAGTCGCCTGAACGAGCAGCAGCGCGATGACCTCGA
>JAEUNM010000125.1 GCA_016791105.1 Rhodocyclaceae bacterium | reverse complement strand
TCCGCGGCGAAAGCATGCCTCCCCGCATGCTGCGTATGCCGCAGGGAAGAAACATCCGCTGGGATAGCCGCCTGTTGGCGGCAAAAGCGTGGGCGGAAGCCGCCTAAACACTGCGCCCGCTCCGGCGGGCGGCTTCGCGAGACGCCCTCACGGGGGGCGTCGCGTCAAGCAGGAGGCTGGAATGGAAACGATCAACGGGCTACGACAGCCGTTCCTTTACGCGGTAGTTGGTACTGCCATCGCAAGGCAGTACCTCAGCATGGACGCGCCCGGGCACATACCAGCCGGTGCGCACGCGAGCACCGATGATGGGCACGGCTATGCGGTGCTCATCCCGCGCGAAAGCGCGTCCGCAATGAACTGATTTTCGGCGCGCTGCCGCTTGGCAGCCGCATTAGAAGGGAAAAATGGAAATGGAAATGGAATGGTCTGACGGACTTGGCCCGCGGCGCCGCGCGCCGTGGCTGCTGTTCGTGGATGCGAACGGGGATGTGACCCCGTTCGCGGGGCAGGACATCGTCGGTGTCGCGGTGATCCGCGGCACCGAGTACCGGAAAAACGGGGTATGGTCGAAAACCACATTCCGCCTTCTCGTGGCGCCCGGAGTGCGGGTGCTATCCGGCATGGACGGCTGGGAAACCGGCCGCTTTGTCGAGGGGCTTGGACGGCTGGCGGGTGCCGCCCACACCCCCGACACGTGGCCCGAGGTGGCCGCAGCGCTGGGCGTCACGGTCCCGGCCGCCATGCGATTCCTACGGGCCTGGCGCCAGAAAGCCGCGGCCGCGCTGGACGCGACCGAAACCAAGGTCGCCGAAATGGAGGACGCGGCGGACGCCGCCGCGGAAGATGGCGCGGCGCCCGCCGAAACGGTGGTTGTCCAGTTCGGCGCCCCCTCGAACCGCGAAATCCGGGAGGGGTTCTGGAACACCCCGAAAGAAATCCCCGGCTTCGACGGGGCGCAGATCGAGAAAATCGACGCGGCGGGTTATTGGTCCGCCGACAACATCCGCGTCGTCGGCATGACCGGCGCGGTAGTGTCTGTCGAGCATTCTTCCGGAATGCACGGCGGGTACTACGCCGTGCGGGTGGCGGTCATACCGGGCACGGGAGCGACCGCGCCCGCCGCGCCCGCCGCGCCCGCCGCGCCCGCCGCACCCGCCAAGCGGGCGGACGGCCTAAACACGGGCGCGAATGGGCCGTTCGCGGCCCTGGCAGCCCTAAAAAAGCAAGCCAAGGTGGACAGCGCCACCAGTGCGGAGGCGGCGAAGAAATCCGAGCGCCAGGCGGATTTGGTCGCGCAGTTCGCCGCCCTAGTGGCGGACCAAGGGCGCGCGCCCGGATCGGTGCGCGCGAACGTGGACGCCATTCTGGCGCGGCACGCCACGGCGTTCGTGGCCGCCAACGCGGAGGATTTGGACGCGGAGATGGTAACGAGACTCAAGGACTGCCTTGATGACGTCGCCCTGCTTTGCGAGTCGGCACACATAGGCGCCGTGTGCGGCGACGCCTATGTCTACCAGGAAAACATCTGGTGGTTCTGCCGCGAGGCCATGCCGGAGGTAGCCACCTCGCTGGGGTGGCCGAAATTAGAGCGCCCGGAAAACGATCCTGACGTGGACTACTACACCACACCCGCAGGCACCATCGTCCGGGTGTTCGCCGGCTGCGAGGACGCATGCGTGGCCACCGGAGACGGCGCCGGATACGAAGGCGCCGATTATTCTTGATTTTTTCTTCTTTGATGGAGGGTTTTTCAATGATCTACCTCATGAACAGCGCTGTGATGCCCGCGGGCAATTACGGTACGTACCTGTACGCGCCGGCCACCCTGGCCGACTTGGCAGCCGTCCTGCGCGGCGAGCGTGGCCCATTCCAGTCGTGTATCGGCTATCCGCAGAATGCGGACCTGATCGAACAATGGACGGGCGTCCGCCCGGAAGTTTCCCGCGCGGAGACCGTGTTCAGCGACGGTGACGCGGCCATCGTCATGCGGCTCAAAAGCCGCGTGGTAAATCCGGCCACGAAGGGGGCGCCGGTGTCCTCAGACCCCGGCGATTGGGAGTTCGCGCGGGTAGAGTTTTCGTCGCGTTAAGGACTGTCGGATCGGACTATCCCGTTCAGGCGGATAACCCGCCTGTCGCGATGTGCGCGATTCCGCGCTCCCGTATATCCTGCCCAACCTCCGCCGGTGGACTGACCACCGTGACTGATTTGCGAGCGCTCCCGCTCGTCGCCAGCGGAACGGCAACAGGCTGCGCTTCGGCTACGGCCGGCAACGCAGGCGCTGCCGGCGCTGCCGGTGCGCTCACCGTGGCAACTACAGGTGTTGCAGGCGCCGCAGGAGGCGAAGGTAGCGTGCTCGCGGCGGCAACGCTCGTTGCTGGTTGGCCGGCCTGTACCGGCGCGCCCGATGCGATTGCGTTCGGTTCGCCCGCCAGGGCGATGAGGCGCGTCTTTTCTGCCTTCGCACGTTTCGCCGTACCGGCTCGCACGTCACCGGACGAATTCGCGAACAATTTGTCGTTGTTCTCGATCTTGTAGTCCTGGATGGCGGTCACCACCTCCTGATCGCTCATCTTTTCCACGTCGCGGCCAGCCAGGGCTTTCCGGAACATACCGACGGCCCCGGTTCCGCGTTTGGCGCTTCCGGCACCGAATTGCACGGACGTTGACCACAGCGCATCCTGCACCGCCGCGCCCCGCTTCGATAAATCAAGCCCCGCGTCTTTCAGGCCGGCCATCGCCGGATCGTAGTGGGTGTCTTTGATGAACTGGTGCTGCGCATCCGCGAACCCGGAATCGGTTTGCGCAACAGCCTTCCATTTCGCATCAAACTCCGGTGTGCCGGGTTTAAGCCCCTCGAACTCCCGTCCGTACTTTGTGCCGCCCAAAAATTTCTGCAGCGTGCCCTGGGATGACGATAGCTGATAGGTGCCGTAAGATGCCCCGCCAAAATCACCCTTGCCGGATGAAACCGTGCCGGCTCCACCCTTGCCGGATTCGAACGATTGGCTGGTCTGCCCAAGCACCCAGTTTCCGGCGGCTTTTGCGCCATCCCAAGCCTTTGCCACGCCGCGCCCAACGGTCGTGTTCTCGGCGACATACGCGGCGCCGGCCTTGGCGCCTTCCACGGCCTTGCCGCCCAAATCCACCGCCTTATCAACCGCCGTTGCCGCCACGGCCCCGATAACCGGAAGCTTTTTCAGACCCTCGTATGCCTGAGCAAACAACCCGGTGATGGAGTCCCATCCCGCCCGGGCGGAAGCAACGAACTCTCCCCAGACCTTTTCCACCTTGTCGCTGGCCGACGAAAATCCGGATACGGCCGTATCCCATGCAGAGGAAACCGCCTCGACCGTCGCCATCCAGGCAGCAGAAATTTTGCCCGGTATGTCTGCGTCGCGTAGATCGGATACCCAGCCACCGACCGTCGTGCCGACGATTTGCCCAGCCTGGTCGCCAAAAAACAGGCCGGCCGCGCCGCCAACGGCGCCGCCTATTGCCGCACCCACCGGGCCGGCGAATGCACCCACCATTGCGCCAAGTTTCGCGCCTGCCAGCATACCGCCCATGCTGCCCGCGAAGCCGCCGATAGCCTTGCCGCCTCTCTGGTCTTTTTCGCGCCGACTGAGCGTGCTGTCGGATTCTGAGTCGTAAACGTCGGAGGCGGCCCCTATGCCGCCGAATAGGGCGCCGATAATCGGTATGCGGCGCAGCGCGCCGCGCCCAAGCAACGAGCGTCCGGCGCCGGCCAATGCTCCGCCGGCGCGTCCAAGCATCCCGCCGGCGCCGGCCGCCAATGTTCCGATGCCGGGGATTTTGCCCAACAACCCGCCCAAAAGCCCGCCCAGCATGCCGGTATTGTCGCCGCCGGCCTGTGCGACCGGCTTTTCCTCGATCGCTTTCAGCCGCTTGCCGGCAATCTTGGCGAACACCCCTTCTTCTTTTCGGAATCCGGTCAGTGACGCATGAATGCGGCGCAGCCACCCCTCCTGTTTCTTATCGCTGCTGCCGCCCGTCAGCAACTCGTATCCTCGCGCCATGGGTTGCGCGACCTCGTTGAATGCTTTTATGGCCGGCTCCGCATCTTCCATCCCGGAACCGGAATCCTTCACCGCGCCAACAATCCGGTCCGCAAGCCGGCGCAAGGCGCCTGGCTCGCCAGCGTCATTCATGTTCTTGCTTTTGTCGCCAGCATCATTGGCGCTGCGCGTGAACCGCCCGCGACCATCACGGCGAACCGGATCCGCGGCAGAAACAGCCGGTGCGCGCCGATCCCGTGCGGCTGCAGCGCGCGCGCCGCCGGCAACACGTCCACCACCAGGCGTTTGCGCGCCACGCCGGCCAACGCTCGGCGTTACGGCGGCGGCCGGCCTGTCTTGGCTGGGCATATCAGCACGCCCCCGGCCTTTCTGTGGCCGCGGCGCCGGCACCGCCGCGACCGGCGCTGGCGCATAAACTGGCGCGGGCTGCCCAGCGCGGCCAGCCAACCCACTGGCGCCGGCCCGTGCATCGTCCGTGGCCAACACGCGCTCAACAACTGCGTCAGTCCGCGCCAGACTGGGCTTGGCGGACGATGGTTTGTCTCGCGCACCTTCCACGCCAGCAGGTTGCGTTTTCGTGGGCCGCGGCGCCGGCACCGCCGCGACCGGCGCGCTGCCGAGTGTGTCGCGTCCGCCTTGCGCCGACATTCCGGTTATCGCGCGACGTATCGCTTGCACGTCGTCACGGATAGCCGCCAAGTGCTCTACCGCGCGCCGAAGTTCGATCGGATCGCCCTGCAGGAAGCCCTGAGCGTCGTGCCGAAGAGCCGTCACGGCGCCATGAACGTGTCAAGCTGCATGAACGTCATCTGCAGTTCCTGCAGACCGTCTTCGCGGCGGGAAAGGCTCACGTCAAGATTTGCCGGCCGGAACAAGCCAATATCCTCATGCCCACCCTGGTTGCTTTCGCTGGTGATGAAGGCGTGCAAGACGCTTATCTTGACGGCATACGCATCCGGTTCGCTCACTGTTCCGTCAGCAGCAACCACCGCGGCGCAATGCGCCGAAAACCATTTTTTGAGCGATCCCGCTGTATCGTCCAGCGTCGTCAAACGCAATTCCACTGGTTCGCTGGTGCGCACGGCATCGATCACTGCGCCGCCGACGTGATGCTTGTCGCCGCTCAACGTGAGCGGCGCATATTCCAGTTCGGTCGCGAACAGGTTGAATATGTCCGGCATATTCAACCCTCCACCTTGCAGGCGGCTTGTAACCTCAAGCAGCCAAAGGTTTTTCTTCGCCAGCGTTTGCCCGCGCATGTCGTCGTAAATGCGCTTGGCTTCGTTCGGGCTGATCCCGCCAAACAAAGGCGTCGGGGTTTCCCAAAACGCAATCTGCGAGGCCACGCCGCCGCCGAAGCCAGGCAGGTATTGGTTGAGCAGCCCGGACCCAAGCAGCCGCAGGCCAGCCCCATCCAGGTCGCCGCGCATTAAGTCGCCGACGGCGCCAGCACCGACGTTTACGGCGCGCTGCGCCTGAACCGGCACGAATTTGTTGACCGCCCCCATAGCGGCGTTCACGGCCGCGCTCTGGCCCATACTGGCAACAGTGCGCGCCAGCTTTCCGCCGCCCAGCGCGCCGGCCACAGCGCTGGTTGCGCCGTTCAGCGACGAACCAACGCCGGACCTTACCGAGCCGGTCAGACCGTTGCGCGACAGCCCGTCAGCGATGTCGTTATAAAGGCTCACGGCGCGCCCATTTCGTCCGCTCCGGCGGACTTGCTTTCGGTGTTCACGATGGTGGCGTACAGGGCTGCCTGATTTTCATCCAGCATCATCGTTTTCGCCAAAAACTCGGTCATGACCGGAACTGTTGCTCCCATGTCCTTCAACATCTGCATGGACTGCACCAGCAGCATTCCGGCGTTCATTGCGTCGGCGCGCGTGCGCTGCTGTTCGGCCTGCAGCGCGGAAATGGAACCGTAGAAGTTGATCTGCCAGGGACGCTCAGCCGGATTGAACACCACGCCATAGCGGCGCATCGTGTGAATGTCGATGACGTGGTTGTAGAACTCGGCCAACGCGGTGCGGATTACCCGCGCGCGCTCGGCAGACTGCGCCGACACGCGAAAAAACCCACCCTCGCCCAACCCGCCGGAAAGCTGGTCAGCGAATCCGAGCATTGACAGGTCTGTGCCAAGCGCGCCGGACAGCAGCCTGGCATGCACCATTACATCATCGACGCTGATCGTTCCGGCGCGGCCAACCTGCCCGCCGTTCGCCGGACCAACAGTCGTAAATTGCTTGTCGCCGAACACCGGGATGATGTGTCGAATGCGCTCAAGGATTGGCCGCCCGCCGCTTACAGCCTGCTCGGCGTACCGTTTCGACTTGTTCAGCATGTCCGTGACCGAACTCAAGAAACGATTTTGCTGCTCAACCGTCATGAGGTTCAGGTTTACCGTTACCATCTGCTCATCGATGGAATCGATCCACCGCTGCCCAACCAGCCCCAGCAATGACGCAGTGAGGTTGTCGTAGGGCTCTTCCGCGTTGTACAGAAACGATCCGCCCACCATGGCCGGCATAATGGGAAGGCTGTCTATTTCGTTGCAGGTTAGCGCCACACGCAAGGACTTTTCGACCACGCCGAACTGCGGAATCCACTGCGTTCTCGGCATTTTCAACCGGGCGAGTTGCGCTACGTCCAGGCGCTCAAAATTGCGCTCGCCGATCGATACCGCAAACCCGACCGTGCGGCTGCCGCGCTCGAACGACTGCACCAATTGCGGCCTCACCATTTCATCGGTATGCAGATCGACCACACCGCGCGCGTCCGCGTAGATGCGCGCATACGCATCGCCGTAAGCGGCTCCCGTGTAAGCTATTGGATACGCCACACGGTTTAAGATCGGCGCTAGCTCGGCGCTAATCTCGTCCGCCACCGCGGCTAATTTTGGATTTCCTTTTGCGCGCGGGGACTGCTCGACGAATACCACGTCACCACTGGTTTCATGCCCGCCAAGCGCGGCCGTGACCTGCAACTGCAGAGCCGTCGATACGATCGGCGAACCCTCCATCTGCATCCACTTCTCGTAGATCGTCTGACGCGCGCGCGCGGCTCGACTACCAAGCCCAAGCAGGGACGCGACTGTTGTCGCGCCGGCGCCATAATTCCACGTGTCGGCTTGCGTGATCTGCTTCGCAGGCGCGACATTCGACGCAAACCAGCGTCGCGGGCTCAGGCCGAAACGGGCCAGGAAGCCGGGGTTTTGCCCGGCGCTAGAGTTTTGTGTGTCGGCCATGCGGGAAGACTAGGCGCCCAGCGACAGGCTTTGCCGCGCGGTTTTCCGGGGGGGGTATCGACGCAGCCGCGTCATGCCGGCGCCGCGCCGGCGCCAGTGCTACGAGCCGAACACGAACTGAATCATATCCCCGTCTTCCAGGGTGTATTCATCCCCGTCCTCTTCGCCGTCCAGTTCGTGATGTGGCGACACCCCATACGAGGCCAACCGCGTCCGCCGGTACTCGTCGGCCAGCAATAGCGTCATGGCGTCGGCGTGCTCCGCGGAGCGGATGCTGAACACCTTGCGCATGATCGGATTTGCCGCCGTGGTTTCGCCCCACTGGCTACCGATCGTGCGTTCAATGATGTCCTTCACGGCCCACCAGTACGGCCCAAACGCCAGGTAGCTTTGCCCGTCATCCATCAGCGCCTTGGACCATGTGTTGTGGCACATGAATTCGAGCATCTGCTTGGCGTCCCCGCCGAAATTCTTTTTCGCCGCGTCCTCTATGGTGGCACGCAATTCCACCTGGTTGTACGGATACGCTTTCATCACGCCCCCAATTGGACAAGCAAATCGTCAACGGTCTTTTTGTTTGGCCCGCGCGCGACGGACACAACCCACGCTTTCGGTATGCTTCGTTCGTACTTCTCGAAATGGAAGCCGGCACCCTGAATGCGCTTGCTGGCCTTCCCACCGAACGGCGTAACAACGAAAACCGCGCCGTATGCCTCGTGATGCACGGTTTTCCCGCCGTATTGCTGGGCCGTGAACGCGGTTTCCACCAGCCCAACCTGATCCACGCCAGATACAGCACGAAGCCGGTTCATCTTTTCCTGCAATTCTGGCGGAATCTTCGCCTCTGCGGCAGCTTTTGCCGCAACTTTGTAGGCGTTCATCGAGGCGATGTCAGAGGCGAGTACCGCGGCCATGAAAATGATGCCGCCACCTGCTTTTTGGAACAGCACGGCATCACTTCCCTTGTACGTGATTTTCTTCGCGCCCAGCACCGCAAGCGCGTGGTCAACATCAACGCGCTGGCCGCTGGAACTTGCGCTGACGTATTTGGCGGCCGTGTTGGCAGCCATATCGGCTCGCAGCACACCAATCATATCCATTGCCGCCTGCGCGTTGACCAGGGCCGTGTAATCGCTCAGATCGACGATGTTTTCGCCGTACTGTGCCAGCGCTGCGCGCTTTTTCGCCTCCGCAACAGCAGAATGCACGCTAAAAATCACCCCCGGTTCAACGTCAGAGATTACCTCTCCGGCTTTGTCGAAGAATGGTTTTATATACGCGTCCACGTCCGCTTCGTCAGAAAACGCCCGCGAGGCGAGCGCATCCCTAAGCGCGGCAGGCTCGATTCCCGCTGCGATGCCAAATACCTGGCTTTCCACGCCGAGCTTGACCAGCGAGGCCCAATCCGCCTTGATCGATTTTTGTCGCGCGAAGTCAATCGCGCACTGCGCTTTTTCGACACGCGACAGCGGCGTTTCGCGAATGACCGCAAATTCCTTTTGTACCCAAAACGAGTTGTAATCCGTCCTCGCGAACATCCCGTCCTGCGACGCTGCTGCTACCGCGAAAAAGCCTGGGTTGGAATAAGCATCCCGCTGCAGCGGAACCGGAAACGCCGGCGCCTTGAGTAATATCCGCGTATCTCCCCGCCACGATCCCTGCACCGGCAAATCATCGGGCAGGAACTGCGCCGCAGCCGGAACAAAACTGGAAAAGAACGCCTCGCCACCCGCCCGGATCCATTCGGCATCCATGTCCGCTACGCGCTTGAGCAACACCTCCCACTTTGGGTGCCCGGCACTAAAATACTTCGCGCCAGACAAACTGGATACCTGTCTCGACATTCTGTTCGCATCAACCGCCATCATCACGCCCCGTTGATTGTGGCTCTTCGTGATGACAAACAGGCTCTCATCTTCGGTTGTCGCAATCATGCCTGCCGAAACGAGTTCGCCGTTGACGATCGCCCCATTGCCGTCCAGATAGTCGTCAATCACAGAGGCGTCAAAGCCGCCCTTGATGCGGCCGAATTCAACCTTTGTTTGGTCCAATGCGGATTGGTTGCGCTGGTGCGCCTCCTGCCATTCCTTGTGCAGGGCACTTTCCTCGCCTTCTGCCGCAAACTGCGCGATTGCAGAATTCGTGGCGTTGACTATGTCTTGCTTCTTGGCAATTGCCGCCTCGGCTTCCGCGATCCTGCGTTGCAGTCGCCCTTGGTTCCTGACCGCCGACTCGCTTTTTTGGTTGGCGATTTTTTCAAAACTGGCTTTGAGCGCGCCTAGATCGCGTTCCAACGCGGTCATTTCTGCGATCGTGGCATTAACACCATCCACCACAAAGTGCCTTACATACGCCTCGGCAGAAGGGTATTTATTCAGGAATTTTTGCGGGATGTTTATGGTCCGCAGCAACGCCACTTGGCGCGCACGCGCCTCGGCAGCATTGCGCTCCCGATCGCGTTCCGCGCGCTCGGCATTAAACTTTCTGGTCGCCTCGGCGTCGCCGAACCTTTCGACCATTTCTTCCAGGTCTTTCTTGGTCAGCGCCCCACCGATCTTTACCCGGTCCTCGCCGTTGTTTCCAGTCATCACGGACTGAATCCAGTCGGCCTTGCGGCCGAGCAGGTTGCGCTTGTACGAATCGAACGAACCCTCTGCGTCGTACTGGTAAACCGTGACACGTTCCGCTTTGTTGCCCTGGCGGATGGCGCGCCCGTTGCGTTGATGCAGGCTGTCCGGCGTCCATCCTGTCGTGAGGTGGTGGACGGCCTGTGTGCCCTTTTGGAGGTTGATACCAACCTCGGCCTTCTTGTTGGCAATGATGATGGTGTAGCGGTTGTCGTCGTCCATACCGTTGAATCCGTCGGACACTTCCTGCACATCTTCCGGTTCCGGTGTCGCCGCGCCGCTGATGATGGCGATCTGGCTGGACGGCACCCCCGCCTTAGTGGTGAGCGCCAAGCGAATTTTGCTGTGTGCGCCGAGCATGTCGCAAAAAATGATCTGCTTGGCCTTGCCGCCCGAGCCGGCAACAGGGTTGGCGATTTCCTTTTTGACATTTTCGATAAGCGCCGCGATTTTTGGCGACACGCTCACATCGAGGTTTTGTTCGCCCAGCACCTTGATGGCGCGCTCCTGCACCACAGGATTGATGGTGTCAAAGGCTGCCACGATGTCTTTTTCGTTGTCCGGGCGGACGCCTATTACCTTCACGTCAAAGGCATATCCGCCAATGTCCCCGACGTAGGGAACAACCGGAGGCTTCGACGAACGCCCAGTTCCGTCGTCATCACCGGCCTTCAGGTCGTAGGTCACGACCACGTTTTCCGCCAGCGTCAGGTAACTATTATGGCTGCGCTTCTTGTCGATCATGGCGAGGCCGTTGAACTTCGCCACGCCCGCATCCGCCAAAGCGGGATCCTTGACAACGTAGCGCGTCACGTTGTCATACACATCACGATCCAAAACACCTCTGCTCATCTTGTCGATCAGGTTGAACGGGCTCGCAATCATTACCGTCGTGCGGTCTTTTTCGCCGGACAGTAAAGCAGCCATGGCCCGCTTAAACCGCGCCTTGTCGTTGTTGATGTCCTGCAGCAAGGCCGCATCGATCTGAACGGATACGGCCTGCTCGACCGTTTCGGGAAGAGGCAGTCCGGACTCTGCCGCGGTCTTTATCAAGGCTACGCCACGCAGGTTGCGGCACAAGTCTGGTACGTTCTTCAGACCATCAAACACCGGGACTTCCAGCGCGGTAAGGCCGCCGGTAATGCTGTCTTCTGCGCGCGTCGCAATGTCGGCGTAGGCCGAAACGAAGTCGGACGCGCTTCGCAGCCCGCCAAGCGAGGCGTTTACCTTGGAATCTCCGGCCGCAAGTGCCAGCATCGAGTAGATTTCCAGCGGACTGTTGGTGATCGGCGTGGCCGTCAGCAGCAGCACACCATCGTTCTTCACGCTGCCGTTGCGGACAAACCACGCCTTCACGCCGGTATTCATGGCCCGCAGCGATTTTTCTGGCATGGACATGAACTTGACATTGCTGAAGCCGCGCGCGACCTTGCCATTCTTCATGACATGGGCTTCGTCGATCACGATCGAATCAACACCCATATCTTCAAAGAACGGTGCGTCGGCACGGCCTTTTGCCAGCGCAGCAATTTCCTTCGCAATGCGCGCCTGGCCGGCCACGTAGCTTTTCTCGGTACCATCGTCTTCGATGGAAAGATACGACGTGTCCGCTTCCTGGATGTAGGCCAAAAACCCTTCTATGGTCTGCTCTTTGATGGGGATGCTTACCAGCGTATCGATCGACATGAAAATCTTGGCGTACCGCCCGCTTGGGATTTTCGCCAGGTCTTCGTTGAAGAATTTGGCGTTCGTTTGGCCGTCTCGAACCCCAACAAAAAGGCAGTCGCCGGTATCCTGGTACAAGCTCATCGCCTCGCGTTGCCAGTTGGCCAGCACTGACTTTGGCACGGCGAAGATGGTCCGCTTCTTGGCCCCGACGTTGTGTATGTGCTTGACGGCGGCCAGGGCGGTGAGCGTCTTTCCCAACCCGACATCGAGCGCGCAAATTCCACTCAGGTTGCGCGTGTATTGCCGGATGGCCTGGTTCTGGTAATCACGGAATTCAATATCCACGCCGTTCAGGCGCATATTGAAGCCGTCGATTTTGACGGCGCTTGCGTCTTCCTCGATGCCGACGAAGCCGGCCGACGAAAGGTTGAATTCGGCCTTGAGCGCCTTGGTTTTGCCGGATGACTTCATCCAGACATCGAACCCAGCGTTACCCCTGGCAACCAACTCCTTGATCGCCGCCATCAACTGACGGTATTCCTCTGGGTCTTCCTCAATTGCCTGGCTGCTCATGCCGGCCGTTATGGTGCCGGTATTCAGCCAAACCGCCATACGCTTGAGCGCCCGAACAGACTGCTCTCTGCCGTTTCCATCAACCTGGAACAGCAGTTTTCCCGCCCCGCTCGTCTTTAGCTCGAACCGACCGCTGAGGTTTTCACGCAGGAATTGCAGTTTCACATGCTGCGAAACAAACGGCGACTGCAGGTCATAGTTCAGTTTGTCAAAGTCCGGTATGTTGACAAGCGCCGTTGCGCGATTCATCTGCCGGATTATCTTGGCCCGAATCCTTTCGTCCGTGGCCGTATCGAGTTCCGCCTTGAGGCTTTCCATCAAAGCCCCGTAGGTTCCGGTGTAGTAGTCGTTTGCGGAGATAACCTTGCCGTCGGCGGTAACGCACCAGTGATCGGAATCAAACGGGTCAATGGCGTAAATCGCCTTCCAGTCTTCCATCGGAACGGCGCCGCGTTCATCGCCCTTGGCGTAGCGCAGGGCATCAAACCGTTGCGCTGCCGTGTATTCGATTTTCTCGGCTGGCGCTACGTCCTCACCCTTCCACATTGGCGAAAACTCCTTGCCTGCGTAGAGGGAAGGTATTCGCTCCAATGCGTTTACCAGGCGCGGCATGCCAGAGACAGTTTCCCGCGCCGCGATGACGCGCGAGGCGTGTTCCTGAATCGCTGCGCTGATTTCCGGAAACCCGGCCAGGTAATTGAAGCCGGCCCCACGCAGCTTGATGACTTCCTCGGCCGCCAGGGCTGCCGCGATGACGCCCCAGAAAGGCGATATGGTCCCTGCGTAGGTCGCCGAATCCATCGTGGCGCCGATTCCCGCCTCCACCACGCGCAACCATTCCGGCGCCCTGTCCCCGTAAATTGCCAACAGCTCCTTCGCCTGCGCGTGAGAAACCGCATTGAGCACGGCGTCCACCGGGCTGGATAGCTTTGCCAGCAGTTCCGCCCCGTATTCGTCGCTCGCGCCCTCTTTCCGGACCACGCGGCCGTTTTTCAGAATCGAAATTGCGCCGCCGTCATAGATGGCATCGCCATCGTTGGTTTCCGCCGGGATCGCGGGAACGGCATCCACAGCGGGCCAATCAATTCGCCCGCTGCCCAGCTTTGTCATGAGTTTTGCCACATCCGCCGGCTTGCCGCCATCCGCAGCAACCACGCGGTCAACGTCGCGGAACTTGCTGGGGTCTTTGGCGACGAATTCGCCAAACTGGAAGCGCCGGCCTTCGCCCTTGAAATACTGGCCTTCGATGAAGTCGCCCCACAGCACGGACGCTTCGCGCAGCACGTCGGACTTGCCGCTATCCATGCAGGCGTCGATCTGCGCTTTCTGCTCGTGTGTGTGCTTGCGGAACACCACCAAGTCGGTGATGGTGTCGGCTTCCGTAGCCAACTGAAAAACGCTGTTCGGCAGGCGGTACGCGCCGATGAATTCGCCCATCAGGCTCATTTGGTAGCGGACGTTCTGCTCTTTCTTTCCAAGCCCGCTCACCACGCGCGGCGGGCAGATATACGCCGCCAGGCCGCCCGGCTTAAGCTTGCCCATGGTCCGCATCAAAAAGTACCCTTCCAAGTCCTCGGACTGGTACAGCGGGTCTTTCAGCGCATTGCCGCCGCGCATTGCCGCGTCACCAAACGGCACATTGGTGATTACTGCGTCATAGACCTCTTCCGGCGTCCGGCTGGCGACTTCCTCGAACGGCGCCACGGTACAGTTGCCGTTGAGCGCTTGGTTGATCGCCCCGGAAATGGGCGACAGTTCAACGGCGTCCACCGTCGCGCCAGCCGGCTTGGTGGCGCCAAATATGCCGGTACCGGCGCATGGGTCCAGCACCTTGCCGCCACTGAAGCCGAGTTCAGCCAGCACGCCCCAAGCAGCGCTGGCGATGGGCTTGGGCGTGTAATACTCGTATGGGCTACCCTTACGGCCTGATGCACCCACAAGGTTGCCGCCGTTGCCGGTGTATTTGGCAAGCACGGCCCGTTCGGCCTCGGTCACTTCCTGCCCAGGTCCGCGCGACTGGATTGTTTCGAGCAATGCGATAGCCGCGTCGTTGTCCTTCTGCCGGCGGGCGGGTGTAAGGCGTTCCTCCCCAGATGGGTAGAGCGCCAGGGAATCGGCCTGCGTGCTGGGAGCAGGCGCTGCCTTCGGTGCCGCGGTGGCGCCAAGCGCCACGCGAATCTGGTTGGCGCGCGCTACAAGTTTCAAGCGCTTCATGGCGGCCAACGGGCCGCTTCCACCCTCTTTCAGGCCGATTTTGATCTGCGCCAGCTCGCGCAACAGGCGCAGGTTGGCGAGCGCGCTGCTGCCGCCCGCGTCATCCAGCGAAATACCGCCCATGATTCCCATTGCTTCGCCCCTTATGCGAGGTTGGCCGTAGCGGCCATCATTGCGTTTTGGTACGCCTCTACCGCCTTTTCGAACAGCGCCAGCAGTTCGGCGTCATCCTGGTTGCGGGTGTAGGCGGCTTCCAGGTCGTCGGCCAGCTCAGGGGCCAGGATGTCGGCCACCGTGCCGTCGATCACGGACTGGAACAGGGCGCGGTCGGGGTTGGCTGCTGGTGTTGTTTGTTCTGGCGTCACTTCAGGCTCCGGTGCAGATTTTTTCCCAATTAGGAAATTGGCGTAGTCGTATTCAGTCTTGGTCACGATGTAGTTTCCAAGGGAATACTCAGGAACTTTGCCGCCTTCACGAACCTTGCGCTCATGCTCTCGCTGTTCCTCGTTGCTCATGCGATTCCATTGCGTGCGGGTCTTGTCCTTGATTCGGTTGACCTGCTCCACGTTAGGCTTTCCGCCCTTGTCCACCACGCGCTGCACGAATTCAACGCGCGCCAGTTGGGCGTTGTCGAACTCGGGATAGATTGCCTCGCGGGACAGAATGGCTCGGGCCGACCCCTTTTGCACGGGCGTGTAGCTGGTCTTGCTCAGCCAGTCGTCAATCTGGCTATCCAAGTCTTGTTTGCGCGCGGCTGCGGCCTTCTCTGCAGCTTCACGGCGGGACTGCGCCTCGGCTGCGGCTGCATCGCGCTGGGCGCGCTCGGCGGCAATGGCTGCAGCACCCTCTGGCGTGGCTTCGTAGGCCTCTTTTTGCATGGTTTTGTCAAAGTCGCCTCCTTTGATGCGCATGACAGAACCATCGCTGTAAACCACATCGTAGGTTTCACTGCCTGCACCCATGGTCGGCATGTGGGACAGCGCTACGTGCGTCACCTCGCCACGCTTGGAATTCCAGCGCTTGGTCAAGTACGGCGAAGACTTGGCCAAGTTGATGGCATCTTGAATCTTGGCGTTGATTGCATCCTCTTCGCTCGCCCACATCTTCAAGCCTCGCACCGTTTCAGGGGCTACAAACGTCACCATGAAACCATCGGCTGTATCCATTTCATAGGTGTAGCCATCCACAGTGATCCGCCCATCACTTTGCACGGCCTTTTCCTGCATCAGCACCGCAAAGCGCGCCCCGGATTCCTTGGGCATAGCCTCTGCGTCGGGGAATGCATCGAATGGGTACTGCTTCCACAGCTCTTGGCGCATGGCTTCCTCCAGCATGGCCATGTCACCCTCTTTCACGTATTCGTAGTAGTTGTCTGCGTACTTGTGGCCAGCGAAGTGCTGCGCGATGGCTTCCGCCGCAGCAGCGCGCTCGGCCTCGGTATGCACGCGGCGCAGCTCAAACTGCTTTAGCTCTTGCTCGGTCAGCTCACGGCTGTACACGGCCACGCCATGGCGGGCCACGCTGGCAATGTCTGCTGGCGCTGGATCAACGCGCAAGAAACCCTCGGCAGGCGTTGCACCCATGCCAGCGGGGCGGTACACCAGTGCATAGCGATATTCGGTGCCGGTCGATTTTGCTGCCGGCGCGGGCGCGGCGGCATCGCGCATGGAGAACAGCGCATCGACCATCAGCACCGCGTCGTCGTCCGAATACATCGCGCGCGTGCCCGAAGGAAACACCACGCGCGCGTCGCCGGCAGCGCCGACATACACCATCGCCTTGCCGTCGTCGCCAATGTCAATGCGCCCAACGATGCTGCCGTCCCGCCTGATCTTCCCGACGTACTGGTCGCCGTCGTTCTCGCTGCGATCGAGCGCCACGCTGTCGAGCGCCACGCCGGCCCGTCCCGCGTGAAACCGCGCCATTGTCGCGTGATAGCGTTTCGCCGCCTTCGTTCTGGAGGTTATGGAGGCGGCCTGGTGCATGTGATGCGCCGCAGTGTGCGCCTCGCGCCGCTCCCGCTTGCTGCCGCGCAGTTCAGCGCGCTTGGCCCGCATCGAGGCGTGTACCGCGGCGCCGGATTCGCGCGACGCCTTGCGGTACTGGTTTCCGCGGAACGGATGGCCCTTGAAGTCGCCATCCAAGGCCACTTCGTCGGCGTCAACCGACGGCATGCATTCCCATTCGTCATCCGCGCAGAACTCGTCTTCCTCGTCGCCCAGCGCGCTATCAAGCACCTGACCTTCCAGGTCCGACGGCTTGATGCCACCGTACTGGTCCGGGTTGCGCGCCACGTAGGCCACGAATGCGGGCAGCCACGGCAACCCGAGTTTGCGCCCGTATGCAACGGCGTCCTGCGCGGTATCGAACCCCTTGGTCGCATTTCCTGGTGAAGACTTTGCGGCGTGGAATTCCACGCACCACGCGCCCGTTCTGGCCCGCGAAACCTTCGCGGCGTTTTCGCTGCCAGGGTAGGCATACGAGACACTCAGAAACCCGGCATCCTTGTTGCCCACGGCATCAAACACCAGCCCTTGTTGCTGGTCGCCGTTCTCGGCGAATTCCCAACCAACATCCGCTTCCGTGCCGAACTCGTCTTCGCTTATCGCCGAATCCGCTTCCGTGTCTGCCTCGCCGGTTGCGCTATCGAATGTCGCCTCGGGTGAGAAGAAATCCCATTCCACCGTCGCGCCGTGCGTTTTCGCAGCCTGATCCATTGCGCGCGCGGTAGCGAATGGCGAATACTCCGTTTTGGCTGTCGATTCCGACAGCCACGCCTTGAACGCTTGCGTTGCGTTTTCGAACCGGTACTGCAAATCGGTCCACGCCGCAAGGCCGGCCTCGTCCTCTTCATCGGGCGCAGCAGGCGCGGCCGGCGGAATATCCACCCCAAGCATTTCCAGTGCTTTGCGCAGCCCGCCGGCAGCCAGCGCAGCCTTGAAAAACGCATTCGCCGTCTTGCTTTTCTGGACATACTGGATTTGCGAACCGTCGCTCAAGCCGTACTGCGTTGCGGCGCCACGCGCCTTCGTGCCAACGTCGGTGAATCCCTTCGTGAATTCAGTCTTTATCCAGTCCTGCAGCGTGCTGCCGCCGGCCATGCCGATCGCTGCGAGCGCCTGCCACGAAGAATCCAGGTTGGCGGTAACTTTCCTCTCTGCCGCCGCCGCGTCACGCCCTGCGTCAATGTCTTTCCGCTGCTGTTCCGTGATGCCAGCCCATGCGTCGATTTGCCTGCGGCGGTCGCGCATCGTGCGCGAAAGCGCAATGCCGGTGGCGCGCGTAAATACTTCTGCGCTCGCCAGATTGTCATTGTTCAACAACGTGCTCCATACGCGATCGACGTTCTTTTCGGCGATTGCCGTCAGGAAGTCCTGCAAGGCCGTCGGCAATTCGCCTAGCAGTATTCCGCGCTTTTGGAAGATCAGCTTCGCCGCATCTGCAATGGGGGCATCAGGCGGCAGGTCGGCGTACATTTTGGCCGCACGGACTCTCGTTGCGTCCCTCGCTGCGTCTTGGATGGACTTGAGCATGTCTTCACACCCGTCCATCGCGTCACTCCACACCTTTAACGCGCCAGAACCTCTCAGCACCGACTCAACCCGGCTGTCATTTGGGTTGATTCCGGCAAGCTCGAGCGCTTTCGCGCCGGCCGCGCGCATTTCGTTTGCCACGCGAAATTCAGACCGCAGTTGTTCAAGCGCCGCTGTTTGAGTATGCGCATCAACGACTTTGCGCAAATCCACGCCCTTCACGGCCAAATCCAGGCGCGCCGCAGCAGACTGGTACGCGCCAACGTAGGCGGCAATCGCCGTGTCATCGATAACAACGGTCGGCGGAACAGGCGTCGCAGGCGTCGGCGACGCTTCGCCGGCCGCCGCCTTTGCAAGGCGCAGTACATCACCCTTCCCTCGTCCATGTATCGGCGCCACAGCACCAACCAACTTTCCACCCAGGCGTACCGCTACGTAGGGTGTCGATTGGTCCGCAAAGAATTCCGCGCCCTGGTATCGCTTCACGAAGTAGGCGTAATAGCGCCGGTTAAGCATGACAGCCGTCTGCGTGCCGCCATCGTCGGAAGCAAGCACTACGGCATCCACCACAAGCTTTGCGCCTTTCTTGATCGCCGCGGTACTGGACGTATCCGCATGTTCTGCTTGGTACTGGGCCAGCGGCGCTACGCGCACTTTGCAGCCGGTGACCGCGTTGATTACCCGGGCGAAACTGACGCTACGCAACGGACCGTCGCCAAATACCTCATTCGTCACCTTCTTCACAAAGGCGGGCATTTCGCCAAGGTCCAAAAGATACCCGTTTGACCACCCTTCGCCGTCTTGGTTGGTCGAAATTTGCGACACCCCTGGACCGACAAGTGTTTTGGCGCCAAGCTGCACGGCCGTTGGCATCTTTATGTCGCTCGGGTCGAACCGGGAGTACCGCGCAGACTGTTCCGCTTCGGCTTTCTGCAGCGCATCGATTTCTTTTTTTGCGGCAATGGCGCTGTATTCATTTGCCGCCGCCTCAAGCCGCGCCAAGGCCGCCTCGTATGCCTGGCTGAGCGCCGCGTCCGGCGCGGTAAACAGCCCTTCTTGAATAGCCACCAAGCCACGCGTCGCACTCGACGCAAGACCGTTGATTTGTTCGCGAATCGCTCCCGCCGCGGACTGGTATTCACCCGTGCTGACCGGCGCTCTGCTAGGTTCGGTCGGCTGCTCGTTGTTCATGGTATCCACGCTTGCTGCGGCAACCTGCTTGATGCGTTCAACCGCCTCGGCAAACGAAAGTCCTTGGGGCAGGGCGCCGAACACGTGTGGGTTGACGAGAAGCCTGAACGCCGCTTCGACCGCTTTGTTTTCGCGGGTAATCGGCAGAGCCTTGAGCATGGCATCCATGCCAAAAAAGAACCGCTGGTCATGTGACTTGTCCGCATTGGCAGCAATCGCCGCATCCCACGCAGCTTTTGCCGTCGCCCCGGCGCTGGAAAACAAGCCGTCGGGCATAACGTCGGCGGGCGGCGTACCTGGAGCCTCGGCCGGCTCGCGTTTCGGCCCGGCCGCCCTTTCTTCCGCCGCCAACGTGGCAACCTGCAGTTCGTTCTGCGCCGCAGCCAAGTCTTTTTCAAGCCCGGCTATTTCGGACTTCAACCCGTCGATGCGTTGCATGCGGTCGGCGCGCTGCGTGTTGGCGCGCTGGAATGCCTGGCTATTCTTTTCGGCCAGGCGAATGATGCGCCGCGCCACTTCGCGCACATTCAAATCTTCGCCGCGCTCGGGCGCCACAACGATTGTCACGTCCTTCTTGTTCAGCAGCCACTTCCAGGAGATCAGCTCATCGCCCGCCGCCATCTTGTTTGGCGTGACATCTGGGTTGTGGAAGTAAATCGAAACCGTTTGCCCGTCCGAAAGCTCGAAGATGGCCGCCACGTTGGCCACGCCACGCTGTTTGAACGGCTCGGTTGTTTGCACCGCCACCGGTTTGACGGTCCCGCCAATGCGCTCCATGACGCCACGCAGCACTTCCATTTTGCGGCCCAGCTTGCCGAACGGCGTTACCAGTGCGTCGAACACCAGCACGCCGCCGGCATCCTCGATGATGTCGAGCGCGGTTACAGCATCCAGCAGCAGGTTTTGACCTGCGTCACTACGGCGAATGTCGTACAGCACCTGGTCGACGGACTGACCAACCGGGTGTGCGTCATCGCTCCATTGGGTATTGCGTGTCATGGTTTCCAGTCCTTCGGGAGGTAGCGTTTCGGCCCGGAGCGGCCGGCGCATATCGCCGTGCTTGAGCCACCACTTCAGTTGCGGTATTGATGCACGAGCAATGCTGGCGAGCCCGTTCCAGCCGCGCTCATAGCTGTCCAGGTAGGCGCGGCGCGCGCTTTCCTCGTCGGGAAAGCACAGCATCACCTTGTGCTCATCGAAGCGTCCGCCGACGTTCTGATTGACCACGAACGCCGTGTCGGCCTGTGGATAGGCGCCAATGAAGCAGTCGACGGCATCGCCGTCGTTGCCGACAGAGCCGTTTATGTAGCCGTAGTGGGCCGCCAGACGTGTCGCCCAGCGTTTGCCGGTTTTGGCGTCAGTCCCGGTCCGGTAGGTTCCGCGCGGCTGCTCGATGGCGATTTGCATGCCGAACAGGCCGAGCCGGCCGACCTTGTAGTTGCCGGCAATGCACTGCGCATCGGTTGGCGTCGGCGTCCCATTGACACCGAAAGCCCCTGCGTGCGCCGCGTTTTCGATACGCACAAAATCGTTCATCGGAGCATGGTATTGCCATGCCTAGATGAACACGGGGCGCGTTTTCCGCCCCGTGAAAGCGCACGGTTAAGCCAACGCAGTGGGCGCCAGGGCCGCTATCTGCTCACGCACATCGGCAATCGCCGCCACCAGCGCGTCGCGTTTCTCGACCAACGCTTGTTCGATCCGCGGCGCGGCCGTGCGGAGGCCGGCGGGCGGTTTGGCCTGGGCTGCCGCAAGCAGCTTCTGGAACTTCGAGCGCCCAGCGTCCATTGCCTGCGCTATTTCGGCGATGGCCTTGGCGTGGTCATCTTGGTTCTTGATCGGCATGACCTTGCCGTTCAAAAGCACTTGGAAAATGTCGCCAGACGACTTGATGCGCAGCACAACCTGTTGCGAATCGGCGAAAGTCAGCGACATTTCGCGGTACGAAACGCCCGACGAACGCTTCACGGCTGCCGAAACGTCCTGCTGCACGACGTTCGCGCCGGCGCGAGAAAAGTAACGGGCGGCTTGCTTGGCGGCCTTGTCCTTGGCCGTCATGTCGTCGAAACTGAACAGGATGTTTTTCATAGCGCTCTACCGTGGCAAGTGGGCGACGCATTGTCGCGCCGCGCCGCGCGCGCGGAAACGACGCTTTTCCGCCAGACGCTTTGCTGTGCTACAAATTTCTTGACTAGCGCAGCTATTGCTCGCACAATGGCCGGGCCAAAAAAACCTACAGGGGTATTGATGGACACAAGTGGCTCGGCGCCGCAGCGCGTGAGGCTGTCTCGCGCGAAGGGCTGGCGCATGCCTCCCAACACGGTGAAGGTGGACCGAAGCACGAAATGGGGCAACCCGTTTGTGCCGGGGAAGCCTGCGCCGTTTGGCCCGACCAAGGGCGCCATCGTGGCAGACAAGCGGCACGCCTTTGTGCTGTACCGCTCGTTCGCACCGATGAACGAAGTGCTCGTAAAAGCGGCGCGCGAAGAGCTTGCGGGCAAGAATCTGGCCTGTTGGTGCGCGCTCGATAACCCATACGAGGACGCCTGCCACGCCGCGGTTCTTCTTGATCTAGCGAACAAATACATGCCTAACAACAAGGAAAGCGGCGCTGCCGCAGGAGTTGATTATGAGTGACACAGTTGAAGGCGTCCGCTTGACCGACGAGTCGGGTGGCGAACCCAAGAAAACTTATGAGAAACATCGTGAGCGGCATGCAAAGCTGCACGGAATGCTTGATGAACTGGTTGCAGATTGGATAACTGAAACCGGCTGTTTACCTTCAAAAAGCTCGGTAATGGAATTGATGCAGTGGTCGTATATGCAGACTTTTGACCCGTCAGACAAGCAGGGGCGCTTTCTGCCAATGGACGCCACGTTTGCGCCAGGAAAGGATTGAACATGGAACAAGCGCCTATTGCGGCAGGTCCGCTCGAAGCGTCAGTTATGCCCGCAGACGAGCAGATTGCCAGACTGCGCCGTGGGAACACCGCCCTGCTTGAAGCCATGATGGACTTGGTGAACCAGTTCTTCTACCACAAGAATGTACATGGCCAGAGCGACGAGGATGGTGAGTTCATTTCGCATGGCTTCATGAGCGCCGAAGAAGGGGCGATTGCCGCGCTGATCGACGCTGGCATGGCCGAAGAGGTAAATGGCAAAGGATACCGCTTGCTGTGGGACAAGCTCGAAGCCAGGAAGCAAAAACAACAGCAGACGGGGCTTGCCATCTAACGACCAGCATAACCGGCCCGCTTCAGCGGGTCAGAGTTGATGCGCCAGTTGGGCGCAGAAGCGGAGAAAATAAAATGACTGTAGAAACGAAAGAGTTCCCGGACGGAACAACGGCAACGGGATTGGCGCCGCTGCCGCAATTTTCTCCGCGACAACAGGACGTGACGGAGGCGCTGCGCCACCTTGACGACTTAGAGGCTGCGGCAGGCGGAAAAAGCGGCCCGTCGATCCGGCTTCGCTCGACAATTGAACGTCTCTTGGCGTCTAACGTGAAGGTGAGCGGCCTTGCGCCCTCACAGGAGGATGAGAAATGACGACGCTTATTGCGCAAGGTCCGCTCGACCGTAGGGTTGGCCGTCGTGCGGCACTGCGGGCGCTTGCCAAAAAGCGCAGCCAGGCCCGTGCGCTGCACGACTGTGCGCTGACTCTCGGCTCGATACCGGGCCGAGAGCGTGACGCCAACAACGTAAGCAAAGAGGCAGCCATCGCTGACGCCGAAGTGGAAAAGATGCTGGCTGACATGACGACCAACGTGGAATTAACCGGCCTTGCGCCGAGAGGAGATAAATCATGAGCACAGCGCCTATTGCGCAAGGTTCGGTTGAATGTAGGAGGGTTAGCCTTCTGCGCGCCAGTAGCGTAGGGAGCGAAAATCCGCCTGCACTGACGATTGAAGTGCATGAGCAAATCGGAGAGGTCGGATCGCTATCGCTGAACGAAGCGCGGCAACTGCATTCAAGGCAAGCGGCGGCACTGGCTGACGCATTGCTGGCATCCCTTCCGGGCGGCACGGTGGATGCGTTGCTGGCTGAGTTGATGCGCAGGCGAGCATCACTGTTATCGGTGCCGCTGCGATGAAGGCTAACGTAGGATAGGGACACACCATGTTCCCGAAACCAATTTCGGCAACATGGCGTAACTGATTGATTTTCCGGCGACACCAGAGGAAATTGCATGAGCAAGCAACCCAAATCCACCCCCTCTGCTCGCATGGAAAAGCGAACCGTATTTTTCACGATGGTGATGCACCCGGCAAAAGGCTGGATGCGCGTAGGAAATGCGTACCCATCGCGTAAGGCTGCTACCGACTGGCTGCCATTTGTGCGCGGTGCGTGGCGCGGCCTTCGGGCGAGGGTTTCGCAATGCACGGTGCAGCTTGATAGCGGCAAGGTCTGCGAGCAGTCGCGGCGCTTGCTGGATGAGAAATACAACCTTGACGCATGACACCGAATTAACCGGCCGCGCCAGCGGTCCGGGTTGAATGTGAGTTAGGCGCCTGGCGCCGCGGAGAAAGGAGACTGACCATGACCATGACAGCAGCGGACAAAGAGGCAATGCGACACATACCAGACGGCTGGTTCAGCGCGCCGGCCAAGCAGGTGCTGGACGTGTGCTGCGGAAGCCGCATGATGTGGTTCGACAAGCGGAACACCGGCGTTTGTTTCGGAGACCGGCGAAGCGAAACGCTGACCGTGACAGACCGCAGCCAACAAACTCTTCTGCCGGCCAGGGACCAGGCGCGGATTCTTGAAGCCAGTCCAACCAGGCCGCCGTGTAGCCTGACCTTCACAACGGAGCGAGCTTCCTCATGTGTGTTACGCGGGAATACTGGCGCAAAGGGGCGAATGGTTGTGGATAATTGGGCGTCATTCTTTTTCACTGCCAACAGCGCTTGGGGGCTCGTGGATAGCCCCGATGTGTGGGCAGCGATCCGCGCGCTGTGGAATAGAGCGCACGGCGCGCAGAATTCCGACGGTATTTACCTAAGCAAGTCATTGGACACCAAGTTGCTGCGGCCAAATGACACGCCGGAGTTCGGCGTTCGTGCTGAGCACAGCGGCACGACAACGCTAGGTGAATTTTTTGACGCCAATGGTATGGACAGGCACATTGGCGGGAGCGCCAGCGGTCCGGGTTGAACGGGAAGTTTGGTATAGGCACATAGACAGAACGCACCACCAACGGAGAACGAAATTAAAGTCACCACCGAACAACTGAACAAAGTAGCCGCCCTGCTTGGCACTCCCGATAAGAACGCCGTAATCAGCGCGGTAATCAAGACTCTGGTCGATGCAGGGATGGACGCCGGCCAGGCTTTCGACGCGGTATTCGGCGAAGGCTCTTACAAGAAAATGGCCGGTGACATCTGGGAGTCCATGAATGCCGCGTAAAGAGATCGACGGCCACAAGGAAGGGGCTAAGCGCAAGGCGGAGCGTCCCTCTCGAAGCGAAAGTTAGACGGCGGGGACAACCATGAAACAACTGAAAATCGGTGTTCGCGTGCGGTACATCGGAGGGCAGCGGAGATACAAGAACGCGGCCCTGTACCTGCTCATAGGGCGCACTGGCGTCATTACGTCCAGATCGACGATGCCCGGAATGGATTGGTCTGTCGAGATGGACGAGGGGTGCTACGACCTTGAGGCAGCGGCAAACACACTTGAGCCGATAGACGATGACCAAGCGGACAACTGGACGGCAGAGGAACGCGAACATGAAGCCGCATAACGACCTAGCTAAGCCGCATGGCGCGGCTTTATGCGACAGGTCGGCTTGAGCGACGAGTTAGGTTGCACGTTGATTGCGGTAACACAAATAATGCTTGACATGGCTTGATTAGCGTATTACAGTCATAACCATGCGAGGCACGGTGCACCGCAAACAAACAAGGAGATTGACATGGCCAAGACCTACGATCTGACAAGCCGCCCGTGGTGGCTGTCGCACGCTGTAGCAACCCCTCTGGGGGTTGTTGTTGCTCGCGCAGATGCGGTGAGCACCATCAACCGCAAACCGACTGCGGATGACATCGCAGCCGGCGTCGCCTGCAACCACTACGATTCAGGCCCTGAGTGCCACGGCGAATTTGTTGGAATGATGGTCGATCTAACCGAGCGGGACCTGGCGGATATGGGACTCACACCTGGTGTGCTGGCGTGGCCCAAGGTTGTTGACGGACCTCGCCCAAAAACCAACCGGACAGACGCGCCGGTGAGCCAAGCGCAAGCGCAGAGGGCGATTGACCTGCTGCAATCTGAGGGGCATTGCGACGACCCGGAACCGGATGACAAGACTCCGTGGCAAAAAGGTGACGACCATGCCGAGTAAGGCAACCCACGGCGGCCCCGGAAGGGGCCAGGGCCGCAAGCCCCTGCCGGACGATGAGCGCACCGTCGTTGTAACGGTGCGGCTCACTCCGGCGCGGCGGGACAAGCTGCGCCGGCTGGGTGCGCACTGGCTTGCAAAGGCGGTTGATAGGGCGAGGGAGCCAGATGCAACCTAACTCGTAATTAGGCGCCTACCAACCTAGTGCGAGTGATGGTTGGTATTCCCGCCGCCGTCAATTACGGATCCGGTTGCGTTGATATCCCCCTGCACCTGAATGCCGCCCTGCACCCGCACGTTGCCGGTTATGTTCGTCG
This sequence comes from Rhodocyclaceae bacterium, assembly GCA_016791105.1. Classification (GTDB taxonomy): domain Bacteria; phylum Pseudomonadota; class Gammaproteobacteria; order Burkholderiales; family Rhodocyclaceae; genus JAEUNM01. The sequence goes on along the minus strand of JAEUNM010000125.1, from coordinate 15,536 downwards.
CCGTGGCGGCACCAGCCCCGGCGACCGACAATCCGCCGGCCACCGATTCATTCCCGGTCAGCGTGGTTTTCGGGGTGTCAAGCACGACCTCCGGCGCCTGCAGCGTGATTTTCGATCCCGATTGGATCAGCACATCACCGCCAGCGATTAGGCGCATCAGCGCGCTGGCCAACAGTTCCATGTTGGCGTGATGCCAGCGGCGCCAGTCCACAGAATTGCCGGCCTGCGGGTTGCGGAATCCAGTGATGATCGGGTAGCGCGGATCGCCGCCGATGAACGCCACCCACACGGCATCACCGGGCAGAATTTCAAGTTCCGTGGTGTAGGCACCGGCTCGCGACTTATCGCCGATCGGATATTCAATTTCCGCAAGCGGCATCACGTCGCCGCCATCCGTCAGACCAGGAATCTCGACGCGGCACGCCCTGCGCGCCTGGTCGTATGCGCGCACGATCGCCGGGTACCGGCCAGGCATAAGGCCGTACTCGATCATTGTTCCATGGCGCCCAGCCACAGCCGCGTGAAAGTGTCGGCGGCCCCGCCATCGTCCGTTCCGGTCCGGAAAACGTGCGCCGCGGTTACCACGACCAGTTTTTCACCCCCTGCGAACGAGATCATATCGCCGGCTCCGATACGCCCATCGAAGTCAATGCGCGCTGTCTTCCGATGCACAAGGCTGCGCGTCATGTTGCGCAGGCGCTGCGCATCCTGGAAGGGCGCGTAGCGCACCGCGCGCGGCTTTTCTCGGTTGCCGAACACTGCCGTCCCGGCGGTGTCGAGCGAGAAAAACCAGGGCACCGTATGGCGCTCCAGAAAGCCGCCGTCAACATCATCGCACGCATTGTCCGGCAAGGTTCTGCTGGACGCCTGCTTGAACAGATCGGGCAGCCTGATGAATTGCAGGCGCCCCGCTCTCCAGCGCACAACACCACCCTCTTCCTGCAGTATGCGGGCGATGTGGAATGTTGGCGTCTCGCCTACCGGGCAACAGAACCGCGCGACCGGAAAATCCGCGTCCACGGACTGGATTGACGCGCCGGCAGCGCGGTAAATGGCCGATAACGCAACGGATTCCTTGATGATGGCCCGGCTGCGCACGTATGCCGCCGGCAGACAAGATGCCAACAGGGCCGTTATGCGAAACGCCGTCATTTCGCGCTCACCTTGCGCCGCGCGCCCAGCCACTCGGACTGACTTCACGATGCGCAATGCGTCGCCGCCGCTGATGGATACCGATTGTCCTTCCGCCAGCAGCTTGTCAATGCCTTCGTCCCCGGCGCGAATGTCCGCTTCAAGCGTGATAGGCACCGGCGCCAGGTCGGAACGCAGGACGGCCGACGCAATCAGGTCGCCGCGAATCTGTTTGCCGTTGGCGAGAAACAGAATCACGCCGCCGGCCTATACCGTGATAATTGGACAGGAGAAGGCGCGGCCCGGCATGTCCGCTTCGAATTGCGTGATTTCCGCCGCAATTTCGCCAGAAGAACGCCCGAACGGTTCAATTCCGAAGCCGCGCGATGCCTCCAGTTGCAGCGCCGTCTCGCGCTCAACGTAGAGCAGGAATAACGGGCGGATGAGCGCCCATTCGGAAAGACCGATGTCGGTTTCGGAAATACCGATCGGCGGCGCCGAAGTGATGTCGCGGTGCGCTTCCAGGGTGGCAAACCCGGCATAAAACCGGGTGGCGGCGACGGCATGAGCCAAAACAACGTCGCTTTCGAGCACGCATCCAACCGGCCGCTCCTGCCCGAGGAAAACCTCAACCAGGTCGGCCAGTGTTGCCATATCAGCGGTAGTCGCCAGAATTGCCGGCGATGATTTCCCCGAAGTAGTGGTAGAACAGCGTGCCGCTGAACGTCAGAACCTGCGAGCGGTTTTCCCAATCGCGATCCGGCGCGTCCATCTGGATGAAGGAATCCACGATGCGTTTCGCGCGCAGGAACTTCGTCGGCGTGCCTTCGTAAATCTTTGCGTTGAAGGTGCAGCCGCCACCCAGATAGGTGCCGCCGCGCGTGATGAGGTCAACCATCATCTGATCGACCGATCCCGCAATCGTTTCGAATAGCGAAATTTGTCCCTGCAGCGCTACCTTTACCTGCTGCGGCTGCCAATACGTGGCGCCGAGCGGCGCCGGCACTTCAATTTCACCGGCCGGCGCAAGCTCCGGCCACGGCGCCTGCTTGCACAACAGATAGCTGCCCTCGAAGCCTTCGATTTCAAACGAAAAATCGCTCGAAATTGCCTTCGCGCCGAGTGCGGCGGTGGCGTCGTAGTGGTCATTGAGATAGGCGGCGGTAGAAACGGCCATGGTGGCGTCCTTTCGTGTCGTAAGTTGGATCAACCAAGTCGGCGCACTGTATGACTCGCGGATCGCGGTGCGCTGTTCGGTTTTCCGCTATTGGCAAGCGGTTACAGCCGCTTCCAGTTCGCTTTCGTAGCCTTGGCGCTGCAGCCGCTCGGCCCGCAGCGCAGCCACCTGAGCCCGAATTCCGGCGCCCAGCGGTAGCGCATCGACGGCATAAGCCGGGCGCGGTGGCGCCTCGATTTTGCACGGCACAGAGGTTGCGACACGCACTTGGCGAACGATGGGTGGGCTTGCCGTTGTTGCGCAGCCTGCGAGCGCCACGGCCGCCACCACAGCAACGATGGATCGCATGGCCTATCCACCCCTTTCTAGGCGTAGCTCTGCGTCAAACGCATTGCTCGCCGCCGCGCATTCATCCTCTCCGGGAGCTGGTTTGGACAGCATGATTTGCGCCGCCGCCGCCTGCTTTTTCGCTGCGCCAGCGTGCGCCGCCGCTATGGCAGATTTGGCTTGTTGCTCGCGCAGCGCCTGCAGCGCCTGCAAATCCTGCAGCGCCTTATCCTGCTCACTCGCGGCATCCGAAAGCGCCTGAAACGACCGCTCCATGCCTTTTGCGCGTTCCGATTCCGCCTGCAGTTGCGTTTTCAAGGCCGCAATCCGCGGCAGAAGCAGCATGCTTGTCGCCTTGCAGCCGCCCACGATGCCGATCAGCAAAAAGAGGATGGCCGCAAGCACCTGTGCCTTGGCGTCGGGCATCATGCGTCCCCAAACCATTCCGCGTAATGTCCGCGGCGAACGTGCATGATGTTCTTCACGTACTCGCGGTTGATCGCGAAGAACGATTTGCCGTAGCCGGCAACAACCGTCTTCGCTTTGAGGCTGGTGTGTTCCACGTTACCCCACCATCGCTGCGGATCGCAGTTTTTCACCCGGGCGCACAAGCGCCGGTCCGCCAGCACCCCGCCCAACCCGCCGTTGTATGCCGCGAAACTCATTGCAAGGGCTTCGTGGCCGTCTTTCACCAACGGGGCGAGGCGCCGGTATAGGTCGCGGTCCATCAGCACCAAGGTGCGTAACTGGCGCGTCGCGTCATAGCGGTCTGTGAACGCCCAGTCGCGCAAGCTCGGGTCCAGTTTGCGTGCCTCGGCGAAGTTGTCGAAGCGCTTGGTTACGGTAATCTGGCCCAGCCCGAAGCCGTACTCGCGCGCGGTTTTTAGTTCTGCGCGCGGACTCCAGCACTTCGCCGAGCGCAGCGTCGGACACGTTTCCTGCTCCACCTGTGCCGCCAGGGCGGAGCGGAGCGGCATATCCGGCCATTTTTCGGCCTGTTCGGCCGCCAGGACCGGGAGGTACTTTTGTGCCCCAAGCGGCATTTCGGCCGCGCCGGCCCGAACCGAGAACGATAGAAAGAGGACCGCGGTAAGGATCGACATCCCGAGAAACGCCAGCCCGGCGCCCGTCGGGCTGCTCATCGCCACTTCGAACGCATCGCGCGACCGCGCCCCATCCAGCAGGGCGCGGCGCAGCAAATAGACCGGCCCTGACGCGACAAATATCCACGCCAGATATTGAACGCGCGCGATGGTTTCGGCGCCCCCGTTGGGATCGGTGAAGTAGTACCACGCCATGACAGCGACAGCCAGCACCCAAAGCACGATGACGCGCAAATTACCCATGAAACACTCCTTCGGTTGAAGCGGTCTGGGCGTATGCCCAAACCAAAAAATTACCGCCCTTTTGCCTTTCCCTTGCCGGACTCTTTCTCCGTCGGCTCCGCGCTGGGCGGAGTCTGCTGCGGAACGGAAACCCCCATCAGCAAGGCCGCTTTGGCTATCAGCATTTCAAATACCTGCGGCCCCATGTACGCGGCGCCCAGCGTAATAACGTCGCGTAGATTGCCGGCCGAAAGGTGAATCGCGTCAGCCGCCGCACCCCCAATCTTCGCCGAACACACGACGATAGGAATTTCCCACACCAGTGAGCGCCGAATAACCCGGCGCCGGCCGTATGGATGCCCCTCGGCGTAGGCAATAAGCCGGCCCAGCATCGCCCACGGCAATGCCCAGCCAAGCGCCTCGGCGGCCATCCGCAGTTTTTCAAGCCACGCTTCCATCAACCCGCCTTCGCAAGCGTTCTCACAACAATCCCCGTTGCCCGGATAAGTTCGTTCAACCGATTGACGATTGCGGCCTGCATTTTCAGTTCCCCCTCTTTGCCGTTCTTCCAATCCTGGAATGGCTTTCCCTCGAAAAACATCTTCGCAACGGAGGCTTGTAGCTGCAGCGCATCAGTCAAAGGTGTTGCTGAATATAGTGTCAGGTTAGCCGCCACCCCCATCAGGTTTTCCGCCCAATTCGAGCGCGAGCGCGGTGAGACAGGTACGCACCGGAAATCGCGCCGGCGGCAGGTTCGCCGCCGCCCCCCCTTTCGGCATCGCGACGACGCCTTCCGCGGACAATTCAATCCGGAATAGGTGATGAAGCTTTTCCCGGCCTGAAAAAAACAGGCCAATCAGTGCCGCGAATTCGCTTTCCGGGAACGCGCTTATGACGCGCATTCGTTCAACGAGAAATTCGTCGAACGCGCCGGCCGGGGCGTTCTCATCCGGAACCGACTCGCCCGCGCGCAGCATCTGCAGCGACATGGCGCCGAGCATCCAATGCAGCCGGCCGGTAATGCTGCGGCCGTGCGCATCCTGTACTTCGCCGCTCATGCGCTCGATGGATTCGGCCATGTACCCGGTCAAATGCCTGATATTCCAATCGTCGCCGCCCGCCGCGCCAACCTCGTACTGATCCGCCAGGATGTCGTTGGCGCCATCCAGGTAGTCCGAGTAGCGCCCCGCGGCACCAACCTCGAAGTCCGGCCCGTTCTCCGCCGTTGCGGCCAGGTAGTGACAAACGGCAAGCATGCGTTCCTGAACCGTCCAGGCCGCCGGGTCTTCGATACCGCTTGCCGACTGCACGGCTGCGCGCAGAAAGGCCGTGCATTCGGCTTCCTGCAGTCGCGGCGGCATAGCCGCGATTGCGATGGATTGTGCAATGGAAAGCTCGCGCAACTGTACCGTCAGCCGGCGCGTGCGGAGCGGTGGAAAATGAATCATTCCGGTCCCCTACAAAGAAACGACGGAAGCGTCCTTCCAGTACTTGCGGTCAATCGCGGTTAGCGTGCACAGCGTCATTGGGACCGCCAATTCAACGAAGTCCCCCCAGCCGTTCACGGGAGAACTAAGCGGCATGCCGATAGACTCGATAACCAGCGGTGAAAAGACGCGGTTCTTGTACCTCATCGCCACCCGCGTTGGCGCTCTCGATGGCATGAGCGCCTCCACGTACCCCATCTCACCCTTTGCCGTGTCGGCTGCGCGCGCGAGTATCGAACCGTCCTTGGACAGTTCGACCGGCAACGCCCACTCCATGAGCTTGTTGAACGGCGCTTCAACTTCGGTACGGCCATCACGCCATGCGCGGAACAAGGCAGTGACCGTAATCTTCACGGGCGGCATGCCATTGAAAACCTGCGTGGAATTCAGTTGCGTGATGCCCGTGCGCCCCTCGAACTGGCGCAGAAAGTCGTTCGAACGCTGTTGCGGCCCGCCATCCTTGCTCTTGCCCAGCACCGCATCAACCACGGGTTGCAAGGCACCGGACTGCAACATGGCCATCAGCGCCGGCGCCTTCGATTCAGGGCCGGCTTGTTCGAACGGGCTCTGCCAGTTGAGCGTAATTTCCATGTTGGCATCCGTCAGCGGCGCCAACACGGTAACGGGGTCTGTCTTGCCGTCGATGCGGTCCCAGGCGCCAGAATCCGTCTTTGCGACCTCGTAAAACGAGGCGATAAGATGCGGCGAAAGGCCGTCCCATATGGATGACAGGACGTTGTTTGGAGGCGTCGACATAAGCTCAAGGCGCTACCGGGGCTGTGTCCAGTAGCGCCTTGTCCTTGTACCAGCGCGGCTTAGAGGCCGGTCTTGCGCCGCAAGCGCATGGACTTCATGCGCCGCATCATGGCCGTGGCGGAATGGCTTTTCATGCGGGCCTTGCGCACCGCAAGTTTCTGTTTGGCGGACAGCCGCACCGTACCGGAAATACGCTTGTTGATGCGCGTTTTCTTGCCGCGGCGAATCACGAACGCCTTCTTGTAGACGGCGTCAAGCGCCGGCCCCTGGTCGGAGTCGGAGAACACGAAGCTGTCGATGTCGGCGCTTGCCTCGTCTTCCCCGTCAGGCAGCGCGGAAGCAACCAGATCGCGCACACGCTCGGCGGCATCCGCATCCCAGTCGTTCAGCAGGGCGCCCGCGTCTTCTTCGGAAACCCCGAGTTTTACAAGGTAATCCCAGCCCGTATTGAGCGCGACTTCGAGCACGCCCTGTTCGTCGTCGGTAACATCGCCGTCATGGTTTGCGTCGGCAATGCCAACAAACATCACCATCAGCCGGTCGGCGTAGTTTTCCCCCGCGTCAAGATCGTCGGTTTCGGCCCACTGCTGCACGACCGCCACGGCGGACATGCTGATGTCGGCAAGGGTGTAATCCTCGGCGCCCGGCAACCCGGGTGGCTCCACGGCGGAATCAAGCACCGGCACTTTCTTGCCGCCCAGCATCGCGGCACGCAACAGTTCGCTCATGGCGTCGTTCCTTTACTTGGTCAGGGTTTGCGTTACGAACGTCTGGCGGTTCGTGCCGTCGTAACGCAGCCAATACGACACATCCAGGGCGTCGTAAGGGCGTTGCGCGTTTGGACGCACATCGAACCGCCACGCTTTTCCACCCATGTCCGGATCACTGGACGGCACCAGCCAGCCAGAGGACTCAGCACCGGTGAACAACCCCCCGAGATAATCCCGCATCCGCTTCAGGGACACGTTCATGGGAAGCTGCAGGAAGTCCTTCGCCGCGCGCGTTACCGCGTCGTCAATGCTGGTGGACATATCCGCCACGGCGATCAGTTTCTTCAGGCTGGATTCCACCAGCGCGCACGTCAGCGAATCCAGGAACACGTAGCGCCCGCCGCCTGAGTAGGTTTCGTACACCACCGGGTTGATTTTCGCCCGCGCCAGCGCGTTGCGCTCCTGGTCGCGCGGCGAGTATGCCTGCGCCACGCGCGTGCGCCGGAGCGGCCAATCGCGGCCGGCGATCGGGAAATTCTTGGGCGCAAAGCCCTTGGCGTTGCGCTGTGCGTTGCGCAAGCAGGCATACGCGATGTTGAGCGTCGCCGCGCCGAAAAACCCGCTCGGATTCACGCCCGTCGGATCGTCCGATTTTAGCGGCGCCCAAAATGCCTGCATCAGATGCGCCGTTTGGCTGGCGCCCATGTTCAGTTGCTCGACGAACGCGATCGCCGCGTCCGGCGTGAGGTTCCCCGGAACGTCGAACCGCAGTTGGCGGTTCGTATCGAAGGCGAGTTGCGCAAGCTGTGCCAGCAGCGCGGGAGACTGCGTACCGCCCGACGAAATGTAAGCGTAGTCGAACTGGCTGTACTGCAGCTTTTCGCGCGCCCCCATGTATTCCTGCGTGGTGTATGCCGTGCCGCCTTCGCTGAAGCACACCAGCACGCCGGACTTGGCCCACTTCTGCTGGCCGTTCGTGTCGTAGCCATAGGCAACGGAGGTCGCCCCAATGACGGCGGCCGAACCCGTTGCGCCGACGGATATTTCCACCAGGTCGGTACGTGCCGACACGACATCCGGCAGGTACGCCGAGTTTCCGTAATCGTCCTTGGCGCTCGCGTCGAGCGAGCCGGTGAATTCGAACAGCAACGAGCCACCCGGGTCGCGCAGGCGCAGGGTGAACTTGTCGTTGTCGACGGCTACGCCGCTCGCCTTTTTTTCCTCGGCCCGGAATTCGACCGTGATGCCGTCGTTGAAGCACTCCAGATGCTTGACGGCAAACAGGTAGGTACCGGACGGCGCCGCAGCCGACACGCTGTAGGTGAAGGTGCCAGCGGCGCCTGTGGCCACTACCGCCCACTTGATCGCCGCCGCCGCAGGAACCAGGCGCTGCACGATGGCTTGATAGGCGCCGTTGTTCAGCGCTTCCACGACATGCACCCACGCCTCGTTGAGCGCGGACAGGCGAACCTGCTCACCTGCGCCCAGCTTGGTGAATACGTTGCCGCGGTTGACGGCGAACGGCTTGTCGATGCGACCGCGTGTCGCGCGCATCAGAATGCCGAACGCTTGGTCGGCGTTGTCTTGGGCGGGAATTTCTGATTCGTCGCGCAGCGGATTCAACTGCACGCCGGATTCGGCGCCAAGCTGTCTTACGAAGGCGGTGGCCATGGGAGGTTCCCCGTGTTAAGTGTTCGCGCCGGTGCCGTCCTCGGCCGGCGCCGAGTCCAGCAGCGCCGCAAGTTCAGCCTTTTTGGCGTTGCCGGGAAAGAGAATTCCGCGCTGCGTGAGCGCGCTTTTCAGTTGCTCGTAAGTCAGGCCGTCGGACGGATTTGCACCCGGCGATTCGCCGCCCTGCTCATCCGCCGCTTCCTGCTCATCCGCCGTATCGGTGATGGTTACCGCCTTCTCGCCAGCGCCGTTCAATTCGGCAACCTGTTCGATCGACGCGGCAAGCCGCTGCAACTGGTCGGCATCAGCGATGGTCACGATTTTTTCGCAGCCGTCGGCGTCCGCCGTATGGCGCAGAAACAACCCGTCCACCTCCGGGAATGAAACATTCCGCGGCATGTGGTTTTTGACCTTCACGCGAATGGGAAAGGTCGATGCGGCCAAGAAGGCCGCCAGAAGCAACGCGCACCCGCCCGTCACGGACGGGGCGCCAAAGCGAATTTCACGCATGATGGATCCTTACGCTTGCTGATGGTGTGGCCGTTACATGTTCACGACTTTGATGCGGGCGAAGCCACGCGCGGACGGATCGTGAGGATTGACCGCGGTAAAGTTGCGCGCGTAGAAGCCGGCGCCCTGGCGCAGATCACCATTCACGGCCAGCGGAATAACCTGCGGCGATACCGCGTCGCCCAGCACGATCGGGTTGCGCGTAACGTCGGTGGCGCGGCCGACGCACAAAATATCCGCCGTCGTTTCCGTTTCCTCCACGCCACGAGGCGTGTAATACACGTCGTACATCCCGAACAGTTTGCCCAAGCGGAAAATACCGGGCCGGGGCGCAATGCCGGACGGCTGGAACATCGTGCTCGGCAAGCCGAGCCATTGGGCGGCAATGCGGGTGCCCACGTACAAGTGGGTGATACCATGATTCATGGTGTCCAGCGCCATCTGCTGCGAAGCAACACCAAGCGGGTACGACAGGTTTTGCCAGATTTGCGCCCGATCTTTTTGCGCGATTTGCGTCGCGTAGTCGTAGTCAAAATCAACCACATTCAGATCGGACAGCCGGCGCCCCTTACCCAGCGCTTCGTAATGCCGCTCGTTGGCAAACTGCGCCTGGATGGCAATCACGGCTTCGCTGTAGGGGTCCAGCCCCAGTTCGCTCGACATCTGGGTGCGGCTGTCGATCGTCGCGTGAGTGGTGACGCGCCACGGTTTCGCGAACAGCGAGTACGTATTGACCGCGGAAATGATCGATGGCGTGAGGCCCGGATCGCGTTCGAAGTCGATGAACGCCTCGACGGTTACCGGCACCGTGTCCGGCAGCGCAGGGGCTGTGGTCAAGGCGTAGGCGCCGGTGTCGGTGTTGATCGTGCCGCCGATGGTGTAGGTCGTGTCGCCAAATTTGATCGATCCCGATACCGGCGAATTGCCGCTGCCGGCGGAATCGACCTCGCGCGCGGCAACGCGCCCAGAAACATAAACAACCGACCGACCGCGCAACAGCTTCAGGTCGCCACCGGCGGGATCGCAAGTGCTGTCCGTTGCCTGAAGCTTGGTGATCTTCCCGGTTACTGCGCCGTCCGCGGCCGGCATCGACGTGTGGACGCGGCTCGAACTGATATACGAACCGCCCGAAGCGGCCCCGTCCATCAGCGCGCCCTGCGCATAAATGCCGAACGTGTTGCCCGCCACATGGGACATAACGGCAAGGCGAGCTTCGTTTGACGCAATGTCGGCCGGCAGGTAGTGCGCAAAGGGAATGGCTTCGGTCATGATCGACAGAATCGCCACGACCGCGCGATTGGGCTGCAGCGACAGTTGGTCGTGGTGATCCGAATTGGCGGAATCCAGGCTGTAGCGGCGGGCCGCATGCCGGCTCGTGCCGTAGGCGCTATGTATGGCCGTTTGCACCAAATCCGCCGACGGCGGTTCGCCGTGCTGAACTTCATACGCCTGCACGCCGTCCAGTATGGCGCGCGTCACGGCGGCGCCATTGTCGGGCGTTTCGTCAATGATGATTTGAAGCGACTCGGGCACACGAACACCAGTGTTCTGGTTGCTTGCCGTGGCCATGAAATCGGCAGTGGCGGCAGAATCGAAGGTGCCGGCAGAGCTGGTCGAATGTTCCTGCAGCGCGGAAACGAACGCGGCTACCTCGGCGGTCCCGCGATTGAAGTATGCCCGGTTGGTCTGGGGTGCCATTGTGAAAGTCCTCTTGGTTAAACGGCGGAACGCCGACTACCAGTCGGCCAGGGCCAATTCTGCTGGCGCGCAAATCGCGCCAAAATGGGTTTTTCCGAATTCGCTACGCCGCGGCGACGTGCAGATCGTCGCGCCGGTTCGTGATGTACCGCGTCGTGAACGGCGGAATGTTTGAAGTGGTTTCCGTACCCACGACTTCAAACGCAAGTTTTGCCGCCGACGGACCGGCGCCCATCAGCAGGTACACCACATCATGCGTGCGGATGTCGAACCATTCTGGCTGCCCGGGCGGTTCTTCCGGCTCGATCAGGAAGCGAAATTCTTCGCCGCTGCCGATATTTGCATCGCCGTGACTAACCATCGGCGCCGGCGCAAACTGATCGGCTGGCAACGCGCATCCGTTGCCCATAAAAACGTACTCGAACTGTTCTTCATCCGCCGTATCCAGCACGCCCAGGCCGCCGAGCGTCGCCGCGTCGGGGCGAGTAACCTCTTTGCGAAACACTTGGCATGTGAAGGTGTTCGGATGGTTCTTGACGATATTGCGCGTCATACGGTTAATCGTTTCGGGTACGTTGTGGAGCACCTTATTTCCCTTGCTGGCTCGCCTTCGCCAGGACCGCCAACACCTGTTCCGGCGAAAGATTGAACTGGGCGGCCAGCGTCGCAGCCGCCGTTTTGGTCGCACGGCGCGAGGCCGCCGCAACGGTTTTCGGTGGTTTGGCTTCGGCTTTTTTTGCCGCCCGTGCCAGCGCGGCTTTCTCGCGATCCCGCTGCCGCTGCCGCATGCTTGTCTCTACGTCGCGCACACGCGAAGCCGGCTTTCCCGCCAGCTTTTCGGCTTCCTCTTGCGTGGTCTGAACGGATACTTTGTTGTCGTCGCGGGCGCGCGCTTTGTCGATCAGGCGCGCCAGAAACGCCACAACACTGCCGGATGATTCCACCTCGGCCATGACGCGCAAAATGTGCTTGCAGGCCACGCCGTGCAATGATGGGTTGCGGATTTTTGGGTATCCCGTTTCATCGCGACCGGCATTAAATTTACCGATCGTCGCGATATAGCGATACCAGTACCGCCACCGGCCGCAGTCGCATTCAATACGCAACGGCTCGCGGCGCAGCCATTCCGCCGATTTTTTCCCGTCCCCGCGCGCACCCGACGCAGCGGAAGCGTAGGACAGAAAGTCCACAATGACGTGGTGGTGCGTAACCTTGGAATCCGGGCCGGCAGGCGTCATAAATCGCACCCGGCTACCGTAAGCCGACACCGGCACGGCGGTGCGAATCTGCTCATTTGCCCGCGCGCGGTCATCAGCCCGCGACAGTTCGATCACCTGGCGCGCCCGGATGCCGCCTTTGTAGCGCGATTGCGCCTGCCGGATATTGTGCCGAAACGCTTCCAGATCGGAATTGGTGAGCGGGCGCACTTCGCCGCCCAGTGTGGTCATGAGCATGCGCTGCGCGTCGTACTCGCCCTGCACATCCTTGGCGTTCAGGATGATGGATTTGGGCGACTGGCCTTCGGCGCGCCGTTGCTCGGCGTCCGCTGCCGCGCGCGCTTTCTGGTCGGCTGCCGAACCGCGTAGTTTTGGCAGCCAACTGCTTGCCGCGGATCCTGCGCGTGACTTGCGCGCCGCCATCACGCATCCAGCCAGATGGGCGCAAAACCTTCCCGCAGGTCTGCAATCGACTCAAACCCGGTGCTGCGCTTGATGCGGATCAACGCGCCGTCGTTTGGCAGCGCGATGCGCTTCTGCGGCAATGGCTGATCCACCGTATCCAGCCCGGCCGCCGCCATGACAGCCAACAACTCATCGCGGCGACCATAGACACGCCTGGACACCAGGGTGACATCAAACATTTCGTCCGGCTTGGTTTCGTACCAGATCACAGACGTATCCCACTCCTTTGCCGATTCAGCAAAATCGCGCACCGCCCGGTAAAATGCAGCCGCTGCCGTCGTGTTTACGTCGAGCGTCATAGCGTCACAACACGTCCCGACTGCAGTTGCCTGAGGGTTTCTGCCATGTCGACAACGTCCTCCACAGACGCCCCCTTGGACACGTACCAGCACGCTGCCAGAGCCGCCATTTGAGCGCACGTAACACTGTCGGAAACACGGTATTTCGGGCCGCGCGCGTCAAAGCCGTCACGCTCTATCGCCCCTTCCGGATTTGCGCGGCTGGCGCGGTCCCCAAACGCCAAGCGGGCGCTTTTACCATCGTCGGCAACGCCTGTTTTCAGCGCAAAATAGCTGTCTATCGCCTCCATGATGTCGTCGTGGGTGAACAGTGCGTCGCGCGGCACGTCCGGTACATTGGTGATGACCACGCACCCTGCCCGCCGCTCGGTACGGTAATCGCCCTCGGCGCTCACAACCAGGATGCGCGAAGCCTCGTCATACGCAGAAAACAACGAACACGCGCGCCCCGCGTACCCCGTGAAGGTAGTTTGGATTTGGATCACGATCCGCCCCCGTCGGCGACGCTGTAACCGCGAATTTCTGCCGCGCCGCCGGCCTGGTCGCCGGCCTCGGCGCTGGACACGCTTACGGTTTGCACAAGCGGGTATCCGGCCGGATCATCGGTGCCTGGCTCGCCTTTGCCGTCGTTCGGCTGTCCTGGCGCCGGCGCGTCGAAAAGCGGAATTTGCACGCGCAGATTGACGTCGACCGCCAATATGGTCAGGTTTTTGGCGTCGCTCTGAATCGACATCGCCGGGTTTTCCGGCGTCTCGATCTGCACCGGCCAATCCAAATCCAACCCGGCAAAACGGTAGCGCGCCACGAACCGGCGATTTTCGGTCGCGTCGAGGAACAACAGAAACTGAGCGGCGAGCGAACGCGCGCTGGGTTCGTCCGTGGCGAACACAACGATTTGCGCCCGCACGTCACCCGCTGCGGTGCGCAGGCCGAACATGCGTCCGCGCGCATCACCCGGCAGAACAACCATTTCTCGGTCCGCTACTTGCCGCGTGAAATCACGCCCGGTCGGCACGTAATCTTTCGCCATCGCCACCAGCATCACGGGCATGTCAGGCGGCGACGTGCTACGCCCATCTTTATCCGCCCGCATCCAGAGCGCCAGCATTTCCTCGGCCGCGTCGATCATGCGCGCCGGCACCCATGCCACGGCCTTTTCGAGCGGGCGCGCGACGAACGCCTCCAGCGGCTTGGCCGTGGCAACGATGGACGCAAAATAGCGCCCCAGGAACGTGCCGAACGCGATTTTTACGGGCTGCAGCATTAGAAGTAGTAGAGCTTACCCAGCAGTCGCGCATAAAGCGGCGGCTCATGGCTTTCTGGCGGTTGCGCATCTACCCGGCGCGGCAGCGCGGCGCCGCGCGGTTGCGCATCTACCCGGCGCGGCAGCGCGGCGCCGCGAAAATCCGCCGCGTCGCGCCGCATTTTCTCAAACGGCTCGATCGACACAGCAAACCCGCTCGCCGGCACCGCGTCGAGCGCAACGCTAGCCGCGACACCCCTCGCCGCCAGCATGGACAGCAACTGTTCGTTTTCCGCCGCCAGGCGTTCGATCGTTTCGCTTGCGGCGCGACGTTCGTTGTTTGCCAAATCCAGCAGCAGCATTGCGCCGTGAAGTTGTTCGTCATAGATCGCCGCTTCGATGGCGTCGAGCGTCATACCCCGCACGTCATCAAGCGTATAGCCGCGATTAGTGCTGTAGTTCGGTTCAAAGACGTAATCAAAACCGTAGAACTCGGAGATGTCTTGGTCGATGGCCGACGAAAACCCGCCGACACGGCTGGCGAATAGTTTCGCGGCAACCCGGCCCGGATCGTTGGCCAGGAACTCGGCTTGATGCTCGATCGTGCCGTCCGGTTCCGCGCGAAGCCGCGTGGTAACAAGCGCCGGCTCAACAAGCGCCGGGCGCCCGGAATCCAATCCACCCTCGGCCGGGTTCATGCCGAATTTGAGTCGAGGCCAGTGGCCGTAGTAGCCGAGCATGTCGCGGTTTCTGACGCGCTCTTGACACGCCGGCCCGTTGATCGAGTCGCAAATGGCGCGGATGTTGAAGTTCCGCTCTTTGCCGCGGTACTGGCGCCCGCGATCCCGCAGGTTGTAACGAATGACTGGCGTTTCCATGCACGTGCCCCCGAATTTTGTTGCGTGATGGTCGCACCGCGGCCGGGCCGCCGCTTCCCATGTTTTCCGCGCGTCCGGCGCCAATCCAGCTTGCGCCCTGTTGTTTGATGTGCCACACTTTCCGCCGCGGCGCGCAACCCGTGCGCGCAAATAGAAAGGAAGACGCAGTGACGACACCAACCAAACCCGCCGGCCCGGGCAAAGGGCCGGTAAATCTGTCCGGGAAACGTGGGCACTCCCCGGTTTTTCGCCTACGCCTGCCGCCGGAATTGTTCGAGCGGGCGAGGCAGGCGGCAGCCCGCGCAAACCAGGAACTCCCCGATTGGGCACGCGCCGTGATTGATCGCGCGGCCGGAAAGTAGCCGACAACCCGCCGTTCGTCGGCAACTTTCGTGTGTCACGCGAAATACGTTGACGGCCGGTCTTTCGTGTGGCACATTGGACACATGGACGCAGCGCACCGGCGCCGCGCAAAACGGGAGAAGAAAATGGGCACCATCGTGGGCACCATCGCCGCCGCGCTTGCGCGGCGGTCTGTATCGGCCGAACAGGCCGAAGCCGCAATCGTCGCAGCGCGCGCGGCGGTAGAAGCCGACCGCCGGGGCGAAATCTCCGCGCGCGACTCCGCCCTGCAGGAGTTGT
>JAEUNM010000123.1 GCA_016791105.1 Rhodocyclaceae bacterium | reverse complement strand
TGCCCGCCCGGGGCCCCCCTCCACCGCCCCCGGCCTCCCCCCCCCCCGGCCGGGGGCGCGGGCGTGCCGCCCGCGACTCACCCCACCTCTGGGTAAATTGGGGGGGGGCCGCCCGCACCCCCAGGTTCGGGCACCGCCTGAGCGCACGGGTCACCTGCACACCGCAAGCGGCCGCACCCCACCCACGCTGGGGGCGCGGGCGTCTCGCCCGCGAATCACCCCAACTCACGGTTAAATGCGGGCGGGACGCCCGCACCCCCAGGTTCGGGCACCGCTTGAGCGCACGGGTCACCTGCACAACGCAAGCGGCCGCACCCCACCCACGCTGGGGGCGCGGGCGTCTCGCCCGCGAATCAACCCAACTCACGGTTAAATGCGGGCGGGACGCCCGCACCCCCAGGTTCGGGCACAGCTTGAACGCACTGGCCTCCGACACAACGCAAGCCGCCCCACTCAAAACCTGCCTCGCTGCCCAGCCATGGGGCAGCGCCCGGCGCCAATGCATCCGGATTTGAACTTCCCGCAAACATGACCCTATTTTTCGTATTCGCGGCGCTACTCATACTGGGCGCCGGATCATTCCTGTTGCCGCCGCTGCTGCGCCGCCACGCCGAGCCCAACGATGCCAACATCCAGGCGCAAGCCAGCCTGGCCTTGCTGCGCAAGCAATATGCCGATCTGGAAGCCGACCACGCCGCCGGCCGCGTGTCGGACGCCGAATTCGAATCCGTGCGCACGGAACTGCAGGCGCGTGTGCTCGAAGACACTGCCATCGCGGCGCAGCCGGCCGCCGTCACCGGCCCCTCGCGCAGCGCGCTGGCGCTGGTAATCATCGGCCTGCCCGCCGCGGCGCTGGCCCTGTACGGCTGGCTGGGCAGTCCGGACGGGCTGGACCCCGCCAAAATTGCCGCCCGCCCGCAACAGCGCATCACCCCCGAACAGATCGAACAGATGGTTGCCAAACTGGCCGCGCGCATGGAAAACGAGCCGGACAACATCGAAGGCTGGACCATGCTGGGGCGCTCTTATTCCGTAATGGGGCGCTTTGACGAAGCCGCCAAGGTGTACGCCAAGCTGCTCGCAAAAGACCCGAAAAACGCCAAATTTCTGGCCGACTATGCGGACGTGAGCGCCGCCGCAGCGGGCGGCTCGCTGTTGGGCGAACCCGAAGCCCTCATTACACGCGCGCTCGCCATAGACCCCAAACTACCCAAAGCGCTGGCACTGGCCGGCAGCGCCGCATTCGAGCGCAAGAACTACAAGCGCGCAGCAGAACTATGGACGCAACTGCTGGAACAGTTGCCGCCGGATTCCGAAATGCATGCCGTGGTGCAAGGCAATATCGAAGAAGCGCGCGCCGCCATGGGTGGCGGCGCGCCGGCCATGGCCGCCGCCGGGGCACCGCCCGCCCGCGCGACAGCGCCTGCAGCCGTACCCACCGCTGCGGCAGCCGGCCAGACCTGGCTTGCTGGCCGCGTGGAACTGGACCCGGCGCTCAAAAGCTCGATTCCGCCCGACGCCACGCTGTTCATATTCGTGCGCGCGCCCGGCGGCGGCATGCCGCTGGCGATGCAAAAACACAGCGTGCGCGACCTGCCGCTGGATTTCAGCTTCGCTGCACCGGCCTCCGCCCCGGCCGATGCCGTCGTGGTCGGCGCGCGCGTATCCATGCGCGGCACCGCCACCCCCGGCCCCGGCGACGCGGAAGGATTCGCCCCCCCGGCCCAAGCCGGCAGCCGCGACCTGCGCGTCCGCATAGATCGGGTGCGGCCAGCTTCCTGAGCCGCGGCCGGGTTACGCGCCGAACGGGGCTCTACCGCGCCGGACGGGACATGTTGCCCCGTCCGCACGTTTTCCGGTGGATCCGCGGCGATGTGCCGTGGCGTTCGCGCCTTGCTGCTACCGTTTCAACCGTTGGCACCCCATCCGCGCGACAGCAAGACAACAAATAAAACTCAGCGGCACACACCATTTCCCGCTGCACCCCACCACCTCCGCCGCCCCGCTGCAGCCCAAATCCATCAAGCGCGCCGCACGCCCACACAGCCGCACCCATTTAATTTCTTGGCACAGAACACGCTTACTTTTTGGTTTAACCGAAATTTGTCAATTGTGGCTGCGCTGCAGGTGCCTATACTCGAAGCAAAACACCTGCAAGTACGCGCGCACAAGAACATAGGCGACCAAGCCCGGCGCGTTTGAGCGGTGGGGCCATGCTTGCGTCCGTGCCGCTGACGGCACGTCTGCCGCAGTGCCCCAGGCGGCCCGGTCCGGCCGGTCCGGCGCCCATGTGAAGTCGATGTCCAACTTGGCATACCAGGAGACCAGCCATGATCTGCCACTGCAGAATCATTCCGCCCAACGTACTCGAAAGGCTGTCACAAGACAAACGCCTCACCGAAGCGGAACGCAAACATTTTTTCAACATGGCCGCCTACGAGGCGCACTGGCGCAAGCTGCGCACCGTGGCATTACTAAGTTCCAGCCACGCGGCGGCACTCGGGTCGATGTCTGCCACCGTGGCAGCGGCCGCCGCGCCGGCCATCACCGTATATAACTGCGCCAACGGCACCAACCTGCCCGGCGCACCGGTGCCCAACCCCGGCAGTTCCACGGACGTCACGGCCAAGCGCACCTTCGTCGAAACCACCGGCGTGGCGGATTTTTACCGCCAGATTTTCAAACGCAATTCGGTCGATAACCTGGGCATGACGCTGCAGTCGTCCATACATTACGGCGTGAAATACAACAACGCATTCTGGAACGGCCAGCAAATGACCTACGGTGATGGCGACGGCAACATATTCGTCGACTTCACGCTGGGCAACGACGTCATCGCACACGAATTAACGCACGGCGTCACGCAATTTACCGCGCGGCTGGGTTATTCGAACCAGGCAGGTGGACTAAACGAAAGCATGTCCGACGTGTTCGGGTCCATGTTCCGGCAATGGAGCGCCAAACAGAACGTCAAACAGGCGGACTGGCTGATAGGCAGCGACATCATGGGGCCGGGCGCAAAGGCACACGGCTACACCTGCCTGCGCGACATGGCCAAGCCCGGCGCGGCGCACTGCCTGGCGCCGCAGCCGACCCACTTCTCGGAATTCAAGCCCAACATGGATCCGCACGAAAGCAGCGGCATCCCGAATTTGGCCTTTTACAAGGCGGCCGTAGCGATAGGCGGCTACAGTTGGGAAAAGGCCGGGCAGGTATGGTATCAAGCCCTGGTTGCCTACCGGCCCAGCCCTTCCATGAAGATGAGAACTTTCGCCAACCGCACCCGCAGACAGGCCAAATTGCTGTTCAGGGCCGACCCCAGCGTATTCAAGGCCATCGACGCGGCCTGGATTGCGGTCGGCCTTTAAGCGCGAACCCAGATGGCTGAGTACAAAATAGAGCGCCTGGGCGGCTTCGCCGGATTCGGCCTGCCCGGCTCGCATCTGGCGAGCCGGGGCCGCATTGCCGCGGCCCAGCTCGAGCAGCAAGTGCAGGACGCGCTCGAAGCCCTGTTCGCCAAACACGCCAAGGCACGCCGCCCCGCCACGCGCGGCCCGGCGCGAGACATGTTTTCTTACCGCATCACGCGCACCACCGATAGCGGCGAACAAAGCATAGAAGTGCCCGAGGCGGACGTTCCCGGCGCGCTCATCAACTGCATCAAGGATGAATTGATTTGAATTGATTTGACGGCGGTGCGCCGGCTGCGACATTGCAGCGGATGAATTGTGTCAGCGCGCGACGCGAGACATCGAGCCGTGCGCTTGATCGGCAATGTCGTTTGCAGCAGGAATATTCAAAAGTCTGGCCGCATCGCGAATGCCAGCGTCCCGCGCGAAGACTTTTTCGACTTGTCTGCTTGCGGCGATCGTGGCGTGCAGCAAACCACCGCCGCACAAGCCGGACGCGAAACGCGCAACAAACTACCCTGCAAGATCAACCTCCGCCGCCGCATGCGTCCAGATCCAAAACGACTCTCGCAACAGTGCATCAAATTCCACGCTGATCGCCCGCGCCTCGTCGGCGTGCACATGCCGCATGCGAACTTCGCGCGCAACAAGACTGCAGAATTCCACGCGCGTCCATCGACTTACCGCAAGGCTGCCCGGCCTTTGCGCCACCAGGAAAGCCTCGCAGGCGCCGCACCGGACGGTAAATTTCGCCCTGCGCCGGGCTGGGCATGTTGCTTACCGCGCCGGACGGGGCATGTTGCCCCGTCCGCACGTTTCGTCCGCACGTTTTCCGGTGGATTCGTGGCGATGTGGCATGGCGTTCGCCCCTTGCTGCCACCGTTTCAACCTTTCAGGACGGGGTAGGATACCCCGTCCCGCGACGGGTTCCTACGGCAGCGTACCCTGCCCGCCCGTACAGGCCGCAAGCGGCTGCTGCCGGACGAATCGAAAGCATTAGCAGAAACTAAGCAAGCGCTGGCCACAATCTCGTCCCCACTCTGTCGGAATTTCTTACAAGCGCCAGCCGGCGTCACCCAACCACCACCAAACAGCGCAACCAATACAAAGCCTTGCCGGTAATGGCATGATGCCTGCTTGGCCTGCGGCGACCCCAACCTACCCCGCCGGCATTTAGAGTGGGGGAAAAAAAACCGGGGCAAAGCCGCTGCTGGAGACCAGCCGGCGTCCAGTTTCGTGTCGGCGCGACCGTGCGCCCATCGACGCATGTCGAAATTTTTTACGTGTCGTGACGCCCGCTTCAACAGAGCAAACCGGGCGCGCTGCGGCGCGCCCGCTCGTGCCAAAAAAATCCGGCGGCAACGGACCAAATTCATTCGAGGGATGAAGACATGCACACGATGCACGACCGCAAGCTGCTGCAAGCGCCGCTACGCGCCATTCGAGCGGCACTGTTTTACGCGCTGATCGCGCTGACCGGCGCCACACTATGGCCGCAGGCCGCACAGGCCGGCTTCCTGTTCCGCGGCACCCAGCCCATCCTGTTCATACCGCCCACCAATCTGGGCCAGCCACGCATCATCCCCACCTTCGCACCGAACGCGCCGACCATACTTAACCCCTTCATCCAGGCCTGCCCGCGCATACCCGGCAGCAGCCGCCTGTGCACCTTTGCGTGGCGCATAGGCCTGCCGGGCCAACCGTTCTTTCCGGTAAACCAGGGCGTGCCCCTCATCATGGACAACACCCAGTACCTCAGCACCAACCCCTTCGTCACCCCGGCCGGCGTATGGGGAATCTGGGACCCGCCCGTCGTAACGGTGAATGACATTATCGACGTGTTCGAAATATTCGCTGGCGCCGACCCGCTCGCCACCCCCAACGCCGTCGAGGACACCGGGATCGACCAAGCCCTCGCCTTCGATGGCTATCCGGACGTGGATTTTTCGCGCTTCCCCGACGAAGTAATATTTCAGGTGCCGCTGCCGCTCGACCTGGGAATCACCCTACTAAGCAACGACATCATCGGCAACATGACCGGCACCATCTACCCCGGCACGCTGTACGAATCCGACTTTTCCACCCTGGCCGCGGACCTTGCCGCCGTATCGACCACCCCCGGCGCCACCTTCGACCTGGACAACATTTTCGCCGGGCCGCACCCGGCTTCCGGACGCGTGGTATTCGCCCACCACCTCGTCCCCGCCGGAGAAGTCGTATTGTTCGCCGAAGTTCCCGAACCCAAAGCAGCCCTGCTGGCAGCTCTGCTCGCGTTACTGAGCGCGGCGGCATGGCAAACCCGCGTCGCGCGTGCCACGCCAAACCATCTGCCGGCTAGGCGTTTTCGCCACGGCAGCGATTAATCAAGAACTAAAACTGTGACACGAACGGGCGCCACGCCAACCCTGGCGCCCGCCACCCTAAGCGGGGCCGCACCGGCTGCGAACTTCAAATGCACGCCGGCCCCGTTGCACGCCGTCCGCCCAATAGCTTCAATGAGGCCGCAGCTTAACTGAGCACACCTCCGCATTTTGATGGACCGCCGGCTCGAATCGATCATCTTGTGTGAGCCTGCCCGCATGGTCTCTTTCTGGGACGGGGGAGTCTCTTTCGACCACGAGAACAGCCTATCCCAATGTACCAGCGACTATTGCTGGCCCCCAGTCTTTCGCGCTGTTGCAGCGCATCGACCAAGAACTCGCGGGAGAGGCGCGCGCCGGGGCCTGTGCGTGTGGAAGCGTACCTGCGCCGGACGCCGGATGCCGGACGCCGGATGCCGGATGCCGGATGCCGGATGCCGGATGCCCGATGCCGGATGCCGGATGCCGGATGCCGGATGCCGGATGCCGGATGCCCGATGCCCGATGCCCGATGCCCGATGGCCTATGGCCGATGGCCGATGGCCGATGCCCGATGCCGGACGGGGCATTTTGCCCCGTCCACACGAATTGTGGCGCTCCTGCATCGCGCTCTCCCCTCGCTGCCATCCATACACCCCGATCACGAAAATCCGAGCATGTAGTGCGCAGGGCTGGACGCGTTATCTCCAGACGCCGGACGGGGCATTTTGCCCCGTCCGCATAATTTCACTCTGGTGCTCTGACATGCCGTCCTCGCTTTGCTGTCATCCCTTCAAACCGTTCAGGAAAATCCAAGGACGCGGTCCCCATGGCTGCGCGCTGTTGGCGGCGGAGAATTTCCGTTGAAAATTGGCGACGAAAAGCGCTGGTCTGCATGGCAGTAAGCGCACAACTGTTGCGCTTACTGCCATGCCCAAGCATACCTTGGTCGTTGCCGTGTCAAGGGTTCGCTTCGCCGGGCTAAAGCCCGCCCTTGACACGGCAACGACCGACCAAAACATGTGCCCAATTTTTTGCCGCCGCCGTATTTCGGCGGATTTTGACCGCCGCTGACACGCGCGCGCCATCTCGTCAATGAGGCCGCGGCTTATCGCCGCGGAAAACTGTCGCTGCTGGGCCAGAATTTCGCCAAAATCCCGCTGCTTCAATGAGGCCGCGGCTTATCGCCGCGGAAAACACCGGCGTCGAGTACGTCACCGATGCCGGCGGCGCCGCCGCGCGCTTCAATGAGGCCGCGGCTTATCGCCGCGGAAAACTGCACCACACTCACACCCACTTCAGTGCGGTTTGAGGCGCTTCAATGAGGCCGCGGCTTATCGCCGCGGAAAACTGGCCCGCCGGGCAGGACACAAAACACCGCGTCCTGATGCTTCAATGAGGCCGCGGCTTATCGCCGCGGAAAACAACTCAACCAGAAACAACGTCTCTCAATATTACCTTGCTTCAATGAGGCCGCGGCTTGTCGCCGCGGAAAACGCGTTCCGCCAAACGGCCATGTGCATCCGGGTGCACGCTTCAATGAGGCCGCGGCTTGTCGCCGCGGAAAACCTGCTGCTCGGCATGGGTCAGGGCACCTACATCGCCGAGCTTCAATGAGGCCGCGGCTTATCGCCGCGGAAAACGCGACTAAGGCAGCTTCAGAAGAAGGAGCACCACTCGGGGCTTCAATGAGGCCGCGGCTTATCGCCGCGGAAAACAAGTGGCGGATTGTTATGTTTGGACAGATAGAAATAGCTTCAATGAGGCCGCGGCTTATCGCCGCGGAAAACCCGACCTTCGTGCCGACGATTTGCCCAGCCTGGTCGCCGCTTCAATGAGGCCGCGGCTTATCGCCGCGGAAAACCGGCGCGGCTGCCGCCAGCCGCGCCCGCATCCCGAAAGCTTCAATGAGGCCGCGGCTTATCGCCGCGGAAAACCGTTCTGGTACGAACTTATCCGCCCTGATAGCGTGTTGCTTCAATGAGGCCGCGGCTTATCGCCGCGGAAAACCTCGGCCGCTACATCCGCGAGCGGCAGGAGATCGATGCTTCAATGAGGCCGCGGCTTATCGCCGCGGAAAACGATCGCACTGTATCGCACCGACAAATCCGGATATCCGCTTCAATGAGGCCGCGGCTTATCGCCGCGGAAAACCGCGGCCGGCGACCGTGCCTATTGGCAGCTCGTGCTGCTGCTTCAATGAGGCCGCGGCTTATCGCCGCGGAAAACCGGACAGTGACGGCCTCACTAAATTGATCGAGACCCTCGCTTCAATGAGGCCGCGGCTTATCGCCGCGGAAAACTCACGGGCGCGGCGAAGTATCGCCACGTGCTGCGCATGCTTCAATGAGGCCGCGGCTTATCGCCGCGGAAAACAAGATGCCTACTGCGCCCTAATGTGGGCCGCCTCCGAGCTTCAATGAGGCCGCGGCTTATCGCCGCGGAAAACGTTGATGCAGTCCGCGCTGCGCGAGACGGTGCAGGACGCTTCAATGAGGCCGCGGCTTATCGCCGCGGAAAACCATGCGCGCCGGGGCGCGCGCAGACATGTACAACTACTAGCTTCAATGAGGCCGCGGCTTATCGCCGCGGAAAACGGACGGCGCAGTAACCGGGAAGATCACCAAGCTTCAGGGCTTCAATGAGGCCGCGGCTTATCGCCGCGGAAAACGGTCGTTTCCGCGCCCGCGACGGGCGGCCGGGTCCGGGGCTTCAATGAGGCCGCGGCTTATCGCCGCGGAAAACTCCGCGACCAGTGTGCATCTTCCTCAGTCCCATTTCTGTTGCTTCAATGAGGCCGCGGCTTATCGCCGCGGAAAACGCCGTTCGGCGTGTGATATCAATCGGGAGCATGTCCGGCTTCAATGAGGCCGCGGCTTATCGCCGCGGAAAACTACCGTCATTCGCATGGACACTGCCGATCCGTGGTTGCTTCAATGAGGCCGCGGCTTATCGCCGCGGAAAACGAATGCAGGAGGCCGCAGATAAGGGGCTTGCGAGCCGCTTCAATGAGGCCGCGGCTTATCGCCGCGGAAAACCAGGAACGCTCACGTTCCGAATAGACGACTGATCGACGCTTCAATGAGGCCGCGGCTTATCGCCGCGGAAAACCCTGGCCGAGCCTGGCTTCGGTTTTACGAACGTGATCGCTTCAATGAGGCCGCGGCTTATCGCCGCGGAAAACGGTAAGTAACAGGAGGTTACGCAATGCCCACGAACATGCTTCAATGAGGCCGCGGCTTATCGCCGCGGAAAACCGCGAGCCCGGTTAGCCGGACTCGCAAAAATCCGTAATGCTTCAATGAGGCCGCGGCTTATCGCCGCGGAAAACCTGTCCGTACTACAATTTACGCATGGAACAGAAACGCTTCAATGAGGCCGCGGCTTATCGCCGCGGAAAACTATAGAGGCCGTGGCATGGGTCGAGCGCGTGTGCGCGGCTTCAATGAGGCCGCGGCTTATCGCCGCGGAAAACGTCCGCTCTCATCGGGCGGCGTGTCGCGGTGAGCCCGGCTTCAATGAGGCCGCGGCTTATCGCCGCGGAAAACCCGCTGGGCGAAGCAAAATCGCGCGCGCGATCTACGCTTCAATGAGGCCGCGGCTTATCGCCGCGGAAAACCGCGCGGCGGGCAAAAACCGCCACAAACCGCATCTGACGCTTCAATGAGGCCGCGGCTTATCGCCGCGGAAAACCATCTGCGTGATGGTGCCGATGGTGCGGCCTCGCGTGAGCTTCAATGAGGCCGCGGCTTATCGCCTCGGAAAACTTTATCCAAACTAAACTAGGGCAGGGGGCGCATAAATACTTCAATGAGGCCGCGGCTTATCGCCGCGGAAAACCTTGGGTTGCCGGATAGTTACACCTGGCGCGCGTTCGCTTCAATGAGGCCGCGGCTTATCGCCGCGGAAAACGTCCGACGCCATGACGGGGGCGGTCGCACCAGCAGGAAGCTTCAATGAGGCCGCGGCTTATCGCCGCGGAAAACTGGACCACCGGCGGGCGCGGGCCGGTGTCGCGCGCGCTTCAATGAGGCCGCGGCTTATCGCCGCGGAAAACGCCGCATCGCAGTGGCCGCGACGCACAGCATGCCCATGCTTCAATGAGGCCGCGGCTTATCGCCGCGGAAAACCCTGGCGGCGGTATCGCTTGTTCCGCTCGGCGATCTTGCTTCAATGAGGCCGCGGCTTATCGCCGCGGAAAACAGACATGCCCTGGGGGCAGATATCACGACAAAGGCGGGCTTCAATGAGGCCGCGGCTTATCGCCGCGGAAAACACTGCACAGCGGCCGGATGCAGCGCCGCAAGACATCCGCTTCAATGAGGCCGCGGCTTATCGCCGCGGAAAACCCGGCATCCTGAAGGCAGGCGATCTAATTAAATTCGCGCTTCAATGAGGCCGCGGCTTATCGCCGCGGAAAACGCTGTCTGCCGTGTTTGAACGCGATTGGAAGCGGGCGCTTCAATGAGGCCGCGGCTTATCGCCGCGGAAAACGACGCCTACATCTTCGGTAGCGTCGGCCGCGAATTCGAGCTTCAATGAGGCCGCGGCTTATCGCCGCGGAAAACATCAGGCGCGGCGCCCGTTTGTGCCGCGCGCCCCGAAGCTTCAATGAGGCCGCGGCTTATCGCCGCGGAAAACGCGCCGTGCCCTATGTGGGCGTTGCGCTGGCGATCGCCGGCTTCAATGAGGCCGCGGCTTATCGCCGCGGAAAACAGGCGCGGGACACGGCCTCTAAACGGCCGCTCAATTCGCTTCAATGAGGCCGCGGCTTATCGCCGCGGAAAACGGGGCGCAAGCCAGCTTGCTGGCGAAGCGTCCCGCTCGCTTCAATGAGGCCGCGGCTTATCGCCGCGGAAAACTTGCGTATTCGGCACTGGGGCATCCCGCCAGGATGCGATTGCTTCAATGAGGCCGCGGCTTATCGCCGCGGAAAACGTCGTCTCACTGTCGAGCCGGCCGGCGAATCTGCGTGGGCTTCAATGAGGCCGCGGCTTATCGCCGCGGAAAACCTCGCCGTGGCAAACACCGCGGCCGGCACCGCCGCGCGCTTCAATGAGGCCGCGGCTTATCGCCGCGGAAAACCCGCGCTACGACCGCGCTCGCGCAAAGCCTGGGCACCGCTTCAATGAGGCCGCGGCTTATCGCCGCGGAAAACGATCGACGACGCTGACGTATCTGCGGACGTGTGGGGCAAGCTTCAATGAGGCCGCGGCTTATCGCCGCGGAAAACCGGTATGACGACCAGGCCGGAAAATTTCGATTCGGTCAGGCTTCAATGAGGCCGCGGCTTATCGCCGCGGAAAACACGGCGGAATACCAGTCGGTGCTGGATGACGCGCAGAAGCTTCAATGAGGCCGCGGCTTATCGCCGCGGAAAACCGAGAATTGCGTGAACAACACCCCGGCGCTGAAAGCGCTTCAATGAGGCCGCGGCTTATCGCCGCGGAAAACAACGAGTGCAGGCGCTAAAGGACAAGACGCCGAACACGCTTCAATGAGGCCGCGGCTTATCGCCGCGGAAAACCGAGCCCGGCACAGCACAAGAGGTGTACGACACCGACGCTTCAATGAGGCCGCGGCTTATCGCCGCGGAAAACGCCGTTGCGGCGGGCGGGTATGCACATTTCGTTTTCGCTTCAATGAGGCCGCGGCTTATCGCCGCGGAAAACGGTGTCGGTGGCGCACAGCAGGATTGGACCCAGACAAGCTTCAATGAGGCCGCGGCTTATCGCCGCGGAAAACGTGTGTGGGCGGCGCAGAACGTGCGTAACGCCCTGGAGCTTCAATGAGGCCGCGGCTTATCGCCGCGGAAAACGCGCTACTGCGGCATGTGCATGGCACGCCTGGGCTGAGCTTCAATGAGGCCGCGGCTTATCGCCGCGGAAAACTTGCCGCCCAGAATGCTCAGTGCGGTTGATTTACCGCGGCTTCAATGAGGCCGCGGCTTATCGCCGCGGAAAACCCCGCGTCGGACTCCATTTGAAGCCGTTGCTCTTGAGGCTTCAATGAGGCCGCGGCTTATCGCCGCGGAAAACTGCAGCAACGCCCACAAACACTATTGTGGATACATTGCTTCAATGAGGCCGCGGCTTATCGCCGCGGAAAACGGAGAAAGAAATGGACTTTGACGATTGGATGCTCACGCTTCAATGAGGCCGCGGCTTATCGCCGCGGAAAACATCCACGGGATAGAGTTGCCCGCGTACTGCTTGTTCGCTTCAATGAGGCCGCGGCTTATCGCCGCGGAAAACCAGGAAGCCGAACGGCGTCTGCGTCTGGCTGCCCGAGCTTCAATGAGGCCGCGGCTTATCGCCGCGGAAAACAAAGCTCGCGGCGCTGGCCGCGGCGCTCGGCCTGTTGCTTCAATGAGGCCGCGGCTTATCGCCGCGGAAAACCACGCCCCGAGCGCGCAGGGTTGCGCAGTCATCAATGGCTTCAATGAGGCCGCGGCTTATCGCCGCGGAAAACTATTGCGGGTGTGACCAATTTGACGGAGCTAAATGGGCTTCAATGAGGCCGCGGCTTATCGCCGCGGAAAACCTCGCGCAGCGTCTGTTTGAATTTACTGGCCGGATCGGGCTTCAATGAGGCCGCGGCTTATCGCCGCGGAAAACGTGCAGACCGTCGGCGGCGTGATGAGCGCGGGATTGCTTCAATGAGGCCGCGGCTTATCGCCGCGGAAAACGACGCCCGAGGGCACGGCCCTCGAATTACTCGAATCGCTTCAATGAGGCCGCGGCTTATCGCCGCGGAAAACGTGGCGTCACTGGTCGTGCTGACGTTCGGCGCGGAGCTTCAATGAGGCCGCGGCTTATCGCCGCGGAAAACGCGACCGGACGCGACGTATCGCCCTCCACCGCGGCCGCTTCAATGAGGCCGCGGCTTATCGCCGCGGAAAACTTCGGCGGCGTACCACCGAGACTGACTTTAGGAGAACGCTTCAATGAGGCCGCGGCTTATCGCCGCGGAAAACGAAGATTCCCCGACGCAGAAGAGCATGGATGCGGGTGCTTCAATGAGGCCGCGGCTTATCGCCGCGGAAAACGCAGCTGACCCGCGTACACCTCCGCATCGAATGTCGAAGCTTCAATGAGGCCGCGGCTTATCGCCGCGGAAAACCACGAATTGCTATATCGTCGATGACCAGACCGTCGCGCTTCAATGAGGCCGCGGCTTATCGCCGCGGAAAACTCAATCAGATGGCTGACTTCCGCAATCGTATGACTGCGCTTCAATGAGGCCGCGGCTTATCGCCGCGGAAAACCGCGGCGACCGCCGCGGATGTCCTGAATCAGTTGATTGCTTCAATGAGGCCGCGGCTTATCGCCGCGGAAAACCGACATGCTGCCAGCATTCACGAATGCGCCGTGGCGGCTTCAATGAGGCCGCGGCTTATCGCCGCGGAAAACGTGTCAGCCGGGCCGACCACCGTGCCGGCCGGCCAATTGCTTCAATGAGGCCGCGGCTTATCGCCGCGGAAAACGTACATTGAGGTAGATGTATAGTTACGCCTCCCGCAAGCTTCAATGAGGCCGCGGCTTATCGCCGCGGAAAACAGGCCCAGTATCGTGGGAATGTCCGCACGACAGTTCAGCTTCAATGAGGCCGCGGCTTATCGCCGCGGAAAACGGCCACGGCCGACGAGGCAGCCGCCGCGCGCAAGGCGCTTCAATGAGGCCGCGGCTTATCGCCGCGGAAAACGTGGACGTTACCGGAGGGGCATCGCCTACAACTAAGCTTCAATGAGGCCGCGGCTTATCGCCGCGGAAAACGAGTGGAGTCATATTGAAGTAAGGTCTCGTAGCCAGGGCTTCAATGAGGCCGCGGCTTATCGCCGCGGAAAACGGACCTGCATTTTACCCGCGTCCAGCCTTGATTTCCAGCCGTTTTGCGAGCGCTACGCCGGCAGGCCCCGAACTTATGCATACCGCATCGGCGTCGCGGCGCGTTCGGTACTTAAACGTCGGATTTTTAAGGAACTTTGGTTTGCGAGCGCTGCCGGGGTTTTTCGCATCACTGGAGCGCTCGCAAATTCGCGCGGCGGAACCGGGAATTCGCGGTCGGCTTGCCACCGCGCCGCCTTACAGCACTTTTGGTTCTCGCCGCAACAATTCCACGCTGCGGCCAAGGCTGACGACCTTGGGCGCAACCTGGTCGGCAGGCCCCAAGTCTATCAAAACGACGTGATCTTCCGCCTCCTTGATCGCCCCGTCAAGCAGGGCGATCAGCTCCGCGTGGCGCACGGGATCGAGGCGGCACTGGAAGGCCGATAGTTGTAGCCATGCGCCAAAGCCCTTCATGAGCCGGAACACCTGCCGCCAACGTTTGATGTCGCTGATGTCGTAAATGACGATGTAGAGGTGCTCGATACGCATCGCTCGGTGCTCCGGTTCTGGTTGCGATTGTGCAGTTTGTAACGCGGCGGCCAGTGGCTTTGGCCGCGCGGTCCGCTGCAATGGCGCAGCGTGCGCCGCACGGCTGTGTGCGAAGCGCGGCGCGGGCTGGCTTCGCGTCGCCTCCATCGAGGGGCGCGACGCGATGGCTCAGGGCACTTAGCGGGTGAGGAATTGCGGGCAATCCGGCAATTCGCCGTCGAGGTATCGGCCGAACAAGCGCGAGTGCAGTTCCAGCAGGCGCCGGTAGGACAGGCGGTAGCCGAACAGGGGATGGGTAATTTCCTGCGACAGGCGGCGTTCGAATGCCGCCACGACGGCTTTGCGCCCGCGGTCGGTAAGCGCTACGGCGCCGGCCGCGCGCACGCAGTCTGCGCTGGATATTTCTCCATTATTGATGACTTGCAGTACGACTGAATCTGCCAGCAACGGCCGGAACGGTTCCATCAAGTCCAGTGCCAGGGCCGGCCGGCCGTAGCGGGGTTGATGATAAAAGCCGCGGTAAATGTCAAAGCCGACACTGCTTAGCGTGATGCTGAAAGCGCGCGTAAGCATGGCGTACACGAAGGACAAAACGGCATTGACGGGGTCCGTCGGCGGCCGCCGATTACGCGTTTCGAAGTCGAAATCGACCGCCATTTCCGGCGCCAGCATGCTGCCGAAGGCGCGGAAATAGTGTGCAGCACCGGCGCCTTCTATGCCGAGCAGGCTGTCCAGACGTTCGCATTCGGAAGCTTTGGCAGCCAGTGATTTGAGCGCTTCCAGGGCCGTTTCTGGCGGCGTATCGGATTTGCAGTTGCGGCGCAGGACGGTGCGCTGGTTGAGCAGTTTATTGGCCACCAGCGCACGCGCCACGGCCAGGCTGCGCAGCGGGTCGACACTGGCTGCATACTGCGCGGTGCGCAATTCGACGTTCTTGTGCCCCAAGCCTATGGTGTGGCCCAGAAACCAGCCGCCGTAACTGGTCCAGGTGACGGGTATTTCGCGCCGCATCAGTTCGTGCAGGGCGGGCGTGGTCAGATATACATTACCGGCCAGCACGAGCTGGGATGTTTCGCGCAGGCGGACGGTTTCGGTGGCGCCGTCGTCGCCGGTGACGACTAATGTTTCGCCTTCCAGCGCCACCTTGCCGCGATACGACTGCACGTGTAGCGGCAGGCCCGGTGGGTCTGCCACGGCGAGTGGGCGCACCGGCACGGGGCCGCAACGCAGAAACCGTGTTTCATCCGGCAGGCAGATGCCGGCCAATGCACAGCGCGGGCATTTGGGACTGTCGACGAGGGGTTCGGGCGTGCGGCCGGTAGCCAGGGTGCGGCGCATGTCGTCCAGGGTGTTTTGAGTGAGCGTGCGCAGTTCTTCGTCGAATTTGATGGCCACGCGCTCACGGCTGGCGGCGTAGTAAAGCACTCCGGACGGCGCCTGGTAGCCGTGTTCTTCCAGCAGCATGCCCTGCAGGCAGAGCTGGATGCGTTCCGGATCGTAGGCACCGCGGTCGACGTGCGGGCGTTTGCCGCGCTTGTAATCGACCGGGGTAGCGAGCCGGCCCTCCGCTTCGACGAGATCCAGCCGCGCGATCACACCCAGGCGTTCCGACGAGAGGTCCACCGAGCGCGCATGGATGCGCTCGCGCTCGCCGCCCTCACCGGCCGGCGCCAGCGCCCGCCCCGGTTGGTCCACGCGCTTGTGCACGGCCCGCCCCTGCACGGTGTCTGCGCTGTCGGCCCATTCCTGCTGCACCCACATGAGTACCGCCAGGCGCGGGCAATAGGCGTATTCGTTGACCATGCGGGCGGGCAGGAGGGGGATGGCGGAAGTTTCCGTCGTGGAGGTATCTGGCTGTGACATGGCAGGTATCCAAGCTTCAAGCGCGGCGGGGGTTCGAATTCACTACACCGGTACGAACTGGCCAAGGCCGAAGTGGCTGGCGTAGCCCAGGCAGAGCGGTCCCTGTATGGGCTCGCTGAATTCCAGAGCCAGGGCAAAGCCGCAATCGACAGGGGGTTGTGGTCCATTCGCGCGACGGCGCACGAAGTGGCGGAGATTTCGCGCATGATCGTTTTCGCCCGGACGCAGCAAGGTGATGCGCTCCGCCGGTGGAAAGCCTCGGCTCGCAAGTTCGGCCTGCACCTGCCCTTCCAGCGTATTTGCGCCACGCCGCTTCAGATGGCGGGGCAGAACGAAAGGCGTCTGACTGATCCAGTTGCGCGCGGGGCGCAGCATTTCCGCGATGCGGGCACCCCAGGATCCTTGCAAGCCTTGCAATTGCGGCAACCCACCGGCGGCCGCCAGCGCGAGCTTGATAGGACCGACGCCGCCCTTGGCGTAGGTATGCCGAAGCGTGCGCACGGCCTCCTGCGCGCCCGCGTCCAGGCCCATGGGTGCCCATACCAGCAGGTGGTCCAGATGACCATCGTCATCGAGGTCAAGGGGCAGGAGATGCGCATGGCTGTGCGGACCCGTCAATGGCACGCGTTGTTCGTCGTTTCCCGTCAGAGCCGGGCAGTTTGTTCCGGCCAAAGCGCGCACGATTTGCCGGTGCGCGCGTTCGGCCTGCGGCAAAGTGCGGGAATTGGGCGGCAATGCGTGGTCATTGCCGCTTTCGGTGGCCATGGCGAACAGCATGGACTGCACTGGCGCAAGCGCACCGCTTGCAGGGCGGCCCGAAATCGACGCCGGCTCGAAACTATCGGACACTCGCACGTACAGCGCACGCAAGCTGCCTGGCGCCTGGCTCCAGCCGTACTGGCGCAATTCGTTGGTACTTGTCTGCAGGGCGGCGATTAAATCGACCGGATAAGGCGCCGCGGCCTTGTCGCGCTTTTTCTGCAGGGCAGCCGGCACTTTTTTCCCGGGCGCAGGCAGCGGAAGGTCGGCCAGTACTGCACCGAGTTCGCGCTCCAGCCAAGCCGCATAAGGTTCTGCCGCCTGCGGCGCAAGCAGTGTCACATGCTCCCAGCCGCGAGCTGGCGCAGCACCGTCCAGCGCAGGCCGGCAATTCGACGTCTGCAGGGGTTCGTGCGGTTCGGCAAGTCGCGCCGACACCCAGCTTTCGGACCGGCCAAGATAGTTGAGGCTGTCAGCAAGGCGTTTGAGCAAGCTGGTTTCGCCGGCATCGAGATCGACCACCCAGGTAACAGACAGGGTTCCGGCTGCGATGTGCGCCCAGGTATCGAACACCAGCGTGGTCTCTTCCTTACCGTTTTTGAACGCAGCGAGCGGCATGTAGTGCCGGCTGTGCGCGCCACTGGCTTTCGGCAAACGGTATTCCGGCAACACGCCGGCAAGCTTTTCGATCAGGGTGCGCGCCTCGACCGGAGGCTTGCCCGAAGGCCACTGCAATGCCGTGTAGCCAACCGATAGCAAGGCGCGCAACAAACGCCAGGGTGATGGAGGCCACTCCACCTGGCCTTCATTTACGTGATGGCCGGTCGGCGTCGCGTGGTAGCGGCGCGCCGGAAACTCAAGCAGCAAGGTGGGCATGGTCAGCTCCCGGATGCACTTTCAGCATCCTCGGCGGGCTCGCCCTCCTCAGGCCTGGCCTTCTTGAGATCGTCCTCGAAATTGACGACCGTAACGGACATTTGGGCTTTGCAGCGCGAAATGGCCGCCTTGAGCGCATCCACCAAAGCCGCGCGCGCCGGCAACTGGAAACCGTCCGGCGCCAGCGCTACCGGGTCGGGACTAACCGGTTTCAGATCGCAGGCCGTGCGCAGGCGCAGATTGCCGTCGATGAGGCTACGCAGCTTATAGAGCGCGAGCAGAACAAGCATGCGCTCGACGTCTGCGCCCAGGCCGTAGCCGCGAATTTGCGCCAGATCGAGATTAGCGAACAGGGTGATGCGTTCGGCAGTAAATTCGTCGCGCGCAAAAGGCACGTTACCAAACCCGTCCTTGGTAACTCCGGATGGATTGATATGGTCGTTCTTGACGCCGCCCGACGCTGCAGTGCGAACACCGTCCGCTTCGATGAATGCGGACAGCGCACGCGCCAGGCGCAGACGCCCGCCTGCAAGTTCCTTTTTGGCCAGGAAGGCGCCGTGCAGCAGCGAACCGACGTCATATTTGAGCAGCACGCTGGCGAGCAGTTTGCGGTCTATGGGCCCTTGTTCCAGCGTGCCCAGCTCGCCGGCCAGTTTGCCGAAGAAGGATTTGTCCTTGCCGGCCAGAAGGTAAGGACTATTGATGCGATGCGCTTCCAGCACCGTGTCACTGAGGAACTTTTCCTGTCGCATGATGCGCACATGGGACAGGCCGGAAAGCTCCGCCTTCAAGTTCTGTTCGGATTCATCCCAGCAGACGGCTTCCAGGCGATTGGCCATGCTCTGTGCGCTTTCGACCAATAGTGAGGTACCGCTTGCGGTCTGGAAGGTGGCGGCACCCAGACCGGGAAAGCCGGTCGGTTGAAAGCGGGTGCCTTGCATCGGTCGCAGGGCGATTTCGAATAACAGGCGCGGAGCGCCGTCAAGGCTGGATAATTCGAAGGACATGGTCAGGCTCCTGACAAAAAGTGTGGATCGAGGCGCTGCATGAAGTCGCGCGCCGTTCGGCGCGCAATGGGAAATGCCAAAGCGGCCGCCCACAGGCGCGCGTCCGCTGGGCTAGCCGTGGCAAAACGAAGGGCGACACGAACGCCAGCCGCGGCTAGCCGGCGCAACGCAAGTTCCAGGGCTCCGGAGGCATCGCCCGCGCAAAGGCGCCGGAACACGGCGGGATCGCAGCCTATGGCCCGGCCCGCTTCTATCGGCCACGGCAGCATGACAAGCCGAAGCGCGAGCCAGCCGTCGTCTGGAAGTGCAGCGTGCGGCGGCTGCGCAACGGACACCGGCTGCCAGCCCCAGGCCTGGGCATCCAGCGCCATCAAGGCGCGAGCGAGCGCGAGGCTACGGTCGAGGTCGATCTGGCCGATTAGTAGCGCGGCGATGTCGGTCGGGTGAGCACTCGCCCTTCTAGCCGCCATGAGTGGCATTTGGCGAGTACCGTTACGTGCCGCATCGATAAGGCGCCGCTCGATCAGGGCAATTGCGTCAGCAATGCCGCTGCGCCCGCGTAACACGACTTCCGGACCTACGCGGAGCCTGCTTTGGCCGCCCTCTCCCGACGTTTCGAAGCGCCCGGCTTTGTTGAGGGAAAGCCAGTTTTCCCGAACCGGGCAAACCGCCCCCCGGCCCCGCGGAAAGTCACCGGCCTGCAATGCGAACGCGAGCGCCAGGCGAAATTCCGCACTGCCGTCGTCAGCTGCCGCCACCCACTGTGGCCGCAGCCGCGGAATAGGCCCGGCAGCGCTGCCGCTGCCGGTAGCCAAAACAACTTCCACTTCCGACAGGGCGAGCAGCACCGACTGCCAGCGCACTGCCTCGTCAGGGTGACTAGTCAGTGCAAATAGTGCGTCACTTAATCGGCGCTCGGCCACACGCAGGCGTGTGGCCGCGTTTTTCTCGCGCGCCTGGCGCCGCAGGCGCGGCAGCCAGGCATCCAGGTCGTCAAGGTTGGCAAGTGTGGGCGCATCGCGCTCGGGCACGCTGTAGCGCCCGAGCGGCACGGCGAAATTACTTTGACCGTTGCGCTCCAGGTAGCCGTAGCGCTCAAAAGCGGAAATGCCGCGCGCCACACCAAGCCGGGCAACTGCGCGAGCCAGGTCGAGCGGCTCGCGCGCAGCTCGCGTACCTACCTGCGCACGACCTTCTGCCAGCAAGCGGCGAAAGTCGGGAAGAGTGGTCGGGTTCGCCCAGATCGGCATCCATTGTTCGCCGCGCGAATCCGCGTCAGAGTCGCTCGCGCTGGCATATCCCGCGCCCTGTCCCGGCATCGCGAACGGCGCCGCGGCATACGCCGGCCCGCTGCCAAGCATGCGGCGCGTGGCGCTGGACGCGAACAGCAAGGTGCCTTCGAGCATGAGGACGAAGTCGAAGGGGTTGATAAGGCTATCCCCGTCCGGTCCGTTGCAACAATTTGCGCCACCGGCGCCGGCTGGGAGGTATTGTCCGACTGCGCGACCCGCTTGGTTGCCGGTAACAGCGCTGCCCCATAATGCAGACCTAAGCCATGCCGTCGCAGGCGAGCGAGCTGTACCACACGGATGGGCTAGATCGTAAATTTCATTTAGCCGCTGCAGGAAGTTATTGGTAAAGTCGAGCCGGCCGTCATTGCCGCCCGTACCGAGCAGCGCCGGAAATTTCGCCGCACCAAGCTCGTCAAGCACGAGCGCCGCGTCGAGCCACTCGCGCGGCGCACCACGCCAGCGCTTGCGAAAAAGAGGAATAATGTCTGACTTTATCGCGTTGTACGTCCGCTGCGCTTCGTTAAGCCGCCTCGCATACCCGGGATCGTCTTTTAACGCCTTTCGTGCCGCCGCACTCAAGGACTTAACCTTGGTTTCGTCCTTGATGGCTTGTACTGCGTTCGCCGCGGCCTCCAAATCTCCAATCAACCCTCGTGCCGCGCTAATCCCCTCCCGCAAGTCGAGAAAGCGCGGAGCTTTTGACTGCTCAACTGGCGCCACGCCTGGATCGGGAGATTTGAAAAAGCCCGCGCCTTTATTCCAGGGAGACAATATTGGAGTTGGACAGTAATGACTGAGAAAAAACTGTTCCAGGCCAGCAGCGTCTAACGCGCACAAAAGCATGAACGTTTCGTTCTGCCACCAGGCTCGCGCCGCGCTGTCGGCCTGTTGGGCGACCAACCGAAATATTCCCAGCGCCTTGAGGTAGTTGGCAAGGGGCGCCGTGGTGCAGCCTTCAAGTCTGTGCACATGCATGTTCAGTCCTCCAGCGCTACGTCGGCCGAAGCAGTGCTTTGTTCGCCAGGCGTCTCGGCATCCAGCAAGGGGTCGGCATTAGTCAGTGCGGATGCGCGCTGATCGGCCGCACGCAACAGGCATTCGAGATAGGCCAATCCGAACGGACCATGCCGTTCAAGCAAGCCGAGCACGCGCTCGGTCCATCCGCGGCCGGTGTGCGGATTGAGCCCGGCCGCCGAGGCAGCCAGCGATAGTTTCAGTTCGGGCAGCGTGCGCGCCGTGCCCGTCGAGTCGGCGAGCTGCATTGCATGCAGCATGTCGCCTTCAACAATGCCGCGTATGCGCGTGCGCCCGTCGGACATATCCTGGTCGGCCTTGCAGGCGTGCCAGGTCACGCGGACTTTGCCGTGGTGAGCGCATACCAGATAGGCGAGCAGGTCGAAAGCGTCTGCACCGAGCGCTAGAACTTCGGCTTCCAGGACACCTGTGTCGGCGTATACCGGTGCCTCCGGCGCAGCGGCGACGGCATGGCCGATCTTGCCGAGCAACTCCCGCCACGGACCTAGCAATGCGGCATGTTCAGGTTGGTACTTCTGCAGCACGGAAAAGAGCGCCAGGGTGCTCGCCAGTTCGTGCCGAAATCCGGCGCGCCGCGGCTCGTCGGGCATCGGATACATGCGCGGTGGCGCCAACCAGGCCGCGGGCGGTGCTTTTGCCAGGTCGCCGCGCTGCGGTCGGTCCGCCGCACACATCGAGCCCTGAAATGCAACGAATGCCTTGCCGGCATCGTGCCAGCGGCCGGCCAGTCCGAATAACTCAGCTTGCTCTGGCACCAGCAATTTAGCGATGGCGATCGCAAGCTGCCCGGTTTCCGCTCCATGTGTAGCAATGGTTTTCCAGGGATAGCGGCTCATGGCCTCGTCGTCCTGCGTGGAGTCCGCTTCTTCCGCGCGCGACATTTCCGCTGTCGGCAGAGGCAGTACCGCGATGCTGCTTTGCGGCGCCCAGCCTTCCGATGCCAGGTAGCCGCCATTTTCCGCCGCCACCAATACGGTCTGGCCTGGGTAGAGGTCCTTGCCGCCCGCTCGGCGCCAGGTGTTTTCGAGCCAGTCCCACACCCAGGCGCGCATGCCCGCCTTGAGCCGGTCACTGCCTTTTTCGCAAAGCCAGTCGCGGGATTTCAGGAAGGGCACTGCGCACAGGGCGTCTCGTTGCGGCCGCAGTTTGCTGCTAGGGTGTTCGTCCGACCGGATGTCCTCCCAGAACACCTGCACGTCGCGCTCGGGTCCCGAACGTATGTAGCGGCTGATGTCGATATCTGCGCCAGAAAGGTCGGGCGTAGTGTCGAACAAGTCGTCTACTTCATGCCGCAGCAGAAGGTGGCGCGGCTCGTAGGGATAAAGCGGCGCAAGCATTTCCGGGTGCGCCGCTTCAAACGCGGCGAGGCCAGCGGGGCTGGCGCCGGCCAGTTCCGCCAGTGCAGCACGCGCCGCATCCAGTTCAGCGAGTGCATAGGGCAGCGCCGCCTTGTCGTCCTTTGGGCGATAGTCCACGACAACCACGCTGGCGCGACCGCCCCAACGCGCGCTGCGGCCGAAGCGCTGCACCAGACTGGCCCAAGGAGCAAGCTGGGTAACCAGCAGCGCGGCCGAATAATCGACACCGGCCTCCACCACCTGGGTGGCGACGACAATGCGGTCCTTACCGGGCGCGCAGGCAGCTGCGTGGAGGAAGTCGCTGCGCCAACCGGCACGCTCGGCCGGCCTGAAGCGGCTGTGGATGAGGCGCAAGTCGGTCCCTTCGAGCGATTTATCCCGGCTTAACTGGCGGTAAATCGTGACGGCTTCTTCGACAGTGTTGACGACTACCAGCGTCGGTCCCTTCGCCCCGCGACCATGCTCCAGGTGCAGTCGCGCAATTAAGGTGGCCGTGTCAGCCGTACTGCTGCTCTCGATCACGCTGCAAGGCTTTTCCACCTCGGTCCACAGCGATACGCTCCGGTCTGCGTCGGTCAGGCCGTGCGGCAGCATGTCCGCATAGGCCGCAGTTTCGGGGCTGCGCTTGAACCAATCCGCTTGCAGGGTGGCGCTCATCCACCAACTGAATACCGGCCTGGTCTGCTTGCCGGCCGCATTTTCCGTGTCACGAAAGGCTTGTAACTGGCCGCTTGTCGCAAGCGCGACATCCATGAGCTGAATCTCATCGAAAACCCAAAGACAATCCTGATTAAGCAGCCCGAACTCCATGGGCCAACGCGCGCGTGGGGAGGCGTAACCGCGATTGAGTGCGCGCGACAGCAACATGTCCTGCGTTCCGATCAGCACTGCACAGCGCTCAGGGTAAAGGTGCCAGTCGCCCGGATCGGCCCCGCCCATGAGCGGGAAGACGCTCGCGCCCGTATCGTTTTCGGTCAGTAGCCCCAGGCGCGCCAAGGCGAGTTTCGCGGCATCAACGGTCTGCTCGACCAATACGCGCATCGGCAGGCACCACACCAGCCGCCGGGGCCAGGCGTCGTCGCCATGGTGCAGGCGGTGCCACGCCCACACGGCCAGCACGCCTAGCGTTTTGCCAAAGCCGGTCGGGATGCGAATCAGCCGATTGCGGCATTCGGCTTCCGCTGCAAGCTCTAGTTGCCATGCATGCGGCGGAAAGCCTGTTGGCCCCGCGGGGTCTTGCTGCGAGCGGGTAGCAGAAGCGAAAAAGTCTTCGAAAGTCATCGTTTCGATCTCGTTGAGGATTGCGACTGGATAGCGCGACACGGGTGGGCGAGCGCGCAACTGTAATGCCCCCTCATGCTCAGTCGGTGAGCACGTCGGCGCCCGGCGGCGAAAAATATTGCGCCAGGGCGGCCTGCAGTTCTGCCCGCACGGCGGCGCGCAGGCTGTCGGGGGCCAGCACTTCGACGTGGCGGCCGTGGCGCAGGATGTCCATGGCCAGTTCGCGCGCGTCGGCGTAGGGCAGTTCGAGTTCGT
The DNA here is from genome assembly GCA_016791105.1 of Rhodocyclaceae bacterium. Taxonomy (GTDB): domain Bacteria; phylum Pseudomonadota; class Gammaproteobacteria; order Burkholderiales; family Rhodocyclaceae; genus JAEUNM01. The sequence continues at coordinate 70,850 of JAEUNM010000123.1, read as the reverse complement.
AGCGGCCGTCCGGCAGGCTGCGGCCGTACTGGTCGGGGTGCCATTGTTCTTCGGCTACCCAGCGCGCGCGTTCGGCGCTGAATAGAAGGCGGGCGCGCTCGCGCGGCGGGCCGGCGAATATGCCGTAGGCGGCGTCGAAGTGCGCCGCCACGTCGGCGAGCGCTACTTCGTGCGCGGCCTGGTCCAGCGGCTGCGCGCGCAGGATGCGTTCGAGCGCGAAGCTGCGCAGCGCGCCGCGCTCGTGACACCAGGCTTCCAGGTACCAGTTGTCGCGCCAGCGCGTCAGGCGCTGTGGCGATACGCTGCGCCAGGCGGGCGGGCGCGCGTCGCTGCGCGGCTGGTACTCGATTTCCAGGCGGCGGCGCTGGGCCAACGCCAACGCGCAGGTTTCGAAACAGCACCCCACGCCGCGGCCGGCCGCGCGTGGAAGGTGCATGCGGCGGGAAAGTTCGCCGCTGCCCAGGTGTTCTGCCGACACCAGTTCCTTGATGCGCTTGCGCACCGGCGCCAGCGCCGCGGACAGCAGGCCGGGCTCGGCATCTTCCAGCAGGCGTTGCGCCAGCAGCAGCGCCGTCAGTTCGCTGGGTGTAAACCACAGCCCGGGCAATGCAAAGTCGGCGCCCTTTGTGTACCGATAGCCCTGCCCGCGCACGCACTCTATCTGCGCGCCGTACTCGCGCAGGCTGCGGATCAGGCGCGTCACGCTGGATCGGTTGCATTCCAGCTGCGTAGCTATTTCCTCGCGCGGCAGGGGCAAGTGCCTCGCCCGCAAAAGGTCGTGCAGCCTGAAAAAGCGATGCAGCATGTCCATATGCGCCCCCCGGGCGTGCGGATTCCCGTCGGATTATGCACAGAGTACGATGTGAATCCTGGCATTACTTTCACCTGGCTTGGACTTTTGATAGTATTTTGTTGCGCTGAACCGCATGCTTGGCCGGCACGGCAAGGCATGCGGTTCAGCGCTGCCGTATGTAGCAGCCATCCGCCAAGGCGCGCCGAGTGCGCCAGGCAGGATTTGTAGGACTGCGCGCATGCTTCAGCGCTGGTCCAGACGGGCGCCACACAGGCGGCGCAATTCGGCGCACTTCTTGCCTCCCAAGACAATCCAGTTACAGCCGCGACATGCACCACAGGGGGCTCATTCCTGCGGATGTTCTAATCCGCCTTGTTTTTTCCTTCGCTGAGGTTTTCCGATGGCCGATCAAACATCAACAAAAAATTCCCTTGCGCAGGCAGCCGGTGAGACCGCCGACGCCGCCACGGCAGCGCAGGCGCAGGCGGATGTTCCCGCCGGCCTGACTCGCCGCGAATTCATTTCCGGCATGGCTGCCGGTGCCACCACGATGGCCGTGGCGGGCGTCATGGCGCCCGCTCAGTCTCATGCCGCCGGCCCGCCGGCGCGGGTGTTTCGCATACACCCGGCCATAGGCATTGCGCGCCTGGGGAATCTGGACCCGGATCGCGCGTTTATCGTCGGCCCCGAACTGCCGGGCCAGAAAGCCACCGAAGGACTGACGGAACGCGAAGTCGGCTCGTATAAGCTGGATGGCGCGATCAAGCCGCAGGCCGTGCGCTTCCGTGTATTTGAATACCTGCGCAACGCCGAGGGCCGGCTGGAGCCGGCGGGCGAGGTGCTGCCGCAAGTGCCGACGCCGGGCTCGCCCTACGTTAAAGCAATTACCTGGACGGTGCATCTGGCCAACCGCAAGGCGGCGTTTTATGAAGAAGACGGCCCGCGTGGCGAAACTTTGCCGGCCGGCGAATTGCGCAATCCGGCGCTGGCAGACCGCGCCAGTCTGCAGAGCGATTTCGGGCCGCGCTCCATTGCGGGGCTGTCGGCCGCACCGAATTTGTTCACGCCGGCCACGGCTGGCGGCTACCCGGCCTTGCGCGTCGTGAAAGATGCATATGGCCTAACCTTGATCGACTATCTGGGCCAGGTGCGCACGGACGCGGAAGGCCGCTTGCTGGTGTTCGGCGGCAAGGGCCATTCGGCATCGAGCATTTCGCCGGCACAGCCGCTCACGCACTGGTCCAACAACAACTATTGGTTTGACGACGTCGGCGATGGTCCGGTCACGGCGGTGGTGACGGTGGATGACGGTGCCGGCAATCTGACGCACTTTCCCATGGACGCCGCCGGCAATGCCTGGGTGCTGGTTGCGCCGCCGGATTTTTCGCCCGGCCTCAACGCGGGTGTGTCGCTGTATGACGTGCTCTACGACATGGGGGTACGCAAGCTCGCCATCCCGGCCGATAATGCGCTCTACTTCAATGGCGGGCCGCTCGCGCGCATGACTCAGCTCAACACCGCGTGGTCGGCCTGGAAAAGCGGGGCGGTGGCGGGCAAGTTCGAATTTGGCAGCATCGCCGCCGATTTCGCCAGCGAAGTGTGGCCCATCATCAGGAATGCGGTTAATCTGGTCTATACCACCGCGCTGGTCAATTTCAAGCACAGTGCGATGCTTACCGATCCGCTCGGCGATCCGTCCGATAGTGCGGCTAAGGCGAGGAAGGTATTTTTCAGTTATTTGCGTGCGCCGGAAGACGCTGCGACCAGCACCAACGGCCCCGCCACCATGCCGCGGCTATATGGCGACAACTGGTACGTGGGCAACGAAAATTTCGTTTATACCTTCGGCCAGAACGGCTCCGGCAACCAGGGCGGCGGCGCGGTGCAGACCACGGGGCCGCGCAGCGTGCCGCGCTACCAGCGCTATTCGACGCTCACCCCGGTGCAATATGCGTTGCTGCGGTCCTGGGCGGCGGGCAATTTCGTGCCGATGTTCGGCACGCCGCCGCCGGTTAGTGTGATCACGCCGCACGGGCTGGACCAGGCCAATCTGGAAAACTGCATAGGCGGTCCGTTTTATCCCGGCATCGAGGCGGGTTGGCAAATACGCAACCCGGCGCTTTTCATCGAGCCGTTCCGCCTCAATCTTGCCGCCACCAGTCAGTTCCGCCTGCCCAGCGGACAACTGGAAGGCACGCCCCTGGTTGCGGGGCATTTTTCGCGCCAGATGGCGCTGCCCTGGCAGGCCGATTTCAACGATTGTTCCAAGCTGCTCAATCTCGGTTGGTGGCCGACGGCGCGGCCGGACGACGTTTTTCTGCATGCCACCGATAAACTAAGCCAGCGCTTGCCCTGGGCGCGTCCGGATAGCAAATGGCCCAGCGGCAGCAGCGACACGTCTTACGACGACATGCTGGGCAACTGGTTCAAGTTCGGTTTCGTGCTGGAATCGGAGCCGGGCAGCCAGGTGTATATCGAGCAGGAGCGCAACCCGCAGGTTCCTTGATGCGTTGTCTGGCTTAGTTGCGATATGAAGGAAAAGCCGGCGTTGGGCGGCGAAGGCATGAACCGCCGCGCGTTTTTGCTGTGGTGGCGGCGCGCGGGAAGCACAGGCGCGCCGCTTTCGCGGCTACACGCGGCGCCCGCGCCGGAACGTGGCGTGCGCAGCCAGCCTGGGCCGCTCGCGCCGCTCGCCGCGCCGCCCAGCGACGAGGCTGCTGCATTGGCGCCGCCCTTGCGCCCGCCGGGCGCCCTGGCGGAGAGCTTCGCCAGCGCCTGTACGAGTTGTGCCCGCTGCGCGGAGATGTGCCCGCCGCAAGCGATTACCTTGCTTGCGGATAGTGCCAGCGGCAAGTATTTGCCGGCTATCGATCCTTCCCGCCAGGCCTGCAGTTTGTGCGCAGATTTGCCCTGCACCCACGCCTGCCCCAGCGGTGCGCTGCAGCCCATGAGGGTTGCGGCAGAGGTGCGCATGGGTGTCGCGCAAATCGACACCGAGCGCTGCACCGCCTGGCGCGGACTGCCCTGCCGCATTTGTTACGATCTGTGCCCCATACCCGGGGCGATCGAACTGAACAAACGCGGCAGCGGTTATGTCCCGGTCGCCGGGGACGCGCCTTGCACGGGCTGCGGAATCTGCCAGCAGCATTGTCCCGCCCAGGGCGCGATAAGTGTGCTTGCGGGCGCGACGGCGAAGGTTCGGCTCAGGCCGGCGCCGCGCGATGCAGATTCGACGCCGTCGAGCTGATGGCAAGGACTTATCTCAGTCATTAGTTTTCCTGGGAAGGTGCCGAGCGTTGTGGAATTCCCGGATGCCGTCTCACCCAGCGCCCAGATACGCGAAGGCGATCCGTCGCGCGCAGGCTTGGGGGGTGGGCGTCTCGCCCGCCTGCTTTTGGGTGCGTCAAGTCGTGCGGGCGGGACGCCCGCACCCCCAGGGAAGGCGCCGAGCGGAAAATAAGCCAGCATGGTTTCCAGACCGCACCTTTCATCATTTAATGCCACTCGACACGATCCCCCTATGCAGCCCGCCCCATCATTAAACATCGATCTGCTCATCCTTGGCGGCGGCCCGGCCGGTCTGGCGCTTGCCATCATGGCGGCGCGCAGCCGGCTTGCCGTCACGCTGCTCGAGCGCAGTCGATACCAACATCCGCGCACCGGCGAAACTTTCGGCGGCGAACTTGCGGCGCTATTGCAGGAGGTGGGCCTTTGGGATGCCGTGCGCAATGTGCCGCGCCTGCCGTTCCGCGGCCAACGTTCGTCCTGGGGCGAATTCGCGCAAATCGAGCGCAACGCCATGTTCAACCCCTATGGGGAAGGCTGGCACGTCGATCGCGCCGCCTTCGACCAGGCGCTCGCCAGCGCGGCCGTTCAAAGCGGCGTGAATGTGCTGACGGGCTGTGCCGCCACTTCGGTGGAACCCGCGGATGCCGCCTGGTCCGTCCAGCTCACAGACGGGCAGCGCCTGAGCGCGCGTTATGTGGTCGATGCCGGCGGGCGCGATTCAAACGCCTGGCCTGCCGCGAGCCGCCCGGGGCAGTGGGTGCGCATGGATCGCATGATGGCCTGGGTGGCTCGCTTGGGCGCGCCGGCCACAAAGCCGGAGCCCGTGCTGCAGATCGAGGCGGTGCAAAACGGCTGGTGGTATGCCGCGCCCCAGCCCGACGGCGGCTTATTGGTCAGTTTGATGACGGATGTCGATCTGCTCGCCGCCGGTCCGCGCGAAACGCTGCCGGCGGCATTCATGGCCGCCCTGGCCGAAAGTACGCACACCGCGGCCCTCTGTGCCGGCGCGCGGCTGGCGGGAGAACCGTGGGCAGCACGTGCGGACTCCGGTTTCCGCCATCCGGACCACGGCGAGGCGTGGTGCACGATCGGCGATGCCGCCATGGCCTGCGATCCGCTCGCCGGCGACGGCGTGGTGCGCGCCATCCGCTCCGCGCGCCGGGCCGCGCAGCGCGTCTCTCAGGCTTTGCAGCGGCCTATTGCCGTAACGCCGGAAGTCGATTCCGGCAGCGCTTACCCGCCGCTGCGCGAAGCATTCATCGAGTTTTTGCACCAGCGCGCGCGCCATTACGCGCGCGAGGGGCGCTTTCCGGATAGCCTTTTCTGGCAGCGCCGCCAGCCCCTGGATTTGCGTGCCGCGCGGATTTTTCTCGACCCGCAGAGCAGGCTTGTTTGCGCCAACCCGTCTCCGGGACCGCAGTCGCTGGCGCACGTGGAAGCGCTGCTGCCGTACAGCGCCTTGCGCCCCCTGCTCGCGCGCCTGCGGGAGCCGGTAGTGGCGCACGAAGCGCTGGCCGCCCTGCGCGCCAAAGCGCCTCTGGAAGACCGCCGGCTTATCGTGGCGGTGCAGGAGCTGATCGGGCTGGACGTGATTCGGGTGCTTGAAAATTGAGTTCGTGCGCGGGGGGAACGCTTCGATGCGGGGGATTTGTGGCAGCGTTCGTTGCGGTTCGTAGGCGGTGGTCCCGATTCGGGATTGCGCCTTCGGCTTATCCGCCCTACAAGTTTGCGCGCGGCGACCGCACACGCGGAAATGAACCGCTACGGTTGCGGACATTCATCGGTCTTCGTATCCACGTAGGTTGGGGTGAGCCTGCGAACCCCAACGACCCACGGTCGCGCAACGCTCGGCTTGTCTGGTCCATGATCGAAAAAGCTTGAGCGGGCGGTTACATCCAGCGTGTGGCGTAATTAATCCGCGCTTTGTTGGGGTTCCTTCGTCACCCCAACCTACGAGTGTAGGCCTTCGATTCTGCCGCCGGGCAGGTCGAGCTGGCGATGCTGCGTGGCGCGCAAAAGGGTAGTGCATTGCGCCGTATGAGGCGCTGGCAATCCGGTTCGCCGGGCATGCGAATTAAATCGTGTGTGGGAATTTGAGGTCTCCATACGGGTTTGCGCGGGGCGACCGCACACGCGGAAATGAACCGCTACGGTTGCGGACATTCATCGGTCTTCGTATCCACGTAGCCACGTAGGTTGGGGTGAGCCTGCGAACCCCAACGACCCACGGTCGCGCAACGCTCGGCTTGTCTGGTCCATGATCGAAAAGGCTTGAGCGGGCGGTTACATCCAGCGTGTGGCGTAATTAATCCGCGCTTTGTTGGGGTTCCTTCGTCACCCCAACCTACGAGAGTCGCCGCGCAGCGAGCAATTCTGCACGTGTGTCACATTAACGGTTATGGTCTCGGCCGGTTTGCGATCCGACCAGGAAGCGCTCGAAGCGCAGCGGGCCCTTGCCGGGCGGGCGCCACGGTGTATCGATGGCGGCCAGTTCGCCCAGATAAGGTGCGGCCACGGCGAGCACGCGGCGGTGGTCCATATCCTCGGCTTCCACCACGCCGCGGCGCGGGTTTTCCAATGCCCATACCAGCGCGCCCAGCACGCCGGCGGCCACTTGCAGTGTGGTGGCGTTATTGTCGGGCGCGCATTTACGTGCTTGCGCCAGCGTGAGGCGCGAGCCGTACCAGTGGCCGACGCGCTCCCCCAGCAGCAGTACGCCGAGGTCCGTGCCGCCCGACATTAGTTCCTCTTTCAGGATGCGATAGTAACATCCTGCAGGCGGCGACGGCGCGACTAATGCGGACGCGCCCTGCACTGCGGCCGGACAGGGCTGTACGGCATAGAACACAGTGGGCCGCAGCGGTACCACAACACCTTGGCCGGCCACGACATCGCTGGCATGCTCGGTCAGCAGGTCAGCCATGGACATCGCTTCATGGTGGGCCAGCAGCCAGCCGGTGAATGAGCCGGTGCCGGGCGACCAGCCGGCCACCCGCGTGGCGAGCGCCGCGCCGGCCAGTTCCACGGCCCCACCGCGGCCGCCTTCGCGCAATACGGCGCCCGCGGGTAGCGCGTATTCCTGCGCGCCCCAGGCCAGTTCGGCGGGCGCGCATAGTTCACCGGCCAAGCCCAAGGCAGACCAGGTGTTGGCGAATTCCGCCGGTGGGCGCGTGCCTGCCGCCGCGGCTTCACTCGTCTGGACTGCCGGCCTGTGACTGTCCACTTCGGATATCTGCAGCACTTGCAGGCCCAGCCTGCGCGCGGCTTGCGGCCAATTGGCGGCATCCGGCACGAGTTGTTGCAGCGCCTGTTTGAGCAGATGGGTAACCAGCCCGGGATTGGCGCCGTGGCTCACCACCGCCGTGCTTTGCCCGCGCATCGCCAGGGCGCGGCTGCGCGCGCCGGCCAGGCTGTGGGCTTGGCCGGACCAGGGCTCGAGATTGGTGTCCAGGTACAGCACGTCGTGGCGCAGGCACCAGGCGAGCAAATCCAGGCTGCCGGCGCCCAGGGCAAGATTGAGCAGCACGTCGCCAGCGCGCAGATGCCGCGCCAGTTCGGCGGCGTGATTTTCGGCGCTTAGTGCGCAAGCATGGCAACTTATACCGTGCCGCGCAGCCAGCGCCTGCCCCTGTGGGTCCGGGCCGAGCAGCGCGACGCGCTCGCGCGCCACGGCGATGTGTCGCCACAGCAACGGCAAAAAACCTTCCGCCACACAACCCGTACCGACGATCAACAGGCGGCCCGGCAGCGCGGCATGGGGATGCGGGGACGAATACATGGAATTCTGCGGGCAAGCCGGAAGCAGGCGAGTATTGTATGCTCGCCCTGTACCGAGCCAACCGCGGGGAAACTCGATGGCCGATTTCTTCGTCAGCTACAACAAGGACGACGCCGGCTGGGCGCAATGGATCGCCTGGCAGGTCGAGGAGGCCGGATATTCCGTGCTGATCCAGGCCTGGGATTTTTTGCCCGGCCAGGACTGGGTACGCAACATGGATCAGGCTCTACTCAAGGCGCCGCGACTATTGGCCGTGCAGTCGCCGTCGTGGCGGGCCTCGCGCCACGCCCAGGCGGAGTGGCGCGAGTATTACCGCATCGATCCGGATAGCGACCGCGCGCTCATATTGCCGGTGCGCGTGCACGCCTTCGAGCGGCGCGGCCTGCTCGGCGGCCATGTGTATGTCGATCTGGTGGGCAGCAGCGAAGCCGACGCGCGTGCCAGGCTGCTGGCCGGTCTGCGCGCCGTGCAGCCGCTGCCGGGGCCGCGCCCGCAAGCCGATCCGCGCCGGCAAAAGCCGCTTGTGGTGCCGCCGTTTCCGGCTGCGGAGGGCCGCGCGCCGCAGCCGGTGATCGACTATTCCAATCTGGTGCGGCGCCTGCCGCCCTTGCAGCAGGTGGAAGACGAACTGTATTCGATCGCCTTTTCCCGCAGTGGCGAATGGCTGGCGGCGGGCAGCCATTGCACGGTGGTGCTGTGGAATTTGCTGGATCCGGCCGGTCAGGCCATCGCCAGCGGCCGGCACGGCAGTTATGTTTATTCGGTGGCGTTTTCGCACGACGATCAGCGCCTGGTGACGGGCGGTGAGGACGGCTATGTGCGCGTATGGTCGGTCGATCCGCTCAAGCTGTTGTGGGAGCGCAGGGAGCATACCGAGGCGGTTTATTCGGTGGCGTTTTCCAGCGACGGCAGCCGTGTCGCCAGCGGCGGCTACGATGGCCGCGTGCTGTTCTGGGATGCCGACGAAGGCGAACCGCGCCGCAGCGGCGGCAGCGCCGTGGAAGGCATAGGCCGCGTGACCTCGGTGGCGTTTTCGCCCGACGATCGCCTGCTCGCCATTGGCAGCCTGCGCGATACGGTGTGGCTGCTCGATATCGAAGTCGGCGAGGCGCGCGAATTGGGGCGCCATCAAAGTTCCGTGGAAAGCGTGGCATTCGCGCCGGACGGCAAAACCCTGGCCAGTTGCGGTCTGGACAAGGCGGTTTGCGTGTGGGATGTGAGTTCGACCGACCACGCGCCACGCTGGCGCAAGCGCGAACACGATTATCTGGTGCGCAGCGTGGCCTACGCGCCGGACGGCCGCACCCTGGCCAGTGTGGGCTGGGACAAGCGGCTCAATCTTTGGGACGTGGAGACCGGTGAATTGCTGTTATCCAAGCCCATGGGCAGCGACAGCAAATGGCATTCGGACTGGATTTGGTCGGTTGCCTTTTCCCACGACGGACAAATGCTCGCCAGCGGCGGCTCGGACGGCCGCATCGTGGCGTGGAAGGTTAAGGCCGGCAAGCGCGGCGAAAAAGGCGGGGGGCGCGCGGGCGGGAAACGCGGCTGAGGCGGTTGGTTGAGCAGCGTGGGCGTCGTAGGGCGGAAAAGCGCAGCGCATTCCGCCGTATGGGGCGGTTCGATGCCAATGCGTAGCCGCAAATTCTGTGGCACGGAACTTTCGACCCTCGCACCGGGCCGGGAAATCATGCCGTGTTGGGTCATTCCACGTCTCCATACGGCGGATTGCGCCTGCGGCTTATCCGCCCTACGGAATGGCCGCCGCCCGCGAATGTAGGGCGGAAAAGCGCAGCGCATTCCGCCGTATGGGGCGGTTCGGCTCCAGTGCGTAGCCGCAAATTCTGTGGCGCGGAACTTTCGGCCCTCGCACAGGGCCGGGAAATCAGGCCGTGTTGGGTCATTCCACGTCACCATACGGCGGATTGCGCCTGCGGCTTATCCGCCCTACGGAATGGCCGCCGCCCGCGAACGTAGGGCGGAAAAGCGCAGCGCATTCCGCCGTATGGGGCGGTTCGATGCCAATGCGTAGCCGCAAATTCAGTGGCACGGAGCTTTCGACCCTCGCACCGGGCCGGGAAATCAGGCCGTGTTGGGTCATTCCACGTCTCCATACGGCGGATTGCGCCTGCGGCTTATCCGCCCTACGGGTCGGCATGTCTCAGCCGCCCTCGCGGGAATGTAGGATGATGCGGTTTTGATCCGCTCGAACCCTTCCATGGATTTTGCAAAGCCAATCCGCTTGCGCGGTCAGATTTTGGGCGGCGGCAAGCTGCCGCTGGTGTGCGCGCCGCTGGTCGCCGCCGACGCGGACGGTCTGCGCGCCGAACTGGCAGCGGTGCGTGCCAAAGCGCCCGATCTGATCGAATGGCGCGTGGATTTTTTCGCGGCCATTACCGATACGCCGGCGGTGCTGGACGCGCTGGCGGAATTGCGTGCCGGCGCGCAGGGCATACCCATCCTGTTCACGCGCCGTTCCACGCGCGAAGGCGGCCACGCCACTGGGCTGACCGAGCCGCAGGTGTTGTGTCTGTACGAAGCAGTGTGCGATACGGGCAATGTCGATTTTGTCGATTGGGAACTGTCCGGCGAGCCGGATCTGTTCCGGCACGTGCTGGCTGCCGCGCGGCGCAGCGGCGCGCAATTGATCGCCTCGTTCCACGATTTCCACAAAACCCCGCCCAAGGACGATCTGGTCGCCAAATTCGTCGCCATGGCCGAAGTCGGTGCGGATATCGCCAAAGTGGCCGTCATGCCGCAAGACATGGCCGACGTGCTGGTGCTTTTCGCCGCCACGCAGGAAGCGCACCGCCGCATCGCCCTGCCCATCGTGAGCATGGCCATGGGCGGCCATGGTTCGCTGTCGCGCATGGTGGGCTGGGCGTTCGGATCTTCGATCACCTTCGCGGTAGGTAGCCAGGCCTCCGCACCAGGGCAAATTCCGATCGAGGATTTGCGCCAGTTGCTCGATGCGATCCGGCGCGGCATGGGGGTGCAGTGAGCACGCAAAAGCCCCAATTGGGGGTGCAGGCGTCTCGCCCGCATGCAGTGGAGATTCGAAGCTTTCGCAGGCGTGATTCGCGCTTTTCGCGGGCGGCACGCCCGCGCCCCCAGGGCCTCGAAGTAGCGATGGCGCAGGCTGGTTTGATGGCTGGCCCAAGGCGTCGCGCCCGCCCTAACTTGGGGGTGTGGACGTCTCGCCCGCATGCCGTTGAGATTCGAAGCTTTCGCAGGCGTGATTCGCGCTTTCCGCGGGCGCGACGCCCGCGCCCCCAGGGCCTCGAAGTAGCGATGGCGCAGGCTGGTTTGATAGCTGGCCCAAGGCGTCGCGCCCGCCCTAACTTGGGGGTGTGGGCGTCTCGCCCGCATGCCGTTGAGATTCGAAGCTTTCGCAGGCGTGATTCGCACTTTCCGCGGGCGCGACGCCCGCGCCCCCAGGCTGAAGCCAATGCACCACCTGCTCTTGCCGTAACCACAGGGTAAGTTACTCCCACTGCCAACCTGACCCAATCCCCCCACCGCCATGACCGACCGTTATGCCGTGATCGGCAATCCGATCAGCCACTCCAAATCGCCGCTGATCCACGCCCGCTTCGCGCGCGAAACCGGGCAGGACATCGAATACGGCGCCCTACTCGGGCCGCTCGACGGCTTTGCCGCAGTCGTGCGCAGTTTCCGCGCCGCAGGCGGGCTGGGCCTCAACGTGACCGTGCCGTTCAAGCTGGCGGCCTGCGAGCTGGCAGATTTCCGCAGCGAGCGGGTGCGTCTGGCCGGCGCCGCGAATGCGCTCAAATTCGACCTGCAGGGCATACACGCGGAAAATTTCGACGGCATCGGCCTCGTCAATGACATCGAACATAACCTCGGCCTGGCGCTGCGCGGCAAGCGGATTTTGCTGGTTGGCGCGGGCGGCGCGGCGCGCGGGGTGCTGCTGCCGTTTCTGGAGCGCGAGCCGGCCGAACTGGTCATCGTGAATCGCACGCTGCGCACCGCCGAACAACTGGCGGAAATGGTCGCCGCTTACGGCAAGGTGAGTAGCGCGGGCTATTCCGACATACCGGGCGAGCGCTTCGATCTGGTGGTGAATGCGTCCTCGGCCAGCCTGTCCGGCGACGCCCTGCCGCTGCCGCAAAACGTGTTTTCGCGCTCGGGCCTGGCTTATGAAATGGCTTATGGGAAAGGTTTAACCCCTTTCCTGCGGCTTGCGGCCGATGCCGGCACGGGGCGCCTCGCCGACGGTGCCGGCATGCTGGTGGAACAGGCCGCCGAGTCGTTTTTCTGGTGGCGCGGCGTGCGGCCCGCGACGGCGGAATTGGTGCGGGAATTGTCGCTGCCGCTGCAGGCGGGTTGAAATTCGATAGGTGTTACGGGCGCCGCGGCCTGTAGCCGTGGGCGCAGGTCACGATCGCGGGCGCGACGCCCGCGCCCCCAGCGCCCGTTGACAACGACAGGACCGGCGATGCCCCGCCCGCGCCCTATCCTTGGCCTGAGGCTCCGGTCCCGCCCCAACCTGGGGGCGTGGGCGTCTCGCCCGCGTGCCGTCGAGATTCAAACTTTTGGCAGGCGTGATTCGCATTTGCCGCGGGCGGGACGCCCGCGCCCCCAGCGCCCGTTGCCAACGACAGGTCCGGCGATGCCCCACCCGCGCCCTATCCTTGGCCTGAGGCTCCGTTCCCGCCCCAACCTGGGGGCGTGGGCGTCTCGCCCGCGTGCAGTTGAGATTCAATCTTTTCGCAGGCGTGATGCGCACTTGCCGCGGGCGGGACGCCCGCGCCCCCAGGGCCCAGCCGGGTTGAACCGCTGGGCCGCATCGGCCCGATTCCCCTACCAAAGCTGCAAGCAGTGCTTGACCCGGCGCCGGCGGCGGCCTATGAATCATGCATCGCGGGCGCCGCCCGCCATTCTGGAGGGGATAGTCATGACTGCATTCAACGTCGTACGCTTTCGCGTCAAACCCGGCCGCGAAGAAGCGTTTCTCGAGGCACACCGGCAAGCGCGGCCGGATTTCGCAGGTTTTCGGCGCGGTTCCATGGTAAAAACCGGGGAGCGCACTTACTGCATCGTCGGCGAATGGGATTCTTTCGAGCAACTGGTGGCCGCACGCCCGAAAATGATCGCCCTGCTCGATACTTTCCGTGCCGATCTGGAAGATTTGGGCGGCGATCTGGGCGTTACCGACCCGGTATCCGGCGAAGTGGTGCTGGAACTGCAGGTGTGAAACTTCTGCTGCGGCGCGACCGCTTGGGATACGCAAGTCCGGCGTCCATCCGGCCGCCACGATAGCCAACTAAAGGCGCACTGACGTTGCCGGTCAGTGTGCCTCAACGCCAAACCATACGGGTAACCGGAGTCGCCCTGCCTTCATTCGCCACAGCCGTGCTGACCATCCATCCTGAACAGATGCGCGAATTGAATCGCGCGACATTGCAGCGATTTGCCGATGAAATGTTTGGGCATGCGCGCGAATTTTCTCCGGATCTGTGCAAAACCCTGAGCAATGAAGAGCTTGCCCGAGGTATATGGGCAGCTATCGAACAATCGCGCGGTTACGGCTTCGAGCGGCGCGGTCCAATACGCTTGTACATCGAGCTGTCACTATTGTTCGGCAGTAAGTTTGACACCGACCCTCAGTACCCCTGGGCCGGCCGCATACTAAGAGAAAACAGGGATGAAATGCTGCGCGCAGAGGGGCTTTATCGCGCAGTGTTACGCTATCAGGACGCCACCGCCGGCAACGACGCATCGAGTGCGCGACGTGCCATGCAGCGGCTGCATGACCTGGCGCAAATGTCTCATGACTATGCGGCTCAAGATTTTTCTTCGGCCATGCTCGGGCACATTGCACACAGCTGTCCGGAAAAGTTTCGCCACGCTGGTAATGATGCAATGCTCGCCCTGATACGCGAGGCCGGCGGCGCTGCGCGCCGAGCCGGATTTCAGAGCGCCCGCGCATACGCCCTGGTGGTGGCCCTGATGGTCGCTTTTGGACATGGGTGTATCTGCGATCCGTTTTACCCCTGGATCAGCAATACCTTGGCCGATCCGATGATCGCCACCGCAGGCATTCGAGCCGACCGGCTCGAACGAAAAGCCCTCATATGGCTCAAAAGCGTAATGTCGGATACGGCCGCGGTCATTCGTCATGAGTAAGGCCAAAGCACCCACTCCGCCCAGCGCAAATAACGGTTCAGCTCCGGCATGTAGCGCCGTTACGCCATGCCCATACAAGCTCAAGGATACGATGAGCGAAGCGCAGGCGCAGCAATTCATGGACCAGTTCAAACAGACTGATGTGCCGTTCGACTATCCACCGGACTGCTGCTATGCACGCGCCCGTGTCATGTCGGACATGATGGAAAAAGAAGGTTACGCCAGCCGCAAGCTGTGGTACGAAGGGTATCTGGAGCCTAACCGTGCGGACGGAACTCGCGTGGCGTTTCCTGATGCGAACGGTAATAGCGCGCCCGTAACCTGGCACTATCATGTCGCCCCAATCGTGCAGGTAGAACAGAGTAACGGCAAGGTTGAAGAGCGTGTTCTCGACCCCTCGCTATCCGATAAACCGCTTTCGATGGACGAATGGAAGGCGCGCTGCGGACCGCACGCCCAGGTCCCAACCATGCAGGAAATTACGCCATCCAACGTGCACTACCCCTTTGACCCGGACACCAAAGGCAGAGACTATCCTGTTGCCTACGCGGAGCAGGCTTTATCGGCGCACAGAACCGCCCGCGACGATGCCCGCCAGGCCGCAAACAAAAAGGCCACCGGAAAATGATGCACGGTTTTTATCGCCCCCCCTTGATGACACTGATTGCGTCATTATTTTTCGCAGCGGCAAGTCCGCCCGTTTCGTGCGAGGGAACCACAGTGTACGACACCTACGAATTCACGCTCGTAAATGCCTTGAATAAAGCTGCTGATGCAAGCACCCTGTCGTTTTACACGGATGGCGGCGTAAAACTGATTGTCAGTGTTGCAGACAGCACCAAGGCGCGGATCGATTTCCTGACCCGCTCAGCCGCGGAACGCACGCATGTGTTTGCCGCCTACAACCCGGCGACGGGAAAATTCAGCTTTGTTTCGCCATTTATTCCGGACTCGGTCAAATCGATTCGAGCAATGACGCCAGCCTCGAACGACCTGGTGGTAACGCTGGTACTGCGGCCCTCGCTGCTCCGTTTGTCAGCCGCAAATCCGCGTTTCGGGGCGATCCGCCGTGTACTCGAAGCGGCCCAGCAAAATCGGACCCAGGTGTGGCTAGGGAGCTTTCCCGGCGACATGGAAATACTCGACGCACGACTCCCGTAATAAGGTAGGTTGGTGGTGAGCTTGCGAACCCCAACATCGGCCTGTCGCCAAGCGCGGAACCCTTCGGGTCCCTGTCGTCACCCCAAGCTGCGGGGCCGCCTCGAGGCTTCGCAGACGTAGGGTGGATCTGAACCGCCACATACGGCGGAATGCGCTGCGCTTTTCCGCCCTACGCGGGCCGGGCCGCGCGCCGCCGCCCCGTAGGTTGGCGGTGAGCTTGCGAACCCCAACATCGGCGTGTCGCCAAGCGCGGAACGCTTCGGGCTCCTGTCGTCGCCCCAAGCTGCGGGGCCGCCTCGAGGCTTCGCAATCGTATGGTGGGAATTGAACCGCCACATACGGCGGAATGCGCTGCGCTTTTCCGCCCTACGCGGGCCGGCGTAGCGCCAAGCGCGCCGTCTCAGCCGGCCTCTACCGGCACCATGCGGCCGGCGGCTTCGAGTACGGCTTCAAGGTCCTGCGCCAACTGGCGCGCCTCGGCGGGCGCTTCGGCGAGGCCGTCGCGCGCGGCAACTTCGGTTTTTTCCGCCTGTGTTTGCAGGCCGCGCGCGCATAGATTGCCGCCCACGCCCTTGAGTGCGTGCGCAAGCACCACCAGGGTGCCGAGATCGGATTGCAGCGCCGCGGTACGCAGTTTTTCCGGCGTCGCCTGGTGGGTGTTCACAAGTATGGTGGCGAGCCGGCCGACTACGCCGGGTTTGCCGTGAAAACGCTTGTTCAGCGCTTCGAAATCGACCGCCTGGACGCCCTGCGCAGCAGCGCCGGCTTGCTGCTGCGGCGCGCCCGGCTGCACTTGCGGCGCTGGGTTTTTGTGTGCGCAATGATGCAGGATGATGGCCACCAGATCATCCAGATCGAAGGGCTTGGCGACGTGTTCGACCATGCCGTGCGCGAGGCAGCGCGCCCGCTCTTCCGGGAAGGCGTGCGCGGTGAGCCCGATCACGGGCAAGCCGGGCGCCATGACGCGCAATCGATCGGCGGTCTGGTAGCCGTCCAGCACCGGCATCTGGATATCCATCAACACGACGTCGAATGCAGCGGCACCTTCCGCCTGCACGCGATCGACAGCGAGTTGGCCGTTTTCCACCAGACTTAGCCGGGCACCCTCGCCGCCCAGCAATTCCTGCAGCACCTGGCGATTCATTTCGACGTCTTCGGCGGCCAGGATGCGTATGCCGGCGAGGCGCTCGCGGATTTCGTCTGCGGGCGTCCCCTGCGCCGTCGGCGCCGCACGCAGCGCAGCGATTACGTGGCGCGCGCGTAACGGTCTTTCCGCGATGAGGTCGGGCTGGTCCGTCCCGTCGTCCGGCAAACTGCCGCCGCCGGGCGTCCAGGCCAGTTGCACGGGCACGCCGCGTTCGCGTGCCTGCATGACCAGTTCGCTCCCCGCCAGCGCCGCATCCGCCACGATCCAGTCGAGTCCCTCCGGGCCGGCGTGGGCAGGCAGGATTTGCACCTGCTGCCCGTAGTCGGCCAGGGCGCGGGCCAGGCGCGCGCCTTCCATATGGGGCAGCCCGGCCAGGCCAATGCGCGCCAGCACGGGCGGCTCGGCAGCGACGTCGCCCACCAGCGGCAGGCGCACTTCAAAGCGGCTGCCTTCGCCCAGCTTGCTCTGCACCTCTATCGTGCCGCGCATCAATTCCACCAGGCGGCGGCTGATCGCCAGCCCCAGCCCGGTTCCGCCGTAGCGCCGAGTGGTCGATCCGTCCGCCTGTTCGAACACGGTGAACAGGCGCTCCATCTGTTCCGCGCTCAAACCTATGCCGGAATCTTCGACCGCCACCAGCAGCTCGTTTCCGACCCGCGACACGTATAGCCGAACCTCGCCGTGCTCGGTAAATTTGACCGCGTTGCCAAGCAAATTGACCAGCACCTGGCGCAAGCGCAGGGCGTCGCCGAGACAAGTCGCGGGCAGATCCGGCGCTTCGTTCACCTGCAGGTCCAGGCCTTTGCCGGCCGCCGGCTGCGCCACCACGCTGACGGCCTGGTCGATGACCGCGCCCGGTGCGAACGCTGCATGCTCGATCTGCAGTTTGCCGGCCTCGATCTTGGAAAAATCCAGAATGTCATTGACCAGCGCCAGCAGCATCTGGCCAGCGCCGTGCATGCGCTCGAAGGTATCGCGCACATGGCGCCCTTCGGACTGGCGCAGACCGGCTTGTGCGAGACCCAGCACCACGTTGAGCGGAGTGCGGATTTCGTGGCTCATGTTGGCGAGAAAATCGCTGCGCACCCGGGCCAGGCGCTGTGCTTCGGCCAACGCCGCGGCGCGCGCGGCATCGGCGCGCTTCAGGTCGGTAATGTCGAGTATCGCGCCTATGATGCCCAGCGGCGCGCCGGCGTCGTCACACAGGCGCGCCTTGTGAAACACCACGTCGCGCACTTCACCGCCGGCATTTTCGATGGGGCTTTCGTATACCTGCACACCGGCCGGGTCGGACAGCAATTCGAGATCGCGGGAACGGTATATATCCGCCAGCGTGCCACGCGCCACCTCATACACCGTGTAGCCGATGATTTCGTCCTTGGGGCGCCCGAAAAACGCCGCGAAGGCGTCGTTGCAACCCATGTAGCGGCCCTCGACGTCCTTGTAGAACACCGGCACGGGCATGGCTTCGATGAGGGATTTTTGAAAGCGCAGGTGCTCGCGCAGCAGGCGCTGTTGTTCTTCCAGCCGCGCCTGGGCCAGCACAGCCTGCTCGGCGCGCTGGCGTTCGGCGATTTCCTCGCGCAGGCGGGTATTCGCTTCGATCAGGTCGGCGGTGCGGCTGGCCACCAGGTTTTCCAGCTCGGCATGGGAATGTTCCAGCATGGCGGTGCGCGCGGCCAGCTCGGCGCGCAATTTTTCGTTTTCCAGCGCGACGCGCGCGCCCGGCGTG
The DNA here is from genome assembly GCA_016791105.1 of Rhodocyclaceae bacterium. Lineage (GTDB taxonomy): Bacteria > Pseudomonadota > Gammaproteobacteria > Burkholderiales > Rhodocyclaceae > JAEUNM01. The sequence continues at coordinate 52,801 of JAEUNM010000123.1, read as the reverse complement.
AGATCTTTACCCAGCACCAGCGCGGATACGGCACCGTTGTAATGCTGCGGCACGCCGTCCGCGCCCAGCCCCTGCTCGCCAAAGCTGGAAAACCCCAATAGCGGTGCGGGCGCCAGCAGGCGCGCCGCGCTCGCCAGTTCTTCCTGGGTTGCATCACCCATCAGTTTGGGCCGCAGCGCGCAGTACCACAGCAGGCCTGCCGCGGGTTCGGTGACGCCGGCACGCAGCCCGGCTTTGCGCAGGGCGTCGGCGGCGGCGTCCTGCCCGGCGCCGTACTGTACTTCGAGCAGGCACAGGCGCGTACCCGGATCGACTGGCCGCGTCAGGCGCAACCCGCCGCGCGGCGTGGCAAAGCTGGCGACGTTGAGGTTGTAGAGGCCGAAGTTGTCGCGCAGGCCGAATGCGCGGCCGGTACTTATCGTGAGGTGGCGCTGCGCCAGATCGGCGGCCGTGCGGCCGTTCAGTTCAGCAAACACATCCAGGGCCGGACGGCCATCCAGCGTGAGAACTTCATTGCCATCGGCGCTGGTCACAGTGGTTTCCTGCGCCAGCGGTTCGAAGCCGTGGCTGATCGCGATACCGAATTGCAATTCGGTTTCGACCACCGCCACCAGCAGACCGTCGGCAATGGCTTCGCCGCCGGCCAGCACGTAATTGGTCTGGAGTTGCCAGTCATCGGCCGAAGAACCGCCGACGAATGCGATCTGGCCCAGCGAACGCGCCTTGAGCTGTTCGAGAATTTCATAGCTGCGCGACGCCGCGCTGCGCGTATTGCCGGGCGAAAACACCATTCCGAAGGCACCCGAGCCGCGCCGCATCAGATCGCGCCACAAGGCCGGCCGATGTTCGAAATAGGGAGCGATGGCGGGCGCCGCCAGGGCTTCCGCAAGCGCGCCGCGCCAGTCCCGCCCGACACCGCGACCGACGCCGTAATGCACGCGCATATGCCGGGTCGCGACGATGCAAACGAGCACGCCGCCCTGGCGCAGTTCGCCGCAAATTTCGCCGGCTGTGGTGGCACCCAGAACGGGCGCCGTGCCAACCTGGCCGGCAATCGCGCGCAGCAATTCGGGCAAATCGTAACGCACGGAGGCAAATACCAGCACCAGAGCCGGCGGCAAATCGCCGATAGGGGCCAGCGCTGCGCTCGCCGCCGCCGTGCCGGCCGTGCTCGCCACATCGAGGCCAGACCAGCCGTAGCCAACTTTGATGCGGGCGTCGCTCATGCCCGTTCTCCCGGAGAAACGCGGCGCTCACGGCGGGGCGCGAGGGCCCAATATGCGTGCTGTGCAAACAGAGGAGCAGGCAAAAAGCCGGTCATGACAAACGCTGCGTGTTGGAAGGGGTATCCGAAACTTACGGCCGCGGGGCCGGATTCTGTACCGACCGCGAGTCGCATGCAAAGGATTTTATGGGGAAATTGCGTACAGGCGGAGCAATACGTCGCGGCTGCGGCAGGTCCAAAGCAGGAACCGGCCGTGCGCGTACTCGGTGCAGAGGGCTCGAGCATGCTGTCCATTTGCCATCCGGCTTGCAAATTGCCGGACTTTTCATGATTCAAGCACGCGCGGCGCCGCATTGCCGCACGGCGTTCACGCCTGCCGATCAGATGCGCTGTGGCAGCCGGAAATGCCGCGCCAGTGAGTTGGTCCAGGTCACCAGCACGAGCAGAAATACGACCAGCGCCGTAACGAACGGCAATGCCTCCAGATGCGGCGGCGATTGTTCGTTGGCGCGTACGACCAGCCAGTGCATGGTGGCCAGAAACACGGCGAGCAGCATCGCACAGCGTGCCATGTGGCAGGAAAGCCAAGCCAGTGTCGCTGGACGCTGGCGCGGCGCGAGCCAAAATTCGCAGTTCGGCAGATTGACCCGCGCCGACCTGCCCGTGCGCGCGACGAGCGGCACGAAAGCCACCAGCACAGGCAAGGCCACCACCAATCCGGCCATGAAAGCCAGGTAATGCTGGCGCGCCATCCAGCCATTGGCATGGCCTGAGCCACCGAAATGGGTGGCCGCGATGTCGGGCAGCGCGCTGCCCGACCACAGCACGAATGCCACGGCCAGCAGGTCCACGCAAACGAAACGCCAACGCGCGGCGCGCACCTGTGATGCGCCGGAATCGGCATTTAAATCTATGGCGAAGTCGCTTGTAGGCATCAGAAATTTGCCGGCTGGGGCCAAACATGCTGCCGGACGGGCTGCGCCAGCCGTACTGTCAGAAAGTAACGGAATCGCGCAGAAGTGTCGCGGCGCGGCGGCTGCAGGTACGCAAAGCTGGCGCCCGAGCCCGCCCGAATGGCCCTATGATCGGTCCACCCAAGATAGGCCATGCCGGCGTTCGGCAGCGCAATTTCGGGACCAAAGCGTGAGGCATGACATGAATCGGGCGCAAGTTGCGCGCGATCTTGCGGGCACCGGCCGTCCGGGCCGGCCGGCCGGTGCAGAGCGGCTAGCCGAAGCGGCCGGTAATGTAGCGCTCGGTTTCGGGGCGCTGCGGCTTCAGGAAAATGCTGTCGGTGACGCCGAATTCGATCAGTTCGCCCAGGTACATGTAGGCCGTGTAGTCGGAAATGCGCGCGGCCTGCTGCATGTTGTGGGTAACGATCACGATGGTGAATTCGGACTTCAGCTCGTCTATCAGTTCTTCGATACGGCCGGTGGATATCGGGTCCAGCGCCGAAGTGGGTTCGTCCAGCAGCAATACTTCGGGTTTCACGGCGATGCCGCGCGCAATGCACAGGCGCTGCTGCTGGCCGCCGGACAGACTGGTGCCGCTGGCTTTCAGTTTGGATTTCACTTCGTCCCACAGTGCCGCCTTGCGCAGCGCCCATTCCACCCGCGCTTCCATGTCGCCACGGCTCAGGCGCTCGTGCAGGCGCACGCCGAACGCGATGTTGTCGTAGATCGACATCGGAAATGGCGTCGGCTTCTGGAACACCATGCCCACCCGCGCCCGCAATGCCGCAACGTCCATTTTGGGATCGAGCAGGTTGCGCCCATTCATGAGCAGTTCGCCGTCTGCCCGCTGATTGGGGTAGAGGTCGTACATGCGGTTGATGGTGCGCAGCAGCGTCGATTTGCCGCAGCCCGAGGGGCCGATGAAGGCGGTGACGCGGCAGCGGTGTATGGGCAGATTGATATTGCGCAGGGCGTGGTAGTCGCCGTAGTAAAAATTGAAATTGCGAAATTCAATTTGCGCTTGCTGGGCCGCCGCGACGGCTTCGTTGTGGGGTTCCATGGCAGCAACCAAAGTCAGTGGGACGATTTTTCCGGGCGCACGACCACGCGCGCGAAAGTATTCAGCGCCAGTACACCCAGCGTAATCAAAAGCACGCCGGCCCAGGCCAGACGCTGCCAATCTTCAAACGGACTCATGGCGAATTTGAATATGGTGACCGGCAGATTGGCCATGGGTTCGCGCAGGTCCAGGCTCCAGAACTGATTGGACAGGGCGGTGAACAATAGCGGCGCGGTTTCGCCCGCAATGCGCGCCACGGCCAGCAATATGCCGGTTACCACGCCGGCGCGCGCGGCGCGCAGCGTAACCTGCATGATTACGACGTGTTTGGGCGCGCCGAGTGCAAATGCGGCTTCGCGCAAGGTATCCGGCACCAGCAGCAGCATGTTTTCCGTGGTGCGCACCACCACCGGCAGCACCAGCAGGCCCAGCGCGACGCCGCCGGACCAGGCGGAAAATTTGCCGGTGTGCGCCACCACCAGGGCATAGACGAACAGGCCGATCACGATGGAGGGCGCGGACAGCAGCAAATCGTTGACGAAGCGGGTCACACGGCCGAGCACGCTGCGGCGCCCATATTCGGCCAGATAAATGCCGGCCAGTATGCCTATGGGCGTGCCGGCCAGGGTGCCCAGTCCGACCAGGATGAGGCTGCCGACGATGGCATTCAGCAAGCCGCCGGACGAGCCGGGCGGCGGCGTCATTTGCGTGAATAGCGCAATGGAAATGCCTGAGGCGCCGAGCATGAGCACGGTCCATAAAATCCAGCCCAGGAACACCAGGCCGCAGGCCATCGCCACCAGCGAGGCGCCCAGCGCGATGCGATTGACGATTTTGCGGCGCAGATGCAGGTGCATGTCAGGCTCCCGCGGCGCGGTTGAGCCGCGCCAGCAAGAGGCGCGAAAACATCAGTACGACCAGCGTAATGAGGAACAGGATCAGCCCGAGTTCCATCAGCGCAGACGTGTGCAGGCCCGGGTCGGCTTCGGCAAATTCATTCGCCAGCGCCGAGGTGATGCTGTTGCCGGGGAGAAACAGGGAAGGTGAACTGAGGAAATTGGTGTTTCCGATCACGAAAGTGACCGCCATGGTTTCCCCCAGCGCGCGCCCCAGGCCCAGCATGATGCCGCCGATGAGGCCGTTCCTGGTGTAGGGAATCACCACCGACCACATGACTTCCCAGGTGGTGCTGCCCAGTCCGTAAGCCGATTCTTTCAGCATGGCCGGCGTCAGTTCGAACACGTCGCGCATGACCGCCGAAATATACGGCACGATCATGACGGCCAGGATGATGCCGGCGCACAGCAAACCTATGCCCAGCGGCGGCCCGTCGAACAGGGCGCCCACCAGCGGCAGTTTGCCCAGCGTGGACGCCAGCGCCGGTTCGATGTGCTGGGCAAATAGCGGCGCGAATACCAGCAGGCCCCACATGCCATACACGATGCTGGGAATGGCGGCCAGCAATTCGATGGCCGTACCGAGCGGCCGGCGCAGCCACACCGGTGACAATTCGGTCAGAAAAATCGCGATGCCCAGGCTGACCGGCACGGCCAGGATGAGGGCGATGGCGGAGGTAACCAGCGTTCCATACACCGGCACCAGTGCGCCGAATTTTTCCGCCGGCGGATTCCACTCCGCCGAAAACAGGAAGCCGATGCCGAACTTCTGTATGGAAGGCCAGGAAGCGATGGTGAGCGCGACCAGAATGCCGCCCAGCAGCACCAGCGCCAGCACCGCCAGACCACCGGCCAGGCCACCGAACAGGCGGTCGCCCCAGGATTCGTTGGGCCGGTGTTGCCTGCTTGCGCTGCCCGCGTCTTCATGCGCTGAAGGCAGGGCTGCGCGACGAACGCGTTCTTGCATCAGATTGGCCGATCGTTTTTGGTTCAGCGGTACGCGGTTCGCAGACACGGTGAAGCCGGAGCAGAAGCCCCGGCTTCATTGGGTGGGCGGGGAGCCCTTATTTTGCCAGTACGACTTTGCCGGAAGCGTCTTTTACCTGCTCCCAGGCCTTGCGTATCAGGCCCACCGTGGCATCCGGCAGCGGCACGTAGTCCAGTTCGTCCGCCATCTTACCGCCGTTGGCATAGGCCCAGTCGAAAAACTTCAGCACTTCCATGCCCTGGGCGGGCTTGGCCTGCACCTTGTGCAGCACGATGAAAGTGGCCCCGGAAATCGGCCAGGCGCCCTTGCCGGACTGATTGGTCAGGATTTCGTAGAACGCCGATTTGTCCCAATGCGCCCCGGCGGCGGCGGCTTTGAACGCATCATCGTTGGGTTCCACGAACTGCCCGTCGGCGTTCTGCAGTTGCGCGTGAATGAGCTTGTTCTGTTTCGCGTAGGCAAATTCGACGTAGCCAATCGCACCCGGCAGGCGCTGCACGAAAGCGGAAACCCCTTCGTTGCCCTTGCCGCCCAGGCCCAGCGGCCACTGCACGGCGGTACCTTCGCCGACTTTATCTTTCCAGTCCGGGCTTACTTTGGACAGGTAATTGGTAAATATGAAGGTGGTGCCGGAACCGTCTGCGCGGCGCACCACGCCTATGGCCTGTTCCGGCAGTTTGAGGCCGGGATTGACGGCGGCCAGAGCTTTGTCGTTCCACTTGGTAATCCTGCCCAGGTAAATATCGGCCAGCAAGGCGCCCGTGAGCTTCAGCTCGCCGGGTTTGATGCCGGGCAGGTTGACCACCGGCACCACGCCGCCGATCACGGTCGGGAATTGCATGAGGCCGTCCTTGTCCAGGTCGGCCGGCTTGAGCGGCATGTCGGAAGCGCCGAAATCGACGGTTTTGGCAATGATTTGCTTGATGCCGCCGCCGGAACCTATGGACTGGTAATTGACGCGGTTGCCGGTCGCCTTGTGGTAGGCGTCGGCCCATTTCGCATAGACGGGGGCCGGGAAAGACGCACCGGCACCCGTCAGTTCGGCGGCACGAACGGCCGGTTGAGCGAAGGCCACGAGGCCCAGGGCAAGCGCGACGCCATTTCGGAAAGCTTTCATGGTTACTCCACACACACAAAAAGTCCGCGCAGTATGCCAGTTGGACGTTGCAGTTTCATGAAAGCCTAGTGCAGTGCAGCATGGAACCATTCGTATGCTGGCACGGCAACCGCAGGCCGGCGCGCGATGCATGCCGCCTGGCGACGTTCTGCTATGCTATTTCGCAACACGGGCGCGGGTTGCCCGGCAGCCCTGCCGGGACGGCCATCCGCCTTGCCTGGTCCAGGCTGGGCGGCACAGGGAGCATAGCGGCATGCACGGACACTTTCCGGCCTCGGGCCGGCGCACAAACCCCACCGTGCCGGCATGATTGCCCTGATCCAGCGCGTGGATGAAGCGTCGGTAAGCGTCGCTGGTACTTGCGTCGGTGCCATAGGCTGCGGCCTGCTGGCCTTGATAGGCGTGGAGCCGGCAGATGGCGATGCCAACGTCCGGCGCATGACCGAGCGCCTGCTCGGCTATCGCGTATTTGCCGATGCCGCGGGCAAAATGAACTGCAGTGTGCGCGACATTTCCGGCGGCCTGCTGCTGGTGCCGCAATTCACTCTGGCCGCGGATACCAAAAAAGGCATGCGCCCGAGCTTTTCCAGCGCCGCCGCGCCGGAAGTCGCGACGCGACTGTTCGACCAGCTGGTGGGCGCCGTCAGTGCCCAATATGCTCCGGTGGCGTGCGGCCGCTTCGGCGCCGACATGCGCGTGGCGCTGGTCAATAACGGCCCGGTCACGTTCTGGTTGCAAGCCTGATGCGCCACGCCACGCCTGCCCTGTTCGCCCTGTTGCTGAGCGCCTGCGCAACCCAAACGCCGCAAGCGCCGCGCCCGGCCGACAGCGCGGAACGACCCGGCCGCCCCTACATTGCAGCCGCTTCGCCGGCTGCGGCGACGGAAGCCGCCCTCTACGCGCTCGGCCTGATCGATCGCAATTACCGCTATGGCGGCCGCAATCCGGATAGCGGGCTGGATTGCAGCGGCATGGTGAGCCACATTTATGAAGCGGTCGCCGGCCTGCGCCTGCCGCACAATGCCGCGCAAATCGCCGAATCGACGCGCCCGGTGGAAAAATCCGCGCTGCAGCCGGGCGATCTGGTGTTTTTCAATACCCAGCACCGCCCTTATTCGCACGTCGGCTTATATCTGGGCGAAGGCCGTTTCGTGCATGCGCCGTCCTCGGCCGGCCGCTACGTGCGCATCGAATCCATGCACAAGCCCTATTTCGCAGCCCGCTTCGACGGCGCGCGTACCCTCGTGCCGCCGGCCGACCGCCCCTACGCGGCCGCCGACCAGGCGCCGCCGCAAGGGCGCAACTGATCTGCCGGCACTACCGCCCGCACCGCCCGACCTCAGTCCGGTGCGTAGGCGTTTTCCATTTCGCGCCGCAGACGTAGCGCGTCGGACACGGCCGGCAATTCGACGTCGCTCCAGCGCACGCAGGCACCGGACGGCAAGTCGCGAATCATGCGCGCGCCGGCCGCCAGGCCGATGGGCAATGCGCCCAGGGCGAGGGCGTCCTGCGCCGGCAGCAGGCGGCCATAGACGCAACGCCCGCCCGCGCCTTCCAGGGTTTCGCCGGTCTGCAGATCGCGCTTGGCGAAGCTTGCAACGTCGGCGTTCCAGGTGTGCGGGGAACCGGTTGGTTCGTTGCGCAGGCCCACGCTCGCCACCGCCATACCCAGCTCCAGGCCGCGCAATTGGGACGGGCGATACACGGCACCATAGCGGCGCGTTTCGTCGCAACTGATTTCGTAGTCGCGGAACCAGTCGCGCATGCGCAAGGCGCCGGCTTCGGTCTGGGCACGGAATATGACGAATACGCCGCGCCCCAGGTCGCGCGCGACCGGCTCGCCATTGCGCGCGATGGAGGCCACCACCTCGACCTGGCCGATGCGCTCGAGCACCCCGCCGTCTTCGCGCAGGCGCAGCACGCGCGGCAAATCCGGCGTGCCGCAGGGCGGAAAGCTCAAGCCCCCGGCAGCCGGCATGAGGGCGCAGGTATTCGCCACGCCGGCCATTTCGAGCGCCGGCTTGGTGCCGTCCAGAAATGCATTGACGCGCTGTCGCTCGGCCGCATTGCTGCGCTCGGGATCGAGCGGCGGATCGCAGCGCTCCTCCACGGTATCCGGCGAGCCGAATTCCCAGCCCGGCAGATGGCGCGCGCTGCGCCCGGCGGCGACCACTTCGAAGCCCGAGGTGCGCGCCCAGTCGATCAGTTCGCAGGCCAGCGCCGGCGCTTCACCGTAAGCGGCGGAATACACCACGCCGGCTTCGCGCGCCTTGCGGGCCAGCCACGGTCCGACCAGGGCGTCGGCGGCGGTGCTCACCATGATGACGTGCTTGCGTGCGCGGAAGGCCTGCAGCGCATAGGCCACCGCGGCGACGGCGTCGCTGCCGGATTCGATCACCAGTTCGATCGCGCCGGTGCGCAAAATCAGTTCGATGTCTTCGGTCACGCAGGTGCTGCCCTGGCGCAAGGCTGCCTCGGGCGTCTGCGCGATGATTTGCTCCGACGGCCAGCCCAGCGCGAGCATGGCGCGGCGCGCCGCTTCGGGATCGGACTCGCCTACCGCAACGACATGCACGCCAGGCGATACGCGCGCCTGGGCGAGGTACATGGTGGTGAATTTGCTCAGTCCGAGCAGTGCAATTCTGAGCGGACGACCTTCTTCGAGGCGTCGCAGCAACAGGCGGTGATAGTTCATGTTGACCCCGTGTTTGCCTGGTTTTCGCCGGCGCCACGCGTTCGCGCCGGTGTCTGATTGGTAACTGGCGAACGCCGCGCGCCACACGCCGGCGCGCGATGTTTTACGGCACCCATGTCACCGCTTCGGCACGCCCGCAGTGCGAGCCTGCGTGACAGGTTGGCAGCATGTCCGCGCTTAGCGCAAGGGCAGTTGAACGAACATTTCGTCGGGCTTGACCAGGCCCAACTCGTAGCGCGCGCGCTCTTCTATCGCGTCGAGCCCGGTTTTCAGATCGCGTACTTCGGCATCGATTTCGGCATTGCGCGCTTCCAGTGTCTGGTTCAGTTCGCGCTGCGCGGCCAGGTCGGCTTCGAGCTGGCGCACCTTGAGCCAGCCGCCCTTGCCCAGCCAGAGCGGATACTGCAGCACGATGACGCTTGCCACCAGTACCAGAGCCGCCAGCCGGCCGCGCATGATGTCGAGAACTACTTGCCCAGGTTGTAGAACGCCGTGAGACCCGGATAGGATGCCACGTCACCCAAATCTTCTTCTATGCGCAACAACTGATTGTATTTGGCGATGCGGTCCGAGCGCGACAGCGAGCCGGTCTTGATCTGCATGGCGTTGAGGCCGACGGAAATGTCCGCAATGGTCGAATCTTCGGTTTCGCCCGAGCGGTGCGAAATGACCGCCGTGTAGGCGGCGCGCTTGGCCATTTCGACGGCGGCGAAGGTTTCGGTGAGCGTGCCGATCTGGTTGATTTTGATCAGAATGGAATTGGCGATGCCCTGGATGATGCCTTCGCGCAGTATTTTGGTATTGGTCACGAACAGGTCGTCGCCTACCAGTTGGACCTTTTTGGCCAGTTTGTCGCTCAGAATTTTCCAGCCGGTCCAGTCGTTTTCGGCCATGCCGTCCTCGATGGACACGATGGGAAAGCGGTCGCACAGGGTGGCCAGGTAATCGGCAAAGCCTTCCGAACTGAGCGTCAGGCCTTCGCCCGCCAGCACGTAATTGCCGTCCTTGTAAAACTCGGAACTGGCGCAATCCAGCGCCAGCAGCACGTCGGTGCCCGGTTCGTAGCCCGCTTTGGATACTGCTTCGAGTATCAGTTCCAGCGCTTCCTGGGTGCCCGACACGTTTGGCGCAAAGCCGCCTTCGTCGCCCACGGTGGTCGGGTAGCCGCGCTTGTCGGTCAGTTTTTTAAGGTTGTGGAACACCTCGGCGCCGCAGCGCAGCGCTTCGCGAAAGCTTTGCGCACCCACCGGCATGATCATGCATTCCTGGATGTCCAGGCTGTTATTGGCGTGGGCGCCGCCATTGATCACGTTCATCATGGGCACCGGCAGGCTCATCGGCCCGCTGCCGCCAAAATAGCGGTACAGCGGCAGGCCGGCATCTTCGGCAGCAGCTTTGGCAACCGCCATCGACACCGCCAGCATGGCGTTGGCGCCCAGGCGCGATTTGTTTTCGGTGCCATCCAGTTCGATGAGCGTCTTGTCCACGAAAGCCTGTTCTTCGGCATCCAGGCCTATCACGGCTTCGGAAATTTCGGTATTGACGTTTTCGACCGCCTGCAGCACGCCCTTGCCCAGATAGCGCTGGCCGTCGCCATCGCGCAGTTCTATGGCTTCGCGCGAGCCGGTGGAGGCGCCGGACGGCACCGCGGCGCGGCCCATCACGCCGGATTCGAGCAGTACGTCTGCTTCCACGGTCGGGTTGCCGCGCGAATCCAGTATTTCGCGCGCAACGACATCAACGATTGCGGTCATGCTTGATCTCCAGTTGTTTTGCCAAGAAATGCATTTTTTGTTGGGGCCGGCTCAGGCGCCAAAGCGGCCTTCGAGCAACTCGCTGCGTTTGACGACGGCATCCAGTTCGACCAGTTGCGTGAGCAATTCGCGCATCAACGGCAGGGGCCAGGCATTGGGGCCGTCGGACATGGCGCAGGCCGGGTTCGGGTGGGTTTCCATGAACAGGCCGGCAACGCCCACCGCCACGGCGGCACGTGCCAGCACCGGCACGAATTCGCGCTGCCCGCCCGACACATTGCCCTGGCCGCCGGGCAATTGCACCGAATGGGTGGCGTCGAACACCACCGGACAGCCGGTGTCGCGCATGATGGCGAGGCTGCGCATGTCGGACACCAGGTTGTTGTAACCGAAACTGGCGCCGCGCTCGCACACCATGATGGTGTCGGCACCGCCATTGGCCTGTTTCGCCTTGGCGACCACATTTTTCATGTCGGCCGGGGCGAGGAACTGGCCTTTTTTGATATTGACGGGCTTGCCGCTGGCGGCGCAGGCCTGGATGAAATCGGTCTGGCGGCACAGGAAAGCCGGCGTTTGCAGCACGTCGACGACTTCCGCCACGGTGGCGACCTCGGCTTCGGTATGCACGTCGGTCAGCACGGGTACGCCCAGTTCGCGGCGCACGTCGGCCAGAATCTGCAGGCCGCGATCCATGCCGGGGCCGCGATAACTGGTGCCGGAACTGCGGTTGGCCTTGTCGTAGGACGATTTATAGATGAAGGGCACGCCCAGAGCGGCGCACATTTCCTTGAGCTGGCCGGCGGTTTCAAACGCCAGTTCGCGCGATTCCACCACACAGGGACCGGCGATCAGGAATAGCGGGCGTTCCAGCCCGGCCTCGAATCCACATAATTTCATGTCGCCAATGCCTCCATTGCTGCGGCGATGAAGGACGCGTCCATCTGATCCTTGGGCTGCGCGCCTTGTTTGGTGAGCAGCAGTCCTTCGAGATTCAGGACCGGAACATTCACGCCGTCGATGTTGCGCAAGGTGACCTTTGACTGCAAATCCTGCCAGCTCCGGCCGCCGGCACGGCTCATCACGTCGACCGCAAATTCGTCATTGATGCGTATCGCGTAGTGGCCCTGGGCGCCAAATACGTCCGGTTCGGCACGCAGGCCGGCCGCCGCGCCGTCGGGCAGGCGCGCCAGCGCTTCTATCCAGCGGCGTGAATTATCGACCGAGCTATCCACGAGCAGATCGATGTCTTCGGTAAAGCGCATGAAGCCGTGCGCCGCCATGGCATAGCCGCCGATCACGATGTAACGGGCAGCTTCGGCGTCCAGTTGGCGCACCAGCGCAACCAGATCGTCCCAGGTAGCGGGACGTGAGTAGGACTTCATGCTTTGGCTCGAGTGACCACGTCAACGATGGCTTCCACCTGCCATTTGAAGCGATCGGCTTCCATGGCGTCGTGGTCCGGATACGCAAACACGCCTTTCGGTGCGCGGGTGCGATAGCGCGCCATTTCGGTCAGCGCACGGCGCGCGTCGGCGTCCGGCGGACCGTCGCCCAGGCGGCGATTCAGGCGCAGTCCGATCAGCTTATGTTGGTCTTCCGGTGCGGCAGGTTTGGCGTCGAAATTGTCCGGTGCGTTCATGGCGCTTCAGGCCCGATTTTCCGCACCGGCCACGTTGCGCTCGCGCGGCCGCCGGCCCTGCCGGTGCAGAATCGCCGCCTTCACGTAGGCAATGAATAGCGGATGGCCATTGCGCGGGTTGGACGTGAATTCCGGATGGAACTGGCAGGCCACGAACCAGGGGTGTCCGGGCAGTTCGATCATTTCGGCCAGGCTTTCCACGCCCTCGCCGGAGCGGCCGGAAATGCGCAAACCGCGCTCTTCCAGCAACGGCAGATAGGTGTTATTCAGTTCGTAGCGGTGGCGGTGGCGTTCGATGATTTTGTCGCTGCCATACACCTGCCGCGACAGGCTGTCACGCGCCAGCGTGCAGGTTTGACCGCCCAGGCGCATGGTACCGCCAAGGTCTGAAGTTTCATTGCGCCGCTCCACCTGCCCGGCGCGATCGGTCCATTCGGTAATGAGCGCTACCACGGGATGCGGGGTGTCGGAGGCAAATTCGGTGCTGTGCGCGCCTTCCAGCCCGGCAACATTGCGCGCAAATTCGATCACCGCAAGCTGCATGCCCAGACAAATGCCCAGATAGGGAATGCCGTGCTCGCGCGCATAGCGTATGGCGCTTATTTTGCCTTCCGTGCCACGGCGCCCGAAGCCACCCGGCACCAGGATGGCGTCCATGTCTTCCAGCCCGGCGCAGCCATTGCGCTCGATATCTTCCGAATCGATGTAGTGGATATTCACCTTGGCGCGCGTATGGATGCCGGCGTGATTGAGCGCCTCGGTGAGCGATTTGTAGGATTCGGTCAGATCGACGTATTTGCCGACGAAGGCCACGTCCACCACCAGTTGCGGGTGGTCCAGTGCATCGAGCAGTTTTTTCCAGGGCGTAAGATCGGCCGCGCGGCGCAGGATGTCGAGCTTGTGGCAGACGATTTCGTCCAGCATCTGGTCGTGCAGCAACAACGGAATGCGGTAAATGCTGTCCGAATCGGGCACCGATATGACGGCCTCGGGCTGCACGTTGGTAAATAGCGCGATTTTTTTGCGATCTTCTTCGGGCATGGTGCGGTCGGCCCGGCACAACAGCACGTCGGGCTGAATGCCGATTTCCCGCAATTCCTTGACCGAGTGCTGGGTGGGCTTGGTTTTCAGTTCGCCGGCCGCCTTGATATAGGGCAGCAGGGTCAGATGGATGAAGCAGGTGTGATGGCGCCCTTCTTCTATGCCCATCTGGCGTATGGCTTCCAGGAAAGGCAGCGATTCGATGTCGCCCACCGTGCCGCCCACCTCGACGATGGCCACTTCTGCACCTTCCGCGCCGCGCTTGATATAGGCCTTGATTTCGTCGGTAATGTGCGGAATGACCTGCACCGTCTTGCCGAGATAATCGCCGCGCCGCTCCTTGCGGATGACCGAATCGTAAATTTGCCCGGTGGTGAAATTGTTGCGGCGGCCCATGCGGGCGCTGGTGAAGCGCTCGTAGTGGCCCAGGTCGAGGTCGGTTTCCGCGCCGTCTTCGGTCACGAATACTTCGCCGTGCTGAAACGGACTCATGGTGCCCGGATCTACATTGATGTAGGGATCGAGCTTCAGGTGGGTGACGCGGATGGATCGCGATTCAAGAATGGCGCCGAGCGACGCCGCCGCGATGCCCTTGCCCAGGGACGACACCACGCCGCCCGTTACGAATACGTACTTGGTCATGCTGAGCGATACTGCCGGAAACCCAGATGATAGCGCAAATTGCCGCCCGAACCGACCTTGCCGGCTTGCGGCGGGCGCGCGGAAGCAGCTCTCGCTGCGTTGCAAAAATGTGGCCCGCAGGCGCGCCGGCCGGCCTGGGTGATAAGATTGCCCGGCAAGGTCCGGTATTCCGCCGCGACTTCCCTGAATCCGAATTTTCATCCATCAAAGCATGGCGCACAACGAAAATAGCCCCGGCACCGCCTCTTCCAATTTCATTCGCCAAATCGTCGAAGCCGATCTTTCCGGCGGGCGATTTGCCAGCCGGCGCTGGCGCGGCAGCCCCGGCCCGGCCGCCGAACAAGCCGCCGGCGTGCCCGATCCGGCCGCCTTGCGCACCCGTTTTCCGCCGGAGCCGAATGGCTACCTGCATTTCGGGCATGCCAAATCGATCTGCCTGAACTTCGGTCTGGCGCGCGATTACGGCGGCGCCTGCCACATGCGTTTCGACGATACCAATCCAACCAAAGAGGAACAGGAATATGTCGATTCCATCCTCGACGCTGTCAGTTGGCTGGGTTGGAGTTGGGGTCCGCACCTTTATTTCGCCTCGGATTATTTCGACTATCTGTACGCTTTTGCGGAGCGCCTGGTGCAGGCCGGCCACGCCTACGTGGATGAACTGAGCGCCGACCAGATGCGCGAGTACCGCGGCACTTTGGTGCTGCCGGGGCGCGATTCGCCCTGGCGCAGCCGGCCGGCCGAACAAAGTCTGGATTTGCTGCGGCGCATGAAAGCCGGCGAATTTCCGGATGGTCAGTACGTGCTGCGGCTGCGCATAGACATGGCTTCGCCCAACATGAATTTGCGCGATCCCATCGCCTACCGCATACGCCACGCGCACCATCACCGCACCGGCGACCAGTGGTGCATTTACCCCATGTACGACTATGCGCATGGCGTGTGCGACGCGCTGGAAAACATTACCCACTCCATCTGTACGCTGGAATTCGAGGACCATCGCCCGCTCTATGAGTGGCTCAACGACAAGCTGGCCGATCTGGGCCTGCTGGCACGGCCGTTGCCGCAGCAAATCGAATTCGCCCGCCTCAATCTCGAATACGTGGTGCTCTCCAAGCGCAAGCTCATCCAGTTGGTGGAAGAAAACCATGTCGATGGCTGGGATGACCCGCGCATGCCCACCATCGTGGGTGGGCGTCGCCGTGGCTATACGCCGGACGGTTTCCGCATGTTTGCGGAACGC
This sequence comes from Rhodocyclaceae bacterium, assembly GCA_016791105.1. Classification (GTDB taxonomy): domain Bacteria; phylum Pseudomonadota; class Gammaproteobacteria; order Burkholderiales; family Rhodocyclaceae; genus JAEUNM01. The sequence continues at coordinate 37,545 of JAEUNM010000123.1, read as the reverse complement.
ATAGGGGTCTCCAAGGGCAATTCCTGGATCGATTACAGCGTGCTGGAAGACTGCATGCGCGAAGATTTGAATTCGCGCGCCGAGCGCCGCGTGGCGGTGCTGGATCCGCTGCTGCTGGTAATCGACAATTTTCCGGCCGATCTGGTCGAACAGTGCCACGCCCCGAATCATCCGCAAAAGCCGGAATTGGGCACGCGCGCCATGCCCTTCACGCGCGAACTGTGGGTGGAGCGCGAAGATTTCATGGAGCAGCCGGTCAAGGGCTACCACCGCCTCTACCCCGGCAACAAGGTGCGCCTGCGCTATGGCTTCGTGGTGCTATGCACGAGTTGCGACAAGGATGCCGATGGCCGCGTGACCGCCGTGCATTGCGAATATTTCCCGGATTCGCGCTCCGGCACGCCGGGCGCCGACAACTACAAGGTGAAGGGCAACCTGCACTGGGTGAGCCGCGCGCACGCCTGCGCAGCGCCGGTGCGCCTGTACGACCGGCTGTTCAGCCACCCGTTTCCGGGTTCCGCGAAAGGCCGCGGCTGGGCCGCCACCGAGGACGACTCCGGCAAGTTGCACGTGGAAGACGGCAATCCGGAACACAATTTTCTGGACGATCTGAATCCCGCTTCGCGGCGCGAAATTACCGCAATGCTGGAGCCGGCACTACGCGATGCGCAGGCCGAAGAGCGTTTCCAGTTCGAGCGCCACGGCTATTTCGTGGCCGATCGCGTCGATAGCCAACCGCAGGCGCCGGTATTCAACCTGACCGTCACGCTGAAGGATTCCTGGACCCGCCACGGCGGGCGCTGAAACTGCACGCGCGGCAGGGTTGAAAACAAAACGGCCGGGTCGCCCCGGCCGAATGTAAATCTGCTTGATGCTCAGTAGGTGATCGATACGCTCGTGGCGGCGTTTTGTGCGCTGTCATAGAGGTAGCCGGAGCGCGATATGCTGGTCACCGTGTAGGTAAGCGTGCCGCGCGTCTTGGTCCACGCTGAGGCCGAACTGGACACGCCGCTGGAATTGGTGAGCACGGAACTGCTGCCGCTCACCACACCGCTCCAGGTACCGGTAACCGTCGCGCTGCTCACCGCCACACCGTTTGCATCGACCACCGTCACTTTCGCGGTCGCCTGGGCGCCCTTCTTGTTATTTTTGGCGAGCGTGATCGTCATGGATTTCACGTGCAGCGCGGGCGGCGGCGCCGTCGCGGTAATCGTGACCTGCGCGCTGGCGGTGGCGCCCAGCGCATCGGTTACTACCAGGGTGGCAACGAAAGTTCCCGCGCTGGCATAGGTGTGCGACGGATTGGCGGCACTGGAATGCGCGCTGCCGTCACCAAAGTTCCAGTCGTAGGTAAGCGCGCCACCTTCCGGATCGCTGGAGCCGGCACTGGAAAAATCTACCACCAGGGGCGTCGTACCGCTCACCACCGAGGCGGACGCCGCGGCAGTGGGCGGTAGATTGCCGGAATTGGGCACACTACCGCTGATGAAATAATTGCCCACGCTGGCATAGTCGGAATAGCCGGTGGTGAGGTCGCCCTTGCCGACGCCATCGACTTTCACATAGTAGGTGCCTGCCGCCGGCAGGGTGACCGAAATGCTGGCGTTCAGCGTGGCGGAAGGATTGATGACCGCGAGCACATTGCCGTATGCATCGTACAGCGTGGCTTCGATGTCCAGGTTGGCGCCGCGCGCGACCGGGCTGACGTTGATGGTGGCGGCGCCCGCGCCGGCGTAAAAGCTGAAGTAATCGACATCGGTGCGCGTGCTGATCGCGCCGCTGCCGCTAATGCTGCCGGCGCCGCCATTGGCGACGTAATCGAAAGGCGTGGCGGTAGCCGGCGTGTCGCCGTGGTCATCGGCGCGCAGCGGCAAACCGGTCGCCTGCATGACGGCAAAATCGTCCTGCGTTTGCGTTGCGTAGGGATATTCGCCCTTGCTCCACTGCGTCAGTTCCTTGGAGTAGCCCACGCCCATGATGGGTGCCCAGCCGGTGGCGCCGCTGCCGTGGCCGGCGTAATAGCCCTGCACGGTCACGCCATCGTTATAGCCGTCGTGCGACAGCCCGCTGTTGTGGCCAGCTTCGTGCGAAATGGCTTCGGCGACGTATTTTTCGTTGCCGGAGCCGAGCTTGTCGTAAAACACCAGTGCCGGTTTGTAGTAATCGCCCACGTCGTCAAATATGCCCACGTAGGCGATGCCGCCGCAGCCGCAGGGGGAACTGGTCGCGGCAGTGAAATCCTTGGTGATGAGGACGCGCGTGCCGAAGGTGTCGTCGCTGGTACTGGAGCGCGTGATCGCAGCAGCGGCCGGCAGCTCGGTGGTCACATCGACGTCCAAGGGCGCGTAATCTTCCGCCACGCGCTGCCAGATGTACTGCATGCGCCCCAGTTCGGTGTCGTTGAAGGTCGTGGCATCGCCATCCAGATCGAATGCCGGGGCATTGATGGTGGTAATGCCGTAGCTGGCATTCCAGGCCGTACCGCTCAGCGTGCCACCACGAAAATCCAGGTACATCACACGTTTCGCGCCGGGCCGGCTGTGCAGCAGGAACGTCTGATCCAGCGGCAACAGCGCGCCAGTCGAATTGAGCGAGCCGCTGACGGCGTTGGCACCGCCCAGCGGCGCGATCAGTTCATCGACGTAGTGCAGCCGGCCGGCGGTATCGAGGCGGGCGTGGCGATCGGCGCGCAGCATGGCGCTGAACGTTTGCGGCGTCATGCCGTACCAGTCGGCGACAGCGGCGAGCTTGTTGCCCAGTGCAGTGACGGCTTCGTCGCCACGCACGTGGCGGTCAAGCTTCACTTGCGGAAAAGGCGGCTTTTGCCGGTGCGCAACGCTGTCGTCAGCGCCGGCGCCCGACACAAGGCCAAACGCCAGCGTAGCGCCGGCCAGCAGCAAGGATGCAAATTTTCGCGCGCGCGGCGCAGCGGATTGGGTGGTGTGAGTGCCCATTCATTCCTCCCGAGTAAGGGAAATGGGCACACGCAGCGTTGGCGGGGTTGCGGCTCCTCGCCCGAAGCGAGGCCAGCCGATTGGCAACCTGGCGGCCATTGCGCAGCGTGCGCTTTAGGTCCATGGTTTTGCGTCTCCGGCTTTCACCGGATTTGCCCTATTCCTGCGCTGACTTCTGTTGCCGTGCCAAGGCGCAGGGTTCAATCGGTACAGCTTTTAAAGTGTAGCATGGGGCTGCGCGGCACGCCAGCTCCGTGGTGCCGCGATGCGTGATTTTTTCACGCTGGCACGAGGCGACACAATTTCGCCATTAGTCATTTTGCCACCCGAATTGCTGCATAGCCTGCGGCAGCAGTAAGGCTGGCAACGCCGGCGCCAGCCGGGTGCGCCGCAGCCATGACATTGGCACAAAGGCGACGGGCCATGGGCCAGCACAGCAGCAACTAAGCGACTGACTGCCCGGGCCAGTTTTTGCCTGCCATCACGCAGCAGCGAACACCCGCAACGAAGCGCAGCGCACTGTTCAAGTGGCTGGCAGGGAACTAGTCAGTCCGCAAGGAAAGATGCGATCAGATCCGCCTGGCGGGTGAAACAGCTTTCCCAGGCGAGGTGGCCGCCGTCCTCGTCCAGCCGCGCAGATTCAACCCGCACGCCGTGTTCACGCAGTTCGGCGGCGGCCGCTTCGATGCAATGCGCGCGCGCAAACAAGTCGCCCGCAACCGTAACGAACAGCATGCGCGCGCGCATGTGCCGGCAGGCCTCGGAAAGCGGCAGGGGGCGGCCGCAACGCCAGGTCTGATACGCGCGCACCTGATAGCAAAGCGTGAGCGCATCGACGTCATCGAACCGTGCCGCCGAATTACCGAAGGCCAGGTGCAGCAGAAAATCGCGCTCCGCAGCATTTAGCTCACCGGGCGGCGCCTGCAGCAAAGAGGAACACGTAGCAGTCGACGAACAGTCGCGCATGCTGTGAGCGATGCCCTGCAATGCAGCGATAAGCCCGCGTTTGCCGGACGGCAGACAGTCGCTGCCAAAGCTCTGTTGCGAGGAAAAGTTCGAAAGAACGGGCACCAGCCACTGGCCGAGCCGGTTTACAACATAGGATTCCGGTAGCAAGCCGATGGGGGCTGGCGCGATCACGCGCTCCACCGTGTCCGGATAGGCAGCAGCCCAGTCCAGCGCCTGCGCGGACGCCAGCCCGCCAGCCACAATGGCGCGCAGCCGCCGCACGCCAAGATGCTGCAGCAGGGCATGCTGGACGGCAACCATGTCCTGCACCGACAGAAAGGGAAAATCGGCGCCATGGGCCAGGCCAGTCGCCGGATCGATCGACGCCGGGCCGCTGCTGATGACAGCCGGGCTGGCGGCATTGATGTTGGCGATGCCGTCGCTGCAGACCAGGAGGTAGCGGCGCGTGTCGAACAACTTGCCAGGGCCGATCACTTCGTCCAGGAAACCCGGCACCGCATCGGAACTGCGGTAACGTCCCGCCGCATGGCCGTGGCCGCCGAACGGATGGATGAGCAAAATGCAGTTATCGGCGGCGGCGTTCAGGTTGCCATGACATTCATAGCCTATGGCAAGCCGCGGCAGGCGCTCGCGTCCGGCAGTCTGTACGCCATCCAGCGCGAAACTGCGCTTGCAGACAGGCGCGCAGGCGTCAAAACTCAGCCCGGCAGATTCCGGCGCAAGCGCGCACGCGTCCATTGCATCCTCTCGTCATTACTCGTGACGCAGGATGCAATAAATTCAAAGGCTGCGCCATAGGCCGAACGGCTCATGCGCTTGGGCTAAGCCGGATTGCCGGCTGTCGCCTGCCGACCGCGCGGGACGGTCAGCCCCAGGGACGCGCTTCGAAGCCCGCCGCCGCGACGGCGTCCTGCAATTTGGCCAGGTCGCAACGCGCGGGGTCATGAGCCACGTCGGCGCGCGCATCGGCGAGCGATACCTGCACTTTGGATACGCCCGGCAGGGCCTGCAGGGCGCGCGTGAGGCTGTTTACGCAGCCGGCACAGTGCATGCCGTCTATGCGCAATGTGGTCGATTCCATGATGAGCATCCTCTAAAAGAGTAATGGCTGGCTGGCCGCCCTGATGACTTGGGGGCGGCACATTCAAAGTGCAAGTGGACAGTGCGGGTCTGCGCCTGCGCGCCCCGCACTCAGACCTGGCAAACCACGCCCTGCCACAGGCGGCCGCCCAAGGTCGCCGCATTGGCCAGACCGAACACGCCGAAGCCGAGCACGACACAGCCCGACACCAGACGCACGGCGCGATTGCGCACGAATTCGCGCAGGCGTAGAAGCAGCATGCCGGCCAGCATCAGGTTGGGCAGCGTACCCAGGCCGAACGCCAGCATGAGGCCGGCACCGCGCACGGCCGAACCGGATACCAGGGCGGTGGCAAGCATCGAATACACCATGCCGCAGGGCAGGAAGCCCCACAACATGCCCAGCGGCAATGCCTGAGCCGCCGATCGGGCGGGGATGAAGCGCCGCGTGTGCGGCTGTATGCGCGCCCACAGACGCTGGCCTATGCGTTCCAGCCAGGTAAGCGAGCCAGTCAGCCCGGTCAGGTACAGGCCCAGCGCCACCATCATGAGATTTGCGCAGATATAGAGCGCCATCTGTACCGGTAGCCAGTCGTTGAGCAGCAGCCCCAGGCTGCCCACCGAACCCATGAACGCGCCTACGCCGGTATAGGCGGCAATGCGGCCGCCGTTGTAGGCGAGCTGTATCGACCACTCGCGCCGCGCACTGCCCGGCATGCGCACGGATAGCGCCGACACGATGCCACCGCACATGCCCACGCAGTGCGTGCCGCCCAACAGGCCGATCAGGAAAACTGCGAAATAGGCGGTCAAACCACGCCTCCGTGCGCGCAGGCCGGCCCGCGGTAGCCAAGCCGGCGCATCAGATTACGCGCGAATAGCGCGTACGCTCGCGGTCGGCACGCAAATAGCGATCGAACACCATGGCGATGGCACGTACCAGCAGGCGCCCGCGCGGCAATACGGTAATCCATTGATTGTCTATCTGCACCAGTCCGGCCGCTTCCATGGCCCGCAATTCTGCCAGTTCGGGTGCGAAATAGCTGGAAAAATCGATCAGATGCGCGATTTCTATCGATTCAATCGACAGCTCGAAATGGCACATGAGCGAAGAAATGATGGAGCGGCGCAAACAGTCGTCCGCCGTCAGTTCGATGCCGCGCATGACGGGCAGGCGCCCGGTGTCGAGTGAATCGTAATATTCGTCGAGCGTGCGGTAGTTCTGCACATAAGTTGGCCCCACCTTGCCGATGGCCGATACGCCGAAAGCCAGCAGGTCGCAGTCCGCGTGCGTGGAATAGCCCTGGAAATTTCGCTGCAGGCGGCCGCGGCGCTGGGCCACGGCCAGTTCGTCATCCGGCCGCGCGAAGTGGTCCATGCCTATGAAAATGTAGCCTGCGTCATCCAGCCGGCGGATGGCCAGCGACAACAATTGCAGCTTGACCTCGGGCGCGGGCAAGTCCTGTTCGAGTATGCGGCGCTGCGGTTTGAACAGGCGCGGCAGGTGCGCATAGTTATACACGGCGACGCGGTCGGGCGCGATTTTGAGCACTTCTTCCAGGGTGCGGTTGAAACTGATCACGTTCTGTTTCGGCAGCCCGTAGATCAGGTCCACGCTGATCGATTTGAAGCCGTGGCGCCGCGCCGCCTCGATGACGGCGACGGTTTCCTCGATCGACTGCACGCGGTTCACCGCCGCCTGCACGGCTGGATCGAAATCCTGCACGCCCAGGCTCATGCGGTTGAAGCCAAGTTCAGCCAGCATGGCGACCGTCGCGTCGTCAACCTTGCGCGGATCGACTTCGATGGAATATTCGCCCTCCGGATGGAATTCGAAATGCGCGCGCAAGGTGCTCATGAGGCTGCGCATTTCTTCGTGCGACAAAAACGTCGGTGTACCGCCGCCCAGGTGCAGTTGCACGACTTCCCGGCTACCTTCGAGCGCCGCTTCCTGCAGCGCGATTTCCTTGGCCAGATAGCGCAAATATTTGCTCGAGCGACCGTGATCTTTGGTGATGATCTTGTTGCAGCCGCAGTAATAGCAAATCGTGTTGCAAAAGGGGATGTGCACGTACAGCGACAGCGGCCGCGTAATGCCGCCTACACTGCGCCGGCCTAGCCACACGGTGGACTTTTCCGCGCCGAAAGCCTCGACGAAACGGTCCGCGGTCGGATAGGACGTATAGCGAGGTCCGGCTACGTCGAAGCGGCGGATAAGCCCCGCATCGAACACCAAGTCTTTGCTTTGCATTGGCATTTCCGGCACTATTCGGGATGATCGCGAAAAGCATCGCAAGAATTCGCGTGGCGAGGATTGACATGCGTCAACTGAAGGTGCTTTTAGGTCTGATCCCCGCGCCGCATGTACATGGAAGCAGCACAGATGCCCCTGCCGGATGGACCTGAGGCGAAATTGCAGCCAGCCCGCCCTCACCCGCTACGTCGCGCCTGCTTGAAACCCTTTGCCGGATCGGTAAAGATAAGCGCAGGCGGCGACCAAGGAAGGTCATGACGTCCAGCCCCAAACCTCTGGCACAACCGATTTCGATTACCGCAAACACGCTCAAAGTGGCCTGTTCCCAATGCAATCTGCGCGAGCTTTGCCTGCCGCTTGGCCTCAACGAGCAGGAAATGCACAAGCTGGACGATCTTGTCGGCACACGGCGGCGCGTCAAGCGCGGCACGCATCTGTACCGTGCCACGGATCCGTTCGAAGCCATTTACGCGATCCGCAGCGGGTTTTTCAAAACCGGCGTGATTGCCGAAGATGGTCGCGAGCAGGTCACGGGGTTCCAGATGGCGGGCGAAATCATGGGCATGGACGGCATAGGCACCGAACATCACACCTGTAACGCCGTCGCGCTGGAAGATTCCGAGGTGTGCCCGATCCCGTTCGCCAAGCTGGAGGACATGTCGCGCGAAATCGGTACCTTGCAGCACCACTTCCATAAGGTCATGAGCCGCGAAATCGTGCGCGAGCACGGCGTGATGGTGCTGCTCGGCACCATGCGCGCGGAAGAGCGCCTGGCCGCTTTTCTGCTTAATCTGTCGCAGCGCTTCAGTTCGCGTGGCTACGCGCCGAACGAATTCCACCTGCGCATGACGCGCGACGAAATCGGTTCATATTTGGGCCTGAAGCTGGAAACGGTGAGCCGCACCTTTTCCCGCTTCCAGGAAGACGGCCTGGTATCGGTGCAGCAAAAACACGTGCGCATCGTCGATCCGGCCGGGCTCAAAAAACTCATGAGCCGCAATTGCTGACGCTGCCACGGCACGGGCCGCAGCTTGGGCCGGACGCCGGGCGGCGACCCGGCATCCGCGCGCTTCAGGACTGAGCGCCAGCCCTACGGCCGTGCCGCTCGGCCAGAGCGTGCGCCAGCGTAGCCAGATCGGCCGGGCCCAACAGGCGTTCGGCGAGCGGCAGCAGCCGGTATTCTTCGGCATCCAGATGGTTGCGGTACATGGCGACGAAGCGGGCGGTGGTATCCCAATCCGGATTGCTGGGCTTGCCGACTTCGAGCGCGCGCAGCCATGCCGCGATGCACTCCCAATACCGCAGCAAATGTTCGTGCTCCGCCATCAGTTCGCGCTGCAGGCAATTTAGCGCGGCCCGGCCCCGATCCGGCATGCGATCCTGCAGCATGGGCAACAGGCATTCTTCCTCGTCGGCATGGTGGCCGACCAGCACGCTGCCAAAATACTCGGCAACCGCATGGGCTTCGCGCACCGAATCGCCGTCGGCGCCCTTACGCGGCACACGATCGACGAGCCGTAGCAAAGTTTCGAGATGTACCCGTATATGGTGATGGCAGGCACTCATGGCGGCGAGCGGCTCCGCGACACCGTATTTGACCTGTACCGATTCGACTTGCATAAGACCCTCCTTTGGTCCCGGAACGCATGGCTTGGCACCATTTGCGTCCTGTCTCCCACCTTCTGTTTATTGAGTGACCAGCCACTGTGCAGCCGGCGAGCCAGGGCATTGCGGCCCCAGCCGAATACGTGAGCATAAGGTATTCGTGACGGTGCGCGCCATGACACGACGCACGCGAACAGAATTGTGAGCAGATTTACGGTTCGGCCAGATGTTCCGGCACCTCGCGCGGCATGCACGGACTTCCGCACGCTCATACCCAAGGCTATGAATTATAACCAGATCATTGCTCCGCGCACATCCCTCGAAAGGGCTACGGACACGATATAAGCGAATACCAGCAAGGCGGACAACCACGCCGCGCCACGCAACCTGATGCTTCTTGCGGAAGGGCGCAGCGCCAGCATGCCGAGCAGGATGTACGCCAGCAGGCCCAGCACTTTTGCCGTGAGCCAGGCATGCACGAAGGGGTACTGGTGCAGAGTGAGCGCGAGCCCCGCGGCACTTGCAAGCAGCACGCTATCGACCACATGGGGCAGAATTTTGACGGGACGTGCAGCAAGCCAGGGCGATCCGGACAACATGAGCAGCCCGCGCAGAAAAAACCCCGTTCCGCTCAAGGCGACACAAGTCACATGCACGGCCTTGAGCAAGGCATAGCTCATGCCTCTATCCGATTGAGTTGGGTTGAATTGCGGGCATCCGGCCACAGGAGCCGCGCCCCCTATTGCGACGGGAATGCGCGCAATGATGGCGCCACAAGCCTTGCCGGCCGCGCGGGGCGGCCAGCGTTCGGGCGCCCTGGCCCGATTCGATATTTTATCGCGTGGGTTCGGCCTGTCCTTGATGCAGGGAAAGAACTGCACGCGCCGGGGGTACCCGACCGCGCGCGCCTGCAGCGCGGCAGCAGACTGCTGCGCCCGAGACAAGCGCCCAGGGCGCTCCGCTCAGTCGATTTTCAGACAGCCGATTTCCAGTTCGTCGAACCAGTTGATGAAGCGTGCGACGTCCTCGCCGCGATAGATTGCGCCGTGCTGCGGGCACAGCATGTCGATTTCCAGTTTGGAAACACGCTCGCACCAATCACGCTTGGCTTTTTCCGAGCCCATCCAGCGGCGGTGGAAAGCTTCCGCGAATTTGATGTGCTGGTCGAAATTTTCGACGAACAGACCGTCCGTCCCGGGCGGCAGCAAGGCCGCGCCCACGTCGCCACTGAACAGGATTTTCGCGTTGGCGTCGTACAGGTGGAAATTGCCCGAGGAATGCAGGTAATGCGCCGGCACCGCAATCAGGCGCGAGCCGCCTACCGGCACTTCCATGCCGCCATCCGGCATGGTCACGAATGTGGAAGCAGTGCCGCCGAAGTGCGGGATGAAGCCCCCCCACAGCCAGCTCACATAGCACTTCATGCGCGGGTTGAATTCGAGCCACAGCGCCAGCGAAGAAATGACGTCCGGATCCTGGTGGGAGGAAAAAATGGCTTCGATGCGGGATGGATCCACCTCGCTGCTGATGGCACCGAACACCGCCGGAAATACCTCCAGGCCACCCGGATCGCACAGCAGTGCGTGGCCGCCGTCCACCACCACGTATTCGTTGGTGTCGATGAGGTAATTCGGCCGTTCCGGATCACGCACGATGGCAATCCAGCGCCGCGCCCCCTGTTGATAAATGGTTTTGGCGACTTTCATGCGTACACCTCCTGCGATTCTGATTTTTCGAGCGCGTCCAGCGAACTGCGTATCACGCCTATGATCTGGTCGAAATCCGTCGATACCTGCATCAGCGCAGCGGCAAAACTGCCGCCGTAAGCGGCTTCGATTTTGGCCGAACGCGCGAGCACGCCGCCCAGTTCCACCAGTTGTCCGATTTCATCCAGCAACAGGCCCAGGCGCCGGTGCAGCACGTCCATTTCGCTTTCCTGCCGGTCCAGAGTAACCCGCTGGCGCACCAGCAAAGCCTGTATGGACGCGCGCGCGGCCGCCGCCTCGCTATCCACCCGTTCCATGATGGCGCGGTTGCGCGCATGCTTGAGCAGATCGGTAACGCCGCGCAGCGAGCCCGCCACGAGGGAACGCAACTCCGCCATTTTTTCCGTCAGTTCCACCGCGAACTGGCGCAATTCGTTGGATAGCACGCCAAACCCCAGCGCCGCCTGACCGGCCCGCTTGGACAGGAAAATAGCGTTCAATGCCATCAAATTGATTTTGAATGCGGTGGACACCACCGCCTTGATTTGCTCATTGATTTGCACCAGGCGGCGCAGTTGTCCTGCCGCCTCGTCTTGCGTAATGCCGCTTCTTGCCATGACCAGCCGCCCCTATGCAGCGAGGATGTGGCGCTTCAACGGCCTCGTGGCGGCAAACTTTACCGGGCTGGCGCTGCATTGGCTGGTAGCGCGTCGGCACGCCGGGGAAGCCCAACTCGCCCGCGTGCGATCCCTGCGCGTTGGGCAAAGCGAAGCCGGCAAACATGGCGCCAAAGCGGCGCGCATTGCGCGGCCCGGATGTCCGCATGCAAGCGCAGCGCGGCCGAACCGAAATGCTTCGACCGGGTGAGCGGCGGCAGGCCCGCCGCACGACACTCTCTGCCCTGCGTGTATGCTTGCGCAACCCAATCCGGACAGGTGAAACATGAGTCACGCCGGCTGCGCCGTGAGCATGCGCGAAGCGTTTGGCTTCTGGCTCAAACTGGGTTTTATCAGTTTCGGCGGCCCGGCAGGCCAGATTGCCATCATGCACCAGGAACTTGTCGAGAAGCGGCGCTGGATATCCGAGCGGCGCTTTTTGCACGCACTCAACTACTGCATGGTGCTGCCGGGTCCGGAAGCGCAGCAGCTTGCCACCTACATAGGCTGGCTCATGCACCGGCGCCTGGGCGGGGTGGTGGCGGGCGGCCTGTTCGTGCTGCCCTCGCTGGTCATTCTGATCGTCCTGTCGTGGATCTACACCGCCTATGGGGAAGCGCCCCTGGTGTCCGGCCTGTTTTTCGGCATCAAACCTGCCGTCACGGCCATCGTGGTGCAGGCTGCACACCGCATAGGCACACGGGCGCTAAAAAACGGCGTGCTGTGGACGATAGCGGCCGCTTCGTTCGTCGCCATTGCGGCGCTCGATGCGCCCTTCCCTGCCATCGTTGCGCTCGCCGCGTTGGCCGGTTACCTGGGCGGACGTTACGCGCCGCAGCATTTCAAATCCGGCGGCGGGCACGGTAAAGCCGCTCATGCCGCAGGCCCCGCCCTGATCGACGACGACACGCCACCGCCGGAACATGCGCGCTTCACGTGGCCGCGTCTGGCGCTCATCGTGCTGGCAGGCGCGCTGCTGTGGCTGTTTCCGATGGCGGCGATCACGGCTGCCTATGGCTGGCAGCACACGTTTGCGCAAATGGGCTGGTTTTTCACCAAAGCCGCGCTGCTCACCTTCGGCGGTGCCTATGCCGTGCTGCCCTATGTTTTTCAGGGTGCCGTGGGCCATTACGGCTGGCTCACACCGGTGCAAATGATAGACGGCCTGGCACTGGGTGAAACCACACCGGGACCGCTCATCATGGTGGTGGCTTTCGTCGGTTTCGTAGGCGGCTATGGAAAAGCCTTATTTGGCCCTGAGCACCTGTTCGCCGCCGGCGCAGCCGCCGCCTGCCTGGTCACCTGGTTCACCTTCCTGCCTTCTTTCATTTTCATCCTGGCCGGCGGCCCACTCGTCGAATCGACCCACAACGACATCAAATTCACCGCGCCACTTACCGCGATCACCGCCGCGGTAGTCGGCGTGGTACTTAGTCTGGCGCTATTTTTCGGCTATCACGTGCTGTGGCCGCGTGGCTATCAAGGCGGCTTCGACGCCCTGTCCGCAGCAATTGCCGCCGCGGCCTTGATCGCGCTGTTCCGCTACAAGGCTGGCGTAATCCCGGTCATCGCAAGCTGCGCCGCCGTCGGGCTGGGCGCGAAAATGCTGCTATAGCGGGCACATTCCCGTCCCAAAAAGATTCACGGGCCAGACGCATCGCCACCTGGGGAGCGGATAAGCCGAAAGCGCAATCCGCCGTATGGACGCTTGCAAACCCGCGCAAGCGGCACAATTCCGGCGTCGCTTGCCGCATGCCATTCGCGATTTGATGCACTGCCGGGGACACAGAAGCGCATCTTACCAACCCAAAATAGACCGAGCATCGGCACCACAAAACCACTGCATCGACCGAGCATCTTAATTATTCTTATGGCCGCCGCGATTTGTTACGGCGCGACGCGGCCGCTGCTCACGTGCTCGGTCAAAGTGCCCAGTAGCCGTGTGGGTTGGAGTGAGCGATGCGAACGCCAACCTTGCGCGCCCTGAATACAGTTTCGCTTTTAATGCGGGGCTATGTTGGGGTTCCTTCGTCATCCCAACCTACAACCCCAATGTCACGCCATATAGTCACTCGTCACACGACAAAAAAGAATCGCGGCCTTACTGCCGGGCTGGTGCCAAACAGTAAGGCCGCGATTTTTTCAGCCGGGAACGAAAATCCGTCCGCCCCGGGGCTGCGCTGCCGCTTAGAAGTGCAGCGGCCGCTTGTCCACCGCCAGAGCGGCTTCGTGCATGACTTCCGACAGGGTCGGGTGGGCGTGGCAAATACGCGCCAAGTCTTCCGAACTGGCGGAAAATTCCATCGCCACGACGGCTTCGGATATCAGTTCCGATGCGTTGGTACCTATGGCATGTACGCCCAGGATGCGATCGGTGGTAGCACAGGCCAGCATCTTGATGAAGCCGGTGGTGTCGCCTTGTCCCATCGCACGGCCATTGGCCAGGAAGGGAATCTGGCCGGCGCGGTAGGCGATGCCTTCCGCCTTGAGCTGTTGCTCGGTCTTGCCGACCCAGGCGATTTCCGGGTGGGTGTACATGACCCAGGGGATGCAGTCGTAATTGACGTGACCGGCCTGGCCGGCGATGGTTTCGGCAACCATGACGCCTTCTTCCATGCCCTTGTGCGCCAGCATGGGGCCGCGCACGACGTCGCCCACGGCCCATACGTTGGGCAGGTTGGTGCGGCAATGGCCGTCGACTTCAATGATGCCGCGATCCGTTACCGCCAAACCTACCGCGGCGGCATTGAGGCCGTCGGTATTGGGCACGCGACCGATGGATACGATCAGTTTGTCGCATTCCAGCGTGGCGGCCTGGTCGCCCAATTCGTAGCTGATGGCAATGCCGGCATCGGTCTTGGTGACGCTTTTGATCGCCACGCCCAGCTTGATGTCCAGGCCTTGTTTTTGCGTGAATACCTTCCAGGCTTCTTTGGCCACACCCTGGTCGGCAGCGGCCAGGAAGTCCGGCAGCGCTTCGAGGATGGTGACCTGGGAGCCGAGGCGCTTCCATACGCTGCCCAGTTCCAGGCCGATCACGCCGGCACCGATAATGCCCAGGCGGCCGGGCACGGCGGAATAATCGAGCGCGCCGACGTTGTCGCATATATCGACGTTGTCGACCGGTATGTTGGGCAGGTGGCGCGCGCGGGAACCGGTGGCGACGATTACGTGCTTGGCAAGTACGCGCTCGTCCGTGCCTTCTTTGGTGAGCTTCACGTCCAGCGCCCACAGATCGCCTTCGCGGCCGGCAAAGCGCGCGTGGCCGGGCAGCAGGGTAACCTTGTTCTTTTTGAACAGGCCCTTGATGCCGCCGGTGAGCTGGTTGACGATGTTTTCCTTGCGCTTCTGCATGGTCGCAATGTCCACGCTCACGCCCTCGGCCTTGATGCCGTGCATCAGGAAGCCGTGGTTGATCTGGTCGTAATTTTCCGACGACTGCAGCAGCGCCTTGGAGGGGATGCAGCCCACGTTGAGGCAGGTACCGCCCAGGCGCACGTCGCCCTTGGGATCGGCATAGGGGGCGGATTCCGCGCAGGCGCTGGAAAAGCCCAGTTGCGCCGCGCGTATGGCGGCGACGTAACCGGCAGGACCGCCGCCGATCACCACTACGTCGAATTGTTTGGCCATGTGTGTTCCTTCTGGTTTTGTACGCAGCCCGGACTGCTGACAGCCCGGGCCGGTGCAGCGGCTTAGACGCCCAGCAGCAGGCGCGCCGGATCTTCGAGCGCCTCTTTCATCGTGACGAGGCCCAGCACGGCTTCGCGGCCGTCGATGATGCGGTGGTCGTAGGACATGGCGAGATAGTTGATCGGGCGGATCACGATCTGGCCGTTTTCCACGACCGCGCGGTCCTTGGTGGCATGGATGCCCAGGATGGCCGACTGCGGCGGGTTGATGATGGGCGTGGACAGCATGGAGCCGAATACGCCGCCGTTGGAGATGGAGAAGGTGCCACCGGTCAGTTCTTCGATGGTGATCTTGCCGTCCTTGGCGCGCTTGCCGAAATCGGCGATGGCCTTTTCGACGTCGGCAATCGACATCTGATCGGCGTCACGCAGGATGGGCACCACCAGGCCGCGCGGCGAACCTACGGCAATGCCGATGTCGAAGTAGCCGTGATACACGATATCGCTGCCATCGACCGAGGCGTTCAGCACCGGGAATTTTTTCAGCGCGGCCACGGCGGCCTTGACGAAAAAGCCCATGAAGCCCAGGCGCGTGCCGTGTTCCTTTTCGAACTTGTCGGCGTACATTTTGCGCAGGTTCATGACCGGCGCCATGTTGACCTCGTTGAACGTGGTCAGGATGGCGTTCTCGGATTGGGACTGCAGCAGGCGCTGCGCAACGCGGGCGCGCAGGCGCGACATGGGCACGCGCTGTTCGGCGCGGCCGGACAGGTCGACCGGCAGGGCCACGGCCGGAGCCGGGGCAGGCGCTGGCGCGGCTTTGGCCGGCGCGGCGGCGCCCATGGCGTCTTCCTTGGTGACACGGCCACCGCGGCCGGTACCGGCCACGTCGGCGGCAGCAACGCCTTTTTCTTCCAGGATTTTCTTGGCCGCGGGCATGGCCACGCCGGCGGCGCTGGCAGCGGGTGCTGCCGCGGCCGGGGCAGGCGCAGCGGCCGGCGCCGGGGCAGCGGCGGCCGGCGCGGCGGCGCCAGCCTTGGCTTCGGTGTCGATCTGCGCGATCAGTTCGCCGCTGGTGACACTGCTGCCATTGGCCTTGATGATTTTGACCAGCACACCCGCGTCAGGGGCCGGGGTTTCCAGCACCACCTTGTCGGTTTCGATGTCGATGAGGTTTTCGTCGCGTGCGACGGCATCACCTTCCTTCTTGTGCCAGGAAACGAGCGCCGCCTCGGCGACCGACTCGGACAACTGCGGTACTTTGACTTCAATGATTGCCATGATCCATCCCCATTGTTATCTGTCAGGATTTCGAGATGCCGAGGGCGCTCTCGACCACTGCCTTTTGTTGCACATTGTGTTTGGCGTAATAACCCACCGCCGGCGAAGCCGAAGCCGGCCGCGCAACCACATCCAGGTTTAGTTTGTCGCCCGTGTGGGCAACGAAATGATGCCGCGACGAATACCAGGCGCCCTGATTGAGCGGTTCTTCCTGCGTCCAGATCACCTCGGTGGCGTTCGGGAACTTTTTCAGTTCGGCCGCGAATGCCTTGTCCGGGAACGGATAGAGCTGTTCCAGACGGAGCAGGGCCACATCGGTAATCTTGTGCTCGCGCCGCACCGCCAGCAATTCGTAATACACCTTGCCGGCACACACCACGACACGCTTAACGCCGGCGGGATCGAGATTGTCCTTTTCGCCGATGACGGTCTGGAATTTGCCTTTAGCCAGTTCGTCCAGGCTGGAAATCGCATCCTTGTGACGCAGCAGCGACTTGGGCGTGATGATGATGAGCGGCTTGCGGAATTTGCGCTTCATCTGGCGCCGCAGCAGGTGGTAAATCTGCGCCGGCGTCGAGGGCACGCTGACCTGCCAGTTGTGGTCGGCACACAATTGCATGTAGCGCTCGAGGCGGGCGGAAGAGTGTTCCGGACCCTGGCCTTCGTAGCCATGCGGGAGCATGCACACCAGACCGCAAGCACGGCCCCACTTGGCTTCACCGGAGGCGATGAACTGGTCGAACACCACCTGGGCGCCATTGGCGAAATCGCCGAACTGGGCTTCCCAGATCACCAGTTCATTCGGCTCGGCCGTGCAGTAGCCATATTCGAACGCCAGCACGGCCTCTTCGGACAGCACGGAGTCGATCACGACGAAAGGCGCCTGGCCTTCGCTCAGGTGCTGCAGCGGGATGTAGTTGCCGGAATCCCAGCGCTCGCGCTTCTGGTCGTGCCACACGGCGTGGCGGTGGAAGAAGGTGCCGCGGCCGCAATCTTCGCCCGACACGCGCACGCCGAAACCTTCCGACACCAGCGTGGCATAGGCGAGATTTTCGGCCATGCCCCAATCCAGCGGCGCCTTGCCTTCGGCCATGGCGCGGCGGTCATCGACAATTTTCTGCACGCGCGAATGCAGCGTGAAGCCTTCCGGGACGGTCGCAAGCTTGGCGCCAAGCTTTTTCAGCTCGGTGACGCTCACCTTGGTGTCGCAGTCGTCCGTGTACTTCTGGTTCAGGAAGGGCGTCCAGTCGATCGCGAATTTGCGCTGATGGTCGGACAGCACGGGGTTTTCCACCAGCCGGCCCTGGTCCAATGCAGCGCGATAGTCCTTGATCATCTGATCCGGCACTTCCGCGCCGATCACGCCTTGCGCCACCAGCTTGTCCGCGTACACCTTGCGCGTGCCGGGATGGGCCTGGATGCGCTTGTACATGAGCGGCTGGGTAACCATGGGCTCGTCCTGCTCGTTGTGGCCGAGCTTGCGGAAGCAGATCAGGTCCACCACCACGTCGCGCTTGAATTCCTGGCGGTATTCGACGGCCAGTTTGGTGACGAAAGCAACCGCTTCGGGGTCGTCGCCATTGACGTGGAAAATCGGCGCCTCGATCATCTTGAAAATGTCGGTGCAATAGAGCGAGGAGCGATAGTCGCGCGGATCGGAAGTCGTGAAGCCGATCTGGTTATTCACCACGATGTGCACCGTACCGCCCGTGCCATAGCCGCGCGTCTGCGAGAAATTCAGCATTTCCTGGTTTACGCCCTGACCGGCCACGGCGGCATCGCCGTGCACCAGCACAGCCAGAACCTGTCCGCCCGTTTTGTCGGCACGACGGCGCTGGCGGGCATAAACCGAACCCACCACGACCGGATTGACGATTTCCAGGTGCGAGGGGTTGAACGCCAGCGTGAGGTGTACCGGGCCTCCGGGGGTATTGACGTCGGACGAGAAACCCATGTGGTATTTCACGTCACCGGCGCTCAGATCGGCGGCGTGCTTGCCTTCGAATTCCTCGAACAGCATTTTCGGCGCCTTGCCGATGGTATTGACCAGTACGTTAAGGCGACCACGGTGGGCCATGCCGATCACGATTTCATGCACGCCAAGGCTGCCCGCTACACGCACCACTTCGTCCATCGCGGCAATGGTGGACTCGCCGCCTTCGAGTGAAAAGCGCTTCTGGCCGACATAGCGGGTGTGCAGATAGCGCTCCAGCGTCTCGGCCGCGGTAACGCGCTCGAGCAGACGCTTCTTCTGATCGACAGACAGACCTGCCTGACTGCGCGTCGGCTCCAGGCGCGCCTGCAGCCAGCGCTTCTGCTGGATGTCGGATATATACATGTACTCGGCGCCGACCGAGCTGCAATAGGTTTGGCGCAGCGCCTCGATGATTTCGCGCAGCGTGGCTTGATCCTTGCCGAACTGGAAAGAACCGGTCGAGAAACTGTCGCCCAGATCGGCTTCGGTAAAGCCGTAAAAAGCCGGCTCCAGTTCCGGAATGGCCGGACGCTCCGTGCGCTTGAGCGGGTCCAGTTGTGCCCAGCGTGTGCCCAGGAAACGATAGGCATTGATCATCTGCAGCACCAGCACCTGGCGCTTGTCGGCACCGCTGGGTTGCGCGGTGCGGGCCGCCGCCGGGCGTTTGGCCAGCTCGGCGAACGACGCGATGATCGGCGCATGCGCGACGTCCTGCCCCCCCGGCAGGTTCTGCATGCTATCGAAATACTCGCGCCATGCCTCGGAAACCGACGCCGGATTCGCGAGGTAGGATTCGTATAGCTCTTCAACATAAGGTACGTTGGAGCCAAACAAATACGAATTGCTCAGCAATTGCTTCATGGTCTGTCTCACCTCCTGTGGTCGATATCGCCCAGCGCCGGGCATTTTGCTGCCGGCGGGATGGACTGCGGCGGCCCGCAGGCCGCCGCTTATCTACGACTATTCGTGTTGCTTAGCGTTGTCCGAGCGGCACCACGTCACGGGTTTGAGCGCCCGTGAACAATTGACGCGGACGGCCGATCTTCTGCTCGGGATCGGCAATCATTTCGGTCCACTGCGCCATCCAGCCGACGGTGCGGGCCAGGGCGAAGATGCCGGTGAATAGTTGCGTCGGGATGCCGAGCGCGCGCTGCACGATGCCGGAATAGAAGTCGACGTTCGGGTACAGCTTCTTGCTGACGAAATAGTCGTCTTCCAGCGCGATCTTTTCGAGCGCGATGGCGAGCTTGAACAGACGGTCGTTTTCCAGGCCCAGTTCGCCCAGCACTTCCTGGCAGGTTTGCTGCATCAGTTTGGCGCGCGGGTCGAAATTCTTATAGACGCGGTGGCCAAAACCCATCAGCTTGAAGCTGTCGTTCTTGTCCTTGGCACGCTTGATGTACTCATTGACGTGCGACACGTCGCCAATCTGCTCCAGCATGTTGAGGCAAGCTTCGTTGGCGCCGCCGTGCGCCGGCCCCCACAGGCAGGCGATGCCGGAGGAAATGCAGGCGAAGGGGTTGGCACCGGACGAACCGGCCAGGCGCACCGTGGAGGTGGAGGCGTTTTGTTCGTGGTCGGCGTGCAGAATGAGGATGCGGTCGAGCGCGCGCACCAGCACCGGGTTCGGCTCGTACTTCTCGCACGGCGTGCCGAACATCATGTACATGAAGTTGGCGGTGTAGGAGAGGTCGTTGCGCGGATACATGAAGGGCTGGCCGATGCCATACTTGTACGTCATGGCGACGATGGTCGGCAGCTTGGCGATCAGGCGGATGCCCGAAATCATGCGGTGCTCGGGGTTATTGATGTCCAGCGAGTCGTGATAGAAGGCCGACAGCGCGCCCACCACACCGACCAGCACCGCCATCGGGTGCGCGTCGCGGCGGAAGCCCTGGAAGAAACGCGACAACTGTTCGTGCACCATGGTGTGGCGCTTGACGCGGGTCGTGAATTCGTCGTACTCGGTCTTGTTCGGCAGTTCGCCGTTCTTGATCAGGTAGGCAACTTCGAGGAAGTCGCAATTCACGGCCAGTTGTTCGATCGGATAGCCGCGATAGAGCAACTCACCCTTGTCGCCGTCGATATAGGTGATCGCCGACTTGCACGCCGCCGTCGACATGAAACCGGGGTCGAAGGTGAACATGCCCGTTTTTGCGTACAGGCTGCGGATGTCGATCACGTCAGGCCCGACGGTGCCGGACACTACGGGGAGCTCTGCGGTCTTGCCTTCGACGCTGAGCGTCGCGGTGCGTTGAGTCGTCATGCGTGTTCCTCTGTGCTCTCGTTTAAAACAGTCTGCCGGGCGAGCCCGCGTTGGTTAAACCTTGCGCAGCAACTCGACCAACCCCAGTAAGTCTTCCTCTTCGCACTCCTCCCTGCCGCTCACGATGGCCCACAATTCGGGGTCGTCGTAATCGAGCAGTCGGGAGAGCGCCTCCAACTCGGCCGGCGCAAGCGCGTCGAAATCGCGCTCGATGAAACGCTGGAACGCGATATCGAGTTCCAGCAAGCCACGGCGGCTGCGCCAGCGCAACCGCCCTTTCAACAACGCATCCGCCTCGGCCTGCACTTTGATGGTCTTTGTATTGGTTAGATTGCGCGACGGACCATCATGTCCTTGATTTTGCCTATGGCCCGGGTCGGGTTGAGGCTCTTCGGACAAACGTCTACGCAATTCATGATCGTGTGGCAACGGAACAGGCGGTACGGATCCTCGAGGTTATCGAGGCGCTCGCTGGTCGCCTGGTCGCGCGTATCGGCGATAAAGCGGTAAGCCGCCAACAGGCCGGCCGGTCCGACGAATTTGTCCGGGTTCCACCAGAACGACGGGCAGGAGGTCGAACAGCAGGCACACAGTATGCACTCATAGAGTCCGTTAAGTTCGTCGCGCTCTTCCGGCGACTGCAGGCGTTCGCGCTCGGGCGGCGGCTCGTTGTTGATCAGATACGGCTTGATCGAGTGGTATTGCTTGAAGAACTGCGTCATATCGACGATGAGGTCGCGCACGACCGGCAGCCCCGGCAGCGGACGCAACACGACCGGCGACTCCAGCTTCTCCATGTCGGTGAGACAGGCCAGGCCGTTCTTGCCGTTGATGTTCATGGCATCGGAACCGCACACCCCTTCGCGGCAGGAGCGGCGGAAGGACAGCGTGTCGTCCTTCGCCTTGAGCTTGACCAGCGCGTCGAGCAACTTGCGGTCAGTCGAATCGAGTTCGACCGACAGTGTCTGCATGTACGGCTTGTCGTCCTTGTCCGGGTTGTAGCGATAGATGCTGAATTCGACTGTGCGGGAAGACATCCTTCGCTCCTCAGTAAGCGCGCTTCTTGAGCGCGATGGTGTCCACGCTCAGGGGTTTGAGAATGACCGGCTTGTATTCGAGGCGGTTGCCGTCGCGATGCCACAAAGTGTGCTTGAGCCAGTTCTTGTCGTCGCGGCCATCCGGACGTTCCGCCGTGTCGGGCGCGTCGTCGCGCACGTGGGCGCCACGCGATTCGGTACGCGCGTTGGCGGACACGATGGTCGCCTTGGCCACTTCGATAAGGTTTTCAAGCTCCAGCGCTTCCAGGCGCGCGGTGTTGAACACCTGCGACTTGTCCTTGATTTCGGTGCGCGCGACATCGGCCGCAACATCCATGATTTTGGACACGCCCTGCGCCAGCAAATCCTTGAAGCGGAACACGCCGCAATGGTTCTGCATGGTGCGCTGCATGGCCAGCCGGGTAGCATGCACGTCGGCACCGTCTTTCTGATTGTTGAGACGGTCGACACGCGCGAGCGAATAGTCGCCCGCATCGGCCGGCAGCGGGCGATGCGCAGCCGGATGGTTCTTGATGAATTCGACCATGGTGGTGCCGGCCGACTTGCCGAACACCAGAAGGTCGAGCAGCGAATTGGTACCCAGCCGGTTGGCGCCATGTACGGATGCACAGGCACATTCACCCGCCGCGTAAAAGCCGCTCACCGGCACGCCGACGTTATCGCCTTGCGGGACGACGACCTCACCCAGATAGTTGGTGGGAATGCCACCCATCTGATAGTGGCAGGTCGGCACCACGGGTATCGGTTCCTTGATCGGGTCGATCCCGGCGAACTGGATGGAAATTTCGCGAATGCCGGGCAGGCGCTTCAGGATGGTTTCGGGCGGCAGGTGCGTGATGTCCAGCAGCACGAAATCCTTGTTCGGCCCGCAGCCGCGGCCTTCGTTGATTTCCGTCACCATGGCGCGCGAAACCACGTCGCGCGAAGCGAGATCTTTGGCGTTGGGGGCATAGCGTTCCATGAAACGCTCGCCGGCATCGTTGCGCAGGATACCGCCCTCGCCGCGCACGCCTTCGGTAATCAGCACGCCGGCACCGGCCACGCCGGTCGGGTGGAATTGCCAGAATTCCATGTCCTCGAGCGGAATGCCGGCACGCGCCGCCATGCCCGGGCCGTCGCCGGTGTTGATGAAGGCGTTGGTCGAGGAATAGAAAATGCGGCCCGCGCCGCCGGTGGCGAACAGCACCGCCTTGGCGTGGAACAGGACGATTTCACCCGATTCCATTTCGATGGCGGTAACCCCCACCACGGCGCCTTCGGCATCACGCACGATATCGAGCGCCATCCACTCGACGAAAAATTGCGTGTTCACCTTGACGTTGCGCTGGTACATCGCGTGCAGCATGGCGTGACCGGTACGGTCAGCCGCGGCACAGGAACGGCGCACCGGCTTTTCGCCGAAATTCGACATATGCCCGCCGAACGGACGCTGATAGATGCGGCCGTTATCCAGCCGGTCGAACGGCATGCCATAGTGTTCGAGTTCGATCACGCACTCGTTGGCCTTGCGGCACATGAATTCGATGGCATCCTGGTCGCCCAGCCAGTCCGACCCCTTGACGGTGTCGTACATGTGCCAGTGCCAGTGGTCTTCCTCGGAATTGCCGAGCGAGGCAGCCACCCCGCCCTGCGCCGCAACGGTGTGCGAGCGGGTCGGGAATACTTTCGACAGCACGGCGGTCTTCAGGCCGGCTTCGGACGACTGAATCGCTGCGCGCAGTCCGGCGCCGCCGGCGCCCACGATGACCGCGTCAAATTTGCGAATGGGTATGCTCACTTACAGTCTCCAGAGTGCTTGCGCGGCCCAGCCGAGGTAGCCGATGAGCAGCAGAGCGGTAACCGCGTGCAGTGCCAGGCGGATACCGGCGGGCTTGACATAGTCCATGTAGATATCGCGTATGCCGACCCAGACGTGATAGAACAGGCAGGCAAAAAACAGGAAGGTCGCAAAGCGCATGAATCCGCCCGCGAACATGGCGCGCCAGTTGGCGTAATTCATTTCCGGCAGGCCCAGCGCCTGCACAGCGAACAGCACCGTATAGAGCGCCATCACACAGGCTGTGATGCGCTGCCCAAGCCAATCTTTAAGGCCGTAATGGGCGCCGACGACGATACGATCTACCATAGTTTCACCCCGATCAGTACGGTAAGCAGAAGGCTTACGACCAGCACCGCACCGGCGCTCTTGCGGGCGCTGGGCAGGTCCAGCCCGACGTGCACGTCGAGCAGCAGGAAGCGGATGCCGGCACAGAAATGGTGCAGATAAGCCCACAGGAGGCCGAACAGGATGAGCTTGCTGAACGGATTGCTGACGACCGCCTTGTACTGCGCGAACGATTCTTCAGACCACAGGCTCGAAGTGAATAGATACAGCAGAAACGGCAACATCAGAAATAAGCCGGCGCCGCTGATCCGGTGCAGGATGGAAACGAAGCCGGGTAAGGGCAGTCGAATTTCCGTCAGTTGCAGGTGTTTGGGCCGGCGCTTCTTCAACGCGACTTCAGACATTGCATTCCCCTATTTTCTCGTTTTGCTGCAACGCAGCGGAAAAACACCAATTCAAGACTTTACTCCACACTTGCTTACCACACACTGACTGCGCGGGCGCGTAAGTCAGGTCAATTCGTTCAAATAGAAATATTCGTTGGTGCAGTAAAGACCTCGCCGCCACTCGACCGGGCGATCCTGGTAGGTGTAAGTGACTCGTTCCACGGAAAGGAGCGGCGTGCCCTCGGGAACCGCGAGAATATCGCCGGAGCTGCGATCCGCCGCAACGGCTCGTATCTTTTCTGTTGCACGGATGATACGCACGCCGAAGCGTGATTCGAACAAGCTGTACAGCGAACCCTGATAGGTCTGCAGCACCTCGAGGGTCATGCTGCCGAACAGATCGCCCGGCAGATAGATTTCGTCCACCACTAGCGTCTTGCCGCCGAAGCGCAGTACGCGGCGCATGACGACGATGGCGTCGCCAGGCTGGATTTCGAGCACCCGCGCGGCTTCGACGCCGGCCCGCGCACGCAGGCATTCGAGCGGCACGCTTTGTGCCGGCTCGATCTGCCCATCCTGGCGGACGAGGCGGAGAAATCGGAAAAATGCGCGTGGATCGGCATGACTGGAGACGAAAGTTCCTTTGCCTTGTTTGCGGACCAGCAGGTGT
This sequence comes from Rhodocyclaceae bacterium, assembly GCA_016791105.1. Taxonomy (GTDB): domain Bacteria; phylum Pseudomonadota; class Gammaproteobacteria; order Burkholderiales; family Rhodocyclaceae; genus JAEUNM01. Next base: position 12,952 of record JAEUNM010000123.1, on the reverse strand, counting down.
TCCGCGGCCAGTTCGTCGATGGCCTTGCGCACGGTACCCTGGCTGACGTTGAAGCGGTGCGCCAGCTCCACTTCGCTGGGGATGGCCTCACCTGGCCGCCACTCGCCCGATTGCAGCCCCTGAATGATGAGGTCTTTGATCTGCCGGTAAAGTGGACTGAACGTGGGGGACTCATGCGCCATTGTTCCATTTCACCACAAAAGCGTGAATTGGTCCACATCTTGTAGGATATCATGTGTTTTATGTCTATTATAAGACCGGCGCTTTTCAGCCACTGCGCGCCAAATACTTGGGTGCCCCCGGCCCTGGCACCGGCAGAACTTTTTTGATCGAACGGTAAGTAGCGCGTAAGCGCAAGCCTGCCATAATGATCGTTTTTCAACCGCCGTGAGGACATGAGAATGGCTAAACCCCCCGTTCGTGTGGCTGTGACCGGCGCCGCCGGCCAGATCGGTTATGCGCTGCTGTTTCGTATCGCGAGTGGCGCCATGCTCGGCAGCGACCAGCCCGTCATCCTGCAGATGCTTGAACTTCCGATGGAAAAGGCGCAACAGGCACTCAAGGGTGTCATGATGGAACTGGAAGATTGCGCCTTCCCGCTCCTCGTCGATATGGTCGGCACGGCGGACCCCAACGTCGCGTTCAAGGACATCGACTACGCCCTGCTGGTCGGCGCGCGCCCGCGCGGCCCCGGCATGGAGCGCAAGGACTTGCTGATGGAAAACGCGAAGATTTTCATCGAGCAGGGCCGTGCCCTCAACGCATCCGCCTCGCGCGGCGTGAAAACCCTGGTGGTCGGCAACCCGGCCAACACCAACGCCTATATCGCGATGAAGTCGGCGCCTGATCTGCCGAAGAAAAATTTCACCGCGATGTTGCGGCTGGACCACAACCGCGCCCTGTCCCAGCTCGCCGCCAAAACCGGCAAACTGGTGTCGGACATCGAAAAAATGGTCGTGTGGGGCAATCACTCGCCCACCATGTATCCGGACATTCGCTTCTGCTCCATCGCCGGCCAGCCTGCCCCGCAAGTCGTGAATGACGAGCCGTGGTACCGCGACACCTTCATTCCGAAGGTGGGCAAGCGCGGCGCCGCCATCATCGAAGCGCGCGGTGCCTCCTCGGCTGCTTCCGCCGCCAATGCCGCCATCGATCACATGCGCGACTGGGCGCTCGGCACCGGCAGCGCCTGGGTCACCATGGGCATTCCGTCCGACGGCTCGTATGGCATTCCGGAAGACATCCTGTATGGCTTCCCCTGCACCTGCGCCAACGGCGAATACACGATGATCAAAGATCTGCCGATCGATGATTTTTCGCGCCAGAAAATGAATGCCACGCTGGCCGAACTGCAGGAAGAGCAAGCCGGCGTGTCGTCCATGCTGGGCTGATCCCTGCGCGGGCAAACGCCGCGTTCGGTCACCGCAAAATCCCGCCGCTGCTTGCGGCGGGATTTTTTTCGCCTGTCGCACCCGCCCCGCGACAGGCTTGGAGCCGCGTACAATGGGTTTCCTTTCCTTTGCGCGCGTTGTCCATGTCCTCCGCCATCCACCCGAAAGACGTGCTGTTCCAGGCCGAGCGCCCGATTCCCGCGCTTCCGGTCGTCGATCACTACTGCGGCTCGGAAAAACTGATACGCAAGGCGCTGGCACTGCAGGCCTCGATGGCCGGGCCAGGCAGTGCCTTATTCGACGTCACCTGCGACTGCGAAGATGGCGCACCGGCCGGCCGCGAAGCCGAGCACGCCGCCATGTGCGCGGATCTGATCATGAGCGATGACAACCGCTACGGCCGTGTCGGCGCGCGCATTCATGACGTGACGCACGCGCATTGGCGTGCCGATCTGGAAATTCTGATTCCGCGCGCCGGCAAGCGACTGCCTTTCGTTACGCTACCCAAGGCGCGCTCGGCGGCTGACGTGCGCGTACAGCTCGCCTGTTTGCGCGAACTGGAAACAAAGGCCGGACTGCCTGCTACGATTCCCTTGCACGTGCTGATCGAAACCCACGGCGCGCTGGCTGAAGTGCAGCAAATCGCAGCGATCGAGGGCGTCGAATCGATAGATTTCGGCCTCATGGATTTCGTGTCGGCCCACCACGGCGCAATTCCCGGCAGCGCCATGCAAAGCCCGGGACAGTTCGAACATCCGCTGGTAGTACGCGCCAAGTGCGAAATTTCGGCTGCGGCATTGGCGCACGGTGTGGTGCCTGCGCACAACGTCACCACCGAACTGAGCGACACCGCGGCCATTTACGCCGATGCCAGGCGCGCCCGGCAGCAGTTTGGCTACTTGAGAATGTGGAGCATCCATCCCAATCAGATAACCCCCATACTCGAGGCGATGCGGCCTGACGGCAGCGAGGTCGAAATTGCCGCCGACATATTATGTGCCGCGCAAGACGCCTCCTGGGGCCCCATACGCCATTTAGGCAAGCTGCACGACCGCGCTTCCTACCGCTATTATTGGGAATTGCTCGAACGTGCACGCGCCACAGGGATGGCATTGCCGGACATTGCGGCGCAGCGCTTCTTCTGAAGCGGAGCCGAAACGGCCGCCGGAAATTGACAGAGCGGTTTATTTTTGAAAGCACATACCGCTACAATTGTGAAGTTTCTCACAACAACTTAGCAAAACCGTGGTGCAAGCAGCAGTTTCGTCGGAATGCACGGTGTTGTTCGCGGACATCACCAACAGCACCTCGCTCTACGAAAGTCAGGGCGATGAGGTGGCGTTCGCGCTCATCAAACGCTGTCTCGACGTGATGTGCGACTCGGCCGGCGATTCCGGCGGCCGGGTGGTCAAGACCACTGGCGACGGCATCATGGTGGTGTTCTCGTCGGCGGATGCCGCCGCCGACGCGGCGATTGCCATCCATCATGCCTTGCGCATGCAGAATCTGCCCCAGTCACTCGGCTTGGGCATACACATCGGGTTTCAGTACGGCCCGGTGGTGGAAAGCGAAAACGACGTGTTCGGCGATACCGTAAATATCGCCGCGCGGCTGTCCGAACTGTCTGCGCCGGGCAAGGCCCTCACCTCGCGCGGCACCGCCATACATCTGAGCGAAGCGTGGCAGCCGCTGTTGCGCGCCGGCCATTCGGTCACGCTCAAAGGCATGCAACGCCCGATCGAAGTGGTGGAACTATTGTGCGAGGCGCAAGAGGAAGTGACCGCCGTCGGCGACACGGCACTCACCGATGCGCCCGGCCAGCGCCAGTTGCATCTATACCTGAATGGCCGCACGCTGGCGTTCGGCGTCGATACGCGGCGCATATCGATAGGCCGCGATCCGGCCTGCGACCTCGTCATCAACAGCCCACGCGCCTCGCGCAAGCATGCGGATATCGAACGCCGGGCGGACAAATTCGTGCTGGTGGATCGATCCAGCAACGGTACCTATGTCACGATAGAAGGCGAGAGCGAGTTCCTGTTGCGCTATGAAGAAGTCATCCTGCGCGGCCACGGCTGGCTCACAGCGGGACAGCCGCGCACGCTGGAAGGTGAAGCAATCGAATTCGTTTGCGTCTGATTTTCGCGCTACGCCGGCACGCCTACAGCGCCGGCATTTGCGAACAGTCGAGTAGTACCCTCCCTTACAGAACACGATCCAGGCGTGCCAGCACGCGGCTTCTGTCCATCGCTTCGAGCACGGCATCGATGGACGGACTTTGCGGCTGGCCCAGCAAAGCGACGCGCAAGGGAATGGCCACTTGAGGCATTTTCAGACCGCTTTCCTTGCAGGTGGCCTTGATCGCGGCGGAGAGCGCGGCACGCTCCCAGGCGCAGTCGGCCAATTTTGCGCGCAGAACACCCAGGGCCGCGCGCGCGGCCTCACCCAGGTGCTCGTCGCGCAACGCCGGGGCGATAGGCACATCGACAAAAAATGCCTCGATCGCGTCGGCCAGTTCGTTCAGTGTGGCAACGCGGTCCTTGTAGAGCCCGCACAGGGCGCCGAGCGCGGCGCCGCTTTCCGCATCGACCCCGCGCCGCGCAAGTTGGGCCGCCATACGCGCCGCCAAAGCCGCATCGTCGCTCTGCTTCAGGTAGTGCGCATTCAGCCAGCGCAATTTGTCAGTGTTGAACTGCGCCGCCGAAGGCGTAATGTGGTCGAGGTCGAACCACTCGACGAACTGCCGGCGCGAAAATATTTCGTCGTCGCCATGGCTCCAGCCCAGGCGCGCCAGATAGTTCACGACCGCTTCCGGCAGATAACCGTCCTCGTCATACTGCGTTACGCTCACCGCGCCGTGGCGTTTGGAAAGTTTCTGGCCGTCGTCGCCCAGAATCATGGACAAATGAGCGTAGTGCGGAATTTCGGCGCCGAGCGCACGCAAAATGTTGATTTGCCGCGGCGTGTTATTCACGTGGTCATCGCCGCGGATTACGTGCGAAATGCGCATGTCCCAGTCATCGACGCATACGCAGAAGTTATAGGTCGGGGTGCCGTCGTTGCGCGCGATCACGAGGTCGTCGAGTTCGGCGTTGTCGATCGCGATGCGCCCTTTAACGAGATCGTCCCAGGCGACCAGGCCGGCGGCCGGATTTTTGAAGCGCACTACGGGCGCCACGCCGGCCGGCGGCGACGGCAGTTGTTTGCCCGCTTCGGGCCGCCAGCGACCGTCATAACGTGGCTTTTCGCCGCGCGCGCGCTGCGCTTCGCGCATCGCGTCCAATTCGGCCGGGCTGGCGTAACAGTGATAAGCCGTGCCTTGATCCAGCATGTCCGCGATGACCGCCTTGTAGCGCTCCATACGCTGCATCTGAAAAAACGGACCTTCGTCGTGTTCCAGGCCCAGCCAGTGCATGCCTTCGAATATGGCGCGCACGGCTTCAGGCGTGGATCTTTCGATGTCGGTATCTTCGATGCGCAGTATGAAGGTGCCGCCATGGTGGCGCGCATAGGCCCAGGAATACAGCGCCGTGCGCGCCCCGCCTATATGCAGATAACCGGTGGGGCTGGGGGCAAAACGCGTACGCACGGGACGGGAAGTGGCAGCAAACATGGCAGGCGCCTTGACGGAAAATCGCGCATTGTATGCGCGCGGCCGCACGGACGAAAAATTTCGCGGAATATAGGCGGCGCGTTTGACCGCAAGCCAAAGCGCGGATAAAATGCGCGGCCTGTCACGAAGCCCGGCGCCTCGCGGCAGGAATTAAGCTTTGTCGGATGGGCGGTTAACTCAGCGGTAGAGTGCCACCTTCACACGGTGGAAGCCACTGGTTCGATCCCAGTACCGCCCACCATCCAAAAGGCGCGCAAAAACAACAACATGCGCACACCAAATTGTCTAGCAAATCATCTTGGATTGCGTTTCAAGCGCCTAGTATTGGCGCGGAATCGCGCGTTCCAATTAGACACCGCTACGCCGATCAATTGGCGCGAATCGTTCGGTTTTTTCGAATCGTTTATGGCGCGGCAAGGCGGTCCCGTTGCGATCCTGCGTGAATTTTGGAAGGCTTGAGCGGAGGGAGAATGAGCGGGCTCGAAACCGCCGTGCGCGAATTCCATGCGCGCGCGGAAGAAGCGGAGCGGGTGCAGCGCGTACTGGGCGAGACGCTAAAAATGGCGCCAGAGTCGGAACTGTTCCAGGCGACACGGGGGCTTATCGGCGGATACATTATGGCGCTGGATGCGGCGTATCAAATCGGCGACTGGCTGGAATGGTGGTGGTCTGAATGTGCGCTTGGGGCGCGCCCGATGGGGGCGGCGCCGGCCGGCGGATCGGTGCGCATGATTGCTACCGTTGACGACCTTGTGGCGTTGCTTTGCGAGGATGCGGCAGGGAGGGGGGAGCGGAATGACCGCTGAATACACAATCCGCACGGTGGCAGACTTTGCCAAGGTGCCGGCCGACAAGATCGGCGCATGCTTGGCCGACTTCGCCGGCTTCCTGTCCCTGGCGCGCGAAGCCGCGGCACTGGAGGCCGAGCTTCAGCGCGCTTTTTCCGTACCGGCCGGGGCGACACGCATGGACGAGAGCGTGTTCATTTGGATCGACGACGGTGTGCACGGCGTTAGCGCGCTGGAGTTCTCGGACGCTGAAACGGGCGCAAACATTGGTCGGCTGCGAGTAGTTCCGGGGGAAGCAAATTAAATGGTTGCTTTCCCCGGCCCGTGGCACTTCAGAGCACAAAAGCGGGGCGGGAGCCGACTATCGGCGTTTGCATTGAACGGCTGTAATACAAGCCTAGCGCGAATACGCCAGCCAAACCAGCAGCGTGGCTCCACGGGCCGCCCCGAAGTCCGAGACGTTCCCCTGTCACGTCAAAAAACAAGGCGTCACCGCCAAGCCCGCTACTGGCAACGGGATACAACCCATACTTCTTCAGCACTGTCAGCGCGGCAGGTGCCACCGGTACAACGCCGGGATTGCTCAACAATTCGAACGAAAACCCGCTGGTGCGAACCAGCGTATAGTTGGCGGTTCCTGAACCCGCAAAGCGTACAGACTTTGGCGTAGTCGCTACGTAATCACCGCCGACGACACTTCCCGTAAACGTCGGCGCTATCAACGCGCCCGTATCGCCGTCGATCGCCTTCCACGCCGACGATGTTTGCCCAAGATCGGTGGCAGCCAGCGCGGAATCGTTGTTTTGTATGACATGGACCTCTCCCGCCACAAGGCGGACTCCAGGCGTCCATTCCCATACATTGCCGGCCAAGTCAGCGATGCCGTTACTGGAATTGTCGTGCCGCCAAGATACCGGGCCGGAGCCAGTCATGGTGCGCGGCGTGCCGGTGGTGTCGCCAGGCGTGCCGCCATCGACACGGCGGCCGGTTTCCCAGGCGGAGTCGCTGGACTTGCCGTAGTTGGTGTTGCCGCGCGGCATGAAGCCATTTTTCCAGCACCAGAGCGCCAGGGCGGCGAATTCGACGTTGGAAATGGCGTGCCAGCCGGGGCCATTGGCGCGGGCCAGGTTGGCGAAATAATCGAAGCTCTGGCTGTTCGTCGGATCAACGCCGGGCAGGCTCAGGAACTCGCCATTCTTGGCGATGCCCTGGTGGGTGCCGATGAACAACTCGGGCTTCTCGACGCCGCCCACGATGAACGCCGGATGCACGCCGGTTCCAAGGCCGGGATCGATGTCTTCCAGAAGGAATTTCGGAATGATGTTCATAAAGCACGGCTGGCTGGCGGCGGTGTAAAGCACCGTGCATTTGCCGCCGGTCGCTGCCTCGACGGAGGCGCGCAAATCGTCCTTGACGAAGATGGAGGGCATGTTGTTTTCTCCTGCTGGTGAGAGTGTAACGGCGCGCGCTTAGGCAACAGCCCAGAGCGTGACGACTACGGCGTTGGGATCAAGCGGCTTCGCCTCGCGCGCTTCGGACGATTCGTCGCCTGCATCCGGCTGGTAGGCATAGGTACGCGCCGGAATCGTGATCTGCGCCATATAGGCGCCGTCGCCGCCTATGCCTGCGATGCCGGCGTTGTTGCGCACCTCGACGGTAACGGAAACGTCCTGTTGGCGTGCAGCGCAGTCTATTTCCACGCCGGCGACGGTAACGACGGCGCCGGATACAGAGAAGTCGGCAACGGGCTGGCCGGGTTGTTTGAGATCGATTCGCATGTCATCCTCAGTTGTTGAGTTTGCTGGCTCGCCAGCGGACAACCACGCTGTCCGCTGCGCTCACGAGGGTTATGGTAAAACCGTTAGTCGCTCGGCTATTTACTTTGATGTGACGCCCGTAACACGGCGCGCCAACGGCGGATTCGATATCGAAATCAACCCGGTAATCGTTGGAAGACAGTGTGTTCAGGACAATGGAGGCAGTTGCCGGGCTGTCCATAACCATCGGGAACTGCGGCTCGACGCGGCGAACATCAGTCAGCGTTACGGCCGACAGGTTCGGATCGGTAGCGTCCGTGCTATTGGCAGGGATGGTCAGCGAGTAGAGCGTAATCGCGCCGGACCGCACCGCGGCGCCAATTGTGGTGACGGCAAGGCGCCACAGGCCGCCGGAATCCTGGTAGAGGTAGGCGTACACCACCGCTGCGCCGCTACCGATGTTGCTGGGCACTGACGCGGCGTTTGCCCCGTCCGCAACCGAATAGGATCGGCCGTTGGCAAAGCAAACCCCCGTGGCGATATTCAAGTTGCGGGCGGCCGTGACCGATTTTGTCACGGTACAACCCTTGACCACGCCGCGATTGGTGATCGTGACGACGCCTTCCTGCTGCGCCAGTTGCCGCAGCGCCCGCACCTCGTAGTTGGCAAGCGCGGCCTGGCCGACGGCGAATTTCAGTGTCGCAACAACGGCGTTTTGCATGTCGACATCGGTGGCGGCGATACTCGCCTCCATGTCTTCCAAGCGGACGGCCAGGCTTGGTTGTCCATCGCGCGCGCCGGACATTTCCGCTTCGCGCGCGCTGAGGCGGCTATCGAGATTGCCGAAGTTTTCGTCCACCTGCGCCCGGCCCACGTTCCAAAGAGAGGGTACCGCCCACGCTTCGTCGTTCGGGAGTTTTTCGATTGCTGGATAAGGAAGAGCCACGTCGTGTCCTTTCAGAACCTGAGCTTGATGCTAATTTCGTAACGCTCATCACCCTCTTTGAATTTGGGTGCGAACGTCTTTATTCCGCATAGTTTTCCGGCGCTGTCGTAGAGCGCGGCTTCTGACACTGCGGCACCAACAACTTCATTGGCCTCGACGGTGCCGGTGCCGGTCACGGAAAACAGGTCTTCCTGCGTGATGGCGGAAAGCGGCTTGCGAAGAATCTCGTGGTTGAGCGCTGTTGCGCTCGCCGAGGGCGCCTTGGGTGACATATCCGCGTTATGCCCACCGTCACCAAACGCCATGTAAGCGATTGGCGCTATCTGCGCCCCGCCGGCCATGCGCAAAGCGAGCCTTTGTCGATACCCGTTGACAACAATGGCCTCAGCCATGTTTGTGCCCCCATATGGAGAAATTTCTCCGAGGCATTCTGGCTGGCAGCATCTGGCCGCCAACGCGGGTTTTTCCGGTTACCACTAGACCTTTATCACCTTGAACCGAAACTCGGGCGCTGCCGGCCCGCCGACACGCCACGTGCCATCAAGCCGAAGTTTTCGCGGCTCAAAGCCGCTTGGCTCATTCGATATGTCGGCGCCATCAAGACCCAGGCGGAACTTGCCGATACGGGGATACGCCTTAAAGTGCGCGGCGCGAAGGCGCCGGCCATCCAGCGCAAAGTGTCCAATTCGATTCTCGGCCCCAAGCGCCCAACTCCCGTCGAGCTTGCGCACCGTTCCAGCCAGTTTTGTTGGCGCATCCCGTAGCAAGCGCTCCGGGAAAACATAGGCGGATGCCGACGATGACAAATTGAGCGCGCCGTCGGCCAGAAGCGTGCGGTCGCGCCCGAGCGCAAATCCGAATAGACGGGGCGCAACCACACCGCCTACGCGCCAACTCCCGTCGAGCCTGCGCCACCCCGCCAAACGTACCCTGCAACCCAAGCGCGTCGGCGTGGCCGGGTAGGCCATCTCATATTTTTCGTGAAACGTGGTCAGCAAGCTAACCGGCACAGGCAGTTCGACGTACTTCGCCAATCTGGCGTGTCCGGTCACGAACAACGAACGTCCGCCAAGGCGCCAAGCGCCGTTCACGCGCCGGTCCGGCTCTGCCAGCGCCGGCAGCCGATAGACTGACGCTTCTGCGGCGCTCGTAATCCGCGCACCGCTCTGTATCAGGCAGGCGTGCAGCTTCCAGCCAGGCTTGCCGCCGCGTTTTTCGCCCACGCGAAACGATCCAAACGGCTGCGGCAGTTTTACCGGCTCGGCATCCTTGCCGAGTTTCCAGCGCACATCATCGGCATCACCAATCACGCGCCCGCACCACGGGTAGCGCATGCTCGCGTTTTTCTGCGCAAGGAGCCGCGACGCGGCCCGGATGTTCACGGAAAACACGACACGCAGCCAGAAGCGGAATATCGGCACCAGGCGCGCCGGTATGACAGACCGGATGATGTGCATCAGGCTCGCGATTGAGCGCGTATTCACGCTGAAATCAAGCGTGACTTCAATGCGGCTTGTGAGAAACATCAAGTCCGTGTTGATAGACCGTGCGGCGCGGCTTTCGTCGGCATTTTCGATGCGCTGGCCCACTCCCCACGAGCCATCAAGCTTCAAGCCTGGCTCACCGATATAGTGCAGCCACCACGAAAAACGTGGTTTCGACGAATAGACGCCGGTTGGATACGGCAAAGTCTTGTCGTGCCAAAGCTGGTCCACTTGGCACGAATTCGGGAACAGCATTTGCAGGTAGGTGCGAAGAAAATGCAGCCCGCGGCCCTGTACGTCGCCGGACTTCCAGGCGCGGTAAAGGTACCGTGTTGCAGATTCTTCGCGATCTCCCTGCAGCAGCACCAGCCCGTCGGCATTGACGCTGCGACGCACGGAATCGAAACTGCCCAGGTGCGCGGCACCGAGTACATTCGCGTCGAATACGTCGGCCGCCAGGAGGGTATTGAACAGGTCTATGGTGAGCGCTTTGACGCCTGCTTCGACCTCGTTTTCCGCGTAACTGTTCTCAAGCGGAAGCAGCCGCGGAAGTTGTGCGTTCGGAAAATCCATGGGCTCTTATCCGCCCCAGGATGGCGTGACGATATTGGCAGTTTCCACGCTGATAGTCAGCGTTTCAGGATCCAGGTAACGCCACATTTCCGGGCGGGCCGATACCGATTCCGGATCCGTGATGCTCACTTTCAGGTCTGCTTCCCCGTCAGACAGCGCCATAACCTTCGCCCGCAACAACGCGTACACCCGCTGGTAAAGCGGGCGCTGGCGCCCGCGGCGCGAGGCGGGTGCGCCTTCACCGAACTCCGCCAGTAACACTTCGCTTATTTTCTGGCGTACATCTGACGCGATGTACGACGTAGACACGCGCGCAGCAATCGTCACACGTATCTTTGAACGGACTGGGGTATAGAAGCGCACGCGATAACTATCATCCGCGCCCAAAATGGCGGCTTTTATGGCGCTCTGGGTACCGGTCAGAGCGGACTCTGCAATAACCGCCGGAGCAACCGGCGCGCCAGGATCGTTTTCGACAAGCACAGCCTCGCCGCCGCCGGCTGATAGACAGGCCACGAACAACGTGTTCATGTTGGCGATATTCGGTCCTCGCGCCTGCTCTTCGGCCGACTCGTTCCACACCGAAAGGAATTGCAATGTCGGGAATGTTCGGCGTACCAGAAAATCGAATTCACCCAGAAAGACGGCGTTACCGTCATATACGGACGGGTAGCGAGCCAAGTCGCGTAACGCCGACATGGAGATTGGGTTTTGCCCAGGAACGAGTAGCGCATCCATGCGCAGTTCGATCGCGGATTCCGCCGGCGAACCCAGGTATTCGAATGAAAACGGGCTACCGTAGCTCGGGCTTTCCGCGCCAGCGGTGTAAAACACGGTCAGCGTGATTGACGCACCGTCATTGGGTTGCACCCCCACCACGCCGTCAAACCCAAAACGGACATATACCCGCTGGCGATCATCCGCTTCGACGTGGAACACCCGCTCGCCGGCCGCGGTGTTCACGTAGCGATCGCGGTATTCGAAACTGCCGTCACCGTCGCCAACGGCGATCGCGCACAGGTAAGAATCATCCTCTGCGGGCGGTATCTCTATGGCGTAAAACGGCGCGCTGCCGCTGACGGTATGCTGGATTACAGCCGTCCGGATTTGGCTTGCTTCAAACGATGCCTGCCCGCCCGCCGGTACGCTGGCAGCCGTTTCGATCCGCCACAGCCGGCCAGCCGAATCCAGCACGGAACGTCCGGATTCCACGGCGAATGCCGCGGTGCCCGTGTTGCTGGCCAGCACCCGCGCTCGGGCAGGGCTGCCCTTGCGCACAATGCCGCGCATTGCAGCATCGGCAAGAACGGTTGCGTCGCGCGTTTTTTGGAACGGCTCGGATGCGGCCACCTCAATTTGCGCCGAGAGCATCGCCAGCATGGTCGCCACCGCATCCAACTGTTGCATGATGCGCGGATCGCCGGCCTGATACAGCGCAGCCACAGCCGGGTATTTCGCGACCGAATCCCGGATCGCGCTCTGAAAGTCGCTCTTCGTGAGCACGACGCTATACCTCCGGTACCGTGATCGCCTGACCGAACACTTCTACCACCAGGTCTAATCTATCAGGGGGCGACGGAACGGCGTACAGGTTTACGGATCCGGCCGGCAGGACGCCCAGGACCGGAACATCGGCCTGCATCTTGCGCAGGAACGCATCCGGCACGCCGTCCATAAGCGGGCGCTGCAGCATGGCCTTTGCGTCCTGCCCGTAGTCGGAGCCAAGATAGCCGCAAACTGGCGTATTTAGCCAGTGCTGCACCATTCCCTTCGCGTCACGTACATCGATCTTAGCCATGCGGGAAAAGTACCGCGCCTCGCCGCGATGGGCTGTTTCGCTTTTCCGTCCATCCGGCCGCGGCAAGCTTGCCAGCCGCACCTTTCGCTGCCAATCGGGAAACAATATCCGGGACGAACGCAGCCGGAGAAGGAGCATGAAAAACGCAGCCGCCCGCCACGCCGCCCGCGCCATTGGCGCAAGGCATTTCGTCGCGCCCTGCCCTACCCACGGCCAGGCGCGGCACTACACATCGTCAGGCCGTTGCATGCAGTGCGCGGCCGGCGCGAAAGACCCCGCGCGCCAAGCCGCGTATTGGCGCACCGTGAAGCACCTTTGGAGCGACCGCCGAAAAGGATGAACCTACCGTTCATCGGCAACTTTCGTGTGTCACGCGAAATACGTTGACGGCCGGTCTTTCGTGTGGCACATTGGACACATGGACGCAGCGCATGGGCGCCGCGCAAAACGGGAGAAGAAAATGGGCACCATCGCCGCCGCGCTTGCGCGGCGGTCTGTATCGGCCGAACAGGCCGAAGCCGCAATCGTCGCAGCGCGCGCGGCGGTAGAAGCCGACCGCCGGGGCGAAATCTCCGCGCGCGACTCCGCCCTGCAGGAGTTGT